>DAONEP010000059.1:0-19216 GCA_035403165.1 Bacteroidales bacterium | reverse complement strand
TAACATCACTGTCTGCAATTGCCAGCGGGAAATGAAAGCCGCCCGGATAATACAATTTTCTGAGATAAATTACCACGATGCATTCAAAAAGCCCCATAGCTATCGAAAGCAAGGTGATCCAGATACAGAGTGCAGGTTTTTTCATGGTGTTTTTATCCGGTATAAAGATATTCCGTGTATAATAGTGTCGCTGCAAACAGGAAGATATGCATCAGTATATAAAAATAACGTGAAAAGGCAACATAATTATCAGATTAACAAATATATAAAAATTTAAATATTTAAATCATTTAACCGGAGAATTTCATAATTTTGCACCCTTTATTTTAAAAAGAATGAATAGTGAAATTGAAATGACGGAATGCCTGATAATTGGCTCTGGTCCGGCTGGTTATACTGCCGCAATTTATGCCTCGCGTGCCGATCTTAAACCGGTTTTGTACACCGGCCTTCAAATGGGCGGACAACTTACTACCACTACCGAAGTTGATAACTTTCCGGGTTACCCTGAGGGTGCGAAAGGCCCGGATATGATGGAAGATATGCGCCGTCAGGCCGAACGTTTCGGCGCCGATATACGCTTTGGCATCATCAGCCAGGTTGATTTCAGCCGCCGTCCTTTCAGTGTGACCACTGATGACGGGAAGACGGTAGAGGCCGAAACAGTCATCATTGCCACAGGCGCTTCTGCAAATTGGCTGGGACTGGAGTCAGAAACGCGATATAATGGGCACGGGGTTTCGGCTTGTGCTACCTGCGACGGATTCTTTTACCGCGGCCTGGATATTGCAGTGGTCGGCGGTGGCGATACTGCATGCGAAGAGGCTTCTTATCTGGCCAAGCTGGGAAGAAAGGTGTACATGATAGTACGCCGTGATGAACTCAGGGCTTCCAAAGCCATGCAACACCGTGTAATGACGGCGCCCAATATTGAAATCCTCTGGAATTCATCAACAAAGGAAGTGCTTGGTGACGGCAAAGTGGTGACAGGCGCCCTGATTTCCAATAATAAAACAGGGGAACTGCGGCAAATTGAGATTCAGGGATTTTTTGTTGCCATCGGACATAAACCGAATACGGATGTGTTCAGGGGACAGATTGAACTCGATGAGATGGGCTATATTAAAACCATCCCCGGGAGCACGCGTACCAATGTAGAAGGCGTTTTTGCTGCCGGCGATGTACAGGATCATGTTTTCAGGCAGGCTATTACTGCCGCCGGAACTGGTTGCATGGCCGCTATTGAGGCCGAGCGCTGGTTGCTCCTCAACAAATAATAATTTTTCGGAATCCGGTTATGGCTGCCTCTCCCGGCAGCCTTTTTTTTACGGGACCCGGGAGCCTATGCCTTTTTATACGGAATAGAAAACCAGAAAGTAGAGCCTTTTCCCAGCTCACTTTCAGCCCACATTTCACCTCCCATCAGTTCTACAAATTTTTGAGCTACCGTAAGGCCCAGGCCGAGCCCGCCATACTGCCGCGTCTGGGTTTCGTCAACCTGCCTGAATTGTTTGAATATGATATCCAGTTTGTCTTTCGAAAATCCGATACCTTCATCTTTGACGAAAAAATCAATTTTCGAATCCCTGCCGAACCGATACCCTACATCTACATAGCCTTCTTCCGAATATTTTAAAGCGTTCTCAATAAGGTTGTTAAGGGTGCGACGCAACATGTACTCATCGCTCTGGATGGCAAAATCATTGTCTTTATTTGCTTTCTCAATCCTGAACTGTACCATTTCCTTTCCGAGGGTGGATTTTTCCAGGTTAAACCAGGATTGAAGACTGCCAAGCATATCGTTTATTTTTACCGGTTTTTCTTCTACCCGGGTGATTTGCGATTCGACCTGGGCAATATCAAAAATATCATTGATGAGTTCAAGCAACGAATCAACGTTACGGTTGATAATGGAGGCATACTGAACTTTATCGGTATCGGGAAGGGTGTGGTTTGCAATCAAACCGCAAAACCCCATAATGGCATTAAGCGGTGTCCGGATTTCATGCGACATGTTACACAGGAATGCCGACTTCAACCTGTCGGATTCTCCGGCTTGCTGCCGGACAATATGTATCTCTTCTTTCAGCCTCTCCATCTCATCAACCAGAAGACTGTTCTCCCGGAGAATGCCTTTGAGTTTGCGACGTTGCCTGAAGTACATAAAAATCAGGCATGCAGCCAACACCATTGCAGCCGCCAGGATTAACCTGGCCAGAAGCCATGGTTCATTGCCGGTCTGCGATGTCAGAAACAAATTGTGAGATGAAACCAGAAACATATTTTGTGATTGTTAAGATAGCGGTAGAGCAACACGTTTGTTTATTCCAGCCCGATTGTAATATGGCTTAATCAATAACAAACCTACATAATTTTCAGGAGCTTTATTGATTATAAACTTCAGCGTTGAAAATTTCAACCTGTTCAGCACGGGCTTCAATGGGAAGCATCAGCCACAATTGAACATTATGGAGTTATACGATGAATGCCAACGGGGTATTCCGAAAGGATTATCTCCTTGAGTTTCGGGTAGTCTCCCGGATTTTCAACAAAATCAATCAGGTTTGTATCGATAATCACAATGCGCATTTCCTTTTGCTGCCTGATGTAATCGAGATACCCGTCCTGAATTTTTTGCAGGTATTCGGGAGCAATCTTCTGTTCATAGGAGCGTCCGCGTTTCCTGATGTTCGTTTGTAACCTGTCGACCGAGGAATACAAATAGATGAGCAATTCCGGTTTAGGCAAAACCGAATCAATAATGCTGAATAGCTTTGAATACAGCATATACTCATCGTTGTTAAGCGTTTTCCGGGCAAAGATCAGCGACTTGTGGATGAAGTAATCGGCAACGGTGAAGGGGCTGAACAGGTCATGGCTCCCCACACCTGTTTTCAATTGCTGAAACCGGTCGGCAAGGAAAGATAATTCGAGCGGAAAAGCATAGCGTTCCTGGTCCTCGTAAAATTTTGGCAGGAATGAATTATCCTCGAATTGTTCCAGAATGAGCCTGGCGCCTGTTTCGGCAGAAAGCCGTGTCGCCAGCGAAGTTTTGCCGGCTCCGATGTTACCTTCAATGGCGATATAGTTATAATGGAATTTATCCACAGCAGTCTTTTTAGTTATCATTACACAAGGTTCCGGGAAATTTTTCCCTTTAAATTTCTGCGGCCTTCTTCCAAACCCTTACCGTGCATTCATCATCAACGCTTTCGAGGAGGGAAGATATTTTCCTTTTCAATACCGGATGTATTCTGCCGGGTGAAATCTCCGCCAGCGGAACCAGCACAAATTTGCGCTGATGCAACCGGGGATGGGGAATCAGCAGGCCTTCACGGGAAATAATCTGCCGTCCATACAGGAGTATATCAATGTCGATGATTCTTGACTCATAAGCTGGACTGTTCCTGCTGCGACCCATCTCTTTTTCTATACCATGAATTGTTGCGTTCAGCATATCGGGAGTAAGGGAAGTTCGCAATATCAGTACCTGGTTCAGAAAATTTAATTCTGCGTTAAACCCCCAGGGCTCGGTTTCATAAATTGAAGAACAGCGTATTACCTTCCCGGCCTGGTTGTTTAATGCTGTGAGGGCCTGTGAAAGCGCAGCCTCACGGTCTCCTAAGTTACTGCCGGTTGAAAGATATACGATTGCCATGATTATTTCGCCCCAAATTTACAATAAGGCGACAGTATAAAGCTTTCCATATGGGGATGCCTTTAAATTTTTTTTCAACAGGAATACTTTTTCCGGCCCTTTCATGAAATTTGGCAAGAGGCCTTTCTCTTTGTAACTTTGTCTGAATTCCTTCGTCATAATCAATAAATCCTAAAAAAGCGCACGATATGAAACAATTTTTAAAAATGACATTTGCTTCCATGCTGGGATTCATCCTGGCCGGTTTGCTCATCTTTGTCATCTTCCTCGGTATTGTGGCTTCCGCCCTTTCTTTTACCAAGAAGCAGGTCGTTGAAGTTCCCGCTAATACAGTATTGCAAATAACGCTCGATCAGCCGGTTAATGACCGCGCCTCGGAAGATCCGATGTCATACCTGAATTTTAGGGATATGACCGCTAACAAACCCATGGGCCTGACCGAGATACTCGAATCCATCAAGAGAGCTTCTGCCGATAAAAAAGTGAGCGGGATATTTCTCGATCTGGCCGAAATACCTGCAAGCATCGCCACTATTGAGGAAATCCACAATTCATTGCTGGATTTTAAAAAATCGGGAAAATTTATAATCAGCTATTCTGAAGGATACAACCAGAAAGCCTACTATATAGCGTCGGTTTCGGATAAAATTTACCTGAATCCTGCCGGAAGTATGGAGTTTAAAGGCCTTTCAGGCCAGGTGATGTTTTTTAAAGGATTGCTTGAAAAGCTCGATATCGAGGCACAGGTAATCCGTCACGGGAAATTTAAAAGCGCCGTTGAGCCTTTCATCCTTGATAAAATGAGCGAGCCAAGCAAGGTGCAAACGCTTTCCTACGTTTCGGCCATCTGGGATCATATGCTGCAGGGCATTTCCGATGCCAGGAAATTGCCCGCTGCCGATCTTACGGCAATAGCCGACAACCATAAAATCCAGACGCCGGAAGATGCAGTCGCCAATAAACTTGTTGATAAACTGATGTATAAAGACCAGTTGCTCGACGAACTGAAGGCGCGGGTCTCGGCCAAATCAGTGAAAGATATCCATGTCATGAAATTATCAAAATATATGGATGCCCCGAAACCTGAAAAGCGTGAAGCGTTGGCAAAGGACAGGATTGCTGTTATATATGCGCAGGGAAGTATCGTGAGCGGGAATGGCGATGACCAGAACATAGGATCGGAAAGGATATCAAAAGCCATACGCAAAGCGAGGATGGACGAGAAAGTAAAAGCCATTGTATTACGCGTAAACTCGCCGGGTGGAAGTGCGCTGGCGAGCGATGTAATTTGGCGGGAAGTTACGCTGGCCAGGAAAGAAAAACCTGTTGTAGTTTCAATGGGCGACCTGGCTGCATCGGGCGGATATTATATTTCCTGCGCTGCAAACAAGATATTTGCCAGTCCCAATACGCTGACAGGTTCAATAGGCGTATTCGGAATCGTGCCCAACATGCAGAAATTCTTTGATAAAAACCTGGGTATTACCTTCGACGAAGTAAAAACCAATCCTTATGCTGATTATATTCCGACAACACGCCCGATGACTGAAGCTGAGAAAGGATTTTTGACCAACGATATCGAGCATATTTATGCTACTTTCCTGAGCCATGTCGCAGAGGGGCGTCATATGTCGGTTGCCGCAATCGACAGCATTGGCCAGGGACGTGTCTGGAGCGGAACAGATGCAAAGCGTCTTGGCCTGATCGATGAATTTGGCGGTTTGAAGGATGCTGTTGCTGAAGCTGCAAAAATGGCGAAAATTGAAAAATACCGTATTATCAGCCTCCCGGAGCAAAAAGATGCATTCACGCAAATCATTGAAGCATTCAGCGGCGATGAAACTTCGGTGCTGAAAAAGGAACTTGGCGCCGCTTATCCATACCTGAAGTACCTGCAGAATATGAGCCGGATGGAAGGTGTGCAGGCTATGCTGCCTTACGATATCAGGATTGAGTAAGAGACAGGATATCTGATAAAAATGAGGGCGTCCCTTCCGGGAGCGCCCTCATTTTTTATATACGGTTTTCTAGCATCCGAGGTAATAAAAAAACCGGAGAGGATCCCCGGTTTTTAAACAATGAAGCACGAGTCATACAAGTTATTTAGTGAAGTCAGTTTCGGATAATCGCTTGTAGGTATTATACCTCCATTTTGCATTCTTTTCCGCTGTTGCAAAAAGCTCTGCAGCTTCGGTGGGGAAGGTTTTCATCAGCGAGGTATACCTTACTTCGGACTTCAGGAAATCCTGGAATTTTGTCCAATCGGGTTCTTTGGAATCGAGTTGGAACGGGTTCTGCCCCTGTGATTCAAGTTCCGGATTGAAGCGGTAGAGGTGCCAGTAGCCGGCCTGTACTGCCTTTTCCTGCTGATCCTGCGCTTTCTCCATGCCAGAGTGCAATCCCTGGTTGATACATGTTGAATAGGCGATGACCAGTGAAGGTCCGGGATAAGCTTCGGCTTCGCGGATGGCTTTCAGGTACTGACTCTGGCTGGCGCCCATAGCTACTTGTGCTACATAAACGTATCCATAGCTCATGGCCATCATGCCAAGGTCTTTCTTGCGAACCCTCTTGCCCGAAGCGGCAAATTTGGCAACAGCTCCTGCCGGAGTTGATTTTGAAGCCTGTCCGCCGGTATTACTGTAAACTTCAGTATCCAGAACCAACACGTTGATATCTTCGCCGGAAGCAAGAACATGGTCGAGTCCGCCATAACCAATATCGTATGCCCAACCGTCGCCTCCAAAGGCCCATACACTCTTCTTGACAAAGTAATGCTTCAGGGATACCAATTCTTTGCAAAGGCCGTCGCTTTCTTTTTCGAGAAGAGGCAGTACCTTTAACGTAGCGGCCTGACTTGAGGCTGCCTTGTCCTTGCCGGCAATCCATTCCTTACAGGCTTCTTTCAGTTCTTCAGAATAATTCCCTTCAAGAATACTTTCCATGCGTCCGGCAATCCGGGCCCTTAATTTTCCTACGCCAAGGGCCATGCCCAGTCCATATTCGGCATTGTCTTCAAACAGTGAATTTGCCCAGGCGGGGCCACAGCCTGATGCTTTATTGACGGTATACGGTGTGCTGGGGGCGGAACCTCCGTAAATTGACGAGCAACCGGTTGCATTGGCAACCATCATGCGTTCGCCGAACAACTGGGTGATGAGCTTGATATAAGGTGTTTCACCGCAACCTCCGCAGGCGCCAGAGAACTCGAACAGCGGCTGTGCAAACTGGCTGTTTTTAACATTCTGGTCTTTCGGGGCTAGAGTATCTTTATAAGTAACTTTTTTTGTCATGTAATCCCAGTTGTCTGCTTGGTGCAACTGGGTATCCAGATGCCGCATAACCAGGGCTTTGGTTTTAGCCGGACAAACATCGGCGCAGTTTCCGCAACCGGTGCAATCGAGCGGGCTTACCTGCATCCTGAACTGCAATCCGTCGAATGTTTTTGGAATAGCCTTCAGCGTTTTCGTTCCTGCCGACAGCCCCTTCATTTCATCTTCGTTCAGTAAGAACGGACGAATAGCGGCGTGAGGGCATACAAAGGAACATTGGTTGCACTGAATGCAGTTTTCAGCCTGCCATTCGGGAACATTTACGGCAACGCCACGTTTTTCGTAAGCGGTGGTACCGGCAGGGAAAGTTCCGTCTTCACGGCCTTTGAATGCGCTGACAGGTAACAGGTCGCCTTGCATGGCATTGATAGGCTCAACAACTTTACGGATGAATTCGGGAACGTCGTTTTGGACTGTTTCTTCAATTTTAACTATGATTGATTTCCATTCAGCAGGTATTTCAACCCTTGTAACGGCAGCGCCCCTGTTGATGGCTTCAATATTCATTTTGACAACATCCTCACCCTTGCGGCCAAATGATTTTTTCACCGCCTTCTTCATTTCTTCAAGAGCTGTTTCGTAAGGGATTACTCCTGAGATCTTGAAGAAAGCAGCCTGCGTGATGGTATTGGTACGGTTGCCCAGTCCAATTTCTTCGGCTATGGCTGTCGCGTTAATGATGTAAAAATTGATCTCGTTTTCGGCGAGGAATTTTTTCATACTGTCGGGAAGGCGTTTGCGGGTCTCTTCGGCATCCCAGATGCTGTTCAGCAGGAAGGTGCCTCCCTTTTTCAATCCTTTCAGCAGGTCATACTTATTGATATAGGCAGGAACATGGCAGGCTATAAAATCAGGAGTGTTAACAAGATACGGCGAGCGGATGGGTTTGTCGCCAAACCTGAGGTGGGATGTAGTTACACCGCCTGATTTTTTCGAATCATAAGCGAAATATGCCTGACAGTATTTATCCGTGGTTTCTCCGATGATTTTGATGGAGTTTTTATTGGCTCCTACCGTGCCGTCAGATCCGATGCCAAAGAATTTTGCCTGGAATGTCCCGGCATCAGCAAGGTCGATTTCCGGAAGAACCGGCAATGACGTGAAGGTGACATCATCAACGATGCCTACCGTAAAACGGTTTTTCGGCTCATTCAGTTTCAGGTTATTGAATACCGAGATGATCATGGCCGGAGTTGTATCTTTTGAACTAAGGCCGTAACGACCGCCAATAATCAGGGGTTTATGGTCGCGTTCATAGAAAGCTTCACGAACATCGAGATATAATGGTTCGCCGTTAGCGCCTGGCTCTTTTGTGCGGTCGAGAACGCAGATACGTTTCACGCTTTCGGGCATGGCCTTGAAGAAATATTTTGTCGAGAAGGGGCGGTACAGGTGTACGGTGACAAGGCCGAGTTTTTCGCCTTTGGCGTTGAGATGGTCAATCACTTCTTTGATGGTTTCGGTGATTGAACCCATGGCAACGATCACATTTTCTGCATCCGGGGCGCCGTAATAAGTAAATGGATGATATTCGCGGCCGGTTACTTTTTTCATCTGTTGCATATACTCTTCAACCAGGTCGGGGAGAGCCAGATAGAATGGATTAGCGGCCTCGCGGCTTTGGAAATAGATGTCCGGATTCTGCGCCGTGCCGCGTGTCTTCGGAAGCTCCGGATTCAGGGCGCGGTTGCGGAATGCTTTCAGGGCATCGTAATCAACCAGACCTGCCAGCGATTCAGCGGTGGGGGCTTCTACTTTCTGGATTTCATGTGAAGTACGGAAACCATCAAAGAAATGCAGGAATGGAACCCGTGATTTAATGGCAGCGAGATGTGCAACAGCAGCAAGGTCCATGATTTCCTGAACGCTGCCTGTCGACAACATGGCAAAGCCGGTCTGGCGGGTGGCATAGATGTCGCTGTGATCGCCGAATATTGAAAGAGCCTGGGCAGCCAGACTACGGGCCGAAACATGGAAAACACCCGGTAATAATTCACCGGCTATTTTATACATGTTGGGAATCATGAGCAATAAGCCCTGTGAAGCTGTATAAGTTGTGGTAAGTGCACCCGACTGTAATGAACCGTGGACAGCTCCGGCTGCTCCGCCTTCACTCTGCATTTCAATTACGCGAACAGTCTCTCCAAAAATGTTCTTTTTGCCAAAAGCAGCCCATTCATCAACATATTCAGCCATGGTCGATGATGGCGTGATAGGATAAATTGAAGCTACTTCGCTGAACATATAAGCAATATGCGCGGCTGCATAGTTGCCGTCGCATGTCACGAAATTCTTCTTTTCGGTCATATGATGTATAATTTATTAAGTTGACTTCAGAAATTTTTTTAAAAAGTTTCAGAAAAGTGCTGCAAAATTACCCATTATTATAAAGCAAATGACGGTTTTAGATATGGATTTCATTTTTAATGGTTTTATTTAAAATGATTATTAATAAATTAAAGTGATTTCTGGCGTCGTGCAGTAAAATATTCATTCACAGTGGATTAAACTTTTTAAAATAAATCATGGCACCGGAATGGTGCGTATATGTCTCCTTTGTTTTAAGGGTTGAAGGGAACATAATAAAAGCCGGTATGGGGGAAATAACCGGCTTTGGTGAGGGGGAATTTGGGGGGGGGATGATTATTCTTTAGCGATTTTCGAAAGCAATTTGATTGCTTCCTGCTGATGGAAATTATTATCGTTTGCAGCTATCAGTTTGAGCTGGTTTATTGCTTTGTCGGTTTGGTCTGATTTCAGGTAGCAAAGGCTAAGGTACCATTCAGCATGTTCTACATAAAGATTGCGATTGTCGCGGATGATCTTTTCAAATGCGGAAATTGCTTTTGTGTAGTTCTTGGTTTCGATGGATGAAATACCGTAATAGAACCAAACGGCCATGTTTGATTCATCTTTTTCGAGGATTCTTCCGAATTGCCAGGCGGCCATGTTATAATCCTTTTCCTGGAATTTCATGATGGCTTCAACAATATTGGCATCGCCCGAACGGGTAACGTCGAGGATTTTTTCGGAGGAATAATACTGGGCAAACAAGGCATCGTTAGATGTGCGGTTAGGCAAGGAAAACAGCAGGGTAGCCCCGATAGCCAGCACCGCAACTACAGATGCGGCTGCAAAATACCAGCGACGGGAATGCATATGGATCACGCGGTTATGTGAGTAGGATGCTTTCTGCTGTTCATACAAATAGTTCACCTTACGGCGCACATCAATAATATCATCCCTTTTGAGGGCATTATCAATCTGTTGTGAAAACCGGAATTCGGCTGCCATTTCCTTATTAGCCGCCAATTCTTTGGCAAAATTTTCCTCTTCTACAGGAGTCATCTCCTTGTTGAGAAATTGCTCAATACTTGCTGAATGTCGAAATTTAATCATAGCTAATCATTAAAAAATTTTTGGCATCTGGGATCGTTGGCTATTCTTTTTTTCAATTCTTCCTTACACATGTATTTACGGGTTTTTGCATACTTTTCGGTCTTGAAACCCATAATGTTTCCGATTTCACGTAATGAGACATCCTTCATAAACAGGCGGAGAATTTTCTGGCAATCTTCGTTCAGCGACAGAAAATGAAGTTGAACAAGCCTGTGCAATTCGATTTCTTCATTACTGATTTCATGCATGATATCTTCCGGTAAGTCGATATACTCCTCTACATCGCTTATCTTTTCCATGACAGTTTTTCGTTTGTTCAACTTCTGCAGCCATAGATTCCGGCAAACTGAGTACATGTATGTTTTGAAAGAACTGGTAAGCGTTAACTGGTTATCGGTTATTTTTTTGTAAATGATGATCAATCCATCCTGAAAGATATCTTCAGCGTCTTCATCAGCACCTGAATTCTCGTTTACCAGGTACTTTATCAATGGAAAGTATTCCCGGTAAACGAAAGTGATAATGTAGTCGCTCCTCAGCCTAAGCCCTTCAACTATCGCTTCGTCAGAATAATGAATCATTTACTTCGTATATTATCCGGATTTTGTAAAAAGGTAATACCATTTAGCGATTTTTTTTCGATTTTTTTCATTCGTTCATAATTAGCAGTAAAACAAATCGTTAACCGGTTTATTAACAAAATAATCGCTAATGGTTAATAACCTAAAGCAAAATTGGTAATAATTTCCTGAAAAAATGAAAAAAAAAGTATAATTTATAAAAATTTCTCATTCAAAATAGGGCTAAAACCGTATTACCTTTTTAAAGTTAGTGGATAAATACCTAACAAAACAAGATGTTGTTGGCATTTGAAATTGGTATAAAAGTCAGATAATCAGTTGTTAAGAGTTGGTTGGCGTCGTGTTTGAAAAAAAAATCAGGGTGAACAATAATTGATCTAACTTAAACCTGGCAAATTAAAAACCAATGAACTGCCACGAATTAACAACTTCATTCTTCTAATTTAATTGTACATCTATCATGAAAAAGACTTACCGAAATTTTCTGGTACTCGTTTTTACCCTTCTTCTGGGAACAGCTTCAGCTTCAACTGTTTCCGGTGTATTACTGTACCTTGATAATCCGCAGAATCCTATCCCGAATACCGTTGTGAAACTCACAAACCTCAGCACCCAGTCGGTTATGACTGTTGTGACGGATGATAACGGTAACTATGAATTTACTGATGTAGTGCCTGGTAACTACAGGTTATCGGCAACAACCTCTCTCGCAAGCGGCGGCGTTGACCTGCTGGATGCCCTGGAAGTGCTGAAATATCTCATCGGGCAAACAAGCTTTACACAGATTCAGCTTCTGGCTGCCGATGTAAACGGAAGCGGGTCCGTTAAATTGAGCGACTTTGTTCTCATCATGAATCATTTGCTGCATGGTACTCCCTTCCCTGTCGGCAATTGGGTATTCGAAACCTTTAATTTTACCGTTTCGGGAACCAAGGAAGAACCGGGCGGGCTGAGTGGTTCATCATCCGGAGACCTGACCGGGGTATTTGTACCCGGTGGACGTAATTTACCTGCATTCCCGGTTGAACACAATGCGAAAATTGCCGCTACTGCTGAAAATGAAATTGAAATCCCCCTGATTACCTATGATGCGCTCGAACTGACCGGCGCGGGACTTATATTCAACTACCCTGGGAACCTGATATCAATCGAATCGGTTGAATTCCCCGGCAATGATTTTCAATATGCCATCAGTGGTGATCAACTCAAACTATATTGGTACGGTGAAAGCGATGCTCCGGTTTCCTTTTCAGCCGGATCGGCTTTAGCAACCCTGCATTGCCGTACTACAGCGGCCTTTGCTCCTGGTACTGAAGCAGACTTTTCGCTGGATGGTTCAACCTGTCTGGCAGGCGGCAATTATACCAAGATCACCGGTGCAAAACTGGGCATACCTACAATTACCTATGCCGCACCAAGCCTGAGGATCAGCAACTATCCAAACCCGTTTGCCGAATCTACCATGATTACCTATTATCTGCCCGAAGATGGTAATGTCACTATCAGAATCTACTCATATACTGGACAACTGGTTTTAACCATGCCCCTGTCGGACAGGAAAGAAGGCTACAACCAGGTGAACCTGGATGCCGCCAACTGGCTTCCCGGGAATTATATCTGCCGGATTCAGAGCAACGGCAGCCGGAATTACAACGAATCACGCATCCTGATCAAAACCAACTAGATGTATTAATATAGATAGATAGTTCAGGGAGGTGTAAAAACCTCCCTGTTTTTTTATCCGGCTTGCTATTGAGTAAGATTGTGTTTATTTACCTTTGCAGATATTACTAAAATCGTTGCCAATAATATCTGTCCCTGTTATGCAACTGCCGCTGCTGTTAAGGAAATGCAAAAATGCAAGCCTCATAACCATAACCGGTGTTGCCTGTCATGTGCTGATAGTTATTTTACTACTTTCCGGTTGCTCAGGTAATCATAACGATAAGCGGCCTGTTAATCAGGGAGGCGATCTTGAGACAGGTGAAGCCCTTATGCAGCAATCGCTTTTCGATAGCGCTCTGGTTTATTATAACCGGGTTGCCCGCAACGGACTAAAAACCGGCTCCTGGGACATCTGGTATAAGGGTACTGCCGGCTTGATTGATTGTTACAGGGCAAAAGGCAATTTTGAAGAAGCTTTCAGGATCGCTAACCAGGCGCAACAAATTGCCTCCGGCAGAGGTGATACATCTGATGCCATATATGCAGGCATACTTCACAAAAAAGCAGTAATCCTTACGGATAAGGGAGATTATACCACTTCATCCTCTGTGCTCAGTGAATCTATACTTATCCGTTCCCGGGGTAAGGAAAATGCAGATACAGCCATGGCCTTATCTTATAATATCCTGGGAAATAATAATTTGTTTCAGGGTGAATATGATAAAGCACTTGAAAACTATCTGAAGGCGATCACACTTTTTAAAGACAGGAAAAATTCTGCTGATCTGGCTACCATCAACCAGAATGCAGGAATCGTATATGCGCTGAAAGGGGATTATGACAATGCTAAGAATTTTTTTCATGAGGCCCTGACCATCAACCAGGCAGTGATCCCGGCCAACGATCCAAAACTGGCCTTGATGTACCTGAATTATGGCAGGTATTATTCTCTCATTGAAAATGACCGCGAAGCGCTGGAAATGTACAATAAGGCTGAAAGCATCTTCAGGAAATCAGGCGACAAAAGCACCAAAAACCTGGCCCCGCTTTACCACAATATTGGAAATATTTATGCCAATTATGCTGATTTTGATAAGGCGTTATTGTATTTCAACAAAGCCCTTTCTCTTTATCAGTCGCATCCCTCGGAAGGGGATCAGAACATTTCAGCAATCTTATTAAACATAGGCTATATATTCGAAAAGGAAGGCAATTACCAGCAGGCCCTGAAATACTATCTGCAATCGGTTGAGAAAGGCAAGAACACCCAGAACAAAGTGACTATATACCGTAACCTGGCCAATATCTACTATATTATCAAACAGCCGGAAAATGCTTTTCTGTATTATGATCTTGCCCTGGACGCAAGCCTCTCTGGATTTGGGCCTGATCATCCGGAAACAGCGCTGACCTATTTGAAAT
Source organism: Bacteroidales bacterium (assembly GCA_035403165.1). Classification (GTDB taxonomy): domain Bacteria; phylum Bacteroidota; class Bacteroidia; order Bacteroidales; family UBA4417; genus UBA4417. Next base: position 5,159 of record DAONEP010000059.1, on the reverse strand, counting down.
TCGGTGAGTTTCTTTCATTGACAGGTCGCGATCATGAAGCCATCACTGACCTTAACAAAGGATTACAGGTATACCAGAAACTTTTTGGCAGCAAAAATCCCCAGGTAGCAGCAGCATATAAGTATCTCGGCAATCATTATACACGAAAGAACAATTTCGAAAAGGCTCTCAACTGTTTCCAGCAATCCCTTATTGCAGGTTTCGCAAACTTCAACAAGACGGAGGCAGCGTACAATCCGGCTATCTCTAAAAGTGAAGTTAACTATTTTATGCTGAATTCGCTGAGCGGCAAAGCATTTGCACTGAGAAGCCTCTACCTGAAGAATCACAGCCGCACCGATTATCTCGTTTCGAGTGCAGATGCCTATGATGTTTCCATCTGCACGATCGAGATGTTGCGTTCTTCCTACCAGGACGAAGACAGTAAACTCCTGATGGCTGGCAACGAAAAATGGATATTCCAGAATGCAATCCAGGTTAATTCAGAGCTTTACAACCGTTATAGGGATAAGAAATACCTTATAAAGGCCCTGGAACTCTCTGAAAAAAGCAAATCGGCAGTATTACTCTCGAATATCCGCAATCTGGAAGCTAAAGAAGTCGGTAAAATTCCCGCAAAACTTCGGATTCAGGAAAACAAGCTGAAAGAGGAGATAGGCCTTTATGAGAAGCTTGTTTATGACGAAAAATCAAAGGCTAACGCCGATGCGCAGAAAATAAACTTCTGGAACAACAAAATTTTTGAGCTGAATAAGTGGTACGACAGCCTTATTGTCATATTTGAAAAAGAGTATCCCGCTTATTATAAAATTAAGTATGACAATTCGGTTCTCGGGCTCTCCGAAATTCAGCGCAAACTGAAAGATAACCAGGCTGTTATTGAATATACCATGGATGATGAATCCTATCTGTTTGCTTTTGTGATTACGCGAAGATACTGCACCCTGAAACACATCCCCCTGGATTCTCTTTTCTTCAGCGACATCAATACCCTTACCGGCCAGATGGCGGGAAAATCATTCAACAATTTTAGCCAGGATGATTTTACAAGTTTTGTCTCCGCTTCACGAAGATTATTCGAAAAGCTTATTCCTGAAGAGATATCGGAGCATTTGCCGCCCGATTTAATCATAATTCCGGATGGGGAATTAGGTTATTTATCGTTCGATGTCCTATTGACCGAAAAGCCTTCGGACCAGGCTTCTGGTTACCGGAACCTTCCTTACCTGATAAAGAAATGCGCCATTAATTATGCCCCATCAGCCACCATGCTGTTTGGTGAGCTTAGTAATAAGGGGAAACCCGGACATGATGTTCTTGCTTTTGCGCCCAGTTACGATAATCTCAAAGGAATACCGATCAACCTGATGATGAACCGGCAGTCGGCTCAGAATTACCTCCTCCCGATTCCCGGCGCCCAGATTGAAGTTGATAATCTGAAGAAAATTTTTAACTGCAAGGTTTATCAGAACAACAAAGCCACAAAAGATAATTTCAGGAAGTTTGCCGGCGATTACAGTATTCTTCACCTGGCCATGCACACGCTGATCGATGATAAGAACCCTTTATATTCAAAACTCGTTTTTTATCAGGATAAAAAGCCTGACGATAATGGCCTTCTCAATGCTTACGAACTTTTCAACATGCAGTTGAAGGCCCAATTGGCGGTATTGAGCGCCTGTAATACAGGCAGGGGCAAACTGGTTAGCGGGGAAGGCATTCTTAGTCTTTCGCGTGGATTTTTCTATGCAGGCGTTCCGAGTATTATTATGACCCTCTGGGCTGTAGAAGACCGTTCCGGGGCTGATTTGATGACCTCTTTTTATCATTATTTATCGGAAGGGAAAGCCAAAAATGAAGCGTTACGGTTAGCTAAACTCGATTACCTGAAATCATCGGACCAGATCCGTTCCCATCCGCATTTTTGGGCTGCTTACCTGAGTATCGGCAATACCGACCCGGTTCAGGATATTGGTAAACCCGTTTCATCGGCTAAGTACATATTGGGTTCAGCATTCATACTGGCAGTGGTTGTCGCAACCTTTTGGGCCTATAGGCGCCGCCGCAGGTCCAGCCTATAGTCAGGCAGCCTTTCTGATGGCAATTTTCCTACTTTTGTAAAAAATCTGATCGTGATATATCCCGGAAATTTCGAGGAAAAAATCGGCTTTGATGTTATACGTGGTTTGCTAAAGGATAAATGCCTCGGGCCTGCCGGAAAACGGCTGATTGACGCCATCACATTTGCAACCAGGTTTCAGGATATTGACCCCGAACTCTTAGTTACGGGAGAGTTCCGCGAACTTCTTCTAACGGTTCCGGGCTTTCCTATGTCCGATTACCTCGATCTGGATGAAGAATTACAGAGGATCCGGACGGCAGGAACATTTCTTATTCCTGAGAACCTGGTTCAGCTAAGGCATTCTTTGTCTGTTGTTTCTGATGTTCTGAATTTTATCCGCTCACTCGACAGCTACTCATTTCCGGCGACGATCAGGCTTGCGGAAGACGTTTTTGTGGATGGCAGGATTATATCTGAGATTAACCGGATATTGAATGAGCAAGGTGAAATTCGCGATAATGCTTCTGAAAAACTGTTTTCTGTCCGGAAAAGTATAGTAAGCCTGCGATCACAAATTGACCGTCGTATTGCCCAATCGCTCACACAGGCTAAAACGCAAAGCTGGATCAGTGAGGAAGCCCAGATTACCATCCGCAACGGACGGCTTGTGATTCCTGTTCCGGCTGCAAATAAGCGCCGGATCAAAGGCTTTATTCATGACCAGTCGGCTACCGGGCAGACCGTTTACATAGAACCAGCCGATGTATTTGAACTGAATAATGATATCAGGCAACTGGAGTTGTCGGAGCAGCAGGAAATTGTCCGCATCCTGATCCAGTTTACTGATTTTTTGCGCCCCGGCCTCGATAATATTTCCATAGCCTTCGATTTTCTGGGACGTGTGGATTTTCTAAGGGCAAAGGCTGTTTTTGCTCTTGAAACCGGCGGTACAAAACCTTTCTTCCGGAACGACCGGAAAATTGATTGGATTGAAGCGCGGCATCCTTTACTATTCTTATCTCACAAACGGCTGAACAAACCGGTAATCCCGCTGGATATACGTCTTGATGAAGAAAACAGGATCCTGATTATCTCAGGGCCGAATGCTGGCGGCAAGTCTGTATGCCTGAAAACCGTCGGGCTGTTGCAGTATATGCTTCAGTGCGGCTTACTGGTTCCTATGAAGGAAACCAGCGAAACAGGTGTTTTTACCGATTTATTCATTGATATCGGCGACCAGCAGTCTATTGATAATGACCTGAGTACCTATAGCAGCCACCTGATAAATATCAAAAACCTGCTGAGCTTTGCCGGAAAAAGCAGCCTGTTTTTAATTGATGAATTCGGGGCGGGTACCGAACCTCAGTCGGGCGGGGCCATTGCCGAAACGGTGATCGAATCGCTGAATCAGAAAATGGCGTTTGGCGTTGTCACGACCCATTATGCAAACCTGAAATTGCTGGCTTCCAAAGGCAGCGGAATTGTGAACGGGGCGATGCTTTTCGATACACGAAAAATGAAACCCTTGTTCAAGCTCAGCATAGGCAAACCGGGAAGTTCTTTTGCCTTTGAAATAGCTTCCAATATTGATTTTCCGGCAGAGATACTTTCAAAAGCCATCGAAAAAGCAGGGACTTCGAAACTCAATTACGACAAACTAATACAGGGACTTGAAAACGAGAGGGCCGAGATTTCGCTTAAGGAAAAACAGTTGCAGCATGCAGATGACCTGCTTGCTTCCCTGATTTCGAAGTATGAAACTTTAAAAAGCGATCTGGAAAAGAAAAGGAAGTCGATCCTTGAAGATGCTCAGGCTGAAGCGCGGCACATGATTGCGGATTCCAATACCCTAATCGAAAAGACCATTCGTGAAATCCGGCAATCGCAGGCGGAAAAATCAAAAACACGGCAACTCCGTCAGGAAATTACCGAAATGGCAGCTAAACTGGAAACGGATGCTTCCCCCGATCGGGAATCGATACCGGCGACTGCTCCGGAAAGCCAGCCTGAACCTGTCGTCAAAGCTTTTCCGGAAATCGGGGACCCCGTGAAAATTGAAGGACAATCGGAGATCGGTGAGATCGAAGAAATGACCAGCGCTGATGCCCTCGTTGCCTTTCGGACTGTTAAATTGCGTGTTCCGTTAAACCGGCTCATCCCGTTTGAAAAAACGGGGGATAAACCAAAGGGAAAGAGCGCTTATGATTATCGGTATCATAACATAGTTAACGAGATCAATGCAAGGCTTGCAAATTTCAGGCTCAGCATTGATGTGCGCGGCCATCGTGGTGATGAGGCAGTGGCCCTTGTTCAAAAATATATTGACGAAGCCATCCTGCTCAATGTTCCTGAAGTCAGTATATTGCATGGTAAAGGCAATGGCGTCCTGAGGAGGATGATTCGCGATTACCTGCATACGGTATCCGAAGTGAGGCAGATGACTGACGAAAGCCTCGAAAGGGGAGGAGCCGGAATTACGGTCGTCAGGTTCAGGTAATCAGGAATTAACTTATCCAATAAAGAATTGAATGATGAAAAACAGGCTGTCTGTTACCCTGGTAATCACGTTGGTGTGCTCTTTTGCCGGCAGTTGTTCTGATGGGAAAAGAACGGATGAAGCTCCGGATACCATCCTTCTGACTGTCGATAACTTCGAAAAGGAGGCGGGAAAGGATGTGGTAATGATAGATTTTTGGGCAGCCTGGTGTAAGCCTTGCCGTGGATTTGCTCCCACTGTTGAGAAAATTGCCGGGCAAACAGCCGGAAAGGTAAAGGTGGGCAAGGTTGATATTGATGCGCAGGATGAGCTTTCCAATAAGTTTCGGATTTATTCCGTTCCTACGGTCATTATTTTAAAAGACGGTGCAGAGGTTGAACGGTTTATCGGAGTGCAACCGGAGGGCATCCTTATGAAAGCCCTGGGTAAGTACACCGAGTTTTAATTACAGGAAGGATTTTCTTTCCTTTACCGGAAGGCTCCCGACCACCAGCCGGTAGGAATCATCAATCCATTCCAGAATTAATTCATCGCCGATCGATCCGTTGATATTTACTGTATTCCAGTACTTTTTGTTCATGTGATAACCGGGGGTAACAC
>DAONEP010000058.1:0-19679 GCA_035403165.1 Bacteroidales bacterium | reverse complement strand
TAGAGCAACTGACTCATAATCAGTAGGTCCCTGGTTCAAGTCCAGGTGGGCCCACCACGAAGGTTAACGAAATGCTTGATTTTCGTGCAAATTGTTAATTTTCAGACGTTTCAAAATGAATAGCTTAACGTTTTGAAACACCTGTGTTCCTTGATTAGCGGCGTTTTTGCAACAAAATTTCAACAAAAATTTTAACGTAATAACGCCATGAACACTTATCACTCTCAAGTAAAATTACGTACCGATTCTCAGAGAAAAGACGGTACATGTTCGCTTCATCTTTATGCGAACATTAACGGGAAAAGAATGTTCTTTTCCCTTCACAAATCAATTCCTGAAAAGTACTGGAATCCTGACAAACAGGAAGTTAAAATTGTCTGCCCCAACGCAGTTATTATTAACTCCACCATCAAGGATTATCTTCAGAAAGCTGAAAAACTAATGTTATCTGCAAATATCAACAGTAAGATCGTAAGCAAATCTGATCTTGAAGACATTTTGCGGAGTGAACCCTATGATAGTAATGACTTCTTCGCCTTTGCCGAAAACGACATAAAGGAATTCGGAAGTAAATTCGCACCTGCTACCATTGCCAACAATAATGTACAACTGAAAAAGTTAAAGGAATTTTAAAACAAAGTCACCTTCCGGAAATTCACACCGTTCTTTTGGCGCAGGTATGAGAAGCACCTGCAAGCGATGGGTAACAATCCCAACACCGTCTATAAAGCGTTTAAAACCCTGAAAGTTTTTATTAACCGTGCCATTGAACAGGAAATCATCGAAAAGAATCCTGTCTTGGAGTTAAGGTTCGACCTGCTGAAGGTAAAATGCAATATTTGACCCGTGACGAGATCAAGAACTCGAAAAATTCCACGAAGGGCTGACGATACCTGCATATAAGCGGGTACTTCAGTGTTTTTTTTAATTTGTGTGTTATTTTCAACGGAAATTATACAAAACAGAAATTAATTCTTCGAGATTCTTGCTAAATCAAGAAGAAATTGCAAAACGAGTCATATCTTTGCATTGAATTTCAGTTTATTTGAAGTATCGAAAACAGCCTAATTAAAATTAACCATCATGTTAGAGCGCCCTCCCTTAGCCTCAGAATCAGACCTGCTTGAGTCGATGAAAACAGCCTATATTCCCGAAATTCAAAAGCTCGATTCGGAATATGCTTACTGGGACAAGGTGAAGTATATGACGGCTCCTGATAACCTCACTTCCAAACAGCTTTGGTTTGCAATTAAGTTTTTACGTCAATTTAACCGTACTGTTTTAAAATTCGGCAAATATGAATTCAGTTTCACTGTAACTGATGAGATGTTTGAGCTTCTGCATTACTTTGATATGAATATCGGCGGTAACCTGACAGGCGAACAAATCATACCATCTGAGAGCAAAAACGCGTATCTTATTTCTTCGATTATGGAAGAAGCCATTGCCTCCAGTCAAATGGAAGGAGCTTCCACTACCAGGAAAGTAGCTAAAGATATGCTGCGCAAAAGCGAAAAGCCCAGAAACAAAGGGCAACAAATGATATTAAACAATTATATAACTATTAATTACATAAAAGGGCATTCGAAAGATAATTTTTCAGTTGACCGTTTACGGGAAATTCAACGGTCAATGACAATAAACACACTGGATAATGAAAGCGATGTAGGAAATATCCGCACTCATAACAATATTATGGTCGTTGACGGAATAACCGGCGATATTGCGCACAATCCCCCTTCGCATGAGGAGCTTGACAAATTGCTCAACGATCTGGAGTTGTTCTTTAATAAAAACATGGGCTCTTTTATTCATCCCATCATCAAAGCCATCACGGTACATTTCATGTTGTCCTATTTTCACCCGTTTGTTGATGGAAATGGCCGCACGGCGCGTTCACTTTTCTATTGGTATATGATGAAACAGGGCTATTGGCTGATTGAATTCATGTCGGTTTCGCGTATCATATACAAAACCAAAGTGATGTACGAAAAGGCATTTCTGTACACCGAATACGACGATAACGATTTGACATATTTTTTGTTGTATAATCTCCGGACAATGAAGAAAGCGTTTGAAGAGCTCAAGCTTTATCTTAAAAGGAAAACAGAAGAAAGCAGCAGCGTTTTAATGCTTTCTCATATCAAAGGGATCAACCAGAGGCAGGCTCAGATTTTAAAAATTGTACAGGAGAAACCTAATTCATTTTTTTCGGTAAAAGAAATTGAAGTCCGGTTTTCAGTTTCCAATTTTACAGCCAGGACCGATTTGGATGGCCTTGTAAAACTTGGATATTTATCTGAGGTAAAAATAAACAAGGTGAAAAGGAACTATATAAAATCGGACAGGTTCGATGCGCTTATTAAAGAAAACAATGTTAGAAAAAGATAACGAAGTTTCAATATTCTTGATGTTTCAAGAAGAATTTTTAAAGAACCGTCTCTAAAACCTTTTCATGTTAATCAATACAGTATTGTTGCCGAAAATCCGGAAAGCACAGTAATAACCGAATACCAGCGGCTATACCACAAGGAAACGACCTTTCAGACTGAATCGGAACTCGAACAATTTATGCCGGCAGATCAAATCCTGAGTTTTATCTTTGCAGCGGCAAAGCATTAATAAACGCTGAAGAGAAATAGTTGAGCCCTGTTTGGCTTGCAGCTTTAAAGCCATAGACTTAGCCGGGGCCAGGCATTCTCCCCGGCAAATTCACATTATCCTGATGAACACAATCGACACTATAATTTTCGATCTGGGCGGCGTGTTGTACGATATCGACGTTGATCATACGGCCAGGGCCTTTACTGAGATGGGTGCAGGCGAAATAAATATGGAAGCGTTGTACAAATCGATGCATGAAGAGCATATTTATGAAGGGCTGGATACGGGACGGTTAAGTCCTGCCGGTTTCAGGGATGAAATCCGGCGCCTGACGGGGATGCCGCTCAGCGACGAACAGGTCGACGCTGCCTGGAATGCCCTGCTGGTTGAATTCCCCGCCCGCCGCGTGAAAATGATGCTCAGCCTCCGGAAGAATTACAGGTTATTGTTGCTGTCAAACACCAATGCCATCCATTTCGATTACTATTCAAAGCATTTCGAAACGGACTATGGCATTCCTTTCGAAAGTCTCTTCGATAAAGCATATTATTCTTTCAGGATCGGACTATGCAAACCGGATCCCGGGATATACCGACATGTTATCACCGATAGCAAACTGGAACCGGAGAAAGCCGTTTTTATCGATGACTTATTCGTTAATGTGGAAGCCGCCAGGAAAACCGGCCTGAAGGCCATCCATCTGAACGGCATTCCGGATGTAACAGACCTTTTCCGGGACAACCGGCTTGATACCCGGTTCCTGAAAAGTTAAAGAAATTGACGGCTTTGCAGGATCACTCCTGCAATTCCCCTGCATCATTCTTCATCATACGATATATCGTCGTTTTGCCGATATCCAGTTTTTCGGCTACGATCCTTACTTTATTATCGTATTTTTTCAGGTAGTGCATGATGATACGGCGGTCGTATTCTTCCAGGGTGGCTTCGCCCGATATAAAATCGAAAGGTTTTTCAATTTCATTGATCCTGATATCCTCGGCATGTATGGTGTCGCTGTTGGTCATAATAGCCGCCAGTTCCACGATGGCTTTCAATTCGCGCACATTTCCGGGAAACGGATATTTCTTCATTTTCTCCATGGCGTCGGCTGAAATGGTTAAACGCTGAATGCCATTTTTATCGCAAAACTCATCAATAAAATGCCTGGCAATAATGAAAATGTCATTGTCGCGCTCCCGGAGAGGCGGTATTTCGATAGGCAATCCAAGCAATCGATAATACAGGTCTTCGCGGAAAGTCCCCTTTTTCACCTCTTCCAGCAGATTTTTATGCGTGGCGACAATTACCCGCACATCCAGTTTCACCGGCTTGTTCGAACCAACCCTGGTTACTTCCTCTTCCTGCAATACACGTAATAACTTTGCCTGCATGTTCAGGTCCATATCGCCGATTTCATCCAGGAAGATGGTGCCATGATTTGCTTCTTCAAACTTCCCGATACGCTGGGCGTGGGCCCCGGTAAAGGCGCCTTTCTCGTGCCCGAACATCTCGCTTTCAATAAGGTCGTGCGGTATAGCCGTTACATTAACCGGAACGAAAGGTTTATTATGCCTCTTTGAATTGTAATGGATGGATTTTGCCACCAACTCCTTCCCGGTCCCGGTTTCGCCATAAATTGAAACCGTAATATTGGCTTTAGAGGCTTTTTCAAGCATCTGAAATACCTTGTTGATAGCAGGGCTGTTCCCTTTTATCAGGTTGCTGTATGAGTATTTCCTGCCGATTTCTTCTTCAAGCCGGGTGATTTTTTGCTTCAGGTTGAAGTTTTCCTTGATATTCCTCATCACCGACCAGAGATGGTCCTTGGTGTCGGCATCTTTCAGCACATAATCGTAAACGCCTTTCTTCAGCAGTTCTACAGCCGTCGAAATGTCCTGCTGTCCCGATACGATGACAACCGGAAGTTCCGGATCGAATTCACGGATTTTTTTCAGGACTTCAAATCCGCTCATATCGGGCAGGTTAAAGTCGAGCGATATTACCGAAGGCCTTTTGTATAAATTCAGCAACAAATCGTGGGCGGTCGAATAAACATGCACCTCGTAGTCGGGGTTCTGCGACAGGTGGTACTCTAATATTCTCGCATAAAGCGGCTCATCTTCAACAATATAAATCCGGAAAGGCTCCATACACTCCTGATATTAAATACCCTGATGAGAACAAATGTACAATAATCAAAACAGTTTCCGCAATTGGGACAAAAAAAAATATTCTTTCAATTTGAAAAATTGTTTTATTCTGGACCGGAATCAGGATAATTCTGCTTGATTTCGGACAGCAATCCGATGATTTCTGATTCAGACTTCAGGGTAAGCAGTTGGATACGGTACTTTTTAAAATCGTACATTCCCCTGAAATAACCGGCATAATGCCTCCGCATTTCAACCACGGCACGATGTTCCCCTTTATTTTCGACCGCTTTGTGCAGATGCCGCAGGCAAACCGAAACCCTCTCCCCTATTCCGGTCGCCGGCATTACAGCGGACCGATTTGATCGGAAACCGGATATTTCTTTGAAAATCCACGGATTGCCGATTGCCGCCCGGCCAATCATCACGGCATCCACGCCATACTTTTCTTTCATGAGAAAAACTTTCTCAGCCTTGTCGATATCTCCGTTTCCGATTACCGGGATGCTCATTCTCGGATTGTTTTTCACTTCACCGATCAGCGTCCAGTCGGCTGTGCCGGAATATAACTGGGCCCGTGTCCTTCCGTGAATCGTGATTGCCGCAATGCCTTCATCCTGAAGCCGTTCGGCAATTTCAACTATATTCTTATGTGAATCGTCCCATCCAAGCCTCGTCTTGACAGTAACAGGGATCGAGGTTGCTTTCACCACTTCGCCGGTAATTTTAACCATGCGGGACACATCGTTCAATAATCCGGCCCCGGCGCCTTTCATCGCTACTTTCTTTACCGGGCATCCGAAATTGATATCAATCACTTCCGGCTTTGCTTCGGCAGCCCGTAAAGCGGCCAGCCGCATCGCCTCCGGATCTGATCCGAAAATCTGGATGCCGATCGGGCGTTCGCACTCTTCGAAAAGCAGTTTGTCGTTGCTTTTCCGGGCATCACGGACAAGCCCTTCAGAAGATATGAACTCGGTATAAACCATCGCTGCACCGAATTCCCTGCATATCACCCTGAAAGCAGAATCGGTAATATCTTCAAGCGGGGCCAGCAATACCGGAAATTCACCCAAATCAAGCGAGCCAATCTTCATTTTCCTGTTTTGCACAAAGGTAACCAATCATTCTTTGCACTATCGTTAGCATCGGCTGTTTGTATTGACGATGACGGAAGCCGGCGAACACTGTTGCCGCTATTCGTTATTAGTGCCTGGAGTACTTGGAGCACTTGGAGTGCCTGGAGTGCCTGGAGTTCTGAGTTGTGAGTTACCTTTTCCCTTTGCCTTTTGACCTTTGACCTTTTGACCTTTTGACCTTTTCCTTCTGGCTTTTAGCCATTGGCTCTTGGTCTTTGGCGTTTTGAGTTCTGAGTTTTGATGGGACAGTTTGGGTTTCGTTGTTAGTTATTCGTGGGCAAAGTTTCAGGGTTTCAGACCTGCCTGCCTGGGAAGGCTGTGCGTCAGGTGGCAGGCCTGCCTGCCTTGCGCTGGGCTGTGGGAGGGGGCAGGGTTTCAGAGTTTGAGATCTGCCTGCCAGCATAATTTTTCGTTTTTCGTTCTCCCTTCCCCTTTCTGCGTTCTGCATTCTGCGTTTTGTGTTTTGTGTTTTGCGTTCTTTGCTCCCCGCCCTCCGCTTTCCGCTTTCCATTTTCCGCTTTCCGTTCTCCCTGCTCCTTTCCCTTTTCCCTTTGCCTTTTGACCTTTGACCTTTTCCTTCTGGCTTTTAGCCTTCACCTTCTGGCTTTTAGCTGTTGGCTCCTGGCTTAACCCATATCCTAAGGCTACTTTAGCATTATTATTCAGCAAGGAGTTTTAAGCCCAGAGGGCTTTAATACTAAGAAGCGGTCTCCTCTCCTTGCGGATATTTACGTTCAGACTCCCTGCTCCCTTGCTCCCTGCTCCCTGCTAAAGATTCTGTTTATTAAACCGTCCCAAATACACGCTTCTGCGTATTTTTGCCGAAAACAACACCGATGTTTCGCATCCGCCCCCTTGCCGGTTTCAAACCATTTACCCAGATCATAATTTTTACAGGCATATTGGGATCCTGCCTGTTGTTTTCTTCCTTATTGGGCATTTTGCTGCTGATGGTAATCTATGGCCCGGATTCTGTTGCCGCCGTTTCAAATCCATCCCTGTACTCAACACCTTCAGTGATTGCCTCTTTAAAAATAATCCAGATCGTGAACCAGGCTTTCGGCCTGCTTTTTCCAGCCGTTCTTTTTGCCTTGTTCGCTTCCCGCAATCCGGGCAAATATCTGCGCTTTGGTACAAGGCAATGGCCAGTCATGATGATCGCCTCCGCTTCATTAATTGTAACAGCTCAACCCGTAATCGGATGGCTGGGTGAGATGAACGCCAGGCTGGTTCTTCCCGAATCCTTATCAGGGTTAGAAACATGGCTTGAGAATAGCGAACAACAAGCGGCCCGGCTTACAGAAGCCTTTTTATCTACAACGACTTATACCGGCCTTGCCGTCAATGTTCTAATGATCGGCATTCTGCCAGCATTGGCTGAAGAAATCGTATTTCGCGGCGTTCTTCAACGTTTGTTCGGGAAACTTGTCGGCAATATGCACTGGGGGATTATCATATCGGCAATCATATTTGCCGGTATCCATTTACAGTTTTACGGTTTCCTGCCGAGGTTTGCCCTGGGCCTTGTCTTCGGTTACCTATTCCTGTGGACCGGCAACCTTTGGATTCCGATCACTGCCCATTTTATCAATAACCTTCTTTCGGTATCAACTGAATTTCTTTTCAGGAAAGGGCTGATCGGAATTGATTCAACAGAACTCGGCAATACTGGAAACATATTTCTTATAGTTGCTGCTTTCATCATTTCCGGCTTGCTTTTGTTCTGGTTTCAGAGAAAGCGATCAGGGGCGGATCTGCATGACTAACCACTGCCAGGCATCCCCGGCAGGTTTATCAGAAATGAACATAAGATTTATTAATTTCCCTACCGGTTCTATCCCCGGGAAGCCAGGAATTCGTTTTCCTCTTACCCTGTTTTTCCAGGCATAGAGACAAAAATACCCCGGGCGCCATGCAGCTTTCCGCTTTAAATTATTAAATTCCTGGTACTTTGCGGCGGAAGACAATAAAGCAGTCAAAGGATTTTGCAGACAAAAAAAACGCCCGGTAAATAACCAGGCGTTTCACTTAAAAGAATTACACTTTTAGTCTTCCGACTTTTTTGCCAACTTTCGGGTTGAATAATTGATTTTGAAAGCCCCGGCATTGCGAAGTTCCTGTTTTACATCGGTGACAATACCCATACGCGTATTCATATCAACTTTCAATGAAGTGGTAATGAAGTTTTTCTCCGATTCATCACGAGATGCACGCTCGGCTGCAACAAATGACTGAATATCGCCTACTGAGGCAAACTGGTTGTTCAGTTGAATCCTGGATTCCGTACCGAGAGAAACTTTACGAGGCTGGCCGATATAGATAAAGCTCACCAGCGACTTCTTTTCAAGTTTCTGAACTTCTGATGCCTGCGGAGGCAACACCTTTACTTCAAGCGTAACTTCACGGATGGTAGTAATAACCATGAAGAAGAAAAGGAACATGAAGATGATATCGGACATGGAACCGGTATTAATACCGGGTGTGGAACGGCTGCCGCTCCTTTTAAAACGTGCCATTACTTTTGTCCTCCTATGTTTTCAGGTTCCGCTTCGGAAATTGCTACAGGAATCGCTTTTTGAATGGCTTCACTATAGGCGGCATTCGTAAGGTCCGCGAATTTTGTTCCGAACCGTTGTTGCGACAGATCATCCCGAAGTTCGTTGATAGCGGCTGTAAGTTCGTTTTGAACCTGTATGTACATGTCATACGAAGTACCACGGTCGTTCTTCAGCGAGATGATGCCTTTGGTAGTGCGCACCGTTCCGAGGTTGTTAACCGTAATCTCTTCTACTTCAGGAAGATTGGGATCGTTCTTGGGATTGGTTAAAAATTCCTTGGCACGATCCTTTAACTGACGGATATCAATCGGCTGGCCTTGCACCAGAAGCCTGTCACTCTTGTTGACGAGAACTTTTAAAACGTTCCTTTCCTTGATGTCAGGCGGCTTTGCATTGGGATCCGGCGGAGGAGGAAGTTTCCTGGTAATACCCTGGTCCGTGTCGATCGAAGAGGTCAACAGGAAGAAGGTAAGCAGCAGGAAAGAGATATCCGCCATTGACCCACTATTGATTTCAGGTAGTTTTCTCATATAAATCCTATTTACCTGCTTATTTAAACCATTTTGAAACCACGGAATACAGGAGAATTACAACGAGGCTTGCACCAACAATATACGTTGAAATTAATCCTGCACCGATGAGTTTTGATGTTCCGGCACCAACGCCCATTTTCGTATAGAATGCTCCCTGTTCGGCAGGGGAAATGAGGTAGGCTATCACAAGAATCGCTGCCAGAATCCCGATATAGAGAAGGCTTCCCTTGGATTTCCCGAACCCCTCTTTAATAAGGTTGTAGAAGGGGAAGAAAATCAAGGTGGCGATTGCGATAAAGAAGGCTATGTATGCAACATAAAGCCCGATGGTTATGAGGGTATCTGACATAGGGTTTAGTTTTTAGCATTCTTGTTCTTAACAAGGATATCCATGAAGCTGATCGTGGCATCTTCCATGCTGTTCACGATGGATTCAACCTTTGATACGAGGTAGTTGTAAATAACCTGGAGGATAATAGCAACGATAAGACCGAACACCGTAGTGATAAGAGCAACTTTCATACCACCGGCAACAACGGTCGGAGAGATATCGCCTGCTGTTTCAATAGCGTCGAAAGCCTGAACCATCCCGACAACTGTTCCCAAGAATCCGAGCATAGGGGCCAGGGCGATGAACAGGGTAATCCATGAAAGGTTGCTTTCGAGGCGGGCCATTTGAACGCCACCATAAGAAACGATTGATTTTTCAACTATTTCAATACCTTCATGATAACGGTCAAGGCCTTGATAGAAAATGGAAGCAACAGGTCCGCGGGTATTTTTGCACACTTCTTTAGCAGCGCTGACGCCATTGGTCTGAAGTTCGCTTTCTACTTTTTCAAGGAGTTTGGATGTATTGGTTGAAGCAAGATTCAGGTATATGATACGTTCAATGCAAAGTCCTAATCCGATGATAAGGCAAAGAAGAATAGGAGCCATCCAGCCGGGTCCTCCTTCGATATATTTTTGCTTGAGCATCTGGTGGAATGATTTTGATTCTTCGACAGGTGCAGCAGTTGTTTGATCGGCAACCGGAGCAGCAGCACTGTCAACCTGGGGGGCTGCTGAATCAACAGTTGCAGTTGTTGCGGGTGCAGCCTGATCCTGTGCGAACGTATAATTCGGGAGGCCAATGGTTAGCATTACTGCTAATGACAAGAAAGCGATTACTTTTTTCATGGGTTCACTTTATTGAATTTGATTTTTTGGTGAATTGCTTTATTTAATTTTTATTGTTTCAAAGAAATAACGTTGCGGAGAGAATGGGATTCGAACCCATGATACGCTTTTGGCGCATACTCACTTTCCAGGCGAGCGCCTTAGACCTCTCGGCCATCTCTCCGTGATATGCAGGGCTCATTGAACTTAACCTCAACAGAATCCTGCACGATTCGGGCCGCTAATTTACAAAAAAATCTTAGAAAGTGTTTTCGAAGACATTTTTGTAATAAAACCCACTTAAAGTGTCAACTCGCCACGCAGTGGTGTTTGTAATAACTCCTTCAGCTTTTGGCCCGATATCCCCTGCCCCAGTAAAAACATCATTTTGGTGACCGCCGATTCGGTGGTGATGTCATATCCGCCCACCACGCCGATTTTTTCAAGGGCAAGACCGGTTTCATATTTCCCCATCTCAACAGAACCGCCTTTACATTGTGTAACATTGTAGATGGTGATTCCCTGCTTTATAGCTTCTTGCAGCGATGCAACAAACCATTTATCGGTGGGTGCATTACCGGCACCGTATGTTTCAAGGATAACGCCTTTTAGCCCGTCAATATTCAACACCGATTTGACAATAATCTCAGAAATGCCCGGAAACAGTTTTAGTACGGCTACATGGGTGTCGAGCGAATAATGAACCTTGAGCGATCGGAAATTAGGTTTCAGGATGCTGTTGTGATTATACCTTATATATACGCCCACTTCGGCCAGCGGCGGATAATTACCCGAGAGGAAAGCATTAAAGTTTTCCGCATTGAATTTGTTGGTACGGTTGCCTCTTAACAGTTTGTTTTCAAAATAAATAGCGACTTCAGGAACTACTGGCGTATCATATTTCCGGTCGGCAGCGATTTCCACCGCCGTAATAAAATTGTCGCGGCCGTCACTTCGTACTACTCCGATGGGCAACTGCGAACCGGTAAAAATAACCGGCTTGTTCAGGTTTTCAAGCATAAAACTGAGCATCGAAGCGGAATAAGCCATGGTATCGGTTCCGTGCAATACGACGAACCCATCGTAGTTTTCATAATTTTTCTCAATTACCGACGCCAGTTCAATCCAGAAAGCCGGGGTTACATTGGAGGAATCGATGAGCGGGGTGAAAGTATATGAATCGATGGTATAATCGAAATTCCCCAGGGCGGGCATCATCTGATATAAATTCCCGAAATCAAAAGGTATAAGGGCGCCGGTCTCTTTGTCGGTCACCATCCCGATGGTTCCTCCGGTATTGATGACAAGTATGGATATGGATTTCATTTCAGGGGATTAGGTATTTAGGGGTTAAGGAGTCTGGCTAAAAGATTTCAGTTGATTGGCCGGAATTTGAGCAAGGCACAAAAATCAGAGAGGAAGGTTAAAGAGCTTGATAGCGTTCCGGCTGGTGAGCGCGGCCACTTCTTCGACTGACGTGCAGCACAATTCCGCTACCTTTGCCGCGATGAGGGGTATATACGATGGCTCGTTCCGCTTGCCGCGATAAGGAACCGGCGGAAGAAACGGCGCATCCGTTTCCAGGACAATATGCTGTAGCCCCACCGATGGAATCACCTTTTGCAGCAGCGAATTTTTAAAGGTAACTACGCCGCCTGTTCCCAGCAGGAAACCAGCTTCAATAACCTGACGCGCCTGTATCTCATTACCCGGGAAACAATGAAAAACGCCCTTCAGATCATCGGTAAGTTCCTGCTTAAGTATGCGCCAAATTTCGTTGTACGAGTTCCTGACATGAATGGCTACCGGGAGTTTGTATCGTTTCGCCAGCTTTAACTGATGCCTGAAAACCTGTTCCTGCAGTTCAAGGTGGGTTTTATCCCAATAGAGGTCCATCCCGATTTCTCCGACAGCAATAAATTTTCCGGATTCCAGGTGCTTTTCAACAGCATTCAATTCTTCTTCAATCGTTTCCGGCTGAACCGATGTCGGGTGCAACCCGGCCATACAGAAAAAACGCTGCGGATACCTGCCGGCAAGCGACAGCATTGGTGCCCATGAAGTACTATCAATATTGGGCAACAGCATGTATTCAACACCCAGGCCGACGGCCCTCTCAACCGCCTGCTCACAGTCGGCGCTAAACTCCTCAAGATACAGGTGGGTATGGGTATCGATATACATTTGTACGATCGGTTTATAAAAATGCATTATTCAGTTTCTCGTAACCGATGGTCGTTTCGGGGCCATGTCCCGGCAATACCCTGAAATCAGGGGGCAGCGTAAACAGTTCCCTGTAGATGCTCTCGCGCAGGAGTTCAAAATTCCCGGTCACCAGATCGGTCCGGCCGATGCTGTTCTGAAACAGTACATCGCCGGTAATCACAAATTTACCGGTATCGCATATCAGGCAGATACTGCCGTCGGCATGGCCGGGCGTATATGCCACTCTTAGTTCCGAATGGCCGAAGTGAAGCATATCGCCGTGTTCCAGAAATCCAGAAGGCTGTATTACCGGGGATATTTCAACGCCAAACAGCGCCCCGTATTGCGGGGCCGTTTCCAGCACAGGTATTCCTTTACGGTGAGCATAATACCCAATCCTGTATTTGTTGCAGATATAATTATTGCCCAACACATGATCCACATGCAAATGGGTATTAATCAGCTTTACCGGCCTGAGCCCCTGTTGACTGATAAACCTGTCCAGATCATCTTTTTCGTTTTCCGAAACGCAGGAAGTATCTATGAGCAGGCACTCGGATGTTTCATCGTACAAAACATAGCCATTTACCCCAAATGCATTGAAAACAAAACGTTTTATCTGAATCATAAGGCACTGATCAAAATAATTTTCCAGCCGCAAAGGTATCAATTATGCATCGCCGGCCACCGTTATAAAAAAGCTGAAAATATTATTGCTACCTTAGCATGCCTGAAATTCTGTATTAAAATCATGTTTCAAATGAACGGGAAACGGCTGGTTCTCTTGATTATCGGAATATTCGCCGGATTAGTGCTAAATCCGTTCAGCCTCAGGGCGCAGTTCTATACCGGCTCTCAGATGTCGTTTGGCAAGAACCGCGTACAATACCTTGATTATTTCTGGACATATTACAAATTCGATAAATTCGACGTTTACTTTTATCTCAACGGGAAAGAACTGGCCTTACACACAGCCCGCTATGCCGAAAGCTGCATACCCGGGATCGAGAAGAAGCTTGAATCCACGATTGATACCAAAGAAAAGATCCAGTTCCTGGTTTATAATACCCTTAACGACCTGAGGCAAAGCAACATCGGCTTGCTCAGCAATGAACAGTACAATACAGGCGGTGTAACGCATATCATCGGGCATAAGGTATTCCTTTACTTCGACGGTGACCTGAATCATCTGAATCAGCAGATCAGGTCAGGGATTGCCAAAATCATGCTCGAAAAAATGATCTACGGTGAAACGCTTGGTTCACAAATGAAGAGCAGCGCCGTGCTAAACCTTCCCGATTGGTACGTTGAAGGGCTGGTATCCTATCTCGGCAATGAATGGGATACCGAGATGGATGATAAAGTACGGGATGGGATACTCTCGGGGCGATTTCTGAAATTTAACCATCTTAAAGGTGAAGATGCAACAACAGTAGGGCATTCTGTATGGTACTACATATCGCAGAAATACGGAGAGAGTTTTATCCCCAACATCGTTTATATGACCAGGGTAAGCCGGGGAGTAGAAAGCGGGTTTCTGTATGTTCTCGGCATTTCCTACAAAACCCTGATGAATGACTGGAAAGCATGGTACGAATCAAAATATAAGGAGGCCGGCGCTTACACATCTTACGGACCGTCGCCTTCCATCAGGATTAAATCCGACAGGGTATACGATAAAGTGAAGATAAGCCCGGATGGCGAAAAAATGCTTTACGTATGTAACAATAACGGATTGTATAAGATTTTTATCTATGACCTCAGCACCGGGAAGAAGCATCGAATACTCAGGAAAGGCTACCGTCAGGACGAAAAAACCGATTATACGTACCCGCTCCTGGCCTGGCATCCCGGCAGCGGGGTTGCCGCTATGATCACCGAACGAAAGGGGTTGCTCTGGCTATACTTCTATGACCTGGAAACCAGAAAATGGACAAAACAAAACATCTTCGGTTTTCAAAAGATTACGGACTTCAGCTATTCACCCGACGGAAGGATGTTTGTGTTTTCAGCCGTCCAGCGGGGAGAATCGGACATTTTCCTGTACAACATAGCCGCCAATTCAGCCGAACAGCTCACCCGTGACAATTTTAACGACCTGTATCCCCGTTTTTTACCCGGGACAGGCAAGATAATCTTCAGTTCCAACAGAAATGACGACACTTTGCGTTTTGAAAAGGATATACCGTTGAAATACACCGGGCAGGTGAATAATGACCTCTTCCTCATAGATGTTGCGTCAAAAAACCGGAAACTCAGCCGTGTAACCAATACTCCGCTCGCAAACGAAGTGCAGGCTATGCCCTATTCTCCCGGTTCTTTCACCTACCTGAGCGACGCCAATGGCATATATAACCGTTATGTTGCCAGGTTCGACAGCGCCATTGCCTATGTGGATACAGCTACGCATTACCGGTATTTCACCCGTTCGATCCCAGTAACAAATTTTCCCCGAAGCATATTATCTCAGGATGTAAGCCCGATGGCCGGAAAATCGGCAGAAGTATTCACCGAAAAAAGCAGGAGCAGGATTTGCCTGTCGGATATCGCTGCTGCCGGACCTGCCGCTGCAGTACAACTGGAAAGCACGCCTTATCTCCAGTTTGCAAAACGGAAATATGAAGCGCAGCAGGCTGAAAAGGATGCGGCTAAAAAAGGACAACCTAAGGTTAAAAGGAAAAAATTCTCAAACGTTTACGGGAAAGAGGTTATACCGGCTAAAGATACAGCCCTTATTGATATCAGTAATTACAGGATAAAGGAAATAACGGAGGCGCGAAGCGATACATCCCTGGCCCGCCGTAAGGCTGCGGCGCACGAAACCGTAAAAGATTCCATTCCCCCTAAAGTCCGGAATTATAATGTTGAATATAGCATCAATAAACTAATCAGCCAGTTCGATTTCTCGTTCCTCAACGCCAGTTACCAGCCCTTTACGGGATATGCCGGGCCTTTATATCTTCAGCCCGACGCCACAGTCCTGTTATCGACCGGGGCTACCGATCTCCTGGAAGATTACCGGATTACCGGGAGTATAAAACCAAATTTCAACCTCAAAAACAATGAGTACCTCATCAGTTTTTCCAATCTCAAATCCAGGCTCGACCGTGAAATATTCTTCCACCGCACCTCTTACGATATCACTTACACCAATGCACTGGTAAGGCACAGGATTCATGAAATCCATTACATCGTCAGTTATCCGTTTACCGAAACCTTATGCCTGAAAGGAACAGGCATGCTGCAAAGCGACAGGACGATCGTTCTCTCAACGGATCAATACACGCTTCAGGCTGACGATGAAAACAATTACTGGGCTTCCCTGAAAGGAGAACTTATTTTTGACAACACGCGTGAATTGGGCATCAACCTGTATGAAGGAATGCGTTATAAATTCTTTGGAGAATATTACCAGCTCATCGATAAAAAAAGCACCAATATAGTCATTGCAGGCTGCGACATCCGGCATTACACAAAGATTCACCGCACCTTTATCTGGGCCAACAGACTGGCTGCCAGCACCTCTTTCGGGGGCAACAAGCTTATGTATTACCTCGGCGGCGTTGATAACTGGATTTCTCCGGGTTTTGACTACGACAACAGCATCGACAATTCGCAGGATTATGCTTTCCAGACCTTAGCTACCAATATGCGCGGGTTCAAACAGAATGTGCGCAATGGAAATTCATTTGCCGTATGGAATTCAGAACTCCGGTTCCCTGTCTTCAAATACTTTATAAACCGGCCGTTGAAATCGGATTTCCTCAATAACTTCCAGATTGTTGGTTTTGCCGATTTCGGTTCTGCCTGGAAAGGACTAAATCCGTTTTCGGAGGAAAATACCTACTTTACCCGGACGATATACCAGGAACCTTTGAAAGTGACGGTCCAGGTCCAGAAAGATCCGTTTGTGGCCGGTTATGGTTTTGGGTTGCGAACCAGGTTATTCGGGTATTTCATCCGTGCCGACTGGGCCTGGGGCATTGAGGATGGCGCCCGTCAGGACCAGATTTTTTACCTCTCGTTCAGTCTCGATTTCTAACCCCCGTTCATTTGTCAGTCTCCCTCCCGGCAGCAATAGTCATGAATAAAGCGGGGAATTAATTTCAGAAAAAACTGCTAAAAATCATCAAATCCCATGAAAATGAGCCTGCAAGTTATATTGATATTGGTGCTCATCGGCCTTACAGCCGGTATCTTCGGAGGCATGGTGGGCCTCGGAGGCGGCGTCATCATGATTCCCGCCATGGTTTTCCTGCTGGGAATGTCACAACTTGAAGCCCAGGGCACCAGCCTGGCCATCATGCTGCCCCCGATCGGAATTTTTGCCGCCATCAATTATTACAAAGCCGGTCACATTGATTGGAGATATGCACTCATCATTGCCGCTGCCTTTACGGTCGGTGGATATTTCGGATCAAAAATCGCCCTGAACATCCCGGCCGACCTTGTCAGGAAAATATTCGCCATATCCGTTATAGCCATTGCCTTAAGAATGTTCTTTAAAAGTTGAAATAATTCGCTTATACCTCCTCATCATACCTGCCGACTCATTACATCCTCAGCTATGCCTGCCGAAAACATTGATAACCGTATCGTTTCCTTCATTCATAAACATCACATTTTCACCCTGGCGACAATTGCCGGTAATCAGCCTTATACATGCACCTGCTTCTATGTTTTCATGGATTCGCTGAATCTTTTTGTCTTTACCTCCGATGAAGGCACACGCCATGTTGCAGAAATGAAAAGGCAAAAGCGCGTCGCAGGCGCTGTAGCCCTTGAAACCAAAGTCGTGGGGCGCATCCAGGGCATTCAGTTCACTGGCGATAGTTTTCTCATAGAGGGAGATGTTTACGCCAAAGCCAGGAAGGCCTATCTGAAGAAATTTCCTTATGCCGGATTTAAAGAACTGACATTATGGGGAATAGAACCTGATTTTATTAAAATGACCCACAACATGCTGGGATTCGGCACCAAACTCATCTGGACAAAGAATGACGATCCGGCTTTTTAACATTACCCTGCTGATGGTACAAAACGATAGTGCCGATCATATACTTCCGCTTAATCGGCCGAAAGAAAATAACGCTGAATAGTAGCAACTTAATTAATTTTGAATCTGATTTTTTTTCCATATTATTGTAATGCTTGATTGACGGACATTTCAAAACTGGCTATTATCAAGGGATTCGTTACTTATAAAGATAGTTTTTCACTGGTTATCAATTATTTAAATGTTTCTGTTTAAATTTTGTTAATAACTGCTTTTGGTGATTTTTTGCACCTTGTCGTAAATTGGTCTGACAGTTTGAGCAACCCGGACAGGTTTATCTTCTAACTGCATTTCAGTTATTTATATCCTACCGCTACAATCTTAAATTAACCCGTCAAGCGACTTACCTATGGACGCAGACCTCTTTTCGAGTATTGACACCAGGGCCGATAAGGATACCTCCGAGACTTTCTATGATGAAGTATTGAAGAAACGTAATCGCCCTGATATGAATAACGACCCTGAACCGGAACCGGAACAGGCGACACAACAAATTAAACAACCTGAAGAAGATTTGAAGATGCAGGAAATGCCCCTAACCCAACCACCAAAAAAATTGATCACATACCAGCATGAAGAAGTGATGGAAGCAGCCACCGCCTATTTCAAGGGCGACACATTGGCGGCCAGTGTGTGGATGAATAAATATGCCCTGAAAGACAGCGACGGCAATATATACGAACGCACTCCCGATGACATGCACCATCGCCTGGCTTCGGAAGTTGCCCGCATCGAACGGAAATATCCCAACCCGATGGGCGAAGAGGAGTTGTTTGAACTTTTCCGTGATTTTAAATACATCATTCCGCAGGGAAGCCCGATGGCCGGCATCGGAAATAATTTCCAGGTATCGTCCCTCTCCAACTGTTTCGTGATCGGAAGCGATGAAAACCAGGATTCCTACGGAGGCATCCTAAAAGTTGACCAGGAACAGGTACAACTGATGAAACGCCGCGGAGGTGTCGGACATGACCTTTCGCATATACGCCCCTATGGCAGCGCGGTAAAAAACAGCGCCCTGACTTCTACCGGCATTGTTCCTTTCATGGAACGGTATTCCAATTCCACACGCGAAGTGGCCCAGGATGGCCGCCGCGGTGCGCTCATGCTCTCTATTTCGATACAGCACCCCGATTCCGAGAATTTCATCGACGCCAAGATGGAACAGGGAAAAGTTACCGGCGCCAATATCTCGGTGAAGATTGACGATGATTTCATGAAAGCCGTGAAATCCGGTTCCAAATACACGCAGAAATACCCCATAGGCTCCGACAATCCTGCCAAAACAAAAGAGATTGAAGCCGGGAACCTGTGGGGAAAAATCATACACAATGCCTGGCAGTCGGCCGAACCGGGGGTCCTCTTCTGGGATACCATCATCCGCGAATCGGTTCCTGATTGTTATGCCGACCAGGGATTTAAAACCCTTTCCACCAATCCCTGCGGCGAAATTCCCCTTTGCCCTTACGACAGTTGCCGCCTGCTGGCGATGAATCTTTACAGTTATGTAGATAATCCATTCACGCCCGAAGCTTCCTTCAATGCAGGGCTCTTTGCCAAACACGCCCGTCGCGCCCTCCGCATCATGGATGATATCATTGACCTTGAAATGGAGAAAATCGACGGAATCCTGGCCAAGATCGATGCCGACCCCGAAGACGAAGAAACCAAGCGTATCGAACGGAAACTCTGGGAAAACATCCGTTCAAAAACTTTACTGGGACGCCGTACCGGCATCGGCATTACCGCCGAAGGCGATATGCTGGCTGCCCTTGGCTATCGTTACGGATCGGATGAAGCCACCAATTTCAGCGTCGAAGTTCATAAAACGCTGGCATTGGAAGCCTACGGTTCATCCGTTGACCTGGCTGCCGAACGCGGCCCCTTCCCTATTTTCGACATCGAGCGTGAAAAAAACAATCCGTTTATCAACCGCATCAGCCGGCTGGCGCCGGAGGTTTACCAAAAAATGCTTAAAAACGGCCGACGGAATATCAGTATGCTCACCATCGCCCCCACAGGCAGCGTTAGTATCTGCAGCCAGACGACCTCGGGCATCGAACCGGTATTCATGGTCAGCTACAAACGCCGCCGCAAAGTAAATCCCAACGACCGCAACGTTACCGTCACTTTTGTGGATGAAGTCGGCGATTCATGGGAAGAATACAACGTATTTCACCCGAAATTCCTTGAATGGATGCGCGTAAACGGCTACGACGTTGACCAGGCAAACCATTTACCCGAATCGGAGATGAATGCCCTCATCGAAAAATCGC
>DAONEP010000057.1:7979-19705 GCA_035403165.1 Bacteroidales bacterium | reverse complement strand
CAGCGACCCTCTGATTAACAGTCAGATGCTCTAACCAACTGAGCTAAGGAGGAATATTTATTTAAAGAACTTTTGTTTCCTGAACCAGCGACCCTCCCGACTTTCAGTCGGGATGCTCTAACCAATTGAGCTAAGGAGGAATTCCCTCAAACGGGGCTGCAAAATTAAAACATCATTCCAAATAAACAATATCTTTGTAAAAATATTTTCAATCACTCCAAAATCACCTAATCATCCATATTTATGAGCGTTGTAATTGTTGGAACTGTAGCGTTTGATAAAATTGAAACACCTTTCGGCAAAACCGATAAAATCTTAGGCGGCGCCGCTACTTATATCTCACTGGCGGCTTCCCGGCTTACTACTGATGTTAAACTGGTTTCGGTGGTCGGCGGTGACTTCCCGGCTGAGAACATCGAACTCTTTCACCGGCATTCCATCAATACCGAAGGATTGCAGGTTCGTCCCGAAGGTAAATCTTTCTTCTGGTGGGGAAAATATCACATCGATATGAATTCGCGCGATACGCTGGCCACGGAACTGAATGTCCTCGCCGACTTCGATCCGGTTCTTCCTGCTTCCTACCAGACTCCAGATTTCCTCATGCTGGGCAACCTCACCCCCAGTGTCCAGATGCGCGTGATCGACCAGTTGAAGCGCCGTCCCAAGCTTATCGTTATGGATACGATGAATTACTGGATGGATACCGCATGGGATGACTTGCTGAAAGTGGTTTCGAAAGTTGATGTGCTTACCATTAACGATGCCGAGGCACGCCAGCTCGCCAATGAATATTCACTGGTAAAAGCCGCCCAAAAGATTCTGAACATGGGTCCGAAATTCCTGGTCATCAAGAAAGGGGAACACGGCGCCATGCTTTTCAATAAAAACCAGGTCTTCTTTGCACCTGCATTACCCCTCGAAGAAGCTTTTGACCCTACAGGCGCCGGAGATACATTTGCCGGAGGCTTTATCGGTCACCTTGCCCGGACTCAGGACATTTCGTTCGACAACATGAAAAACGCCATCATATACGGTTCGGCACTTGCTTCGTTTGCCGTGGAAAAATTCGGAACGGAAGGACTCATGAATCTCACCGAGAAAATGATCAATGATCGCGTGCAGCTTTTTATCGATCTTGTTCAGTTTGACATTTCTCCCCTGAACAGTTAATCCTGGCGACTTCCCTCTATTTCTTCAGGATAATGACCCTGATAGTTATGCCGGTTACAGAATCCCTGTAACCGGCATTATTTGTTCGGATAAAATTAAACGGCTATCATTCATCAGCTAAGTCGCAGTCCCCTGGACGCTTCTAACGATAGAGATGCGCCATTTTGGCGCTGTTTCTTTGGTTTGCAATGCCATTTTGGCTTGTTTCCCCGGATGTTTAATGATATTTTCTATTGGTACGGGGATTGATCAAGGAGCTTCTGTTAGAAAATTGATCATAAACCATTAAAGTCAATAACCATGAATACATTAGTAAGATGCGGATTCCGCCCGATGTTCCCTTCATTTTTCACTGAAGTTATGGAAAATGCTGCCGCCCAGGATGCTGAAATTGTTTACAAACCTGCAGCAAATATCAGGGAAGATGAAAAAAGGTTCACCATTGAACTGGCTCTGCCCGGATTTGAAAAAGAAGAAATCAGTATGAAACTGGAGAATGATGTACTGACCATTTCGGCCGGACATGAAAAGAAAGAATCGGAGGTGAAATATACCCGGAATGAATTCGGTTTCGACGCCAAATATTCACGTTCGTTCATCCTGCCCGAAGATATTGACAACGATGCCATCACTGCCGAATATCGCAACGGGATACTCAATGTGGCAATTCCGAAAAAGGAGGAACAAAAACCCCAGACCAAAGAAATTGCAATTGCCTGACGCAGTTTATATTAACAAAATAAAAGCAGCTTAAAGCTGCTTTTATTTTGCAACGATGTTTCATCCGGACATATAAGGAAATTTTTCTCAGAACAAGTGCCTGAATGGAAGCAGAAACCAGCCTACAACTTTTTCAAACCTCGGACGACGCAGCCATGTTTTGTAATCAAATAAAACACTGTATTGCAACGTATTATCAATATGCTGCCTGACTTCCCGAACTATATTCCCGTTTTTTCCGAACAGCATTACCTCGTGCATATACCTGAAACTCCGGTAATCGACATTTGGCGAGCCCAGGCCAAATAGCTCGTTATCTATCAATAACGTTTTTGCGTGCAGATTGCCGGGTATATAAAACATCATGCGAATGTCGTTCTCGTAATAATAGCCCATGTATTTATTTCGTAACAGGTCAACAGCGCGAACATCGCTGTGCAGGGGCATGATCACGGTGACTTTTACGCCTCTGTGCGTAGCCTGTGCGAGCGATTTCCTCAGTTTATAACCGGGAAGAAAGTAAGGAGTTTCGATAATGACTTCGCTTTTTGCATGAGAAATCAGTCTTTCGATTTTGTTTTTAATTTGCTGCCGGTAAATGGATGGGTTGTCCTGTACCAGTTCAAATTCATTATAGATTATTGTCTTTTTAAATGAAAACTTATTAAAAATATACTTGTTGTATATTCTGTAGCTCTCAAGGAATGACCTTTTAAAAATTTCGGCAATTCCACCGGTAAGCCGCAGGACCGATTCCCGCCAGTTGAGCGAATAGCCTGTGATATTTGCTGAACCAATAAAGACGATATGATCATCAATGATCAGCATTTTACGGTGGTTGCGCCTGTGGTTTTTGGTAAAGAAGTCGAAGGTGATCTTAATCTTCCGGAAAATCCTCAATTCTCCGCCCTGATCAATAAAGTCTTTAAAAAAAGTATCATTAAAAAGGGCTCCCCATGAATCGATCAGCAACTTCACCCTGAGGCCTTCCCGTACTTTCTGTACCAATGCATCCCTGAATCGTTGCCCGATTTCATCACTGCTGAATTTGTACACTTCAAGGTAAATGTACCTTTTCGCCTGTCGTATATCGGCGAGCATCGCCTCAAGGTAGGTTACCGGCTCGTCGAAAAGGTGGGAGGATGTTTGATTTTCGTTCACCTGCAGCATGTGTTTGACAATGAGCAATTAAAATTACAAAATGTAATCATAGCAATTTCCTCATGGGTAAAAATTCAGCCTTGGAGCAGGGCTTTATGCACAAACATATCTGTAATTTTTATCTATGATAAAAAACCGCCAAACAGGCAAACATCCTTTTTCAAAAATCAGTAATTTTGTTTTTCCGATCAATATACAATTCTAAATGGACGAAGGCCCTGATTTGTACCGATTAATCCACTAATCCCGAACGGAAAACCGGGCTTTGCCGGGCATCCTGCCGGGATGAAACTACGGAGGATGCTACTATGACAGCTTTAACGACTTTTTATTTAAGCCAACTCCTCGGACTTCACGTTTCTTCAATTAAAAATGAAGACCTGGGCTGCATCCGCGACTTGCTGATCCTGAATGAACCGGAAAACCCCTTCCTGAAAGAGCCTTTCCGCCCCCGTATTGTCGCAATTAAAAGCGGCAGTAAAGCAGAACCTGTTTATTATGATTTCCGCTATTTTGAAGTATTTCGCAATAAGAACCATTTCAAAGTGGTCTGTCAGAAATTACAGCGTCTGGACGAAGAATCGGTTGAAAGTTACCTGCCCCTGCGCGAAAGCATCATCGACCAGCAAATTGTTGACCTCAATGGCCGGAAACTTGTCAGGGTCAACGACATCAGACTCGTTTCGATTAAAGGCGGAACTTTTGTTGTAGCCGTTGATGTTGGCACTGAAGGCAAATTAAGACGCCTGAAGCTGGAGAAAGCGGCAAAATGGGCTTGTTCCCTTTTCGGAAAGCAGTTGCCGTCTAAATTCATCCTGTGGGATGATGTAGACACGCTCGATGCTTCCAATTTCAACCTACGTCTTGAAAAGCCTTTGACGAAACTGCAAACCCTGCATC
The DNA here is from genome assembly GCA_035403165.1 of Bacteroidales bacterium. GTDB lineage: Bacteria > Bacteroidota > Bacteroidia > Bacteroidales > UBA4417 > UBA4417. The sequence goes on along the minus strand of DAONEP010000057.1, from coordinate 15,751 downwards.
CTTCCGATCTTGCCGACATTATTGAAGAATTGGGACGCAACAGCCGGAAAAACCTGTTCAGCAACCTTGATGAAGAGCATGCCGCGGATGTATTGGAAGAAATGGAATCCAAAACGCAGATTGATCTTATCGAAAGTCTGCCTGTTGAAAAGGCCGCTGATGTGCTCGAAAAAATGCCGGCTGACGAAGCAGCCGATATCCTCGACCTCCTGAATGACGATAAAGCTGAAATGCTGCTGCGCGAAATGGATGCCGAATCATCGGAAGAAGTGCGCGAACTCCTCGAATACAGCGACCGCCTGGTTGGAAGCATCATGAACACCGATTTTATCTCCTTTCACGAAAATGAAACCGTCAGGCAGGCTTTACAGATAATCCATGAATCAAAACCGGAGGAACAGACAATATACGCTCTATTCGTGGTAAGTTATAACGGCAAGCTCGTGGCTACCATCAGCTTACGCGATCTGGTCGTGTCGGAACCGGATGTCATGCTGAGCGATATAATGAAGAAAAATCCGGTCGCCGTAAAGGATACCGATAAACTTAGTTCGCTGGCCGAAATCGTATCAAAATATAACCTGCTCGCTATGCCGGTCGTGAATAACAACGATATGCTCGAAGGCATGGTCGTGATCGACGATATTCTTTTCGACCTGCTCAATGAAAAGAAAACCTTGTAATCTGAATTAATTTCCTCTCAAGAACGATGTCGGTTCCTCAATGGCTTACACGGACTGAATTGCTGATTGGCGAAGAATCCATCAGGCTGTTACAGCAAAAGCATGTACTGGTTTGCGGGCTGGGCGGTGTAGGGGCCATGGCGGCCGAAGGAATATGCCGGGCCGGCATCGGTAAAATGACCATCGTTGACGGCGACACCATACACCCCAGCAACCGGAACCGGCAATTGGCTGCTCTTCTCAGTACCGAAGGTTTCTCCAAGGCTGAGGTAATGCGCCGGCGGCTTCTGGACATCAATCCGCACCTGCAACTCACGGTTATTGATGAATATATCAGAGACCAGCGGATGATCGACCTCCTTGAACAAGGCTACGATTACGTGGTGGATGCTATCGATACCCTGTCTCCTAAAGTATACCTGCTATTTCATGCTCACCGGTTAGGGCTGCCTGTTGTAAGTTCTATGGGAGCCGGCGGCAAATTCGATCCCTCTCAGGTCCAGGTAGCCGACCTTGACGATTCCAATACCTGCAAACTGGCGTATTATATGCGTAAACGCTTACATAAGCTGGGTGTATGGAAAGGAATTAAGGTGGTATTTTCAACCGAAGTGGTTTCACGCGATGCCGTAGTGCTTTCGGAAGGTGAAATCAATAAAAAATCAACCGTAGGGACCATTTCTTATATGCCGGCAGTTTTCGGTTGTTTCTGCGCATCGGTGGTGATCAGGGATTTGCTTGGCATCAGATAGATCCGATTCCGGACCGGGTAATTATTGTTTTATCGGAATTGTAACAGGAAGCCGGGGGAAAGAAATCCTCTGCCCCGGAATTAAATTTCATGCACCAATCCTGCCGGAAATGCCAACCACCGTCAGTAAAGGCGGTCAACAGCCCTGAATTTCTTCTACCTTTGCTCCCCCCTTTCAACGCGTTATGGAAATTCTGATTATTACCCTGCTTTTATTGCTGAATGGTATCTTTGCAATGTTTGAAATTGCACTGGTTTCATCCCGCAAATCACATCTGCAGGACAAAGCGCAGGCCGGCAGCAAAGGAGCAAAAACAGCCCTGCTATTACTGAAAGAACCGGAGAAGATACTCTCAGCTATTCAGATCGGAATTACACTCGTCGGAATTTTATCGGGAGCTTTCGGCGGCCTTACTTTGGCCGATGACCTGGCATCAGTGTTGCTGCAGGTCCATTGGCTTGCCCCGTATGCCGAATCCCTGTCCATTATTATCGTCGTCGGGCTTATCACTTACTTCTCCCTAATCATAGGGGAACTGGTTCCGAAGACAATTGCCCTAAACAATCCCGAGCGAATTGCCGTAGCGCTTTCACCGGCCATGAAAATTATCGGGACCGTTGTCCATCCGGTTGTATGGTTTTTAAGCGCTTCCACCAAACTGGTTTTGTATATTTTCCGCATCAGGAAAAACGAGGAAGCCCCTGTAAGCGAGGAAGAACTCCGGATGCTGCTGAAACAAGGTTCCGAAACGGGCGTCATTAAAAAGGAGGAATCCGAAATTATCAGCGAAGTAATACGGTTTGGCGATAAAAGAGCAGGCTCCATCATGACTCATCGTCGTGATGTTGAATGGATCGATAGCCGTTCCGGGGATAAAGAAATACTTGCATTGGTCAGCAGAACGGCCCATTCCCGTCTGCCCGTCTGTGAAGGCACTGTTGATGAGGTAGCCGGTATTGCTGCCATCAAGGATATCCTGGCCTATTATATCGACTACCATTGTATCGATCTGGACAAAATAATCACCGAGCCGTTGTATCTGCCCGAACAAATACAGGCGACAAAAGTATTGGAGAAATTCCGACAGACGAGAAACCATTTCGGAATCGTGATCAATGAGTACGGGACCATGGAAGGTATCGTGACGCTGCATGATGTGGCTGAAAACATCATGGGAGACCTCCCGGAACCTGAAGATTCCGAAAAACCAGAATATTACCGGAGGGATGACGGCTCCTTGCTTGTCGACGGCTCTATGATCCTTGAGGACGTGGAAGGACTTTTAAATGTCAAAACCCTTCTTGATGAAAATGAAGGCAGGGCAAATATCAATACAATAGCCGGCCTTATTTTATATAAACTCAACAGGATTCCTCAAACCGGGGATAAACTTACGATCAAAGGGTTCATGTTTGAGGTTGTGGATATGGATGGAAACAGGATTGACAAACTACTGATCAACCCAAACCGGTAGCCCGGCACCCACAGGGATCCTTTTTTCAAAACACCGGTCAAAGGGCCCGTTCCTACATCATCAGGAAACAGGTTTATCGTAAATTCCAGACCAGCGGAAACAAACCCAGATTCCCGGGAAATTTTGATGCCTGTTTTCAATAAAAGCCTGTTATTTTCTTTAAAACTGCCGGTAAAGCCATGCAAAGCAAAATTATTGCCGCCGGATTATCTCAAAACTTCTCCCTGGCCCTGTTATTAACCTTCGCGGCAAAAAACTTATGTTGGCCATCTATCCAATTCCTGGAACAGGGCACTACAAAGTGACGGGGCAACAATCCGAACCGGGATTTTAACATGTTGTTATATTGTTTTTTAAAGAATCCGATAAAAATATTTTCCGATTTTTTATCTTTGACTAACCGTTCATTTAATAATTGTATTACTTTTGTTGTTGATTGAACGTTTATTCATTAGAAAATGTCACCCAGAACACCTATGCAATTCAAAGAGATGAGGGATGTGAAAATGGCCCTTATCATGGATGTAGCCCTTGAGCACTTTGCCAACGAGGGATATTTCCGGACAACCATCAGCCATATTGCACGGCACGCAGGCATATCTAAAGGCCTGATGTACAATTACTTCGACAGTAAGGAAGCCTTGCTGAAAGCAATTATTCACCGATCGGTGAATGAAGTATATAATTATATCGACATCCACGATAAAAGTTGCCTCACCGAGGAAGACTTTGTTACCTCAATCCGGAAGATAACCGTGTTGTTAGAGGAAAAGAGGTACTTCTGGCAGTTGTTGATGCAACTTGTAGTACAAAATGATGTAAGGGAGCAATTTGTAAATGCCTTCCCGGAATCTGACTCCCTGATGCATCCGGGTCATGAGCCGGGAGATTACAACTACCCGTCGAATATTTTTAAACTGTTCACAGGATATTTTCAGGCAAAAAAAACAGAAAAGGGAGAATTTTATGATCCGGATAGTGATTTCGAATTATTCATCACGACATTGCTGGGGTACAGCATTAAAACCATTTACATGGATTCCGCGGACAATGATGCCGATGAAAAAATGATAGACAGGATTATAGAACAATTTAAATAGAATTTTTATGAAAAGAAGGTTAGTCATTCTGTTTCTTATACTGGCGCAGGGAATATGTTCAGGGGTTCTTTTCGCACAAACGCTCAGCGCGGAGGACATCGTCAGAAAGGCCGATGAAAAATTCAACGGGGAAAAGAGCAGTTACAGCGTCATGGCGATGACCATCGTGAGGCCGGGCTGGAAAAGAACCATTGAATTTAAAAACTGGTCGCTCGGAAAAGATTATGCGCTGACGTTGATCACCATGCCGGCAAAAGAAGCAGGTCAGTCATTTTTAAAGAGAGGATCCGAAATGTGGAGCTGGAATCCTTCGATAAGCCGCCTGATCAAACTGCCTCCTTCCATGATGTCGCAAGGCTGGATGGGGTCCGATTACACAAACGACGATATCCTGAGAGAGTCGTCGGTGGTTAAGGACTATATACATACCCTGATCGGTGAGGAAAACATAGGAGGACGTTTGTGTTACAAAATCAGGATGACGGCCAAAGAAAACACTTCGATTGTCTGGGGCAAGCAGATCCGATGGATCGACAAAAAGGACTTCCTGGTATTAAAGGCGGAATTTTACGATGAGGATGGTTCCCTGGTTAGGACCGAGGTCGGTTCGGGAATCAAATCCATGGGCGGCAGGATGGTGACTTCGAAGATTGAACTGATTCCTCAGGAAGAGCCCAACAACAGGACCCTGGTTGAGATCAGGGAAATAAAATTCAATATTTCCATCGGGGAAAGCTATTTTTCCCAGCAGAACATGAAAAGGGTACGCTAACAAAATGAACCGGACGCTATGAAGGATGAATTTAAAATAGCATGGCGAAACCTATGGAGAAACAGGCGCCGGACGGTGATTACCGCGGCGTCAATCTTCTTCGCTGTTTTTTTTGCCGTTATCATGAGATCATACCAGCTCGGTTCTTATGATCACATGATCAATAATTTCATCGAATCGTTTACAGGATACCTTCAGGTACAACATGAGAAATACCACGATGACCCGGTAATCGACAACTCATTTGAGTATAACGAAACACTGGCTGCCGCCATTTCCAAACTCGACAGGGTTGTTTCCGTTACTCCGCACCTGGAAACTTTTACGCTGGCTTCCAGTGGTACGCAGACAAAAGGAGTGGCTGTCATTGCCATCGATCCGGTAAAAGAGAGAAAATTTTCAGACCCGGAAAGTAAAATGGTGAAATACAGAATCACCGGGGAAGTAATAAGTAAACTGGAGAACAACGGCGCTATGCCGGAAAAGGTGCTTAACAAGGTCCAAAGTATCAGCGGAAGGTCCTTTTCGTCGCAGGAACGCCTCATACTTGAGTTAGGCCTGACGGATAAAGACCGCGAACGCTATTTGCCGATGATTCTGAACTGCGCCGGCGTACCAAACAAATATCTGGAAAACGATGACGAAGGGGTTCTTGTATCCGACAGGCTTGCCGGTTATCTGAAAGTTAAGGCAGGGGATTCCGTTATCCTGATGGGGCAGGGATATCACGGGGTAACGGCGACCGGATTATTTCCGGTACGGGGAATCATTAAAATGCCATCGCCCGACCTTGACAACAAATTGATCATTATGACACTGCCTGCGGCACAGAAGTTATTTGACGCGGAAGGCAAAATCACCTCGCTTGTTGTCAACCTTACCGGCAAATCAAACCGGACAATGAACAGGGCAAAAGCCGGGATCAACGCGCTCCTGCCCGATAAAAACACGACCGCCAAAACGTGGTACGAGCTCAATCCGATATTATATCAGCAGATTCAGGGTGACAGTCAGACCGGTCAGGCAATGCTGGGCATCCTGTACTTTATCATCTTCTTCGGCATTTTCGGAACTGTGCTGATGATGGTTTCCGAAAGAAAAAGGGAATTTGGCGTCCTGGTTTCGATAGGGATGCAGAAAAAGAAACTGAAACGGATCGTTGCCCTCGAAATGATGCTGTTGGGCGCTATCGGCGTGGTTTCCGGATTACTGGCCAGTGTGCCGCTGATCCTGTACTTCTATTATTATCCCATCGTACTCAAAGGCGACCTGGCCAATATGATGACCGACTGGGGCTGGGATGCTGTAATGCCCACAGCCTGGTTTGGCCCTTATTTCGGCTGGCAGGCCGTAATTGTTGCCTTGATGGTGGTGCTGGCAACACTCTATCCGTTGCGGAAAATTACTACTCTCAAAGAAATTGAAGCTATAAAAGGTTAATAACCGAATGCTATGATGATATGGTCAATTGCCTGGAAGAACGTATGGCGTAACAAGAAAAGAAGCCTGGTGGTGATTGTTGCGGTAACGCTCGGCATCATCGCCGGAGTACTCCTTGTCGGTATCATGGAGGGCTGGACAAAGCAACGCCTCCATACTGCCATCAATAATGAAGTATCGCATCTTCAGGTTCACAATTCTGAATTTTTAAAAAATGAAGAGATCGGCCTCACGGTACAAAACCCGGATAAAATAATCCGAAGCCTCGGTTCAATCAAAGAAGTGGCAGGCTGGGCTGAAAGGACCAGGATCGTTGCCATGATAAACACTCCCTGGGCCGGTTCAGGGGTTGTAATCAATGGCATAGAACCAGAAAAGGAAAAGCGGGTAACTGAAATTTATAAGAGAATTGTTCCCGGGGGAGGAAAATATCTTGACAACCAAAGTTCAGGTGAAATACTGATCAGCGACAAAACGGCCGAAATTCTGAAACTGAAGCAGTTCATCGTTACGGACAGTGTGATAAAAGAACTGAAAAGGGAAAAAGTTCCCGATGCTGTCCTGTCGAAACTCGGGACATTAAAAAACACGCGGTTCAGGTCGCCGAAGGACTTCAGGGAAGCCCTGAAAAAGGAATACAGCAGGAAAGAACTTGACCGGTACGGACTTTTAATCACTGACAAGGCCCTTGATTACAGGATCAGGCACAAGGTACAGATCACCATCTCCGATCAGAAAGGAAATCCCATTCAGGGCATATTCCGCGTTTGCGGGATTTATAAAACCACAAATACAGGGTTTGACCAGTCGACGGCATTTGTTAATGCACAGGACCTGGCAAACTTATACGGGGGCGAGGAGATTCTCATTCATGAGATCGCCATTCTGCTCAACAATCTCGAAGATGCAGATCAAGTAAAAGAAAAACTCAGCCGCATTTCCGGCGATAATACCGTAAGTTCCTGGAAAGAGCTGGCCCCCGATGCCGCACTGATGAACGATTTTATGATCCTGTACTACTTCATCTTTGTCGGGATAATCATGCTGGCGCTGGCATTCGGCATTATCAATACCATGCTGATGGCCATTCTTGAAAGGACCAAAGAACTGGGCATGCTGATGGCGATAGGAATGAACCGGCGGAGGGTATTTACCATGATCATGCTTGAAACCATTTTTCTGACTGCTGTCGGGGCGGTTGCCGGGATTTTATCAGGATGGGCCATCGTGGAATTCCTGGGAGAAACCGGGATTCATTTCAGCGGCTGGGCCGAAGGGTTTGAAGCAATCGGGTATTCAGCCACGGTTTACCCTGTGGTGACCCCCCAGTTTTTTGCATTTACGGCCGTGATGGTAGTCACTACCGCCGTCATTTCTTCGTTATGGCCAGCCCGCAAAGCCCTGAAACTCAATCCGGTTGAAGCGCTCAGGACCGAATAATCTGAAATAAAACTGGCCGGCAGAACGAGTTGCACCTCACCCCTGCCCCTCTTAACCTCCTCCACTTGCAGCTTTGAACCAAATATAGCAACACCTCACCCCTGCCCCTCT
>DAONEP010000057.1:0-7879 GCA_035403165.1 Bacteroidales bacterium | reverse complement strand
AACCAAATATAGCAACACCTCACCCCTGCCCCTCTCCTCAAGGAGAGGGCGCCTCCACACCTCCTCCACACCATACAGCTTTTAACTAAATGTATTGACTAAAAAAACAGGTAAGCCATGAAGATCCTCGAATTGAAAAACGTGAACAAGATATATAACTCCACTGAGGTAAAAGTTCACGCAGTGAATGATGTAACGCTTGACTTTGCGGAAGCTGAATTTGCCGCCATCGTCGGGCCTTCAGGCTCAGGAAAGACCACGCTGCTGAACCTCATCGGCGGACTCGACAAACCTACTTCCGGCGAGATCATGATTAACGGCACCGACCTTTCGACCTTAAAATCTTCGGAGCTCATCGATTTCAGGCTGAATAACATCGGGTTTGTATTCCAGTCGTATAACCTGATACCCGTACTGACTGCGAAAGAAAATGTGGAGTTTATCATGACGCTTCAAAAATGGCCGGAGAAAGAGAGGGATGAAAGGACTCTTGAGTTGCTGAATGCGGTGGGCCTGGGCGACCGGATAAACAGCCGGCCTTCGAAATTGTCGGGGGGACAGCAGCAAAGAGTTGCCGTTGCAAGGGCGCTTGCCTCAAAACCGAAATTTGTCCTTGCCGATGAGCCTACGGCCAACCTCGATTCAAAATCGGCCGTTACGCTGCTCGAAATCATGGAAAAGCTGAATCATGAATCGAAAATTACCTTCATTTTCTCAACCCATGATCCCCGGGTGGTGAAGATGGCGCATCGCGTCATCACCCTCGAAGACGGAAAAGTAATTTCGGATGATATCAGGGAACTCCCTTCCTAATAATCCTGTCCTGATGAAAAGATTTTTCGTTTTTGTATTGTTTTTACTCTTCTTTCATGAAGCGCTGCATTCGCAGGATACGCTTTCGGTATCGCTGAGCGGCTATCTCACAACGATGCAGAGCAGCATGTTTGATTCCCTGTCGGGGCCGTTCATGAATGAAAACATGCTGCACAACCGGCTGAACTTCAAAGCGTATATCGGCAGCAACATCACCCTCTCCGCCGAGTTAAGGAACCGGTTGTTTACCGGGGATTTTGTCAGACAGGGAAAAGCGTATGCCGACATCATCGGGACAGATAACGGCCGGGTTGACATGTCGTGGAATGTTGTTGAGGAACCGTCGTTCCTCCTCAATACAACCGTCGACAGGCTTTGGGCCGATCTGCGTCTCGGGAAATTCCAGGCGACAGCCGGAAGGCAGCGTATCAACTGGGGACAGGCCCTGGTATGGAACCCCAATGACATTTTCAACACTTATTCCTTTTTCGAAATCGATTATCCTGAGCGGCCCGGAAGCGATGCCGTCAGATTGCAGTATTTCCCTTCATCCTCCTCTGCCGTGGAATTTGCCGTGAAAGCCGGCAATGATAAAAAGATTACGGCGGCAGGACTTTACAGGTTCAACCGGTGGGGATACGATATCCAGCTCCTGGCAGGAGTCTCCGGAGAAGAAGATATCGTGATAGGGACCGGCTGGTCGGGAGCGGTAAAAAGCTTTTCGTTCAGGGGCGAAGCCTCGTGGTTTGCTCCTCGCAGGGATATTACGGGAGATGAAAGCAAGGTGTTGGCGACTGCCGGTTTCGATAAGGTGTTTTCGGACAATTCCACAGCCCAGGTACAGATCCTGTATTGCAACCACCCGCTTGATCCGGACAATTTTGATATTTTTTATTCCGGGAGCCTCTCCCCGAAAGATCTGGCGTTTTCGGAATTTTCAGCCTTCGGCCAATTCACCTGGGCGGCAACTCCCCTGCTGAATCTCAGTATCCCGGCTATGTGGTTTCCCGACCTGGAAGGGTATTTCGCAGGTCCCACCATGGACTATTCCCTGGCCGAAAATCTTGATTTCTCTTTGATCTGGCAGCATTTCAATGCCGTGATGACAGGATCCCGGAAAAACATTAATATGGGATATATCAGGCTTAAATATAGTTTCTGACGCAAACGGAACTGTTTGTTCCGAACATTTTCTCTTCGCCGGAAATTAATTTATAAAAGCAATCAGGCAACGCTGTCTTGAAGATCATCTTTAAAAGACCCTGAAGGTTTTGAAAACCTTCAGGGTCTTAACCGGCAGACGCGCCTTCTCCCTATACAACTCCTGCTTACATCGGAGCGGTCGGATCATTGCAGAAACAAAAATTTATCCTGTGAAGCATCTGCTTGCAATCTGCCGGACCATTTTTAAAATATATTTGATTTAAATGGTTAAATATCATACCTTTAAAACAGGATTAACTAAACCAGACATTAACCTTCAAATCCATTAAAAATGAAAAAAAACATTCTTATTAGTTTGATTCTTCTGGTATTGTGTGTTGGTTGTATACAAAAATCAAAAGCGCCGGAAGAGAATAAAAAAATAGAAAACTCATTGAAGAGTATCTCTTTTCTGTATGACTCGGTTGGAATAAATCCGTCTGAACTGCTGTACCTCTTTGATCGGGTTAATAAAGCCATCGATTCCATAGGCTATCCTGATGCAGGGTATAAATTATGGCTCATACAGGGTGATTCGATCAAGGATCTCAGATTTATGGTTGAGGGATGTTGGCCTGATCAGGCCGTTTATGACTCAATTCATAACAACGTCCTGTATAAAAATGCATGGGAGAATGAAAAAATCTTTAAAAAGATGAAAACGATCTCCTATCACCGGTTTGTGCTTGTCAGGTAAGAAGGGTTTCCTGCATTAATATTCACCGCTCCGGCTCGCATGCTTTCTGACGCGTGCGCTAAGATTCATTATGCCGTTTAAAATTTGTTTGCTCTTATTGCATGATTAGAAATATAACATACCAGAAGAATGAGTGTATGAGAAGAATGCCGCACACGCCGGGAGTTGCGCGAGCCAGGGGCAACTCGAAAGACCCTGAAGGTTTTGAAAACCTTCAGGGTCTGATCGGCCGGCAGGCCTTCTCCCTGAGCGCCTGTCCCGATTCATCGGGAATTAGGCGTGGCAGGCGGATGAGGCGAAAGCATGCGTTATTACAGCAGCAAAACGAAATAACTGTCCGGTAACCGGTTCATACCTGAAAAGCCGGACTTTATCAAAACAATCCTGTTCCCTTTGGGTAATAACCCGAATAAGGTGATGCAGGCTGCCCGGATATATGCATCATTTCCCAACGATCGTGAGCGAATAGGGCAATGTAAGGGTGTCCACACTGTTGGTTATTTTGGTCACATAGGTACCCAGGGCCATACTGTACGGAATATCAAAGTTGGCATAGGTACTATAACAATAGCTGGCATTAATTACCGTATTTCCTAATATCAGCTTGGTGTAGGATTCTTCCGGGTTGAATCCTTTACCGGTAAAGTTGATGGTGCTCCCCCTGCTGAATTGGGTATTACTAAGCTGATAAACAAACAACTCGTCCATGGTAAAATAGCCGCCCGGGACTTCTGTCTTTACGCCATCCGTACTCAGGTAAATTTTAAATTTCTTCTTCAGAAAACTATACGGGATTGACACGGAAACCGAACCGGAAGAATATGAGTTCGTGTAAATATATACATCATCAAAATATACGGAAGCATCGTACATACCGGAACCATTAATGGTAATACTGGTACTCCAGTTGCCGTAATTTGGTGAAAATCCCAACGGGGTGGGTAATAGCTTAAACGCATTCGACAGAGAGGATTCAATCCCCATGGAAGATACTTTAACGGTAATACCATCATTGTAATAATAAGAAATGTTTTGAGGCACAATAACTCTCAGTGATTGAGCATCGCCTGAAATCACATCTGCGCTGGTATTATTAAAATAGACCCTGTTTAAGACAGGGTTCGGGTTAAAATACTTTCCGAGCAATGTAATAGTATCACCGCTTTTGCCTTTGGTCGGGTAGATGCTCTCCAGTTTCAGTACAACCAGGTCGGTGGAAATGAATTTACCGTACACAGTACCCTTTTCGTTTGTTATATAGGCCCTGGCATAGCAACGATAATTGTTGTAGTAATAGCTGAGCTGGCCCAGATCGAGTACGGTTGAAAAGGTATCGCTTTTTATTGAACTGCCTAGTGAAACACTTCCATAATTGTAGTAGGAGCCTTCGCTGGTACCTACATAATAATCGAATCCGTAATCATTGATTTTATAATCACCTTTATCCGTTATTTTAGCCTTAACAAAATACTTTGATAGGGAGAGACCGGTGAGGGATGTTGTTTCAATCTGAGGGTCGTCTTTTTCTTTTTCACACGAAAACAGCGTAAAAACGATGAGGCAGGCACAAATTCCTGAAAATAGCTTGTTGAAAAATGCCGAAGCAACTGGTTTTTTCATCGTAATAAATTTTTAAGATTTAAGGTTGAATACTAAAAATTATAGCCGATTCTGATACCATTCAGTAAACGAGGGCCTAAACTCCAGCTTTTTGAGTCAAAGTCAGGGTAAAGCCCCGAATAGGGATATTCCGGATCCTGCGTAATTTCAATTTTCGAATATTTGGTATACTCAAATCCGAAACCCAGTTCATATCCGAAGTAAAAACAATCGGCCATGTAAAAATCAAAGCCGGTGAACAGGTTAGCGTTGGCACTCATGAACCCTCTTTCAACGTAAGTATCGTTGATAACATAATACTGGCCGTTATACGTTACATCTTCCGTCATCCATGCGCCTTTAATGGTTCTTGTTACGTGGTTATATTCAAAATCCTGTTCGGTTTTTTTCAAACCAGTCCCGATTTCGAAGCCTAAATAAGGCGATAAGCGGTGTCCGCTGTTAAAATGCTTTTCAGCGCCAAGACTGAGCGCTACAAGGTTCGATTTACTCTTAACGCTTGCATCATAAGGTGATGTTCCGTAAGCCTGTTTCGTCTTGTCAGTATTATTCTTCGCAGAGATAGTAATTCCGGCACGCAAGGCAATATCATTGTTCAGGAACCTGCGGACCTTTATTTGTCCTGTTGCGTTATTAAGGCTAAGGCTGCCGTCAAAAGGGTTGAAATTAAGTTCCGTACCCCAGCCTTTAATAAAGTGGGCCGGCGAATTCTGGCTAATGGCCGGAAGAGTAGCTGTAATAAGGATAACAGCAAGAATAATCGGAATGATTTTGTTCATGGTTCAAAAGAGTTAAGGATGATTAAAATTTATGTATTAGGTGAAATTGATTCATGGAAAACAGAGACAAATATATTGAAATTATTTTATTGTGTGTTTTGATTTTCTTCTTCTGTTCTGCTTGCGCTTTTCCGGATGCATGCGCTGATTTTATCATGCTGTCAATATTTTTTTGATAGACCCTGAAGGTTTTGAAAACCTTCAGGGTCTGCTACGCCGGCAGGCCTTCTCCCTGAGCGCCTGTCCCGATTCATCGGGAATTAGGCGTGGCAGGCGGATGAGGCGAAAGCATGCGTTATTACAGCAGCAAAACGAAATAACTGTCCGGTAACCGGTTCATACCTGAAAAGCCGGACTTTATCAAAACAATCCTGTTCCCTTTGGGTAATAACCCGAATAAGGTGATGCAGGCTGCCCGGATATATGCATCATTTCCCAACGATCGTGAGCGAATAGGGCAATGTAAGGGTGTCCACACTGTTGGTTATTTTGGTCACATAGGTACCCAGGGCCATACTGTACGGAATATCAAAGTTGGCATAGGTACTATAACAATAGCTGGCATTAATTACCGTATTTCCTAATATCAGCTTGGTGTAGGATTCTTCCGGGTTGAATCCTTTACCGGTAAAGTTGATGGTGCTCCCCCTGCTGAATTGGGTATTACTAAGCTGATAAACAAACAACTCGTCCATGGTAAAATAGCCGCCCGGGACTTCTGTCTTTACGCCATCCGTACTCAGGTAAATTTTAAATTTCTTCTTCAGAAAACTATACGGGATTGACACGGAAACCGAACCGGAAGAATATGAGTTCGTGTAAATATATACATCATCAAAATATACGGAAGCATCGTACATACCGGAACCATTAATGGTAATACTGGTACTCCAGTTGCCGTAATTTGGTGAAAATCCCAACGGGGTGGGTAATAGCTTAAACGCATTCGACAGAGAGGATTCAATCCCCATGGAAGATACTTTAACGGTAATACCATCATTGTAATAATAAGAAATGTTTTGAGGCACAATAACTCTCAGTGATTGAGCATCGCCTGAAATCACATCTGCGCTGGTATTATTAAAATAGACCCTGTTTAAGACAGGGTTCGGGTTAAAATACTTTCCGAGCAATGTAATAGTATCACCGCTTTTGCCTTTGGTCGGGTAGATGCTCTCCAGTTTCAGTACAACCAGGTCGGTGGAAATGAATTTACCGTACACAGTACCCTTTTCGTTTGTTATATAGGCCCTGGCATAGCAACGATAATTGTTGTAGTAATAGCTGAGCTGGCCCAGATCGAGTACGGTTGAAAAGGTATCGCTTTTTATTGAACTGCCTAGTGAAACACTTCCATAATTGTAGTAGGAGCCTTCGCTGGTACCTACATAATAATCGAATCCGTAATCATTGATTTTATAATCACCTTTATCCGTTATTTTAGCCTTAACAAAATACTTTGATAGGGAGAGACCGGTGAGGGATGTTGTTTCAATCTGAGGGTCGTCTTTTTCTTTTTCACACGAAAACAGCGTAAAAACGATGAGGCAGGCACAAATTCCTGAAAATAGCTTGTTGAAAAATGCCGAAGCAACTGGTTTTTTCATCGTAATAAATTTTTAAGATTTAAGGTTGAATACTAAAAATTATAGCCGATTCTGATACCATTCAGTAAACGAGGGCCTAAACTCCAGCTTTTTGAGTCAAAGTCAGGGTAAAGCCCCGAATAGGGATATTCCGGATCCTGCGTAATTTCAATTTTCGAATATTTGGTATACTCAAATCCGAAACCCAGTTCATATCCGAAGTAAAAACAATCGGCCATGTAAAAATCAAAGCCGGTGAACAGGTTAGCGTTGGCACTCATGAACCCTCTTTCAACGTAAGTATCGTTGATAACATAATACTGGCCGTTATACGTTACATCTTCCGTCATCCATGCGCCTTTAATGGTTCTTGTTACGTGGTTATATTCAAAATCCTGTTCGGTTTTTTTCAAACCAGTCCCGATTTCGAAGCCTAAATAAGGCGATAAGCGGTGTCCGCTGTTAAAATGCTTTTCAGCGCCAAGACTGAGCGCTACAAGGTTCGATTTACTCTTAACGCTTGCATCATAAGGTGATGTTCCGTAAGCCTGTTTCGTCTTGTCAGTATTATTCTTCGCAGAGATAGTAATTCCGGCACGCAAGGCAATATCATTGTTCAGGAACCTGCGGACCTTTATTTGTCCTGTTGCGTTATTAAGGCTAAGGCTGCCGTCAAAAGGGTTGAAATTAAGTTCCGTACCCCAGCCTTTAATAAAGTGGGCCGGCGAATTCTGGCTAATGGCCGGAAGAGTAGCTGTAATAAGGATAACAGCAAGAATAATCGGAATGATTTTGTTCATGGTTCAAAAGAGTTAAGGATGATTAAAATTTATGTATTAGGTGAAATTGATTCATGGAAAACAGAGACAAATATATTGAAATTATTTTATTGTGTGTTTTGATTTTCTTCTTCTGTTCTGCTTGCGCTTTTCCGGATGCATGCGCTGATTTTATCATGCTGTCAATATTTTTTTGATAGACCCTGAAGGTTTTGAAAACCTTCAGGGTCTGCTACGCCGGCAGGCCTTCTCCCTGAGCGCCTGTCCCGATTCATCGGGAAGAAGGCGCCGGAGGCGGATGAGGCGATCATAAAAAAAAGCAACCATACGTCGTATGATTGCTTTGCGAGCCACTCAGGGGACTCGAACCCCCGACCCGCGCATTACGAATGCGCTGCTCTA
>DAONEP010000056.1:0-20090 GCA_035403165.1 Bacteroidales bacterium | reverse complement strand
CCCTTTGGCGACCCGCATTTTTTTAATGATTAATGATACACGGAAGGTTGTGGTCTCATAGGGCCAGACTGGTATTTATCTCAAATAGCAGGAAATGAAATATAATACAACATGAAACTTAAAATAATAACAGCCGCCCGTTAACGGACGGCTGTAAAATGGAAACTAGCCTTAACCTGCTTACATGGAAGTTAAAACAGGCTTTAAATAGTAATGATTTGGAAAATTAAACTCATCACACAAATTGGTCGTACAATAAATGAATTGTCACTCATAAGACGAAGCAAATATAATAGTGTAACATTCCTTCACGCCTGGCAATTGAGTGAACGGTATCAGAAATTGAGTGAAATGACATTTTTTGAAAAGAACGGTCATGCTGAAGGGGTATCAGGGCATAAAAAAGGCAGCTCAGGCTCCTTTTATATGAAGAATTGATAATCAGAAATCAGCCGTACTGTTTAAAATGGGAATAATGATTTCGATCCTGGTACCCGGGTTATCTAAACCCGTATGACAGTCAGAATAAGCTATTTTTGTTTCTGTATGATATTTTTTGCTGAGCAGATCCAAGCGTTTTCTGATTATCTGCATGCCGAGTTGCTGATGATGAGAACCCCTGACAGAATATTCCTGTGCTTTTTTCATCCCGATTCCGTTGTCTTCAATGATGATCCTCATTGATTTTTCGTTGTTTGCATAAAAACAGATACTGATGACGCCTTTTTCCTCCAGCGTAGCAATCCCATGCCATATTGAGTTTTCAGCAAACGGCTGAATCATCATGCTGGGAATGTAAACCTGATCATCTTCAATGGAATCATCAATTTCGATATGGTAATCAAATTTGTTTTCAAGACGTTGTTTTTCAAGGTTTAAATAATTGTTGAGCCGGTCAATCTCTTCCTCCAGCAGAATCATGGGGGTATTAATTGCGTTCAGGTTTTGCCGGATTAGCCTGGCAAAGTTCGAAAGATAAATTATGGCTTCAGTTCCTTTGTTTGTAAGAAGGTAGTTTTGAATGGAGCCCAGTGAATTGAAAATGAAGTGGGGGTTCATCATCGATTGCAGCGCTTTTTGTTCCATAACAATGAGTTGATGGTCGACTTCCACCTTTTTCATTTTCCGTGCTCTTATCGTGACAAGGATCAGGGTGATTATCCCGGCTGCTACAAGACATACTATTGCCCAGAATATCGGGTTTTCAAGCAGGGTCGGCTTTATAATAATAGGAATTTCCAGAGGCTTGCTCCAATCGGAGTTTGACTTTCTCACTCTGATTTTAAATATATAATGCCCCCTGGGAAGATTTTGGTACATAAGTTTCATTTCATGGCCGGTCCCGACTGTCCATTTGTTTTCGGCTCCTTCCAGCAAATACGAATAAAAGAGTGAACTTGAGAAAAAACTGATGCATCCGAAAGTGAGTTGTATTTTATTTTTTCCGGTCAGTTTGATTCCCTCACCGGAAAGGTTGTATTCCTCATCATTGACCATTACCGATTGTGTGTATGGAATGGGGGGAAGCGCATTACTTTTGGTGATGGATGCTTCAGAGATGATTGTGAGGCCATCATCGCTTGCTATATACAGCGAATCGTTATGAATCAGGATATCGTTAATGTTGTTGAAGCCAATGTTCAGGGGTTCCAGTTGAACAGGATTTCCGGAAATTGCATTTAATGGGTTATGACATACAAATATGTCCTTCAGGGTAGATACATACAAGGTTGTATCATCATAAAGAATTTTTTCAATAGGTAAAGCGATGGGGGTATTAAAGGCTTCAGTCAGGTTATAGAATTTATGGTTTTTCAGAAGGTATAAACTATCGCCGTCAATGCTATAGAGTTCAACATTATCATTTAGCACCAGGTGGTCTGTAATAACGGTACCATCAAACCGGGATAATTCGGGGTACGGGATTAATTTATCGTTTTTGAAAAGATAATTCTTTCTGGCGTTAATTATGAGTTGATTTCCGGTATCATAGAAAGCATTGTTTATCCTTTCTCCGACACATTTATAACCATGAGTAGTAGTAGGCAAACCAGCATCGGTCACCAGTATCCGATCCTGTTCAAATAGTACGGTATATACTCCTGTATGGTCATTAAAGATTTTTTTTGCCTGAAGATCCGGATACTTTTTTTTTCTCTCATACTGAATACTCTTAGAGTTGGATACAAGTTTCATTTCAGAATATCCGCAAGCCCTTGTGCTTTTCATTCCCAGAAACAGATTTTGATTTCTCAAGTAATGTAACAGATTGATAGGCTGTAATTCTTCCGGTACAGATAATCTGAAAAAGGACTCGTTATGTAATAAAAATACTGATTTTGTATTAGTGCACCAGACACCCGTTCCTGGGAAATCAGAAAGCAGGTGAACACCACAATCGTCAAAATTGCTACGATCGTAGTGTTTTTGAGTCATCATATCATGATTAATTAAATAAATGCCATTAGATTCAGAACTAACCCAGATGTTTTTCTCATGGTCCTGAAATAGTCCCAGGGCATTTTTAATATTTAAATGCAAGAGAACTTTATTATTTCTTTTAAAACAATAAACACCTTCATCATAGGCAGCGATCCAAAGATAACCGTCTGAATCCTCCATAATATTCATTATTTTTCTTTCATTACCAGGATAATGAATAATCTCTTTAAAAAAACGATTCGTAACTTTGGTGATATTGTTATCCCTCATATGAATATAATAAGTACTGTTATGGCCGGCCGGGAAAATTTTCAGACAACTTGCATCGGAGTCAACATAAAATATCTTTTTAGTTGGAATATCTTCAATAAAAATGCCGACATTGGTCCAGATAGTCCATTTATCTTTAGAATTCTTGGTTACATATAAGGACTTAATCCTTTTGTAATCAGTTCCGACAATAGGCAGCTTTATATTTAGTTTTTCTAATAAAATTTCCTTTGATACGCTGTTATTTTTATCCAGAGAAAATAATTCTCTTTGCCAATTATAGAAATATAGAGTTTGGTTCTTATCGGTAAAAAAATCAAAGAAAAATCCTTTACTCATCAGGGAATTCAGGAAAGGGGAGTTTTTGCCGTTATAGATTTTATTTTTATAAATATAGTTAACAGAACCATTATAATTGAAGAACCAAAGACGACCCCTTGGGTCTTCCTTGATGCGGACGACATCGTTACTGCTCAGCCCGTCTTTTTTTCGGTAACTCTTAAAATTGGTGCCGTCAAATTTGATTACCCCGGCCTCCGAGGTAAACCATAAAAATTTGTGGCTGTCCTGATATATCTGATAAATGGTGTTTGTAGGCAAGCCGTCGAGGGTGGTGTAATGCCGTATAAAAGGATTTTGGGCATAGGTATTGGCGCAAAAACCAAGGAGGATGAAAATGAAAGGATTAAGTACCTTCTTCAAATTAATCGATTGAAAATGAATAATTTTTAACCCTGTCACGAAATTCCGATAATTTCCGTCTCGAAATATCAAGCCGGGAGCCATCCATTAATTCCGCATAGTTGCCCTGAACACAGGAATAACCGGTCAGAAAATTCAAATTGATGATGGTTGACTTATGAATCCTGAAAAATTCCGGGCTTTCCAGAATTTTCTCAAACTCTCCGAGCGTCCTGGTTGAGATGATTTCCCTTTTATCGGTCAAAGAGAAAACCGTATAATTATCGGCTGCCTGCAGATACATCACTTCGTCAACATTTACCAACCGGAATCCGGATTGTTCCGGAATTGTCAGTTTTGTAACAGGATTGCTCCTGGAGCTCAGATTTTCTGTCAGGTTGTTCAATGATTGCTGATATACTTCCTGGAATTCGGAATATCCATTACGAAGTTCATGGTAATAGATTGCTTTCTTCACCGCGGCCTGAAGCTCAATAGGATTAATCGGTTTTAAAAGATAGTCAATGGCATTGGCTTTCAGGGCGCGCAACGCATGCTCCTGGTATGCTGTGGCGAATATTATTCCGTACTTGTGGCTGGGGATTGACCGGAGAAATGTAAATCCGTCCTCTTTTGGCATTGCAATGTCCAGAAAAATGAAATCGACCATGTTCGTTTCAAGAAGCATTCTCCCTTCGCCTGCCGAACAGGCGATACCGC
This sequence comes from Bacteroidales bacterium, assembly GCA_035403165.1. Classification (GTDB taxonomy): domain Bacteria; phylum Bacteroidota; class Bacteroidia; order Bacteroidales; family UBA4417; genus UBA4417. Next base: position 15,977 of record DAONEP010000056.1, on the reverse strand, counting down.
AAACTTGAATTTCAGGGCAGTATTGTTTCAATAATATCGTCAATGCTTCACGAATATTCTTTTCATCATCAATAATAATGGCATTATATTTTTTCATGCGCCGGGATATTATTTCTGTTCTAGAATCTTAACTAATTCATATTGAAATAATTAAGATTTTCAATTCAAAAAATGAACAAGGGTTGAAAATAGCAAAATTTCTTAAAAGAGGCTTCCGGTTTTAATAAACAAAGAGGCTTTTGGATGAAAAATTCGGGTCAGTGGTGAGATTTACGCCGAGTTTTCTGAAACCGGCTTCATCTCCGTTTGCAGGCAGATGTGTGAGATGAACCTCACAACCCCTGAGTTCCTTCAACTTATCGACAGCCATTTGGGCAGCCGGGTTTGAGATGGCGCTGATGCCCAGAGTAGTTAATGTTTCGTCCACATCAAGGCTTATCTTTTTGCGCCGCAGTACTTCCTTTTTCAGGTACGCAATTGATGCGATGACATTTTCGGGGATTAATTGTAGCTGGTCGGGCAGGCCTGCTAGCTGTTTCGCTGCATTTAGTATGAGACTCGATCCGGCATGCATCAGGGGGGAATTCTTCCCGGTGATGATAGTTCCGTCTTTCAGTTCGATGGCCGCTCCGCAATACATTCCATCGTTGCCTTTACCGTTTAATTCAGCATCGCGGGCAGCTTTCCTGGCCGGTTCCACCACATGACGGTCTTCAACTTTTGCATCCACGCGTTTCATGATCATTTCCGACCGGTGTAATGTGTCTTCGTCCATCAGGCCAGTTGCATAATCACATGCGCATTTCAGGTACCGGCGGATGATTTCCTGATGAGCGGCCTGTTGAACAAATCCATGGTCCAGGATTCCAAATCCAGCCTTGTTTACGCCCATATCGGTAGGCGATTTATAAAATGAAGGTTCTCCCGTAATCTTCTCGATGATTTTTCGAAGAAGCGGAAAAGCTTCAATATCACGGTTGTAGTTAACGGTAGTTTCATTATAAGCCTCAAAGTGATGCGGATCGATCAGGTTTTTGTCATTCAGGTCTACCGTAGCTGCTTCGTAGGCAACATTCACTTTATGGCTTAGCGGAAGATTCCAGATCGGGAAAGTTTCAAATTTGGCATATCCGGCTTTAACGCCTCTCTTGTATTCGTGGTATAACTGACACAGGCAGGTTGCCAGTTTTCCGCTTCCCGGCCCCGGAGCCGTCACTATCACGATGGGCCTGGAGGTTTTAATGTATTTATTGGCTCCATAGCCTTCATCGCTGACGATTCTGTCAATATCCGCAGGGTACCCTGCAGTCGGATTGTGTGTGGTTACTTTTATGCCCCTCCGTTCGAGCTTGTTCTTATATACCGTGGCTGCATACTGCCCGGTATAGCGCGTGATGACAACGTTTTTAACTTCGATGCCCCAATCTATAAAATCATCAATGGTTTTAAGCGTATCCGTTTCATACGTTATTCCGAAATCAGCACGGATTTTTTTACGTTCAATATCACCGGCATAAATGCACATGATAACTTCCAGTTTATCCTTAAGCTTTTGCAGCAGCCTCATCTTTACATTAGGATCAAAACCGGGCAAGACCCTTGCTGCATGGTAATCGTACATGATCTTACCGCCAAACTCCAGGTATAACTTATCGTTAAAGCGTTTAACCCTATTTAGTATCTCGTTCGATTGTTCTTCGATGTATTTTTCGTTGTCGAACCCTATTTGTGAATTCATGAAGGAAGGAATATAAATGGTTAACCTGCAAGGTTAAGGTTATTTCCGATAAAGGAGTATGTATTGTTAATATTTATTGAAGAATTGCGGCGCAGGAAACACTGGCCGGCCCTTATGAAAACCAGGATTCTGGTTCATCTCCCGCAAATTCCGGATCTGTTGTGCCGGTATTGGCTACAGATATCCCGGAGATGAACAGCATACTTTTCCTGATAGCTTTCGGAAACTGTCTTAAATTTGAGGCCTGTTTTTTGATCACGGAAAGGAATGTCGGTCATTGGTCTTATTCCTAAAGATATCAGGGCGATAAAGGGCGTTTTTTCGTCGCTTCGCTCGCGTAACTACCGGATTTATTTTATCGGGCAGGGCGTATCGCTGATCGGCACCTGGATGCAGAATATCGCACTGAGCTGGCTGGTTTACCGGCTCACAGGATCCGTGTTTTTGTTGGGCCTTATCGGTTTTACCAGCCAGATTCCGACATTTATTCTATCGCCATTCACAGGGGTGGTAACCGACAGGCACAACCGGCTCAACATCATGAAGCTGACCCAGCTTTTCTTCATGCTTCATGCACTGACTATGACCCTTCTGGTGATGTTCAACCTGGTACAGGTATGGCATATTATAACCCTGAGCGTCATTTTTGGCATTATAACGGCATTTGATGCGCCAGCCCGGCAATCGCTTGTCATCGACCTGATTGACGATCCCGGGAACCTGGGTAACGCCATCGCCCTTAATTCGGCCATTTTCAACGCCGCACGGCTGGTTGGCCCTGCCATTGCAGGAATTGTCATTGCCATTGCCGGCGAAGGCATCTGTTTCCTGTTCAATACCCTTAGTTTTGCCGCGGTCATATTTGCCCTCATGCAAATAAAGATTTCTTTCAGGAAGGTTGTTGGTGAGCCGGTCAATTTTAAAGAAAGTTTCAGGGAAGGGTTTGATTATACTTTCCGCACAATGCCCATCAGAACGCTGATTATTATGCTGGCCTTACTGAGCGTTGTGGGGCTTTCATACATCGTTCTGCTTCCGGCTTACGCCAAGGAAAACATGCATGGAAGTTCCGACACACTGGGATATCTGATGTCGGCAATGGGAGCCGGGGCATTATCGGGAGCCCTTTACATGGCTGCCCGCAAATCAGTTCTGGGGCTGGCCAAAGTGATTTCTACAAGTGTGATGGTGATGGGCGCCGCGATTTCATTGGCTTCTTTTTCGGGAAACATGTTTTTATCGGTGGTGGCATTGTTTTTCGGCGGCTTAACCATGGTTCTTTCCCTGTCTTCGATCAATACAATGTTGCAAACCCTAGCCGACGAGGATAAGCGGGGACGCGTGATGAGCTTCTATGCCATGGCTTTAATGGGCACTACCCCGATAGGCAACCTTCTTGCCGGATCGATTGCCAGTGGGATTGGTATTTCATGGACATTACTGATGAGCGGGGTAATTACCGTAATTTCAGGAATCTGGTTCAGGATGAAGCGTAAATCGCTGCGGAAGCATGTCAGGCCCATTTATGTCACAAAAGGGATTTTACCCGGTCTGCCCAATGATCTTACCTGAAGGGCCTGAAAATTTTCAGATTCTGCTTTTGAGCGCTATAAGTCCTGAACACCTGCCAGCCTGGCACTTAGCAGGAACAAAAAGGTTCACCGGTACATGCTCCTGTTATCACTGCCTGAAGGCCGGATGCCGGTGTTCAGTTCCGGGCGCTTTACTTTTATTCCTGATGCTTCAGGTTCAGAGCCCTGCCGGCAGGAAAACCCTGAATTCACTTCCCTCCCCGGGTTCGCTTTTTACCTCAATCCGCCCCCCGTGCTTTTCAACAAATTCCTTGCATAATATCAGGCCAAGGCCAGTGCCGGGTTCCTGGTTGGTGCCTTTGGTCTTGTGAGAGGTATCAATGCTGAACAGGGTTCCGAGCTTTTCCCGGGCAATGCCAATACCATTGTCCCTGACGCTAAGGATACAGAAACCTTTATTCATCGATAGACCGACATGCACTGCGCCATTTTGCGGAGTGAATTTCAGCGCGTTGGTAAGCAGGTTCCTTAAAACCGTATTGATCATGTTCACATCCACTCTGGCATTGCAGCAATCTTTGAAATCGGTATGGATTTCGATGTTCTTACGGACAGCTTGTACACCTACCAGTTCAATGCTCTTTTCCAGCAAGGTTTTCAACTCAACCGGTTCAGGGTCAAAGGCCATCGTTCCGGTTTGTGAACGTGCCCAAAGCAGAAGGTTTTCCAGGAGTTCATGAGCCTGCTGTGAGGAACCTTTAATATTCTCAAGGGTCTTTTGTATTTTTCGTGTATCCTGGTATGGAATATCCAGCAACAGGATGTCGGTAAGGCCGATAATTGCATTAAAGGGATTCCTGAGATCATGGGCAATGATTGAAAAAAATTTGTCCTTTGACGCATTCAATTCATTGAGTTCAATGTTTTTATTAATGATTTCCAGTTTCTGTTCTTCAACCTGGAGTGTCCGTTCCCTGACTTTTGCTTCAAGTAATTTCCGGTCCCTGACATGATGTCTCTCCCTTAGCTTGACAATGAAAAACACTGATAAAATGACAAGAAGAAAGTAACCAATATAGGCTGCCGTGCTCCTCCACCAGGGCGGACGGATGATAATTGTGAGATTGCTTCCGGCTTCATTCCACAAGCCGTCGTTGTTGCATCCTTTTACTCTAAGCACATACTCACCAGGCGGGAGATTTGAGAAAGCGACAAAATTCCGGGTGCCGATATCGATCCAGTCATCATCAATGCTTTCCAGTCGGTACTTATACCTGTTTTTGGCGGAGTTCGTGAATTCCAGCGCCGAGAATTCGATGGTAAACGAGTAATCGTTATGGTTCAGGACGATCTTGTTACTTTTTTCAAAATCAAGAAATTCGTTTAGTCCTTTCTTTGCTTTGTAAGCAGATGTAAATACCACTGACGGAAGATAGGGGTTGTTCAACAAAGAATCAGGATAGAAGGAGTTGAAGCCATTCATGCCTCCGAAAAACACTTCTCCGTCTTTGCTGAGATAAGAAGCTCTCAGGTTAAACTCCGGGCTTTGTAAGCCTTCCTCAACGGTATAGACCCGAAAACCGTTACCGGTAGAATCGAAACGGCACAATCCGTTTCCGGTGGCAAACCAGAGGCACTTGTTTTTATCTTCCAGGATGCTGTAAACCAGGTTGCTTGGTAATCCTTGCTCTTTTGAATAGAATTCAAAGATGTTGCTTTTTTTCGAGTATTTATTCACATAGGAACTGGTTCCAATCCAGATGTCTGCGTTATGGTCTTCACATAAAACCGTTATGAAATTATCAGCAAGCGAGTTTTTCCCTTCCGTTTTCGTGTAATGCTTCATCTGAGAAGTCTTCGGATTAAAGACATCAAGCCCGTCAATGGTTCCGATCCAGATCAGTCCTTCCCGGTCTTCCAGAACGGAGTACACCAGGTTGGCGCTTATACGGTGTTCAGGTAACGCCCCGACATGAAACCGTTCCAATTCCTTCCCGGCATGTTTTTTCCTGTAAAGGCCATCCTGCGTTGCTATCCAGAAATCGCCATCATGGCCTTGCATCATCATGAAAATTCTTAGCCCGCGGAGGTCAGGCAAACCGGGATTTCCTGAGAACCGGCCGGGCCTCACGAAACGATGTGATTCTTTATGAAAAATCAGCAGACCATCGCGGGTGCCTAGCCATACATGCTGACCTGAATCTTCGAAGATCGTATGAACAAAATCGTTGGAAATGAAATTCCTGCCTTTTAACCTTGATGAAAAGTGCTCAACCTTCCCGGTTTTCCTGTTATAAATGTTTAATCCCTGTCCCCAGGTTCCGATCCAGATGTTATCGCTGTCGTCTTTGTACAAAGATGCAATTACATTGCCTGAAAGATCGACGGAATATGGGGAGTCACTTTTACGGTACAGCCTGAATTTCTGTTTTTTAAGATCGGTTTTATTGATGCCTGACAATGTTCCTACCCAAAGGTTCTCCGACCGGTCGATAGCCAGGGAGAGGATGATATTATGGCTGAGGCTGTTTTTTTCAGCCGAATATGCTTCAAACCCGAGCTTTCCATTTTTTCCGTTAATCATGCGTGTAAGGCCGCCTCCTTCGGTTGCAATCCAAAGGGAGCCGGTATGATCTTCGATAATAGCCCTGATAAAATCATTGCTGACGGAATTTGGGTTTTTAGCGTCTTTGAAATAGCGATCAAAAAGTTTTCCTGTTTTGTTAAACCGGTTAAGCCCTTTCGAAGTGCCGATCCAGATATTGCCCTTCCGGTCCTGGAAGAGTGCGGTTATATTATCATCGGAAATAGTGGACGGATCGGATAAATTATTTCTGAAAACCTTGAATTTGGAGGAACCTGGGTCAAAACGGGCAAGTCCACGGGCAGAACCCAGCCATATCAGGCCATCGGCATCTTCGAGCAAAGGGATATTGTAATCTTTCACACCGCCGTCATAATCAAGGGGAGCGGCGAAATGGCGGAATGTCATCGTTGCCGGGTCACAGATTGTTAAAACGGGCGGAGTGTTGATGAGTATTTTGCCGTTGCGGGCGCATTTAACACCGTATACATATTTGCTGATATCCGGGAAACGGGAAAAGGTGTAGCGAATCCTATCGAAGCGTTTTTCATTTCTCACGTATTTATTAAGCCCTCCTTTGGTGCCGATCCAGAGGTTTCCATCCCGGTCCTCGTCTATGCTATAAATCCAGTTGTTGGAGATTGATGTTGAATCGTCAGGATTATAGGTGTAGATGTCGAAAGTATAGCCGTTGAATTTGTTCAGACCATTTTGGGTGCCAAACCAGAGATATCCTTTGGAGTCCTGAAGAATGCATGTTACCACAGATTGAGAAAGGCCATCGGCGATAGAGTATCCTGAAAAGAAATATTGCTGGGCATTGCAACCCAGGCCAAAAAGGAAAAGTATCACCAAAGAAAGGATTTTCTGTTTCATCTCTTTGAATGCAGCAATAGAGCCGGCATTTAAGCAATGCCTTGAATCAAACGGCAGAATAGCGGACGGGATCAGAACAGAAGAGAGGAACGAGCTGTATGAGATGATCAAAAATAGCAAATATTATTTCAAATTGTCATATTGGCAACCCGAATTTCCGGTTACCGGTGACCAGCCATGTTTCAACTTCTCCTGAGATGGAATTGCAGACCAATAATAATACCGGAAAGCATGAAAGCTTTTCTCCCGCGGTTGCTTTCCCATTCTTCAGAAGCCGGCAAAATATTTTACCGGGAGGTGGTTAGCGGCGCTTCACGGCCAAAAAATCTGCTTTCAGAAATTTACTTTGTTTCTTCTTTTGGCGGAAGGTAATAACCTTCACGCGGCAGCAGGTGGCTGAGGTCAGCGACGCCGAGTACCACGATGGCCGTGAGAATGGAAGTGTGATTAAGATATTCTGGAATTGCCTTGTTGAAAAGGTCCCTTTCGGTATGCCAGATCTCCCCGTAATTGAAATCATAGCCTTTCGGGTCTTCGCAACCGAAAGTAATGACAGGGATGCCTCTCACGGCAAAAGGCCCGGAATCGGTGCCCCAGGCTTTCTTCGGCAATTCCATGGGTTCCATTTTTTTCAGTGTGAAAGGAAATTCAGGATTGATGGAGTTTAAAGGTTTGCAGATATTCTCAAAATCTTCCATCATGGCTTCCGGAACGCTCAGGCTTTTGGCAACGGTGGGTCCGCCGTCGCGGTTAAACATGTTTGAAATCTTATTCCATTTGTCTTCATTGCGTTTCACCCAGCTTTCCGATCCCAGGAGACCAAACTCTTCACCGGCCCACAGGCACACCAGGATTGTGCGTTTGGGCTTTGCCCCTGATTTCATGATCAGCCTGGCTGCTTCCATAGCCGGTGCAATTCCGGAACCATCGTCAACCGTGCCGGTTGCCACATCGTAAGAATCGAGGTGGCCGCCCATGATTACATATTCGTCCGGGTACTTTGTGCCGGGGATGACGCCGATCACATTGCAGTACTTTATCGGCCCCATTTTAAAATAGTTGCGGATGTCGAACTCCAGTTCAAATGATTGACGCTCTTCAGTCATTTGCTCAATCACTTTGTATTGATGTTCATCCAGCTTTATATCGGGTATTGCCGGCAGGTTTTCAAATGTCATGCTGTCGATGTTATTCCGGTCATATAATGCGCGGATCGGCACAGGCGCTGATTGTATAATTCCGAGGATGCCGGCTTCGGCCATTTGCCTGTAAAACAAGGCCGGTTCTTCCTTATATGGCAATAAGTCAATTTTCGGATTGTCATGGTTTTTCCAGTTCAAACCCCTGATTGAATCATTCTTCTTTTCAATCAGGGCATTTTCGGCAATGACTTTAGCCCGTTTCGCATCGGCTGCTTTTGATATATCGACCGGGAAGCCGTTGCTTTCCCCCGAAATAAGTACCCAGGCGCCTTTCAGTTTCCCCTTCATCCTGTCGAACTCGGCCTGTGTTTTTGGTTCCAGGACAACATGCCCTGTCTGTACACCTTTGGTTCCCGCTGTATAGGACGGCGTAGCGAAATGCAACGTCATTCCGTCGCTTCCGAGCATCCTTCCGGACCAGGGGCCCCGGTTGAAGCCAACCGGAAGGGTGCCGGCTTCATCCATCTCAACCTTCATTCCCCATTCCCTGAATTTCGATGCAGCCCATTCAGCAGCGTTTTCATATGCATCGGAACCTATCGGCCTGCCGCCGATACGGTTACAAAGCACATTGAGGTGGTCCATTGTCTGGTTATCGGTTTTACCGGTTTCAATGATTTTGTCGGTTATCCGGTCATGCTGTGCCTGTAAACTGGTTGTAAAAAACAGTGGAATGGCAAGTACTGCGAGAAGTGAGAGATGTTTCATTGTTTATATGCTTTGACTACCGCAATAGATATTTGCGAATGCTGCAAAATAACGAAAAGAAAGAAAGTGAATCTTTATACGAACTTCGTTTTTAAGGAAACGGTTTACCGCCGGGGGGATCAATTGAAAAGCCATTTCAAATGGTATGATCTTACGCGTCTTTTTTGGCAAGCGCTAATTCCCATTTCCAGGCCGACGCCATCATCTCATCCAGGTTTTTTTCGGCTTTCCAGCCAAGTTCTTCATTGGCGAAACGGGTATCTGCCCACACCTGTTCAATATCTCCGGCACGGCGCCCGACGATTTTATAGTTTAATTTCAAGCCGCTTACCCGCTCAAAAGCCTCAATGATCTGCATCACCGAAAATCCGTTTCCCGTGCCCAGGTTGAAAACTTCGGGATTTGACCTGGACCGGCCTTCCATCATACGCTTTAGGGCTATTACATGCGCCTTGGCGAGGTCGACAACATGAATATAATCGCGGATGGCTGTTCCGTCGGGAGTGGGATAATCATTGCCGAAAACCCGGAGATAATCCCTTTTTCCGATCGCAGTCTGGGTAATATACGGGATCAGGTTATTAGGGATCCCTAACGGCAATTCACCGATCAGGGCCGAAGGATGTGCCCCTATCGGGTTAAAGTAGCGCAATGCAATGGCATGTAGCGGATGTGCGTTCACGGTAAACTTCAGGATATCCTCACACATCTGCTTGGTGTTGCCGTAAGCCGAAAATGCAGGTTTCATCGGGGCGCTCTCCGTTACCGGCAGCTCATCCGGCTGACCGTAAACGGTGCACGAAGAGCTGAAGACGATATTGCCAATCCTGTGCGTTTTCATTCCTTCAAGCAGGTTGATGAGCGACAGCAGGTTGTTGCGGTAATAATCCAAAGGCTTTTCCATTGATTCGCCCACGGCTTTATAGGCTGCGAAATGTATAATCCCCGAAATATCAGGATGCCGTGAGAAGAAATCAGCAGTCAGTGAAGAATCTGCCAGGTCAAATTGTTCAAATTCAGGTTTTGTTCCCGTAATTGCGGCAATATTGTCCAGTACTTCAATCATGGAATTCGACAGGTCGTCGACAATTATTACCTGAAAACCACTCTGCTGAAGTTCGACTACCGTATGTGAACCGATGTATCCTACACCGCCGGTAACAAGGATTTTTCCCATAATAATGTTTTCAGAATTTTTAAGGATGATCAGGAACCGAACGTTAAACAGCACATCAAAGGCTTATATGTCCTGAGAATATTCCTGCTGATCAAAAACAAAAGTACAAATAACCCTTCATCGCCGGTTTAATAAAAGCGGAGTTGTTATACAGCCTGCGGAATTTTCGGATTTAGAAATTTTTATCTTTAACACTTTTCAACTATCAATATCTTTGTCACTTTAAAAATCAAATATAGCACTATGAAAATAGCCGTAGTTGGTAGCGGGTATGTAGGCCTGGTTACCGGGACATGCTTCTCCGAAGTTGGTATTGATGTGGTTTGTGTTGACATTGACCAGAAAAAGGTTGATAACCTGAAGAATGGCATTGTCCCCATATATGAACCCGGTCTGGAAGAGATGCTTCACCGTAACATGAAAAAAGGCCGGTTAAATTTTACGACAAGTGTGGCCGAAGCGCTTATCGGCAGCGAGGTGGTTTTTATTGCGGTGGGCACTCCTCCCGACGAAGACGGCAGCGCCGATTTGCGATATGTGCTGGCTGTAGCCCGTGAGTGCGGTCAACGAATGAACGATTACCTGCTTGTGGTTACCAAAAGCACGGTTCCGGTGGGAACGGCCTCTAAAGTGAGGGCTGCTTTACAGGAAGAACTGGACAAACGGGGCGTATCCATTCCTTTCGATGTGGCTTCCAACCCTGAATTCCTCAAGGAAGGTGCGGCTATTGAAGATTTCCTGAAACCTGACCGTATTGTCGTCGGGCTGGATTCTCCGCGGGCTGAAGAACTCATGAAAAGCCTGTACAAACCCTTTACCCTGAACGGCCACCCGGTGATTTTCATGGATATTACCTCTGCCGAAATGACCAAATATGCGGCTAACTCAATGCTGGCCACCAAGATCAGCTTTATGAACGATATCGCAAACCTGTGCGAAATTGTTGGGGCCGATATTAATATGGTGCGCAAGGGAATCGGTTCCGACTCGCGCATCGGTACAAAGTTCATCTATCCCGGCATCGGGTATGGCGGTTCCTGTTTTCCAAAAGACGTGAAAGCGCTTATCAGCACAGCCGGCGATTATAACTATGAACTGCGTGTACTGAAAGCCGTTGAAGCGGTTAACAACGACCAGAAATCGGTGTTGTTCAACAAAATCATGAAATTCTTTAACGGTGACATTAAAGGCAAAACCGTTGCCATGTGGGGTTTGTCTTTCAAACCTCAGACCGACGACATGCGGGAGGCGCCGTCGCTGGTCATCATCAGGAAATTACTGGAAGCCGGCGCCATCGTAAAGGCCTATGACCCGGTTGCCATCGCGGAGGCAAAACATCATCTGGGCGACAGCATTATTTATGCTGATGAACAGTACGACGCCCTGGTTGATGCCGATTGCCTGGCCCTGGTCACTGAATGGCCCGAGTTTAAATTTCCTAACTTCAGGATTATCAGGAAACTGTTAAATTTTCCGGTTGTTTTCGATGGCCGTAATATTTATGACAAGGATGAAATGAAACGGAACGGGTTTGAGTATTTCTGTATCGGAGTTAACACTGAAAACAGCCAGGAATAAATAGTTGACGTCTTTTTGTTTTCCATCAACCAACCGGGTAAAAAAGTCAATGATCAGAAAAAAAGTATTGGTTACCGGCGGCGCCGGGTTTGTCGGGTCGCATTTATGTGAAAGGCTCCTGAACGACGGCAACGAAGTGGTATGCCTCGACAATTATTTTACGGGACAAAAACAAAATGTGATCCACCTGCTGAACAATCCTTATTTTGAGTTGATCCGCCACGATGTAACCATGCCTTTCTTCATCGAAGTGGATGAAATATATAACCTGGCCTGTCCGGCTTCGCCCATTCATTACCAGTATAACGCCATCAAGACGATAAAGACTTCGGTGATGGGCGCTATCAATATGCTGGGCCTTGCGAAACGTATCAGGGCGAAAGTTTTGCAGGCTTCAACCAGTGAAGTATATGGCGATCCCCAGGTTCATCCTCAGGTGGAGTCATACTGGGGCCATGTGAATCCAATCGGGGAGAGGTCCTGTTATGATGAAGGCAAACGTTCGGCTGAAACCCTTTTTGTGAGTTATCACAAACAGAACAATGTCAAAATCAAGATTATCAGAATTTTTAACACCTATGGCCCGCGAATGCATCCCAACGACGGGCGCGTAGTTTCAAATTTCATTGTACAGGCGCTGCAGAACAAGGATATCACCATATATGGCGACGGGAAGCAAACACGTAGCTTTCAGTATGTTGACGATCTGATCGAGGGTATGGTACGAATGATGGCAACACGGGACGAGTTTACAGGTCCGGTCAATATCGGCAACCCGAATGAATTTACAATCCTTGAACTGGCTGAGAAGGTCATTAAACTTACCGGCTCAAAATCAAAGATTGTACGTATGCCACTTCCTCCCGATGATCCCACACAACGTCAGCCCGATATCTCGCTGGCAAAAAAGGAACTTCACTGGGAACCCAAAATTCAACTGGACGAAGGGCTGACGAAAACGATTGATTATTTCAGGTCGATAATTGTATAAATTTCCCGTAATCAGCCATCATAGTAGCAGAAAGGATTTTATTTTACGATATTTGTTATCTGTTCCAAGGATCAGGTTTTCGTTATTTTATTGCCATAAGCCAGGAGCACGGTAAACCGATTAATACTCTCAGCCATGAAACATGCTGATTTTATTTACCCGACCGACAGTACAAAGGGCCTTAAGGACTTTAATCCTTCCTTTTCAGGGAAGTATAAGAGCAAAAAGAGCGCGGAAAAGGACCTCGAAAAAGGGATTGAGCAACTGTCGGTGATGCAGGACATGCTTTATGCCCATGACCGGTATGCGGTATTGATCATTTTCCAGGCGATGGATGCAGCGGGCAAGGACGGAACAGTAAAACATGTAATGTCGGGGATCAATCCCCAGGGTTGTCAGGTCACCAGTTTCAAGGTTCCGTCAGCCGAGGAACTTGACCACGACTACCTGTGGCGTTGCGTGAAACAGTTGCCCGAGCGGGGACGGATCGGCATCTTCAACCGTTCCTATTACGAAGAAGTGCTGGTGACGCGGGTACACCCGCAAATTCTGCAGAACGAGAAGCTGCCCGGCCTGCCCAAAGCGCCTGAAAATGACCGGAAATTCTGGAAACAACGTTTCGATGACATCAATAATTTCGAGAAATTTCTCACGAACCAGGGTACCATTATCCTGAAATTCTTTCTTCACGTTTCGCCTGAAGAGCAGAAAAAAAGGCTGCTTGAACGTATCGACGACCCGTCGAAAAACTGGAAATTCTCTACCGGCGATGTAAACGAACGCGCCCTTTGGCCGAAGTATATGGAAGCTTATGAAGAAATCCTGAAGCATACTTCGACGGAGGTTGCCCCCTGGTATGTGATTCCGGCGGATAAAAAGTGGTTTATGCGGGCAGCCGTCTGCGATGTAATCGTTGAAAGGATGCAGCAGCTCAAACTCCATTACCCTTTGCTGAACGACACTCAAAAGGCCGACCTGTTAAAAGCCAAAGAAATGCTTGAAAACGAGAATACTGAAAAATAATGCTGTGTAAATCTCGTTTGTAAGACTATATTTTTCAGGATGATCATTCGTGCTAGATCATCATCCTTCGTTAAACGATATCAATAACTCAATGGGCCTTAAAAGCAGCAAATATTACAACCAGAAAAAACGCTGGAAATTCTTTCTCCTTTTTGCAGCAGTCATCATCGTAGTGGCATCTTTATGGTTCTCAAACCTGTTGGTGCACAAAATCGCACAGGATGAACGGGCAAAAATCCAAACCTGGGCTAATGCCATCAACCACCGCCTGGCTCTTGTCAATTCGACCAGCAGATTTTTTGAACAGATACGCGACGAAGAACGCAAGCGTGTTGAATTATACGCTGCAGCCCAGAAAAGGGCTGCCGAAGCGGCAAATGATGATGCTTTCCTTTCTTTTTATTATCAGATAATTGAAAATAACACATCAATACCCGTAATACTCACCGATGAAGATGGAAATATAAATACCACCAGAAATATCGAGCTGGACACCGAGAAGATTAAAAAGATTACTCCTGAGATTAAAAAGAAGTTATCGTTATACCCGCCGGTTGTCATTGATTATTATCAGGGGAACCTGAATTATCTGTATTACTCCGATTCAAAGCTGTTTACCGAAGTCCAGAAAGTTCTTGACGAGATCATCAATTCCTTTTTCCGCGAGGTGGTTGATAATTCGGCAGCCGTGCCGGTTGTGATCACCGACAGCACCTGCCGTCATGTTATCGCTTCGGGCAACCTGGATGCCGATCGCCTTACTGATTCCGTTTACCTGAAACAACTGATTGCTGAGATGGTTTCCGAAAACGACCCGATCGTGATTACGGTTGCTGATCGCGGTAAAAACTACATTTTTTACAAGGATTCGTACACCCTTACCCAATTACGATACCTGCCCTACATCCTGTTTTTTATCATCAGCATTTTCCTTTTCGTTGCTTACCTCTTGTTCAGCACAGCCCGGCGTTCGGAGCAAAACCAGGTATGGGTTGGGCTCGCCAAGGAAACGGCTCACCAACTGGGCACCCCGTTATCGAGCATGATGGCGTGGATTGACTATCTCGAAACGAAAGGGATTGATTCGGATACTATCGGCGAACTTCAGAAAGACGTCAACAGGCTTCAAACCGTTACGGAACGGTTCTCAAAAATCGGTTCAACGCCGGTGCTGAAACCCGAAAATGTTGTGGAACTGGTTTATAACGCCGTGGCATATCTCAAGACCCGTACTTCACAAAAGGTGCAGTTTTCGATCAATGTAACGGACGATAAAGTAATCATGGCGCCGATCAACTACCATCTCTTCGACTGGGTGATTGAAAACCTTGTGAAAAATGCCGTTGATGCCATGTCGGGGAAAGGGAAGATCAAAATTGACCTTTACGAGGATGATCTTTTTGTGAAAATTGACGTCCAGGATACCGGGAAAGGTGTTGCCCGGAAAATGTTCAAGACTATTTTTAACCCAGGATTTTCAAGCAAGCAACGGGGATGGGGGCTGGGACTTTCCCTCTCCAAGCGAATCATCAGCGAATACCATAAAGGTAAAATTTTTGTGAAGGAATCAACCCTTGGAAAAGGAACGACTTTCAGGATCGTATTAAAAAAGTAGAAATGTTGAATGGATAATGGTTCAGGGAAGGGAAACTTCACAACGGGTTTCCCGACGGACTGATAACCTTTTCCTGTTAATTTCAGATTCATGGCCGGTATCTATATCCATATTCCGTATTGCAGGCAAAAGTGCAGCTACTGCAATTTTTACTCGCTGGCCACCACGAAGTATCGGGAGAGGCTGATTCCTGCCCTGGTTAATGAAATGCAACTGCAGCGCGATTACCTTGAAGGGGAAATTGTGCAAACGATATATTTCGGCGGCGGAACTCCTTCGTTGATGCGTGCCGGTGAAATCAACAGGGTGCTTTCGGCAGTATGTAATATTTTCGGGGTCGACAGCCAGGCTGAAATAACCCTGGAAGCCAATCCCGACGACCTCAGGGCTCCGAAACTCCACGCACTGAAGCAAGCCGGGATAAACAGGTTAAGTATCGGGATCCAGTCATTTGAAGATGCCGACCTCAGGTTCCTGGGACGCAGTCACTCCGCCGCACAAGCCCGTAATTGCATTGACAGGGCACAAAATGCCGGATTCAGCAACCTGAGCATTGATCTGATCTATGGTATTCCTACGCTCGACAGTGAAAGCTGGGAAAGTAACCTGTTAACAGCCCTGAGTTGCGGCATACCGCATATATCGGCCTATGCCCTTACAGTAGAGGAAAAAACACCGATGGCTTTGAAGATAAAACGCGGGAGTATTCCCGATGTGGACGACGAGGTGCAGCTTCAGCATTTCGGTATCCTGCGGTCATTGCTTCAGGCTCATGGTTATCAGCACTACGAAATCTCCAACTTTTGCGTACCGGGAATGTTTTCAAAACATAATACATCCTACTGGCAGGGAAAAAAATACCTTGGGATCGGCCCTTCGGCCCATTCTTTCAATTGGGTGTCGAGGCAATGGAATATTGCCGGTATCGGGCCGTACCTTGAATCTGTGAATAA
>DAONEP010000055.1:0-20552 GCA_035403165.1 Bacteroidales bacterium | reverse complement strand
TTCGCGGCTTTGGACCTGCTTTCGACCGGAATTGCCGGCATGGTTTGTTCCGAAGTTTCAGTCCGGTCCCGGCTGCTTTTTTTAGAGATGCTCACCGCTGTATGTTTGCGCGGTTGTTACCATACGCCAGACCCTGAAGGTTTTTAAAACCTTCAGGGTCTGTTTTGTGTGCGTACGAACGAGAGGAGATGGAATCTATTTCTATTTTCTGAATTTCTCCGTTCATTTTAATTGGAACATTCCTTGCGGGATGATCACACCATCTAAACCAGTCCCTGGGCCAGCATGGCTTCGGCAACTTTTACGAAGCCGCCCACGTTGGCGCCCTTCACATAGTTGATGAATCCGTCGCTTCCCTTGCCGTATTTTTCGCAGGTACGGTGTATATTGATCATGATGGTGTGCAGTTCCTGGTCAACGCGCTCACGGGTCCAGCTCAGGCGCATGCTGTTTTGCGACATCTCAAGACCCGACGTGGCTACGCCTCCGGCGTTGGCGGCTTTGCCGGGGCCAAACAGTATTTTCTTTTCGATGAAAATATCCACGGCTTCGGGGGTTGACGGCATGTTGGCGCCTTCCGAAACGCAGATACAACCGTTGGCAATCAGGGCTTTTGCATCCTCGCCGTTCAATTCGTTCTGAGTGGCGCAGGGCAGGGCAATATCGCATTTCACGCCCCACGGGGTTTTACCTTCCACATATTCGCAATTGTACTTTTTGGCATATTCGCTGATACGGCCGCGCTTAATATTCTTCAGTTCCATGATCCAGGCCAGTTTGCCGGCATCAATACCGTCAGGGTCATAGACATAGCCGTTTGAATCGCTGAGGGTGACAACTTTCCCGCCAAGCTGGGTTACTTTTTGGGTTGCATACTGGGCCACATTCCCTGATCCGGAAATAACAACCGTTTTGCCTTTAAAGTCCGTGCCGTGGGTTTTCAGCATTTCTTCGGCAAAATAAGTGCAGCCGTAGCCGGTAGCTTCGGGACGGATCAGGCTGCCGCCCCAGTCAAGGCCTTTTCCGGTAAGCACTCCGGTGAATTCATTGCGGATGCGTTTGTACTGCCCGAACAGGTAACCGATTTCCCGTCCGCCAACCCCGATGTCACCTGCAGGAACGTCGGTGTCGGGGCCGATATGGCGCTGTAATTCGGTCATGAACGACTGGCAGAATTTCATGACTTCGTTATCGCTCTTTCCTTTCGGATCAAAGTCGGAGCCGCCTTTACCGCCACCCATGGGAAGTGTTGTCAGGCTGTTTTTCAGTACCTGCTCGAAAGCAAGAAATTTCAGGATGCCCAGGTTTACGGTCGGGTGAAAGCGGAGGCCGCCTTTATAAGGGCCGATGGCGCTGTTCATCTCAATACGAAAACCACGGTTTACCTGGTAATCGCCTTTATCGTCGATCCAGGGAACCCGGAAAATAATAACACGTTCGGGTTCTGTCATGCGTTCCAGAATACCCCGGTATTTCGGGTTTTCTTCGATGAAAGGCATAAGCGAATGAACCACTTCTTTAACTGCCTGGTGAAATTCGATCTCACCCTGGTTTTTAGCGACGACCCTGACCATGAATTGGTCAACTTTCTGGTCAATAATGCTGTTTGACATAGGTTTCTGATTTGGTTAGTAAAACAGAGATGAACATGATTTTGTACAACAATATTACTCATATTACTATACATGGCAATAAAAAATACGCTTTATTTATTTTATTTCAGTCGATGTAAAATATTGAAATATAATAAAATATGAAGCGATAAGTAAAATACGGATATAATTCAGCAAAACACTGAAAGACTCTTTTCTGCCATTGTGATAGAATAGAATCTTAGTAGGATATACAAGCCCGGGGACACTTTTTACATCTGGTAAGAACAAAAAAAATGGCCGGAGCATAGCGGTCATCAGTGGCACACTGCGATAAAATCCGGTCGGTGTGCTTCCCTGTAATCAGCTATTTCATTACTTTTATACCATACAACACAGGTGAAATCTGCTGACATGGACGAAGATAACATTTCAAAGCCCAGCCGGAATGAAATTGACAAACTGATTTCCGAGCGTACCGAAAGGCTCAAGGAACTGGCTGCCATTAACCGTACTACCGAAATTCTCAAGGAAGGTAAACCTCCGGATGAAACCCTTCAGCAGTTGGCTATGATATTTCCTGCAGCATGGCAATATCCTGATTTCACGGTCTGTCGCATTACATATGGCGGTAAGGAATACAAATCGCCAAATTTTACCATTACCAAATGGCTGCAACGGCAGTCATTCGATACCATTGAAGGCAGAAGCGGCTATATCGATATTTTCTATCTGAAGGAATTTATGCAATACGACGAAGGTCCGTTCCTTAAAGAAGAACGGCACCTTATTGCCAATCTTGCTACGGCTATCGCCGGTTACCTGAACAGCATCACGGCCAGGGAAATCCTCAGAACATCAGGCCATACCGGTCAGTTGGAAACCATGACCGATCAGGCCAGGGAGCAGCCTCTGACAGGCCGCCAGCTCCTGCACCGCTTCCTCAACAAGAATAATTATAACCGCGATATTTATCACGACCTTCAACCGTTTAAAGTGAGGGAGATACTGCTGGTCGCCAATCTTTACGACGCCTATTCCATTGAACGCGAAGGCCGTTTCTCGGAATATGTGCTTGGAGAATACCACCAGCTAAGCCTCAGTTCGGCTCCGCGGATCACGGGCGTTTCTACGGCCGAAGAAGCTTTTGAGCAATTGAATTCAAGGCATTATGACCTCGTTATCTTTATGGTTGGCGTTGATAAATCGGTGGCCGTCAGCCTTCCCCAGGAAATCCGGAAGCAATTTCCGTATATTCCCATCTTTACGCTGCTCAACAATAATACCGATGTCGAGTTTTTCACCGATGTGCGTCGCCGATACAAGGCTATTGACCAGATATTTGTGTGGAACGGTGAAAGCAAGGTGTTTTTTGCCATGATCAAGATGCTGGAGGACAAGATCAATGTGGATAATGATACGCGGGTAGGCATGGTCCGCGTGATCCTCCTGGTTGAGGACAGCCCTCAGTATTACTCGCGCTATCTGCCGTTGCTGTATGGAATTGTGATGGACCAGACCAAGCGGATCATAGATGATGTAAGTTCCGATGAACTTTACAAAGTGCTGAGGTTGAGGGCCCGTCCCAAGATTTTACTGGCATCGAGCCATGAAGAGGCTTTAAAGATTATCAACGACCTGAAGGATTACATGCTGTGCCTTATCACGGATGTAAAATTTGAGCGCGGCGGGAAACTGGATCCTGAAGCGGGTTTCAATCTGGTAAGCTATGTCCGTGAAGTGATCCATGACCTGCCGGTGATCATCCAGTCGTCGGAAGTTTCAAATGCGGAACGGGCATACGAGTTGCGCGCCACATTTATTGATAAATATTCCGAAAGCCTTTCCCAGGAATTCAAGAGCTTTATCGCGCATTATCTGGGTTTCGGGAATTTTATTTACCGGAACAGCGAAGGACAACAGATCGCCGTTGCCAAATCGCTGAAGGAATTTGAAAACCTGCTGCGCACTATTCCCGACGAATCGCTCATATACCATGCCCGCAAGGACCATTTCTCGATGTGGCTGATGGCTCGTGGCGAAATACAGGTTGCCAAAATCATTAATCCGCAAAAAGTTACCGATTTCGAAAGCCCTGCCAAACTGAGGCAATACCTTATCGAGGTCATCCAGCAGTTCCGGAACGAGCAAAATAAGGGCAAGATCATTCCATTCGAGGAATCGGCAATTCTTGACGAGCATAATGTCGTAAGCCTGATGCCGGGTTCATTGGGCGGCAAAGGCCGGGGCCTGGCATTCATCAACACACTCATTTACAATTATGATTTCAACCAGCACGTGCCGAACATCAATATCCGCTCGCCGAAAACATCGGTAATCGGAACCGATGAATTTGAATACTTCATAGAGCGTAACAAGCTGTTGGACAAAGTGCTGGGCGCTGACGATTATGAAGAAGTGCGCCGATTGTTCATCAGCGGCAATCTTACGGATACGCTCATCCGAAGATTGCGCGTGTTGTTGAAGCTTATTGATAAACCGCTGGCAGTGCGCTCATCGGGCACTTTTGAAGATTCGTTGGCACAGCCGTTTGCAGGTATTTTTGAAACCTATCTGCTGCCGAACAATCACCCGGATATAAATGTGAGGCTCAGGCAACTCATGGATGCCATCAAACTGGTATATGCTTCAGTGTTCTCTCCCGAAGCCAGGGGGTACATTGAAGCTATCAATTACAAACTGGAAGATGAGAAGATGGCGGTTGTGATCCAGGAGGTGGTCGGGAACCAGTTTGAGGATGTTTTCTATCCGCACATCAGCGGAGTGGCCCAATCCTATAATTATTATCCCTTCGGACACCTGACGCCTGAAGACGGCTTTGCCGTGATGGCGCTCGGACTTGGTAAATATGTGGTTGAAGGGGGAAGCGCTTATCGCTTTTCACCGGCATATCCGGCCGTTGAAAACTATTCCCCAAAAGATTTGTACAAGAACTCCCAAATGAAATTTCTGGCAGTCGATCTGGTCAAAGGGGATATAGACCTGCTGGAAGGCGAAATGGCCGGGCTTCGCGAAATTGACATTGATGAAGCCGAGCGGCACGGAACCTTAAGCCACCTGGCGTCGGTATATGATCCCGAGAGTAACCGCATGGCACCGGGCCTTACCCATGCCGGGCCACGGATCATCAATTTTTCGGATATCCTGAAATATGATTATGCACCCCTGGCCAAAACCATCGAAACAGTGCTGGATATCGTGAAGGAAGCGTTGGGAACGCCGGTCGAAATAGAGTTTGCCGTTGACCTGAACCGCGACGGGGAATATAAAACCACGTTTTACCTGTTACAGATCAAGCCGCTGATAGGCGCTGAACAGGATTACCAGATCGACCTGAACGAGATCCCGGAAGATGAAATCATCCTGCTTTCATTTAAAGGTATGGGCAACGGGGTAATCAATGACATCCAGGATGTGATCTATATTGACCCGGAGAGGTTCGATAAAAGCCGGACCGTGGAAATGGCGAAGGAGATAGAAATTCTGAATCATAAGATGCGTGCCGAAAAACGACGCTATGTCCTTATCGGCCCCGGGCGATGGGGCACCCGCGACCGCTGGATCGGAATTCCCGTAAACTGGCCGCAGATAAGCAATGCCAAGGTGATTGTGGAAACCAGCCTCGAAGGCTATCCGCTCGATGCATCGTCGGGATCGCACTTTTTCCACAACGTAACTTCGATGAACGTGGGGTACTTCACCGTACAGCCCGAAGTGGACCATAGTTTTGTCCGCTATACTTTCCTCCGCCGGCAGGAACTCATCGAAAAGACCGCTTTTTTTAATCATGTGAGGTTACAGAAACCGTTGAATGTGAAAATGGATGGCAGGAAACGGCTGGCTGTAATCACACGGAACGGGAAATTGTGAACTTTTCCGTCAGCAGGCGGTTTTTTAACCGGCAAATAGCAGAAGCGCAGCGATTGACTGGCGTCAGCCAAGAGTGAAGAAATATGCGGCCCGGATTTGATCCGTTCCTTTACTGGTAATCCCATCCCTCAAATTGGATGGGTTCCCGGCTTAAACCCAGGCTTATAAACCTCAGCCTGACGGGCGCCGAAAATCCTGTAAGGTAAATTCTTATAGACTTCGGATTTGATGAAATATCGGGAGAACCATATTGTGCATTAGAATTCGCTAAAGGTATCCGGAAATGATAAAATCTGGATTCGGTGGTATTGCCGTTTACCAGCTTGACATTATAGTTGTGCAACATATTGACAATGTAATTTGAGCCGACTTCAAATGCCTGTTTGTTGATTGAAATTTTGTACTCAAAATAATTGTCGGGCGTGTCGAGGATCCCGTTTCGGTTCATATCTTCGGATTCAGGAACACTGTTTGAAATGGTGCAGTAAGAAGTATTTGTGCTGCTAACCGAATTCTTTTCCTGATTGTTATAATAATTGTATCGGGCGCATACCTTGTAATTTAGCTGATCATAATCGTTGCCCCGGAAATAGTGATAGTTGTCGTTCGACGGATCATTCTGTATCGATTCATAAACCTGGGGTGCACATAAAGAACTGATTTCGTCCAGGTAAGATTTAAAGTAGATTCTTTCGTCTTTATCTGCTATTTCATCCAGGCCTGTGTCGTAGGGTTCTATGCCGGAAGCCGGAAAACAGGCATTTCCGGTCAGAGGTTTGGCTAGTCCCCATGCCGTGGTTTGAAAGGCGCCTTCTGTTGTATTTTCGGCAGATAACACCCCGTCTTTTAAAATGTCTTCGCTGATGTCGCCTATATCGATGTACATCTCTCCGCTTGCATCAGGGCAGATGGTAAAAGGATCAAGAAGACAGAATTCCAGGTAGTTCATCCTGTCGGAGGATTCCGGCAATGGTCTCTCAATTCCGCCCCATCGGGAGGCTGGGTCGTTTAAAGTTCCGTCATGGCTTATACCGGCAGAATATGAAGATGCGTTAAGGTCAAAATTCCAGGGACCTCTTTCGGAAGGGTAGTAATTAATTTCAAAGACCGCGATATTCATAGGTTCAGCCGTATTTTTGATAGTCGGATAAGCTTCATAATTCATTATGGCCCTGCAGTCATCCTCCGATATATCATCGGATGAAATGTTCCCGGGCCTTAATTGGGAGTTGGTGTCAAAGAATAAAGGATCAATGACATACCAGGCTATTTTTGCCCGGTTGTTACCGCAAGCCTTGTCATTTGTCAGTTCTGATTCAGGGAACCGGAGCGGGACAGAGGCAAAATGCCATGCGCTGACGCTTCTCAGGTCCGAAGTTTTCGTAGTGGAATCATCCCCATTGGTTTCCTTTTTACAAGATGCAGTAAATAATGAAAGTAACAGAATGGCGGATAGTAATGTAATCGCAGATTTCATAATATGAGTAAATTAAAAAAACAAATATATAAAAAGCCGGCAAAAATTGTTCTTCTGCCGGCTTTAATTAAATAAATTACAGATTTACAGGCTCTTGATTTCAGCCACCAGCTTTTGTAATGTCACCTTAGCATCGCCGAAGAGCATGCGGTTTTTCGGGTGATAGAAAAGGTTGTTGGGGATAGCGGCATAACCGGCAGCCATACTGCGTTTCATAACAATGATGTTACGGGCGTCCAGCACCTTTATGATGGGCATACCGTAAATCGGGCTCGAAGGATCTTCTTCGGCGGCGGGATTTACCACGTCGTTGGCGCCGATGACGATAGCTACATCGGTATTGGCCATTTCGTTGTTGGCGTCTTCCATCTCCACCAGCTTTTCATAAGGGACATCGGCTTCGGCAAGCAACACGTTCATGTGCCCCGGCATACGTCCGGCAACAGGGTGGATGGCATATTTTACTTCAACGCCTTTTGACGAAAGCAGGTTATCAAGTTCGTGGCAGAGGTGCTGTGCCTGGGCGACGGCAAGGCCGTAACCCGGGACAATATAAATTTTCTGGGAATAGCTGAGCAGCACGGCCGCGTCGCTCAGCGATATTTCCTTTACCGTTTTATCGGCAGCTTCGGAACCGCCGGCGGCGGATACTCCGAATGCCCCGATGATAACGTTGACCAGCGAACGGTTCATGGCTTTGCACATGAGTATGGTAAGGATGGTTCCCGATGAACCTACCAGGATACCGCCGGTAAGCATGGCCTGGTTGTTGTACAGGAAACCGCCCATGGCTGCGGCAACCCCGGTGAAAGAGTTGAGGAGGGAAATTACAACGGGCATGTCGGCGCCGCCGATAGGCATTACAAAGGTTACACCGTAGAGCAGGGCAGCACAGGCAAATACATAAATGGGCCAGTTGTTCCCTTCAACAGGTTGCAGGAACATGATCAGGACAAGCGCAACGAGCAGCACTACCAAAAAGGTCAGGTTAATGATGCGTAATACGGGGTTTTTGATATCGCCGATTCTTCCGTCGAGTTTCAGGAAGGCGATCATACTCCCTGCAAACGAAACGCTGCCGATCATTAGTCCGAGTAAAATGGCAATAGCTTCGCCGCATAACATATGAGGAGCGGTTTCAATGGCGAGGGCAGCCTGCATTTTCGGGAATTCCATCATACTGATCAGGGCTGCACAAGCGCCGCCCATCCCGTTAAAGATGGAGACTATCTGCGGCATAGCCGTCATTTTGACTTTCTTTGAAGCATACCACCCGATGAAGGAACCGATGGCAAGCGCCACGACTATCCATACGATATTGCCGATAGGTTCGCCGTCTTTTTTATGGAAGAGAATGGTGAAAATAATCGCGGCGGTCATACCGGCGGCAGACCAGAGGTTGCCGGCCCGCGCCGTGGCTGGATGACTGAGCTTCTTAAGGCCCAGGATGAAAAGGACGGAGGCGACGATATACGAAAGTTCGAGAATCGAAATTTCGCTGGTGAACTCAATGAGTTTTGTAATGGTTTCCATATTCTGCCTCCCGTGTTATTTCTTTTTCCTAAACATTTCGAGCATACGGTCGGTGACTACGAAACCGCCGACAACATTAAGCGTACCGAGTATCACGGCGATAAAACCGAGGATAAGCGGCAGGGTATCTTCGGCATGTCCCATCACAATGATGGCGCCGATGATAACGACTCCGTGAATGGCATTGCTGCCCGACATCAGAGGCGTGTGCAGCACGGCGGGCACATGCGATATTACTTCTATCCCGAGGAATATAGAAAGGATAATGATGAAAATCATATCCTTGTATTCCATGAAGAATTTTAAAATTTCTTCCATAAGTATTTCTGGTTATGAATTGATAATTGATTTCACTTTTTCGTGTACGATTTCTTTCCCGTGGGTGACGGCTGTGCCTTTAACAATATCGTCGTCCCAGTTCAGGTTCAGGGCGCCTTCCTTCGTGATGATGAGTTTCAGGAAATTGATAAGGTTTTTGCCGAACATACGGCTGGCGTCGGTAGGCATTTCGGTGGGAAGCTGCGAGTTTCCGATAATTTTTACGCCGTTATGAATAACCGTTTCGTTGTTTCTGGTAAGTTCGCAGTTGCCTCCTGTTGAAGCGGCAATATCAATGATCACCGATCCGGGTGTCATGGCTTCAATGGTTTCTTTTTTAAGCAATACCGGGGCTTTTTTACCGGGGATCTGTGCTGTGCAGATTACGACATCCGATTTTGCTGCCTGGTCATGAATGGCTTTTGCCTGGCGCATTTTAAATTCCTCGGTCTGTTCAACGGCATAGCCGCCGGCCGATTTATCATCGGTAGCGCCTTCAACTTCCACGAATTTTCCGCCAAGGCCCATCACCTCTTCTTTTACGGCGGCGCGAACATCGAAAACATAAACCACGGCGCCCAGCTTGCGCGAGGTGGCGATAGCCTGTAACCCTGCGACGCCGGCCCCCAGGATGAGCACATTGGCAGGCTTAATGGTGCCTGCAGCCGTCATGAACATGGGGAAGAACTTGGGCAGTGTATTGGCGGCGGTCAGTACGGCCTTGTAGCCGGCCACCGTAGCCATGGAAGAAAGGATATCCATAGCCTGCGCCCTGGTTGTGCGGGGTACTACATCCATGCTGAAAGCCGTAATGTCCTTAGCTGCAAGTTCTTTTACCAGGTTGCCATTAAAATAAGGGTTCAGGACAGCCAGCAACACCTGACCTTCCTTCAGCAACGCTGTTTCTTCTGCCGTCGGGGGTTGAATCTTAATTAATACATCAGATTGGGAGATAACTTCGGCTTTCTTCAGAACTTTAGCGCCGGCTTTCTCGTAGTCAGCATCGGCTGCAAAGGCAGCTAAGCCGGCTCCCGTCTCTACCAGCATGGTCACATTCATCTTTACGAGTGTGGATACACTTTCGGGAAGCATGGCTACCCGGTTTTCGTCAGCATTCTCTTTGAGAATTCCGATTGTCATAATGGGAGGTTTTAAAAAATTCGGGCAAATGTACGGGAAAATTTCCCAGACGAAAGTATGTCATTGGCCAATATTTGAAAACTTTCAGTAAAACACTGATTTTATTTGCATTCTTTTTGTGAAATGATTAACAAATGAAATACTCAGGGAGATATTACCGGATGCGTTTTTCAAACAAGTTGCCGGTAATTGACATTAAAGGAATTAAAACAAAAATTTTTTCCTAAAGACGAGTTACTTTTGTGCATAAATAGCAATTAATTCTAGGGATTGGAATGATTTCTCAAACGAATGCCCCTGGTAATAAAAGTAAAAAAATCAAAACTATTTCAGCAACAATTGTTTTATGAAAAAACGTCTACTGCTTCTTATTGCAATTGCAATAACATTCATTTCATTTTCAACCGCGTCGGTTGTAAGAAACGAGCCATACCAGGTTCAGCAACCTGACGGGGCCATCATTAACTGTTTTATTTCGGGTGATGAATATTTCAACTGGCTGCATGATGCCGATGGCTATACGATCATCCAGGCAGCCGATGGATATTATTATTACGGGATCAGGCAGGGCGATATTGTGGTTCCGTCGTCGTATAAAGTTAGCGAGGTCAACCCGGAATCAGTCGGCTTACGCAAATGGGCCAAAATCTCCAATGCTGAATACAGGCGCATTAAAAACAATCAGTTGACCGACGGAGGCGCTTCGGTCACGGCGCCGCATACCGGAACCATGAACAACATTGCAGTTTATATTAAATTTTCGGATGATTCGGAGTTTACAACAACCCGCCAGACCTACGATGATTTGTTTAACATGCCGACCGGCGTTTCACTCAAATCATATTATACCGAGGTATCGTACAACCTTTTCACGATAAGTTCGACGCATTATCCGGCCTGCGCCATGACGACGAACCTTTCGTATACCGATTCGCACCCCCGTAGCTATTTTCAGCCTTACAATGCAACAACCAACCCGAACGGATATAGTAATGACGACCAACGTACCTCCCGTGAACATGCATTGCTGCGCGATGCCGTAAACTGGATCAATGCAAATTCTCCGGTACCTGCCGGCCTGAATATTGACGGCGATAACGATGGCTATGTGGATAATGTCTGTTTTATTGTAAGGGGCGATCACGGCGCCTGGGCAAGCCTGCTGTGGGCGCATCGCTGGGTGCTCTATTCCTATAACGTGTCTATTAACGGTAAACAGGTCTGGGATTACACGTTTCAGCCCGAAACGCAGGTCGACGTTACGACATTGTGCCATGAAATGTTTCATGCCCTTGGCTCCCCCGATCTTTACCATTATGATGATGGCGGGCTGAACATTGCACCGGTTGCCGATTGGGACCTGATGGAATCGGGCGGCGGCCATATGACGGCTTATATGAAATGGAAATATACCGATCAGGCATGGATTTCTTCAATTCCGGAGATTACTACCTCGGGGACATATACCCTGCAACCGCTTACTTCGTCAACCAACAACTGCTACAAGATTCCTTCCCCGAATTCATCCTCTGAATTTTATGTTGTAGAGTACCGCAAGGCAACAGGCACTTTTGAAGGGAACCTCCCCGGTTCGGGACTGATCGTTTACCGTATCGATCCAACTGTTAGCGGCAATGCCGACGGCCCTCCCGACGAGGTTTATATTTACCGTCCGAATGGTACAACCACCACCAACGGTTCACCCAATTCGGCTTACTATTCTTCAACATCAGGCCGGACGGCCATCAACGATGGCACCAATCCGTCCCCGTTTTTACAGGATGGCAGCGCCGGTGGATTGAATTTATATAATGTGACTTCGGCCGGTACCACGATATCATTTACGGTTGGCATGAGTAATGTACAAAATCCTTCCGCATTTACAGCTACTGCAGTGAGCACTACCCAAATAGACCTCTCATGGCAGAAGAACAGTTCCAATAACAATGTAATGCTTGTTTACAATACCACTTCTGCAATCGGGAATCCGGTTGCCGGTACTTCGTATCCGGCCGGAAGCGCCATTCCGGGAGGCGGCACCGTAATCTACAACGGAAGCGGAACAACCTTCAGTCACACAGCGCTCACGCCTTCTACAACCTATTTCTATAAACTATGGTCGGTTGACGGAACCAATAATTACTCCAACGGAGTTTCGAATAATGCCACAACGTTATGCGGCATTGCTACCCTCCCCTACACGGAATCATTTACCAACTCAACGTTTCCTGCATGCTGGGGCACCCACACTACCGGAAGCAGCACTACCAACAGTTGGGAACCTTCCGGCACCAGCAATGCCGGGGGTACCGCCTGTGAGATGAAATCCACGTATCAGGAGGTGAATCCCGGCGCAACCCGTCTGGTGTCCCCTTCCTTCAATACCACGGGAATTACCCAGTTGAACCTGAGTTTCCGTTTCCTGCTCGACGACTGGGCCCCCGGAGCAGTCATGAAGGTGCAATCGAGTACGGACGGAGTTAACTGGACCGACGAGGCCTGGTCACTGGCAACCTCATCAAATGCAGCGGTCGGACCTTATCTGGTAAATACAACGGTTACCTCTAACCTTAATTCCACGACTACTTATATTGCCTTTACTGCCGAAGGCGATCTTTATCAGTACGATTACTGGTATATTGATGATGTGAGCATACAAAACGGCGGATCGCAAAGCTACCTGATTACAACGGCTTCCAATCCGGTTTCGGGCGGCAGCACTTCCGGCGGAGGCACATACCAGATTGGCCAGAATGTCACTGTTATTGCCACGCCTGCTGCAAACTGGAATTTTATAAACTGGACTGCAGGCGGAACGGTTGTATCTGCTGAACCTACATACACTTTTACGGCATCTGCCAACCTCGACCTTGTCGCCAATTTCAGCATGAACCAGGTTTCGGTTTCAACAACAGCCAGCCCGGCTTCCGGCGGAACGACCACCGGCGACGGAACATACCTGATTGGAGATCCGGTGACTGTTACAGCCACACCTAATGTCGGGTATGAATTCGTCAACTGGACCGAAAACGGAAATATCGTTTCAACAAATGTTGTATATGCATTTACAGCCTCTGCCAGTGTGAACCTGGTCGCCAATTTCTCCGTATTGCAATATACGGTTTCGGTAAGTGCCAGTCCGGTTGCCGGGGGCACGGTATCCGGCGGAGGGACTTATTCATACAATGCATCCGTCTCGGTTGTTGCTTCAGCCAATAGCGGATGGGACTTCATCGGGTGGTTCGAAAACGGAACCATGGTATCGGGGAATGCCGCATACTCGTTTAATATTCTGGAAAACCATGTGCTGGAAGCCCACTTTGTTCAGCAGATACCGGTGTATACGATTACGGTATCGGCGAATCCTCCTGAAGGCGGAACCGTTTCGGGCAGCGGATCGGCTGCGTCCGGATCGCAGGTCACTGTAACTGCTGCAGCCAGCCAGGGCTGGGTGTTCACCAACTGGAGCGAGAATGGTAATGTGGTTTCGACCAATAGCGAATATACTTTCACGATAACCGGCAATGTGTCGCTGGTCGCAACTTTCGCTTATGTTTACAATATCACCGCCTCGGTTTCGCCTGCCAACACCGGTTATATCACCGGCGACGGGCCTTATGCCTCCGGTTCAACGGCAACTTTAAATGCCTATCCCTTCCTGGGATACCAGTTCGTAAACTGGACACTGGACGGAAATGTGGTTTCCACAAATCCGGAATATTCTTTCACCGTAGTATCGGACGATCATTTTGTGGCAAACTTCCAGACAGAGGTTGGCGTTTCCGATCATGGCAAACAGTCCTTCAGGGTTTATCCGAATCCTACTTCCGGATACCTGACCATTGAATCGTCGGCCGGCGGATTTGAAAAAATCACCCTGCTCAACCAGGTTGGAAAGAGTGTAATGATGGTCAATCCTGATGGCTCGGGCCAAAAGATAGTCCTGAATTTATCCGGATTAAATCCCGGGATTTATGCCTTACAATTGAAATTCCGGAATGGAACAGCCTCCACTAC
This sequence comes from Bacteroidales bacterium, assembly GCA_035403165.1. Lineage (GTDB taxonomy): Bacteria > Bacteroidota > Bacteroidia > Bacteroidales > UBA4417 > UBA4417. The sequence goes on along the minus strand of DAONEP010000055.1, from coordinate 6,584 downwards.
CAAGGTTGTGATAAAATAAGAATAACATTCTGAATAAAATGAAGATGCCGGCTGAACGTGAAGTTCGGCCGGCATCTTTATTATTGGCTTCAGTGTGAATGGCCGGTTACAGTTTTTTCAATTCCATTTCCAATATCTCCAGCATCGGGTCGGTAATATCGAGATGGGTGACAAAACGGATCACCTGGGGAGACAGCGCCATGGCATGAATGTCTTTCTGTCTTAACTTTTCCAGGAAATCATCCGAAGGCATTGAGTTGTCGAGGTGAAAAAAGATCATGTTGGTGTCGATTGGGACTATTTCGTTTACGAACGGCAGATTCCTGAGCATTTCACCGATCCGGCGGGCCCTGGCATGGTCTTCTTTCAGCCGCTGAATGTTGTTCAGGAGGGCATATTTTCCTGCAGCCGCCAGGAATCCCGCCTGACGCATTCCTCCTCCGAAGACTTTACGAATACGCCTGGCTTTCCGGATAAATTCCTTATTGCCGATCAGCACCGAGCCAACCGGGGCGCCCAGCCCTTTGGAAAGGCAGATGGAGATGGAATCGAATAACTGTCCGAAATCAGCAGGCGTTTTTCCTGTTTCTACGATAGCGTTGAACAGGCGCGCCCCGTCGAGGTGGTACATCAGGTTATTTTCGCGGCAGACTTTTTGGATGGCGATCAGTTCATTGAAATCGTAAACAGCCCCGCCTCCCTTGTTCATGGTGTTTTCAACGCATACCAGGTGGGTCAGGGGACGGTGGGGATCCTCGGTTGGGTTTATATGTTCCTTCACCTGCTCAGCCGTGATGCGCCCGCGGTCACCATCCAGAAGGCATACCGAACAACCTGAATGAAAGGCTATACCGCCGCCTTCGTAATAGTAAATATGCGCCAGATGGTCGCAAATCACTTCGTCGCCGGGCTGGGTGTGGGCTTTAATGCCAACCTGATTGGATTGTGTTCCCGAGGTGCAAAACAGCGCAGCCTCCTTGCCGAATATTCCGGCAACATAATTTTCAAGGTCATTCACGGTCGGATCTTCACCGAAAACGTCATCGCCGACGGCTGCATGCATCATGGCATCAAGCATTCCCGGCGTGGGACGGGTGACGGTATCGCTCCTGAGATCAATCATTTCTGTGTTGATTAGTAATATTTACAAGTATTGTTTTGAGAATTGCATCCGGTTGGCCCCGGCTTAAATTTCGCAGTCAATGCAGACTTTAGCAGCCGAAAACTCCTTGTTAAACCTTATAAACTCCTGGTGGGCAGGGTGATCGGTATACGTGTTAAGGTCGTTCAGATTGTCGAAATCCATGATCAGGACGATGTCGTACGACATTTCCAGTTTCCGGATATCTACGCCGACTTCGCAACGGCGGATCAGGTCAATTTTACCGGGAAGTTCTTCTATCCGGTTCTTTATTTTTAACCGGATTTCCTGTTTACGGATTTCACTTTCAAAATCCCTGAGCTTAAAAAGGACGATGTGTCGGATCATGGCGTATGAGGATTAAATAAACGCTTCTTTCATCTGGTTCAATGCTTTCCGTAAAACCTCCCGGGTGCAGCCGATATTCATCCGCATAAATCCTTCGCCGCCGGGCCCGAATTGTATTCCCTGGTTGAGCGCGAGATGCGCTTTATTCAGGAAGAAATCCTTGAGCTCAACATCCGTCATTCCCAGTTCGCGGCAATCGAGCCACATCAGGAATGTTGCTTCCGGCCTGACGGGCTTTATCTGCGGTATGTTTTCGGAAAGGAACGATTCCACCAGCGATACATTGCCGGCAAGGTAATCCATCAGGGCATCCACATATTTGTCGCCATGCGTGAAGGCCGCTTCCATGGCTACATTCCCGAAGATGTTGCCAAGCCCGACATGAAGGCTTTCGAGGGTGGCGACGAACTGTTCCCTTAGTTTTTTATCAGGAATGATGGCTGCCGAAGAGGATAAGCCCGATACGTTGAATGTTTTACTCGGTGCTATAAAGGTGACGGTGTTAGCGGCTATTTCGTCCGACAGGCTTGCCATCGGGGTATGTACATGGGGCTTGTATACCAGGTCGCTGTGGATTTCGTCGGAAACGACGAGGATGTTATGCCTGAGGCATATTTCGGCAATCCTGCTCAGTTCATCACGGGTCCATACATTTCCGCCCGGATTATGGGGGCTTGAAAGGATGATCATTCGTGCGCCCTGGCGGCATTTCTGTTCCAGATCGGTGAAGTCGATGCTCAATCTCCCGTTGACAAGTTTCAGCGGACTATAAATCAGTTTGCGCCGGTGATCGGTTGCAGCGTTAAAAAATGGGAAATATACCGGAGGCTGGGTGATAATCCCATCCGAAACAGAGGTATACGCCAGCACCGATATGTTGACAGCCGGGACAATACCGGGTGTGAAAACGATCCAGTCGGTTGAGATATCCCAGTTGTGCCGGCGCTTTACCCATCCTTTAATGGCGTCGAGGAAATGCTGGGGGCGGAGGCTGTAACCCATCACTTCATGTTGAAGCCTTTTCTTCAATGCGTCGATGATGAATTGAGGCGTTTTGAAATCCATATCGGCGACCCACATCGGCAACAAATCAGCAGAACCGAAAAACTGGGTGAGCCCGTCATATTTCAGGCTGTCGGTATGAAGCCTGTCAACGGGCTCATCAAAATTAAAAGTCATAAGGCAGTTCATTTTCAAAGGGCCAAAGTTACCGAATAACAGGATTTATTTGTGCTTTCGTGCAAACAGTTATTTGTATAACTTTGCTGTTAACCGCTGTCCGGATAACTGCTGAGAAGATGAAACCCTCGCAATTGGCGTTGCTTTCGCAAAAGTATTATTTTGATGATACGCCCTTTATCAACCTGATGAAGAAGCGCATCTATCACGTATTGCTTATTGCCAGCAATTATGATGCTTTCATCCTGGAAGGCGACGGGCGCATCGACGAGCAGATCTTTAATGAGTATGTGTCGCTGAACCTGCGGTACCCGCCGCAGTTTATCCAGGTGCCGTCGGAAAAGGAGGCGTTTAAAACGCTCAGGGAAGAGAAGATAGACCTGGTTATCTGCATGTTGAACCTTGAAGAGCTGGACACCTTCGAGCTGGCGAGAAAGATAAAATCGGAGCATCCGAAAATTCCGATCGTTGTTCTTACCCCGTTTTCACGTGAAGTGTCGCTGAAAGTTACACATGAAGACCTGAGCGCTATCGATTATGTATTTAGCTGGCTGGGCAACAGCGACCTCCTGCTGGCAATCATCAAACTGATTGAGGATAAGATGAATGCCGAACACGACACCAGTGAAGTAGGGGTGCAGGTGGTTCTGCTTGTTGAGGACTCCATCAGGTTTTATTCCAGTTACCTTCCGAATATCTATAAGATAGTCTTTAACCAGTCGCGGTCGTTCATGACCGAGGGGCTGAACGAGCACCAGCAGATGCTCCGCAACCGGGGAAGGCCCAAAATACTGCTTGCTACCAATTATGAAGAAGCGATCGACCTTTATGAAAAATACCGGAATAACCTGTTGGGGATTATCTCCGATATCAATTACCGGCGCAAGGGCAAGGAAGATCCCGAAGCCGGGTTCAGGCTTCTGAGGCATGTCCGCGGCAAGGACGAGTTTGTTCCTTTTTTGCTGCAGTCATCCGACGAAAAATATGCCTCTGTCGCCCGCGAGATGAATGTCGGGTTCATCAACAAGAACTCGAAAACGCTGTCTATCGAGTTGCGCCACTTCATGATGGAATATTTCGCTTTTGGGGATTTTGTGTTCCTGAATCCGGAAACACATGAGGAAATTATGCGTGCAACAGATCTGAAAGCCTTGCAACAGCGCATTTTTGAGGTTCCCGACGAATCGCTGCTCTATCATATCTACCGCAACCATCTCTCGAAATGGCTTTTTGCACGGGCGCTGTTTCCTCTTGCCGAATTTTTTAAAGATGTGCGTGCAGGTGATTTTACCGACCTGGATGAAATCCGCAGGTTCCTTTTCGAAGCCATTGCCGGTTATCGGCTGAACAAGGCGCGGGGCGTTATTGCCGAGTTCAACCGCGACAGTTTCGATGAATATGTCACCTTTACCCGTATCGGCGACGGTTCGATCGGAGGTAAGGCCCGCGGGCTGGCTTTCCTCGATACCATTATCAAACGGAACAGGCTTTTCGATAAGTTCCCGGGGGTAAATATTTCAATTCCGCACACGGTGGTGCTGTGCACCGATGTGTTCGATGAATTCATGGAAGATAATGATCTATACAAGATCGGCCTTTCCGATATTCCGGATGAGGAAATCCTGAATCAGTTTATTAATGCGAGGCTGCCATTTCGTTTACACGACGATCTGGGGAAATTCATCAGCGTCAGCCGCCGCCCCATAGCCGTCAGGTCGTCGAGCCTGCTCGAAGATTCTCATTACCAGCCTTTTGCCGGAATATATTCCACCTATATGGTGCCACAGGTCTCCGGTGATGACCGCCTGATGCTCGAACAACTCAGCAATGCCATCAAGAGCGTTTACGCTTCGGTATTTTACCATAACAGCAAGGCTTACATGGCCGCAACCCGTAACCTGATCGACGAGGAAAAAATGGCCATCGTGCTGCAACAGGTTGTGGGGTCCCATTTTGGCGGAACATTCTTCCCCACTTTTTCGGGCGTCGCCAGGTCCATTAATTATTACCCCTTAGCGCCCGAAAAAAGCGAAGACGGCATTGCCAGCATCGCCATCGGACTGGGAAAATATATCGTTGACGGAGGAACATCCCTGCGGTTCTCGCCGCGGTATCCCACGAAAGTTCTGCAACTCTCAAGCCCTGAAATGGCTGTACGCGAAACGCAAAAGCATTTTTACGCCCTCGACCTGAAGCCGGGCAGCTTCTGGCCATCCCTGGACGACGGCATGAACATGAAGCACCTGAAAATCGAAGATGCATCGGAAGATATGGCTTTTAAAGACATGGTTTCTACTTTTGATTTTGATAATAATGTGCTTCGCGAAGGAGTCAATATTGAAGGAAGGCGGGTGGTAACCTTTGCCAATATCCTGAACCATAATTCGTTCCCCTTGGCTGAAATTCTGCGGATATGCCTTGAAATGGGACACCGGGAATTGGGAAAACCGATCGAAATAGAGTTTGCCGTGGATCTGCACAGGCCCAAGTCCACCCCGAAAGCCTTTACACTGTTACAGATAAGGCCTATTGTGGAAAGCAAGGAGTCGAACGATGTGAAGATCGGCGATGTGAAAACAGAAAATGCCCTGATCTACTCCAATGCTGCACTGGGCAACGGCCTGATAACCGGAATTGAAGATTTGGTGTATGTGAAACCCGAGGCTTTTGACCCGGCGCAAAATTCAGGAACGGCAACCCGTATCGGGGAACTGAATGATAAGTTCCTGGCTTCGCAGAAGAACTATATACTGGTCGGGCCGGGACGCTGGGGCAGCACCGATCCGTGGCTCGGCATCCCCGTTAAATGGCCGCAGATATCGGCAGCCAGGCTTATCGTTGAATCAGGGCTGGAAAACTATCGCATTGATCCCAGCCAGGGAACTCATTTTTTTCAGAACCTCACCTCATTCAGGGTCGGATATTTTACCATCAACCCCTTTATGAGCGATGGCTTTATCGACCTGGAGTTGATGAATTCATTGTCAGCCATTTTCGAAGACGATATTATCAGGCATGTCCGGTTTAACCAGCCCCTGACAATTAAAATTGACGGGCGGCACAACAAAGGCGTCGTTCTCAAACCTTCGCCGCAGACGGAAGATGACCAGGACGAAAATAATTAGCGCAGGCAGGCGTTCATTCTTCAATCATTTCTTCCGGATGAAGATGCCCGGGATGAACTTGAATGGCCTGTATCAATTGGAATTGTATTTCAGAACGATAAATAAAACCCGATGAAAAAATTAAACCAGTGGACTATCCTCCTTTTATTACCGGTGGTCATACTTGCCGGTTGCAAGAATAAAAAAGCCGATGAAAAATCTTTGATCACGCGACGGATACAATACGATGTGCCCATCAAAGCCTCCGATGCCGACAACGACTGGTGGGTGCAGAACATCGAAGGGCAGGACCGGGAAAAACTGGTGAAGGAGATCATGGAATCGGCCCTTAGCGGCAAGGTGAAGACCTATGATTTTTTTTCCAACGAATTGCTCACACCTGATCAACTCAAGGCCATCATGAAGCGTTCGGATACCATTACCCTGGAACGTGCCGCCCCTCCGCACAGCCTTTACGATACAGTCCTCACGAAAGAGCTTAGCCTGCGCGATATCACACGCCTGCGTTTTCTGGAGGAGTGGAATATGGACAAAAAAACACTTCAGTTTAACAAGAAAGTTGCCGGCATTTGTCCGCTTATTGCCAACTACGGCGACAGTGCAGAATTGCGCGGTTATATGCCGCTGTTCTGGGTGTTTTTTGATGATAAATATCCGGGTGAACTGAAAATGAAATAGTCCTGCCGCCAGAGGCGGGGGCAGGGAGCAGGGGGCAGGTAGCAGAACGGAGAACGCAAACCACTAATTCCCCGAATGTCAATCACGAATTCCACGAATCACTAATTATCCGA
>DAONEP010000054.1:0-20911 GCA_035403165.1 Bacteroidales bacterium | reverse complement strand
AGCTACAAAAAGGCTCGTCAACAACCCTCTCCTTGAGGAGAGGGCAGGGTGAGGTGTCTGCCGCGAACGATACAAGGGCTGAAACTGATTAATCTTTATTGGATTTTCCTGAGGAAGTTCCCTTTTCATCATCACCTTATCCGCCTTCGGCAGACGGTCGTTTGTTATTTCCAGAAACTGCGTATCTTTAACTTTTTCAGAAAAAAGGCATGCGTTACCGCAAATCATTGTATTTGTTACCGATACTGGCAATCATCCTTCTCGCCACAGGGAAACTGCTTGCCCAGCAGAATTCGGTCTCACGCCGGTTTGCCGTTATTGCCTATCATCACGGGCCCGGTGAAATCGCCGCGGCATACCCGGTTGAAAAGCTTACCCATATCATCTACAGTTTCCTCCACCTCGACGGCAATTGCCTGGCAGCCGGTACAACCGACAGCATTTCAATCGTACAGCTTGTCGGCCTGAAACAACGCAACCCGAATTTAAAGATTATCCTTTCGCTTGGCGGATGGGGCGGGTGCCCGACATGTCCGGATGTATTTGCTACCGAAACCGGCCGTTCGGAATTCTCGAATTCGGTAAAGGAACTGATGATAAAATACAACGTCGACGGCATCGACCTTGACTGGGAATACCCCGCCCTGGGGTCAATCCCCGGCTACAGGCACTATCCTGAAGACAAACAAAACTTCACTATGCTGATCCGGTCGTTGCGAAAAGCCCTCGGAGATGGTTATGAAGTGAGTTTTGCCGCCGGGGGATTCGCCGGTTATTTCATAAAATCGGTGGAGTGGACCGAGGTAATGCCGCTGGTAGACCGCGTGAACCTGATGACCTATGATTACATCAACGGCTACAGCACCAAAACAGGCCATCATACGCCCCTTTATTCCACTTCTCAGCAAAAGGAGTCAACCGATTACGCCGTCAGGTTTCTCGATTCCCTCGGCGTTCCCCTTGACAAGATAGTGATCGGCGCGGCTTTCTATGCCAGGACTTTCAGCCATGTAAGCCATAGAAACAAAGGCCTTTACCGGAATTGCAAATTCGAGGGATTTACCGGCTTCAGAGACCTGGATGAATATTTTTCCCGGCATGATGGTTTCAAGGTATATTGGGATAGTATTGCTCAGGCACCGTACGCATACAATCCCAAGGAAAGGATTTTTGCCACTTTCGATGACAGCCGCTCTGTTGCCCTGAAAACAAATTACGCCCTTGATAAAGGATTGAACGGCATTATGTTCTGGTCGCTCACCGGCGACAATCCTCAAAACGGCCTGATCGGAATTATTTACAATACCCTCAACCAAAATAACGGCCTGAAATGAACATCGAATCGTTTTTCAGCCTCACTTATGGCTTGTATATCGTGAGCGCCGGATATGGCGGAAGGTCCAACGGCTATATATCGAATACCGTATTCCAGGTGACCGCCGATCCGCCCCGGATAGCGATAAGCTGCAGTAAAAACAACCTGACAACCGAAATGATTGCCGGCAGCGGCAGGTTCTCCGTTTCGGTGCTCAATCAGGAAGCCAGCCCTGAACTGATCGGCCTTTTCGGCTATAAAAGCGGCAGGGATATCAACAAGTTCGATCAAACGGAGCACATCATCAGCGGTGCAGGAACACCCATCGTGATAAAAGACGCCATTGCCTGGTTCGACTGCAAAACCTGGATTCAAACAGATGTCGGAACGCATATTCTCTTCATCGGCGATGTAACGGATGCCGAAATCATCGACACATCCATCCCGCCCCTCACCTATGCATGGTACAGGGCAGTAAAGAAAGGCCTTTCGCCGAAAAACGCCCCGACCTATATTGACCCGGCCAAACTCGAAAGAAAGGGAAACAAAGACACCGGCAAGAAATACCGTTGCATTGCCTGCAATTATGTTTATGATCCGGCTGTCGGCGACCCTGACAGGGGCATTCCTCCGGGAACGCCTTTCGAAGATATCCCCGACGACTGGAAATGCCCGGTTTGCGGGGCGGCAAAAGATATGTTTGATGAAATTTATTAAATATGAGTACAGATCCCCGGTCAGCCGTTGGTCCCGGCATCTCCCCTTCCTGATCCGATCAGGTACCCTGGCTAAAATCATCTCCCGGTAATAATGCCGTCTGCAAATCCCTGAAACCTGAATACACTTTGATACTTTTTCCAATTCTTCCGTTTTTTTTAAACAATTAAACCAAGTCCATGACACCAACCGCTCTTTTCAACGATATCCGTTTTTACTGTACAGCCAATGCCAGCGATGAAATGGTAATGAAATATTCCCGCTATTTCCGGGAAGGATATGACGCATACGGGCTTTCGCTCGATCAGCTTGAGGAGAAAGTGCTCGACATCCTGGAACATGAGGAAACCACTTTTGACCTGATACTGAAAACCAGCCGGCTGCTGGTAAAAAGCCCGAAATATGAAGAAACCAGTTTTGCCATCCTGCTAACCAAAGCCTTTGCCAAACATTTTACACCTGATATTTTCAATGAAATCGAAAAATGGTTTGAAAACGGCATCACCAACTGGGCGCATGCTGATGTTATCAGCGGGGAACTGCTCATCATCTTCCTGAAGAAAAAACTGGTTTCACTGCAGGCGTTTGAAAACTGGCGTACGGCAGATAATAAATTTCAGCGCAGGGCAGTTCCTGTAACACTGATCAAATTGCTGAAAACCACCGAAGATTTCACGCCATTGTTCTCCTTTATCGAACCACTGATGATGGATACTGAACGTGAGGTGCAGCAGGGACTTGGCTGGTTTTTACGGGAAGCCTGGAAACTGCAGCCGGAAGCCGCTGAAATATTTCTCACGAAATGGAAAGACTCGGCGCCAAGGCTTATTTTTCAGTATGCCACAGAGAAAATGACGGCTGAGCAAAAGAAAAGGTTCAAAAAAGGCTCCTGATCAATATAACGCCGGCAGGCAACCGGACACAGGCCCGGGCATCAGAAATATGCTTACCGTCAATAACAAATGGCTGCTGACCATCCGGCAGATTTCAAAACCAAAAATGTTTATCGGCTATAAACCATCCTCCATCGGAGGTCCGCCTATTTCAGGTTTTCCCAATACCAGGAAATGGCTTTCTTCAGACCTTCCCGAACCGGAAATTGCGGTTGATAACCTATCAGTTCTGTTGCTTTATCAATGGATGCCAGCGAATGCCTGATATCGCCGGGCCTCTCGCTCACATATTTCGGCTCAATGCCCGCAATTTCGCTGTCGAAGCAGGCCAGGTTATCGCGAAGCATGCCAAACAATTCATTGAGTGTTATCCTCTCGCTGAAGGCAATGTTGTAAACGGTGTTCACTGAGGCAGACGGAGCCAGGGCGGCAGCCTGATTGGCATGCACTACGTTATCAATATAGGTAAAATCGCGCGATTGAAGCCCGTCGCCGTATATTTCCGGCCGGGAGTGCCGTATCAGTGATCTGATAAACCTTGGGATTACAGCAGCATATTGGCCTTCGGGATCCTGCCGTTTACCGAACACATTGAAATACCTCAGGCCTATCGTTTCCATCCCGTAAAGGCCGGCAAAAACACCGGCATATAATTCATTGACCTTTTTTGTGACGGCATACGGAGACAGGAGGTTCCCGGTTTCCTTTTCCACCTTCGGCAGGCCCGGATGATCTCCGTAAACCGACGAACTGGAAGCATATACAAAACGCCCGACGCCGGCATCGCGCGACGCCACCAGCATATTCAGGAAGCCGTCGATATTGACCGAATTGGTTGTAACAGGGTCTTTCACCGAGCGGGGAACCGATCCCAGGGCTGCCTGATGCAGCACAACGCCCACTCCTTCAACAGCTTTGTTACAGTCAGTCAGATTGCGGATATCCCCCTCAACCAGGGTGAATTTATTGTTCTGCAAAAAAGGCTCAATATTCTTCCGTTTGCCCGTAGAAAAATTATCAAGGCAGACCACTTCATTATCCTGCTGCAACAATGCCTCTACAAGGTTGGAACCAATGAAACCGGCGCCGCCTGTAACAAGAACACGTGTATTCCTGATCAATTTTTCCATAGCTGATAATCATGAATGAAATGAGTTTCAAATTCTGTAAACCACGGCCCGGCTATTTTTCGCTTCCCGTGGTAAACCAGGGCAATTTCCTCAGGATTTTATCAAAAGTATACGATTGCACCAGAACCAGGTCCTTCCCCTCGTTTACCATCGCAAACATGCGGTCAGGGTCCATTTCCATGGGGTTTTCGAAGAGATCGACGGTTTTGTAGGGAGATTTTTTATGCCAGAGTTTTGCAGTTTTTTTTATGCCTTTAACATCTGTGACCGATATAGAGATTGCCGGAACCGTTGCCGCTATCGAATCCCGGAAGGCTTTATTATCGTCCATGAAAGCTTCGAAGCTGATATTGCGGAAAGATCCCAGGTACTGAATTACCTTCAGCGTATCATAGTTTGTCAACTGGGCCCCGGTAACAGATGTGAGAACGAAATTGCGGTTGTTGTTATTCGTCAGTTGGAACGACCATGCGGGATTTTCATTGTACAGCACCTCAACCGATTTGATATCGGGAAGCTTTAAAGCAAAAACATTACGGTCGCGCCAGTCTTTTTCCAGGGCGGAATAACGCGCCGCAACAAATCCCCGGAAACTGGGAATATACACAATGCAGGGGTTTTCACTCCCTTCCATCAGCATGAAAGTGCCGCGGTTATCCATGGTAACATCGCCGACATAATATGTGCGGGTGCATTTTTCATGGGGGAAGAGCTTTACCTTATCAAAAAGGTCGATACGATATACCTGCTGGTAGATCTCAATTTTAACCGATTTGGCTGCCAACAGTTTGATGACGGTGTTGCGGGCGGCTTTGGCAACCGGCATCTTTACCGTAATGTTGAGCAACGTCTTCAGCATCCCGTCCTTCGTTTCATTCATCACAGGGTATTTCCCGTTTAGCATCCACGTTCCGTTAGCTTCACGGTGAAGGTTACAGGTGTTGTTGTCCTTATCAGCAAGGAAAATCCTGGTGATGTTCGAGGTGTCGCTTACGGCAAAATTTGTATCCTTACCGCGCAACGTAGAATTGGAGTGGTTGATGATGAGCAACGCGGCGATAATCGCCATAAAAACAGTGATGATAACGGCCTTGCGGTTTCTTTTCATGGATGGATAATGATAGAGAATGCTTTTTCTGAAGGACTATTTGTTACGATACCACGTATCCGGAATTTTAAAACGGACGGGTATATTTGTACCTGCGGACAAAATGCTGAATAACGCCGAAAGCCAGGATAATCAGCACAGGCAGAAGAACATTGATCAGTTGCCATTTTACTTTTTCAGCATTGATTTTTTCGCCATCCAGCAGCCTCAGTTTTAATTCTTTGGAACGGACAGAGAGTAATCCGGAATCATCGCACAGATAATTCATGGCATTCATGATAAAATCCTTGTTGCCGAAAGTCTCACGGCTGTACCTGTCGTAACCCAATGGTAACGGCGACGGTCCCGTGGGTGATGACTGCAATTGGTTTTTAACAATGTCGCCGTCGCTCACCACGATCATAGCCGTAGGTTTGCTATGATCTATAAATTGAATTTCAGGGGCGCCGGCAAGCTCCGGGGGAATACGGTTGAGAAAGAGTGAAGGAAAATTCCCTTCCAGGAGCAAGGCAATAGTCCTGTATGGATTATTATACCTGGCCATATCGGGCTGCTGTCTCATCACTTCCGTGGTGATAAGAGCCGGCGAATTCAGCAGTCTCGAGTATCTCGAAGTGGACAGGAGTATCGTTTTCCTGATGTTTGGCGCTGTGATGGTATCGATACTGCTGACAAACTCTGTTTTCAAGGCATTCAGGTTCCTGACGATCGGATGGGTAGAAGTTGCAAATACCACCGGGAAATAATACCAGGGCAGCATCTCCATTTTAGGCTGATCGCCCATCTGCCCGGTAACCATTGGGATCCGCATAGCATTCAGGTCCATAATCAGGTCGGGATTCAGCCGGCATCCGTAGTTGAAGAATAAATCATCAAGATTCAGGTTCATGCCGATTCCAATTGTCTGATCCTGATTCTGAAGGCTGTCCATACTGGCGAAAACAGGATCTACAAGCCACAATATCTTACCGCCGCGCATCACATATTGATCAATGATGAACTTGTCCTTTTCCGGGAAGGCGGAATCGGGCTTTGCGATAATAATGGCTTTGTATTTGTTTTTCACAATATAATCCGTCGAATCTTTTCCTTTCGGCACACGGCGGGTGAGGCTTGAAAGCATGCCGTTGATTTTTACGCGCTCCACTTTGTAATATTCGCTGAGTGAATTTTGCGCATCGGCGGTCAGCAATTCAGGCAGTTCGCCATGCCCTTCGATAAAGGCAACCGATGGCCTGTCGCTGCTGCTTAATTTGCTGATAGCGTTGGCCAGGGTATATTCAAGTGATTGAACTGAATTATTCAACACCTCTTCAGGCGGGGTTCCAAGCTGGGAATGCAGCAATTCAAGCGGGAATTCCTTGTTTTTATAGGACACCAATGCACCGGGAAAAATTATCTGTTCCGACATGCCCCCTTCCTGGCGGACCTGAAGGTTAGTCGGGTTCAGGCCGGACTCAACCAGCCGCTGGTAGGTATTTTCACGTTCGCTTTGGCTGGAACTGGCTGAAGGATTAATGAATTCGAACTGGATATTATCGCTGTAAGCCCTGAATTCGCCTAACATTTCACGTGTTTCGTTACGCAACCGCTTGAAACCGGCAGGGAAGTCTCCTTCGAGGTACACTTTGAAATACACGACATCGTCCAGGTTTTTGAGCATTTTCTTGGTAGCCGGCGATAACGAATAGCGTTTCTCGCTGGTAAGGTCAAAACGGTAAAAGAGGTAGGATCCAATGATGTTTAACAGCACAATGAAAACCAATCCCAGTAATAACTGGCTGATGCTGTTGCGCCGGATATTCCTGCGCGATGAACTTATGCCCGTTGGCTTAAAAAATTTTACCATTTTCTGCGTTCGAGGTTAAAACGGGTCAGCATAAGGAAAACTGCGATAAGACTGAGGAAGTAAATCACATCGCGGGTATCGATCACTCCACGGCTCATCGAGGCATAATGGGCGCTGATACCCAACTGCTGTATAAACAGGTCAATCCTGCCGAAAAGCGATAATCCGTATATAAATTCAAAACCAATGTAAACGAATCCGCACAGAAAAACAGCGATGAGGAATGAAACGATCTGGTTCCCGGAAACGGAAGATGCAAAAATGCCGATGGCTACAAAACCGGCGCCAAGAAACAGCAAGCCGAGGTACGACCCCCATGTTCCGCCCATATCGACATTACCTACAGGCTGGCCTAAAAGGTACACCGAGATAAAATAGATCAGCGTGGGAAGCACCGAGAAGAATACCAGCACAACCCCAGCGAGGTACTTTGCCAGAATTATCTCCATGTCGGTGAGCGGTTTGGTAAGCAGCAATTCCATGGTTCCGCTGCGCTGCTCTTCAGCGAATGACCGCATTGTGATGGCGGGAATCAGGAACAGGAACACCCAGGGCGCCAGCAGGAACAGGTTATCGATGCCTGCAAAGCCATACTCAAGGATGTTGAATTGCATCGGGAAAATCCAGAGGAAGAGTCCGTTGATAAGCAGGAACACGATGATTACCGCGTACCCGATAAGTGAATTAAGGAAGCTGCTAACCTCTTTTCGCAGTAATGTATACATGCTGTTAACGTTGCGTTTTGACGCGCAAAAATAACTATTTTGTTAAAGCGGTATGGCATTCTTTATAAGATGATACGCCAACCTACCGGCAGAAGACACATTAATCTTCCTGAATAACGGACAACCTGCCGGCTTCAGCCCGAATCAAACTTTCATCACGGCCATCCTGATCCGGTCGTGAACCTGAAACAGCACATCGCGTCAATAACATGGTTGCCCGGAAAATAACTTTTTAGTTTTTGATTTGCCATTTTTATTGCGTCCCTGCCAGGATTTGATCAGGCGCCGCTTCCTGTTGCGGAAGCAGGCTCATCTATGGTATTAACCCGGCACCGGCAAACAAATTTAAAATCCGGCTGAGCGGCGTCAGGAACGAAATAATCGTTTCAACAAACAACAACCATTCTGAACCCGAACAACAACAATATAAAATTATGGGGATGGGTCATCCGATTTTTGAACCAAATGCCTTTATATTCCCGACCCGGCAACAGCCTGATTGTTACCCCGGCGTCTGTATCTTACTTCACCACCACGTTTACCGGGTAATCAATCGTCAGGCCGAGCAGCGAAGCCGCCTTTCCGCGGTTAATGGCAATCTGCAGCAATCCGTTTGACGAAAACAGGGCGCACATTTCGCCTTCCGGCACATCGCCGTATGCTTTTACCAGGGTGTTGATTGAGTATGAATTTCTGCGGAAACTGATGCTGAAAGGACGGTTTTGTACCGATTCGCGGAATAGTTTTTCGGTGATATTGATAAAAACATTGTTGTACGAATCAATATACATTACCCGGCCCAGAATATTATTACCCTCCTTTACCGGTTGGTACAACGATTTGGGCACCAGTGCGCTGACCGGTTCTCCCAGTTCATCGATGCTTTTTCCTTCGGCGATATGACCGGCGACCTTTGCAAAACGGTCACGCGAAGGGAAGGTATAATAGCCGGTATCCTGCAAAATATTGAGCGAAATGATCTTCTGCGGCGGGTTATCAAGGATCAGGGAAAAGATGCCGTTGTCGGCGCCGATAAAATAGTAACCTTCGGCATAAACAACCAGGTGCTGATGATTCTTCGATTCGATGGAATCGATCCCGATGATATGAATGGTGCCTTCGGGAAACTGCCTGAAGGAGTTGCGGAGCACAAACGATGCATGTTTAATATCGAAATGCCGTATTTCATGCGATATATCCACAATAGTAACACCAGGCACACGCCGGAGTATGGCCCCTTTTACAGACGCCACATAATGATCGGTAAGCCCCCAGTCGCTGGTTAATGTAATGATTGGCATGAAACTGGATACCCTGTTCGGAATAGCTGTATTTTTGCATATCAAAAGTAGAAATTATTATGGAGCCCAAAACCATAAAGGATCAAAACTCAGCATAGAATTAGTTAATTCCTTAAAAATCTAATTTTTAAAAACACTCAAACCCTGCAACGCCGAAACCCTGCCCTCCTTACCCTCAACCTCGCCCAGTCAGGCAAGCCTGAAACCCTGCAACTCTGAAACCCTGAAACTTTGAAACTCTGTAACCCTGAAACTCTGAAACCCTGCCCCCTACCACAGCCTTGCGCTAGGCAGGCAGGTCTGAAACCCTGAAACCCTGAAACCCTGCCCCCTCCCACAGCCTTGCGCTAGGCAGGCAAGTCTGAAACCCTGAAACTCTGAAACCCTGCCCCTTACCACAGCCTTGCGCTAGGCAGGCAGGCCTGCCACCTCACACACAGCCTTCCCAGGCAGGCAGGTCTGAAACACTGCAACTCTGAAACTCTTAAACGCCCATCCCCTGTGACCGAAAAAACCATCAGCCTTGAATCCTACAGCCCTCTGGAAGTATACGGCGTTAACGACCGTAACATCAACCTGTTACATAACCTCTTCCCGAAATTGCGGATTATCGCCCGAAGCGATCTTTTGAAAATTCAGGGCGAAGACCAGGAAATTGAACAGTTTGAACAGGTTTTCACCTCCATGCTGATGTACCTCGACAACTTCGGCAAACTGGACGAAGAGGATGTCCGCCGCCTGGCGTCGAACGGAAATGCAACCGAAGAATCGGTCAACTTCAGGGAAGTGAATGCCGATGTCCTCGTCCACGGACGAAACGGTATGATGATCCGGGCACGCACCCCGAACCAGCAAAAAATGGTTGAAAGCATCTCCCGGAATGATATGATCATCGCCATAGGGCCTGCCGGAACCGGAAAAACCTATACCGCCGTTGCGCTTGCCGTCAGGGCGCTGAAAAACAAGGAAGTCAGGCGCATCATACTTACCCGTCCGGCCGTGGAAGCCGGCGAAAACCTGGGATTCCTTCCCGGCGACCTCAAGGATAAGCTCGACCCCTACCTTCAGCCGTTGTACGATGCCCTGCGGGATATGATCCCCACCCAAAAACTCGTTTCTTACCTCGAGGACGGGACCATCGAAATTGCACCGCTGGCCTTTATGCGCGGGCGCACCCTCGAAGGCGCCTTCGCCATCCTCGACGAAGCCCAGAACGCCACCGAAGGGCAGTTAAAAATGTTCCTCACCCGCATGGGCAAATCCTCAAAATTCGTGATCACCGGCGACATCACCCAAATTGACCTGCCCCGCAACCAAAACTCCGGGCTGGTCCAGGCAATGCGCATTCTCAACGATGTTAAGGGAATTGATATCATCATGCTCGACGACCGCGACATCGTCAGGCATAAACTGGTGACGAACATCATCAATGCCTATGAAAAAGAAAAAGATCAAAAGAACGATAAGAAATAAACGACTTGCCCTATTTTTGAGGCGTTAAATTTTTTCTCTGCCGGACAAGCACAGCGTCGTGAATTTCAAAGCAGTAACTTCAAATCCTAAACCATAATTTACCGTTATGCAAAACGCCATCAGCCGCACGAACTTCAGTTTCCCGGGCCAAAAAGACCTTTATATCGGAAAAGTCCGCGATGTGTATAACATCAATGATGAACTGCTGATCATGGTCACCAGCGACCGTATCTCTGCTTTCGACGTGGTGCTGCCACGCGCCATCCCTTACAAAGGGCAGGTGCTGAACCAGATAGCCGCCCGATTCCTCGACGATACCGCCGACATCGTTCCCAACTGGAAGATTGCCGTTCCTGACCCTATGGTAACAGTGGGAAGGCGCTGCGAGCCCTTCAAGGTGGAAATGGTCATCCGCGGTTATCTGTCCGGGCATGCCTGGCGTGAATATAAAGACGGGAAACGCTCCCTATGCGGCATTCCGATGCCCGACGGCATGAAAGAAAATGACCGGTTCCCTGAACCTATCATCACCCCTACCACAAAAGCTGCCATTGGGCACGACGAGGACATCTCGAAAGAGGAAATCCTGAACCTCGGACTGGTGGAAAAGGAAGACTACGAAAAACTGGAAAATTACACCCGGGCGATTTTCCGGCGGGGCACGGAGATCGCTGCAAAGATGGGGCTTATCCTGGTTGATACAAAATATGAATTCGGGAAGGCAAACGACCGGATTTATCTCATCGATGAAATCCATACTCCCGATTCATCCCGATATTTCTACAAGGAAGGCTATGAAGAACGCCAGTCCAAAGGCGAACCACAAAAGCAGCTTTCGAAGGAATTCGTACGCGAATGGCTCATGGAAAACGGTTTCCAGGGCAAGGAAGGCCAGCAGGTTCCGGCGATGACCGACGAATTTGTAAACTCCGTCACGGAGAGATATATCGAACTCTTTGAGAGTATCACAGGCCAGAAATTCGAAAGGGCCGACCTGACCGATGTTCCGTCACGGGTTGAGGGAAATATCAACAGGTTCCTACAGGCATATTACAGGTAAAAGTTTACCAGGCGGGAGCAGAGAACGGAGAACGGAAAACGGAGAACTTTACCTGCCAGTGTATGGCCTTGTGTGAGAGGCAGGCAGGTCTGTCTGCCTGGCGCGAGCCTAAGGGTGGCAGGCAGGGGAGAATGAAAAACTCAAAACACAGAACTCAAAACTCAAAAATTTAAGAGCCAAAAGTTTACCTGCCTAGGCAAGGGTGTGGGCAAGACGGCAGGCTAATGGCTAAAAGCCAACAGCTAAGAGCCAACGGCCTGCCTGCCTGGGCTGGCTGTGCGCAAGATGGCAGGTCTACCTGCCTGGGCGAGGTTGTTGGTAATACGGCAGGCCAAAAGGCAAAAGTTTGCCTTATTAATATTGTAAAATCTTCTTCAGCGCTTTCAGATCGGATGCTTTTTCGCTATCGCCCTGTTTATCATACATCATCTTCAGGTCGTCGAGCAACCGTGTAATGATCTGCTTGCTTGAGCAGGGAATGAAAAATTTTTCCTCCGGACCAATGCCCGCTTGTTTGAGGTACAATTCCACATCACTGCGCGAAAACACAGCCCCCCGGGCAGACGGGTTGATATAAAACAGTATTCCCGGCATTTCCCCGGGCAATTCAGGACTCCTCATATAGGAAGCAACGAAATGGCCCGGCAGATCAACGCCACGAACCGGGAGGTTAAGTTTCTCAGCCAGCAGGACATATAAAACGCCCAAAGATAATGAGTTACCGCGGCGGCTTTCGAGCAGGTTATTCAGGAAATAACAGCCCGAATCCTGTATTTTTCCTGATTCCGTTTTTTGACTAAACTCATGAACTTCGAAAAAAATATGATTGAAAACCTTAACGATTTCCAATGCCGTGAGACGGTCGTTGAGTTCAAGCCAGACGTCGCGCCTGATCTTTTCCACCTGGTCACGTAGTTTTACTTCATCAACATCGGGATACTGAAACCGGGTAATGATACAATACCCGTCTAGCAGATCATTTTCTTCGCGTGATGACCATTCTGAAAGCTTTTTACGGATATCTTCAAACTGGATATGGTGAACTATCTGTTCAATGCGGCTTTGAACCAGTTCGTCGAAGGAGTGTTCCCAAACATCTTCAAGCACATGAACCGCAGGCGGACCTAAGTCGAAGATCCTTTTACTGACACTGTTGTAAGCAACCGGGTCAGGATCGTCGAGCAGGCTGATCAGCGCCTGAAATTCCATACTATCGTCGGACAGGATCATATTACAAATATAATCCCGGTTTCACCGTGTAAAGGGTATCGTTTGCCTGATTTTTCAACAAGGGAACGTTGAAAGTCAAGGGCCCGAAAATGAACAGGATCAGGCAACTAAACGACTCAGTACCTGCTGAATAAGTTTTTCGATGTCTTTTTTATAATCGGGAGCATAGGTTTTGGCCACCCGGTTGGCAACGATTGAACAAATGGTAAGCGTTTCGTGCCCTAACAACCTTCCCAGCCCATATAAGGCCGAAGTCTCCATCTCGAAATTCACAATGCGGTTTCCCTGGTATTCAAAAGATTCGACCAGGTGATTCAGTTGGGGGAATGCAGTTTTGAGCCGCACTTCCCGGCCCTGGGGACCATAAAAGCCGGGCGCCGTGAGCGTAATACCCTGCTTTAATCCTTTGCCC
This sequence comes from Bacteroidales bacterium, assembly GCA_035403165.1. Classification (GTDB taxonomy): domain Bacteria; phylum Bacteroidota; class Bacteroidia; order Bacteroidales; family UBA4417; genus UBA4417. The sequence continues at coordinate 7,698 of DAONEP010000054.1, read as the reverse complement.
AACGTAGAAAGCAATTCTTGTGATGCCGGGACGGCATAAATACCCGGAAGGTTTTTATCCCATCCTGTATGTTTCACAAATGCATTTGCCATGTCGGCATCCGTCACTTTACCATTGTCGGCGTAAAAATAAAGCAATCCGTCAAGGCCTATGCCATGAGTGGAAGCGACCGCTTCGCCAGGGGCAATATCAGCCTGCAAAGAGCCTGAAGTACCCAGCCTGATTATATTCAGTGTTGTATGTTCCTGTCTTGGTTCGCGCCTTTCAAGGTCAATATTTACGACAGCATCCAGCTCATTCATCACAATATCGAGATTGTCGGTCCCCATGCCTGTAGAAAGTACGCTCAACTGCCGGCGGCCGATATAACCGGTATGGGTAACCATTTCCCGGTTTTGAACTTTAAAATTGATGCGGTCGAAATGCTTGGAAATTTCAGGGACCCTTCCGGGATCGCCAACGACAATTACAGTACCGGCAAGGTTTTCAGGCTTCAGGTGAAGATGATACACACTGCCATCGCCATTAAGAATGAGTTCTGATTCAGGAATACGAAACATATCTGTAACTTTGTCTCAAAAGTACGAAAGAACCGCCATCTGCGGAAAAAATAACAACAGCGTTGCGCAAAGCCGCAGTCAGCATGCAGCAAACTGCGGTCAGTGCAATAAGCATGAAGGAGAGTTGCCGGGAACCGGTATTGACCGTGATGAGAGCAAATTTTACCTCTCGCTGTAAAACACGATTCATAATAATACGCCTCACCATCAATCCTCCCGCCCGCATCCGCTGATGGCTGAAACCTTACGCACCATTACCTAAACCCTGATACTCAATGACTGCCGAAATCATTACCATTGGCGACGAGCTGCTCATCGGGCAGGTTGTTGACACCAACAGCGCCTGGATGGCCGAAAAACTGAACGAATTTGGCATCCTTGTCCGGCAGATCACCAGCATCTCCGACGATCGCGAACATATTCTCAATACACTGCGCGAAGCATCGCAACGCGCTGAGGTCATTCTCATTACCGGCGGGCTGGGTCCCACTAAAGACGATATCACCAAAACGACGCTATGTGAATATTTCGGTTCAACCATGGTTTTCAGCGAAACGGCTTACGAAGACGTCCGCCACCTTTTCAGGTCGCGCGGGCTTCCTGTTACCGGTCTTAACCGCGGTCAGGCCATGGTCCCCGAATGTTGCACGGTGATACCGAATCACAATGGCACAGCCCCGGGGATGTGGTTTGAAAAGAATAGCGTGATTTATGTTTCCATGCCGGGCGTTCCTTTCGAAATGAAAGCCCTTATGACCGGAGAAATCCTTCCCCGGCTCGAAAGCAAAAGTGAAAACGCTATCATGCACCGCACCCTTCTCACCGAAGGCATCGGTGAATCATTTCTGGCTGATCGCATCGAATCATGGGAAAACCAACTCCCTTCTCATATAAAACTGGCTTACCTTCCTCAACCCGGCATCGTTCGTCTGCGCTTGTCAGCCCGCGGCACAGATAAGAAAAAACTCGGCGACGAACTTCAGAAAGCCGTGGACGGTCTTTTGCCCCTTGCCGGAGAATTCATTTTCGGCGAAGGTGATGACACCCTGGAAGAAGTAGTGGGTAAATTGCTTCGCGAAAAAGGCTGTACGCTGGCGACGGCCGAAAGCTGCACAGGCGGGTACATAGCTCACCTTATCACAAGCATAGCCGGCAGCAGCGATTATTTCAAAGGCTCGGTAGTGGCTTATGCCAATGAAATAAAGGAAAAATTGCTGGGTGTGAAGCCCGGAACGCTGGCACAACACGGCGCCGTAAGCAGTGAAACTGTAAAGGAAATGGCCGAAGGAGCCAGGGAACGCTTCACCGTGGATTATGCCATTGCCACCAGCGGAGTAGCCGGCCCGTCCGGCGGAACGCCTGAAAAACCAGTAGGAACGACATGGATAGCCGTGGCTTCGCCTCTTGGAACCGTTACCCGGAAATTCATCCTGGGCGAACACCGCGGCAGGAATATCCAGCGGGCTGCAATATCGGCCCTCAGCATGCTCAGGAAAATAATGATTGAACAATCACGGAAATAGAGTCCGTCAGGAACCGTCATCCAACACAAAACAAGCCCGACTCCTCAAATCGCGACGCAACCGCAATCTGGATTCCGTTTGCATGTGTGCCGAACAATTCATACACCAGTTCAGGCCTGTTGTTTTCCTTCGACAGATGCGACAATATCAGGTGCGTCATAAACGCGGGCCGGTGATGCCGGAACAGTTCCAGGGCCTGACGGTTCGACAGGTGGCCGACATCGCTGCTGATACGCTTTTTCAGGTAGTAGGGGTATCTTCCCTCATCAAGCATCCTTTCGTCATAATTGGCTTCGAGAAATACGGCATGGCACCGGCTGAAATGTTGTACCACATGCTCACACGGGCTGCCTATGTCGGTCATAACCCCGACCGTAACGCCATCATGACTTATGGTGAAGCTATGCGGATCGGATGCATCGTGACGCTTCGGGAAAGCGCATATATCAAGGCAACCTATCTTTAAGGGCGACAGAGCGTCGAAATGCTTCAACAATGCCGGATCGAGTTTCAGGTAGCTGTTCTGGTATGTAGGAGCCGAAATATAAACCGGGAGATGATGTTTGCGCGAAAGCACTTCCACGCCTCGCGTATGATCGGTGTGCTCGTGCGAAATAAAAACAGCCCTCACTTTTTCCAGGGACAATCCGAGCCGTTTCATCCGCCGCTCGGTTTCACGGCACGATATCCCGGCATCAATAAGCACGGCATCACGCTCATTGCCGATATAATAGCAGTTGCCGTTACTGCCCGAATTAAGAGAGGAAATGTGGAGAGGCATGATCCTGCAAAGAAAATTAAAAATTCTCTCAGGAAATAGGATGTTGAAAACTAGCTGAAGATAAATTACCAGGAGGCCGGCAGTATTCTCTTCTGAATTTGTCCGGCAGATTAATATATTTCCCGGACCGGGCTGAAATTTCTCAATGTAAAAAGCCGTACAGGAGTTCATCCTATCCGGCTTTACTTTCCATCCGACACTTATAAATTATATGGAATTCTAACAGGTTACCAGTTCAGCTTCCGCCATGCAGGCCTGGTATTCCATTTTTAGTGTTTGCATCAGTTCCTTAACAGAAATAATTTCGTTTGTCCGCCATACATTGCTTCCGCAGAAGGCGTAACCCCTGCGAAAGTTCCCGCGCAACGCCGAAGTGAGCGAAGCCATGATGCAATAAGGAGCAGTGCGAATATCGCAGGTGCGGATGCAATTCACGGGGCAGGTCTTCGGCTGGCGTTTTCCGGCCTCCACTTCTTCCAGGAAAGGCGAACGGATGGCCCTTCCCGGCATTCCCACCGGGCTCCTGATAATGCGGACATCATCTTCCGCTGCATTAAGGTAAGCTTGTTTGAATGCATCGGAGGCATCACACTCGTTCGTTGTAACGAAGCGCGTCCCCATCTGTACACCCGAAGCCCCCAGGCTGAAAATTTCTGCAATGTCTGATCCATAATAAATCCCGCCGGCCGCTATCACGGGAATAGACTTTCCTTCACGAGTGGAAATCATATTTATAGTATCGGCAACTTCGGGAATAAGTCTTTCAAGTTGAAAATTTTCATCAAAAATCTGATCCGGTTTAAAGCCAAGATGCCCTCCGGCCTTCGGGCCTTCAACGATGACCGCATCGGGCAGATAGCTGTAATTAGTGAGCCATTTGTCGCAGATCAGTTTTGCAGCCCTTGCAGATGAAACAATCGGCACCAGGCGTGTTTTGCAACCGGGAGTAAGGTATTTTGGTAGATCAAGCGGCAGCCCTGCCCCCGAAATAATCATGTCAATCCCTTCCTCGATGGAAGTGCGCACCATATCGTCATAATTGCTGAGCGCCACCATAATGTTTACGCCCAGAACGCCTTTTGTTTTTGCGCGGGCTTTCCTGATCTCCTCCCTCAATCCGATCACGCAATTATTGAGGAAGTTATCCGATCTGTCGCGGTATATCATTCCCAACCCCGCAGCCGAAATCACGCCAACTCCGCCTTCGTTTGCCACTGCAGAGGCAAGCCCCGAAAGTGAGATGCCCACTCCCATACCCCCCTGGATTATAGGGACAGGAATTACCAGTCCACCCATATTTAGTTTTTTCATTGAGATCATTAACAGAATAATTTACGATTGTTAAACCCCTTATCCGGAATGGAGTAAGTGCGCTGTCCTAAAGCGCCATGTCGTGCCGTGACCGAATGAACCACAAAAGTAGACCTGAAAAATCAGTCCTTTTGAAAAAAGGGCTGTACTGCTATTATAGGGCGGAATCGCTGCAATGAGGGATGAAATGCAGGTCGGTCAGGGATGAAATGCGTCATGTTTCGAGGCAAAACAACCTTCTTTTTAAGAAGCCGGTAACTAAACCTTAAAATTTACTTACCGGAATGGATGCTCTTTATTTTGAAGAAACCAATTTCCTGAATTCGGCGACATTCTGCCGCGAAACGGGAATGCGGAAATCAAGACCTTCGGCTTCGAGCGTGTAATTCGGGGAAATGCCGGTCAGTTTTAATACCTGGCCGGAATTCACCAGACAGCGCCGGTGACACTTCCTGATACAGGGAAAAGCCGATAGCTTCAACTCAACAGCGGTCAATGTTTGCCTTAACAGTTGCTTTCGAACCACACCGCCATCGCGGTAAAAAATTTCAATATAATTGCTGGCTGATTGGATTAAAACAATATTTCTCACTTCCCCTTCGAAAAACTCCTTCCCGCTCTCAGACTCAATGCGTACACGATCAGTAATAGCCTGAAGCGGCGATTTTCGTTCTTCAGCCAACCAATGGCGGCCTGAATCTATTGCATGGACTAATTTTTCTTTCAGAGAACGGTTATAGTTGATCAGGTTGAAAAGCACAAGGGGCAACAGCGCCAGCGCTCCGGAACGGAAAAGTGTCATCGATTTCAGTCCGGAAATCCGGAATAAAAGAGCCGATACTGAAAATCCCACGGCCAGCACGACGATCATCCCTGTATTCCAAATCAATTCTTTACGTATTGTCCACCGGTCCGGATTGAATAGTTTCGGAAACAGGCCCGGAAAAATCATGGTACTTAAGAAGAATGTAGCCGCACTGACAAGCCCCATCACCAGGACAAAATAACCATCCCTGGCTGAAGCAAGAAAATTTATACCAAACGGCTGAAAATACAGCACGATCAGTACAAAACCCATGCTTACAAAACTTATTGTGCGCAGGTTATGTTTGAAGTTATTATTGAAAGGATAAGGCTGGTTCAGATTTTCAAACATACAGTGTAATTCAGGGGCAAATGTACGATTATAAACAAGATCCTGAATCTCAACCGGCAACATGCTCCAGGCTGAAGGCTGCTGACCGATAGGAATGATTCTCTTACCGATAGGGTCAGGCAAGGAAGTAAGAATATCTAAAAGCTATCAGTTAATTGAATAATCTTACCGGGATTTCGGTATCTGTATTCGTTTCTATATCTTAGCAAAGAAAATATCCTGCATGTTATTCTTTTTCTAACTGCCGTTCTTCTGTAATTTACATAGCTCATAATGAATGCTTTAATTTACCGGCCATGAAAACAAAATTGCTGACAGCTTTTACCATACTCCTCCTACTCACAACATTCGGCCTTCAACTCTCCGGGCAGGAGGCCTTATCTGAAAAAGATGCCCGGATGGCATGGTGGCGTGAAGCCCGTTTCGGGATGTTCATCCACTGGGGGCTCTATTCCATCCCTGCCGGTGAGTGGAAAGGCGACTCGGGACATGCCGAATGGATCCGGACCACTGCCCGGATTCCTTTAGAAGAATATGACAAATTTGTTCAGCAGTTTAACCCGGTGAAATTCAACGCCGAAGAATGGGTGAAGGCTGCAAAGGATGCCGGCATGAAATACATCGTACTGACCTCGAAACACCATGACGGTTTCTGCCTCTGGGATTCGGACCAGACCGATTTCGATGTGATGTCGACGCCGTTCAAACGCGATATCCTGAAGGAACTCGCCGATGCCTGCCGCAAATACGATATGCGCATCTGCTGGTATCATTCCATCATGGACTGGCACCACCCCGATTACCTGCCTCGCCGCGACTGGGAGAAAGACCGCAGCGCCGAAGGCGCCGACTTCGACCGGTATGTTCAATATCTTAAGAACCAAATCCATGAAATTCTGACGAAATACGGCGACATTTCCATCCTGTGGTTCGACGGCGAATGGGAAAGCACCTGGAACCACGACCGCGCCCTTGACCTATACAATTATATCTGTTCATTCAATAAAAACATCATTATCAACAACCGCATCGACGTATTCCGCGAAGGAATGGCGGGTCTGAGCAGTAACGAAAAGGCGCTGGGCGATTACGGCACCCCGGAACAGGAAATTCCCGATACAGGCTTACCGGGCGTCGACTGGGAATCGTGCATGACCATGAATGACCATTGGGGATACAACGCCAACGACCATAACTGGAAATCGGCCGGGCAACTCATTTATAATCTCGTGGATATCGCCTCAAAAGGCGGCAATTATCTGCTGAATGTAGGGCCCACCTCCGAAGGCGTATTCCCGCCCGAAAGCATTGAAAGGCTGAAGACTATCGGCAAATGGATGAAAATAAACGGCGCTTCCATCTACGGTACACAGGCAGGGCCTTTTAAAAACCCGGCCTGGGGCAAATGCACGCAAAAGGAAACCGAAGGCGGAACCCGTCTGTTCCTGCACATTTTCGGCAATCCGCAAGCAGGAAAAATCAACCTGCCCGGTCTGATGAATGAAACCGTAAAGGCTTTCCTGCTCTCCGACAAATCGGAAACGCCGCTGACCATTACCCGCAAAAACGGCAGCGTCGAAATTACCCTGCCGCAATCAGGGCTGGATGAAATTTGTACTGTTGTAGTCCTCGACATGAAAGGGAAACCGGAAATTATCGACAAGCCTGAATTCTCTTTCCGCTACGATGCCGCTTCCGACAAGGTCGAGATCAGCCTCGTTTCAGCTTCCACAAAACCCGATCTTAATGTTTATTACTCCACCGACGGAACCTTGCCGACCGATAACATGTCCGTTTTTACCAAACCGGTCATGCTGAAACTACCGGTAACACTGAAAGCTGTTAGCTATATCGGGAAAAAACGCGTTGGGAACGTCGCTGAGGTATCTCTTCCGGTTTCATTCGGTAAAACCGTTACCTTGGATAACCTGCCGTCCGAAAAATACAGCGCCGGAGGCCCTGCATCCCTGACCGACGGCATCCGCGGATCGAAAAAATTTGCCGACGGCCGCTGGCTCGGATTTGAAGGCAGCGATGCTGTTGCCTGCATCGACCTCGGAAAAAAAACAGCCATTCGATCTATAAACCTGGGATATCTGGTCAACACAGGTTCCTGGATCTTTGAACCGGTTGAAATCACAGTCGAAACCTCGGTAAACGGGGAAAAATACACAACCGCTCTCACCCGGAAATATAATGCAGCCTTATGGAAACAGGCTGACGGCATCAGGGAGTTCGCTGATGTTTTTCCTGAAGTGAATGCCCGCTATGTAAAAGTAACGGTAAAGAACCGGGGCGTATGTCCCGCAACGCATCCGGGTAACGGCGGCAAAGCATGGATTTTTCTGGACGAAATAAGCGTGGAGT
>DAONEP010000053.1:0-21380 GCA_035403165.1 Bacteroidales bacterium | reverse complement strand
CGGATTCAGATATCGCCGGAAAAAATCGGGGCTTCTTAAACCAGAATACGCCAAACCCGTTTTCGGAAAGTACTCAAATCAATTACTCCATTGCAAGGGCAGGAAATGTTGATATTTCAGTCAGAAACCTTACCGGCCAGGAGATTCTCAGTTTGCCGCAAGGCACACAGGGAAAGGGCTCCTATTCAGTAGGTTTTTTCAATCAGACATTGCCCTCCGGTTTTTACTTCTTCACACTGAGAATTGATGGTAGTGATGTTGCAACACGAAAAATGTGCGTGATCAGGTAAGTTGATTAAGAAAAAGATTGATTCAGGTAGAATCGGGTATTTTTCAAACAGTCCGGTCAGGTCATAAAAACCTAACCGGACTGTTGTTGTATTTTAGGATTGAGCGTTTATTAATGGCACTGGCTTAGAAATGCCTATCAATAGAGGATTATTTTCCTACCCGCAATGAAAATACCGGTTCACGATCTCCTGGAGTTTTTCGGTGTTGCCTTCCAGGCTTTCGCGCAGGCCCCTGTCTTCGAACGACTTTAATTTATTGGCCGTTCCTTCGATCACCGACTGCGGGAAAACGTCGTACATTTTAAAAATATCGGCCTGCTTCAGCAGCATTTCAGCCGAATCCCAGCACGAAACGGGCAGTTGTTTCAGTTCGGCCACGCGGGCTTTGTGGGCCTCGTCGAAAATGTTCACATCCACATAGGTTTTCCGGGCATACTCCAGGGCATCCTTCATTTCCAGTCCGTGGCGGGCGGCAACGGTAAGCCCGGCCAGTAAAAGGTAAACGTCGGCGGAGCCGTCGGGACAGCGGAATTCCACGGTTTGCTTATCGCTGTAATCTTTTTCGTCTTTTTCTTCCTGCGGGTTGGCGTGGTTGATCATGTTGTTGGCGCCCGACCAGCCAAGGGGCACCCTTACAAGAACCGAACGGTTGCGGTCGCCCCAGCAGATGTTGGTCGGCGCTTCCTGGTGCGGAACCAGGCGGAAATAGGAAGTTGGATTGGTGTTGCCAAAGGCCGTGAGCGAAGGGGCCAGATCGAGATAACCGGCAATGGCCCTGCGGGCTGTATCGCTGAGTTGCCCGTCTTCAACCATGGCGTTCCTGCTGTCTTTCATGAGCCGGGTATGGATGTGCATGCCGCTTCCGGCTTTTCCGACGGTGATTTTGGGGGCAAAGGTCAACGAAACGCCGTATTTGTATGCCAGCGAGCGAAGTATCCATTTCGCGATGACCAGTTGGTCGGCGGCATCTTCGAGGTTCACGGGCAGGAATTCAATCTCGTTTTGTTCAAATTCCAGTCCGTTGAGCGAAAAATTACCTACTTCTGAATGGCCGTATTTTATCTGGCCGCCCGTCTGGGCGATGGCAACCATGGCTTCGGCCCGCAGCGCTTCCCATTTGGCAAACGGATGCGATTCGTGGTAGCCTTTCTGGTCGGCAGCCTGGAAAAGCTCGTTTTTCTGGCTAATCACGTAATATTCAAGCTCGCCCATCACATGAAAAGTGAGGCCGGTACGGTCTTTCAGCACATTATGGGCTTTACGGAGGATGTACTCGGGGGAACTTTCCAGAGGATTCCCGTCTTTGTCGTAGTAAGAGCAAAGGATGTCAAGGGTGGGAACCTGGGCGAAAGGATTGAGAAACGCGGTTTTATAGCGGGGTACAACGTACAGGTCGCTGCTGCCTGCTTTCACAAAGGGAAACAGGCTTGATCCGTCAACCCGCTCGCCGGTCGAAAGGATACTGTCGAGATGCTCCTGACTGTTGATAACGAAATTTAAAGTTTTCAGCCTTCCGTCACCACCTGCGTACCTGAAGTTGATCATCGAAATATTGTGATCGTCGATGTAACGGATAATGTCAGACTTGGTAAAGTCGTCGCTGGGTTTATTGAGATATTGAACCAGCGAATTCGGGTTCATGGCAGTAAGGCTGTTGAAGAAAGGATTTTTCATGCGTTAAATGAGATAGTAGGGACGGCAAAAGTAGGAATCTTTTTCTACCTGAAGATGCTCTTTACGTGTTTTACTGAATTTTGCCTTTCGCAGATTTCTGTTCCGGTGAATGGCTGAAGAGGAGCAGTAGCTATTTGTTTTTCCGGTCCCAGGCATCCAGCAGCTTTTGTGCTGCCATATACGCGCTGAGCTTGCCTGTCGACAGGTCGTGTTCAAGCGAATGCAGGAGTTTTTTGATCTCCGGGTCATGGTAAAACCGGTCATTCAACTGTTGTTCAACAGACTGGTGCATGGTAAACCGGGCCTGCTCAAGCCGGCGATGGTGGAAATAGCCGTTTTTCCGCGTCAATGAAAGATAATCTTCGATGGCTTTCCATACGGCGGGGATTCCGGACCTGGTAACGGCGGAACAGGTGCCGGCAACCGTTTGCCAGCCTGATTCGGCGGGAGGGAAGAAATGGAGGGCATTGCGTACTTCGGCCAGGGCGATCGTCACCTTTTGAAGGTTGTCGCCGTCCGCTTTATTGATGAAGATGGCATCGGCCATTTCCATAATGCCCCTTTTAATGCCCTGAAGTTCGTCGCCGGCGCCGGCGAGCATCAGCAGCAGGAAAAAGTCGACCATGGAATGAACGGTGGTTTCGCTCTGGCCAACACCCACCGTTTCGACCATGATGGTATCGAAACCGGCGGCTTCGCACAGGATAATGGTTTCGCGTGTTTTGCGGGCAACGCCGCCCAGCGATCCCGCCGAGGGCGAAGGACGGATAAAGGCGTTTTCGTTGGCCGAAAGTTCTTCCATGCGCGTTTTGTCGCCGAGTATGCTTCCTTTTGAGCGGCTGCTGCTGGGGTCAATAGCCAGGATAGCCGGTTTATGACCGAGAGAAATGAGGTAAAGCCCGAAGGCTTCAATAAAGGTGCTTTTGCCTACCCCGGGTACGCCGGTAATGCCGAGGCGGACCGAATTCCCGGAAAGGGGCAGGCAATGCGCAATAATCTCCTGCGCCAGTTCCTGGTGCTGCGGCAGGGAACTTTCGATAAGCGTGATGGCTTTGCTGAGGATGGTCCGGTTGCCCGATAGTATCCCGTCAAGGTATTCGCCGGCAGGCAGAAGATTGTGCCGGGCCTTCCTGAACCTGGACGCAGCAAGTTCGTTTACCACGGGAGGCTGTTCAATTCCTTCGTTTACTTTAAGCGCCGACCGGAACGGTTTATCCTTACTGCTGTTCATACCTTGTCAAATGTTTCCGGCAAAAATAATCAATTTAAAAGATGTGAAATAACAGTATAAATACCCTTGAAATACCGGGCATGAAAGTTCAGGAATGCTACTGGCTGCAAGTTTCAGCTATATCGTTCGTGAGCGTGACAAAATCGCTGATCGACAATTGTTCGGCGCGTTTGCCGGTAAATTCCCCGTTATAATCTGCCAGCGGTTTCAGGGAATTATGAAGCGTTTTCCGCCGCTGGTTGAAAGCGGTCTTAACCACCGTACTGAATAATTTTGTGTCGCAGCCCAGGTCCACGATGCCGTTGCGGGTAAGTTTCACCACAGCCGACGTGACTTTGGGCGGCGGGACAAATACCTGGGGCGGCACGATGAACAGTATTTCGATATCATACCATGCGCGGAGCAGGATACTGAGGATGCCGTAATCTTTGGTGCCGGGTTTTGAAACCATGCGTTGGGCGACTTCACGCTGGATCATCCCGACGCATTCGGAAACCTTATCCCGGTTTTCGACCACTTTGAAAAAAATCTGGCTCGAAATATTGTACGGGAAGTTGCCGATAACGGCAAAAGGCCCTTCAAACAAGGCTGAAATGTCGGTTCGCAGGAAGTCGGCGTGGATCAGGTCTTCTCCCAGTGTAAATGCCGATTTAAGGTAAGCGGCCGATTCCCGGTCGAGCTCAATGGCTTTGAACGAGGAATAGTGATTCGCAATCAGGTATTTGGTGAGGACGCCGGTGCCGGGGCCTACTTCAAGTACCTGGCTTACACCGGGCGAGAGGCTTTCGGCGATTTTACGGGCGATATTCTCGTCTTTCAGAAAATGCTGTCCCAGGTGTTTCTTGGCCCTGACCGGTTCCATACTATTGATTTATTTAACAATGACTATAGGTTCACCGGATCGTTGCGGAGGATCCTGAACCGTTTCCGGGCGTCCACTACAAATAAACTGCCGGGGTATGTTGTGAGCAAGGTCTGATAAAGTTCCATGGCCTTTTGTTTGTCCGGGGTAATGTAGTCATAAATACCGGCAAGGGCATATAATGCATCATCGGCGAGAAGGTCGGTGGGGAAGTCAGCCACTATTTCGCGGTAATATTTCACGGCATCCTCAAATTTCTTCTCCTTCATGCAGATTTCCGCTTTTTTAAAGAGCACTTCATCTGCCAGGGAATGGTGCGGATACCTGATCAGGAGCGAGTCGAGGGCGTCCATGGCTTCCTGGTCCCTGTTCCGGAACAGCAATAAATCGGCGCGGGCGTACATCGAAAGCGCCCCGTAAGTACTGTCGTCGTCCATGTTTTCACTTATCAGCAACGACAGCGACATGGCATCGTTGGCGATGAGTTTTGAGGTCGCGGCTTTCAGGATGTCGAGCTGGCTTTTGGCCCATTCAAATTCGCAGATATAAAAGGACAGCTTTGCATTCCTGAATTTAGCTTCATGGCCGATCGGTTCATTTTTAAAAGCTTTTTCAACCTGGGAATACAGGAGCGTGGCTTCCCAGGGTTCGCCCGAGAAAAGGTAAATATCGGCCAGTTCGAGTTTGCATTCGGCCTGCAGCCGGTCGGTGATGCCCGGTATGATGATGGCATCTTCGAGCAGCGCCGTGGCCGAATCGGTATTGTTCAGGTAAAATGCCTGCAAATGGCTCAGGTTGCGGATCAGGGGAATCGTCGCCGGGTTTTTGCCGGATTCCTTTAACAGCGAAAGGTATTTTGCTTCAAGCGCCTTGAGGAACTTATCGTCGTAACTGTGAAGCTGAATGGCTTTTGCTAGTTCGGTGTTCAGCAATTCGATGCGGCTTTTCAGGACCAGATCGGCATCGGCGTTTTTTTTGATGATATAAGCATAAGCGTCGGTGGTGACGTCGAAATCGTCGTTGGTAAAACTTAGCCGGGCAAGGTCGTAAACCCTCTGCCCGTCTTCGCCGTAACGGCGGTCGAGCGCTTTTGCCTGCAACAGGGCAAGTTTGAAATCTTTCTGCTGAACCGAATACCATAGCAGCAATTCGGCAAATGAAACTTCATCGGGGTTTTGCTGTGATTTTTTCAGCAGTGTGGAGCGAAACAGGTCGTTTTTCGTATTGTCGGGATCGTCGCTCAGCCAGGCTTGCATCCGGTTTTGAACCGTAGCCATTTGTTCGGGTTTGTTGGCCAGCAGGGTGAGATATTCATCCAGCATGGCTGCCGAATTGCCCTGGCTTTCATATTGTATGGCCAGTTCGATGGCAAATGCCGATTTGTCTTTAAGCAGGTCGCGTCCTTTCAGGTAGGTGCGGATGGCATAATCAGTTTCGCGCCGGTTGAGGAAGGCCGCAGCGGTATTATAAACGGAGTTGCGGTCATCTTTCAGGTTACGGAGGCATTCATCGTAAAGCTTTTTGCCTTTTTGTGTTTCATCCTGTATTGCCATCAGGTACCCAAGGTCAACCGTATAGCGCGGATCGTTAGGATTTGCACGCATCTGTTTCCTGATCAGCTTTTCAGCTTTATCATAATCCTTAACTTCGAAGAGGCAGTTTACATAATAAATGTAACTGAAAAGGGTAGGGGACTTTTCATACAGACGGCTGAAGACCTCGATCGCTTTATCGTATTGCCGGGTGCTGTAATATTCCATGCCCAGCCGTTCGTCGGTTTGCTGCTGTGCCATAACAGGCCTGAGCAGAACCATAAACAAGGCTGATAACAGTAGCCGGTTGCAGCTTATAGTTTTCATCACGACAGTATTAACGATCAGGATCCGTAATTTCTTACCATCGTAACACCGAAAACCGGTAATTTTTAATTACAGGATCACCCACCGGAACAGCATTCTTATTTTTCCGGCATTATCCGGTTTATGGAATCATATCAAATCCTGTGTACGGCACCAGCGCTTTGGGAATGCGGATTCCTTCCGGTGTTTGGTTGTTCTCGAGCAGGGCTGCCACTATGCGCGGCAATGCAAGGGCGCTTCCGTTCAGGGTGTGGGCTAGGCGGGTTTTGCCGCTTCCTTCTTTAAAACGGAGTTTCATGCGGTTTGCCTGGAATGACTCGAAGTTGGATACCGAACTCACTTCGAGCCAGCGTTTCTGTGCGGCCGAGAAAACTTCAAAATCGTAGGTCATGGCTGAGGTAAAACTCATATCAGCCCCGCAAAGCCTGACGATCCTGAACGGCAGTTCCAGTGTACGGGCAAGCCCGGCTACATATTCGCGCATTTCTTCAAGCGTTTCGTATGATTTATCGGGGTGCTGTATTTGTACGATTTCCACTTTATCGAACTGGTGGAGCCTGTTAAGCCCGCGCACATCCTTGCCGTATGAACCGGCTTCGCGGCGGAAGCAGGCCGAATAGGCTACATTTTTAACCGGAAAATCGGTTGCATTCAGGATCACGTCGCGGTAAATATTGGTGACGGGAACTTCGGCGGTCGGGATCATGTAAAACTTGTCAAGCCCGATAAAATACATCTGGTCGTCTTTATCCGGCAACTGACCTGTTCCGTAACCTGAGGCTTCGTTCACCATAAGCGGCGGCTGGATTTCATGGAACCCGGCCCGGATGGCGTTATCCAGGAAGAAGTTGATGAGCGCGCGTTGCAGCCTGGCCCCTTTGCCTTTATATACAGGGAACCCGGCTCCGGTAAGCTTAACGCCGAGTTCAAAATCAATGATGTCATATTTCTGGCATAAATCCCAGTGGGGCATGGCGTTATCCGGCAAAACCGGGATGTCGCCTTCGCGGTGAACTTCAACATTATCTTCGGAGGAGTTTCCGGGAATAACATCGGGATGCGGCAGGTTGGGCAGGATTACCAGCAGGCGGTCCTGTTCTTTCTGCAACGTATCAAGCTTTTCCGAGAGGTTTTTGGCCGTTGCTTTCAGCTCTGCTGTTTTTGTTTTCAGGTCGTTGGCTTCCTGTTGTCTGCCGTTTTTAAACAGAACTCCTATTTCGCGCGCCAGGTTATTGGCTTCAGCCAGATTGTCGTCGAGAAGCTTTTGGGTTTCACGGCGCGACTGGTCAGCATCAAGAATTTTAGCGACGATATCTTTGGCATCGAAATGCTTGACCATGAGGCGGTCGATGACCAGTTGCGGGTTTTCACGAAGTAAGGAAAGTTCTAACATCTTCTTTATGGTTATTACAATTGCAAAGAGACAGGTTTCATCGGTACAGGCCCGGAATCCGGGCCGGGTTACATTTAGGCAGTACAAAAATAAAAATCTCCTGATTTCCGGTCAGGAGATTTCATGAATATTATTGCGTAAAGCCTGCTGTTGCAGCTTTTATGAATTTATTCAGCATCCAGGGGATGAACTGAAACGTATGAGCGGTCGTTCCTGCGTTTCTTGAATTCAACTACGCCATCGCGGAGTGCAAAAAGAGTATGGTCTTTACCGAGCCCTACGTTGATTCCCGGGTAATGAACCGTACCGCGTTGCCTAACTATAATGTTGCCGGCCTGTGCAAATTGGCCGCCGTAAATCTTAACGCCCAGGCGTTTGCTGTGTGATTCGCGTCCGTTTTGTGAACTTCCGGCACCTTTCTTGTGAGCCATTGTATGATTGTATTACTTGTTTTTAAATCAAATTAACTTCCGGTGCAAAATTAAGCCGTAATGGCTTCAATTTGCAACTGTGTCAGATCCTGGCGATGGCCGGATTCTTTCTGGTAGCCTTTGCGGCGTTTTTTCTTGAAGATCGTTACCTTTTCACCGCGGGTGTGCGTTAAAATCCTGGCGGTCACCAGGGCTCCTTCAACGTGGGGGGTTCCTATGCTGATGCTGCCTTCATTGTCGAGAAGCAATACATCTTTAAACTCGACCGATGCCCCTTCTTCGCCCTGAAGGCGGTAAACAAAGATCTTCTGATCTTTTTTAACCTTGAATTGCTGTCCGGCTATATCTACTATCGCGTACATTTTCAGTTTCTTATATTTTGCTGACAAAATTGGAGGTGCAAAATTAGAAAAAAATTATTAACAACAACATGTGAACAACAAAAAAATATCCCGGGAGGACCTCTTTATGGTTCGAATGCATATTCCGGCGGTTATTCCCCATTGTTATTCCCCCTTTCAAAACCATGTTTTTATGGTTCATCAGCAATATCCGCCTCTATTGTGACGGCAAATTTATCGAAAATGCCAATGTGATGAAAGCAAATATTCGCTTTAGCGGAGATATCGGGGGCCTGTGGCAGACGTATGCCGAAACCACCCGACTGGAACCGGCAAAACCGATAGCCTTGCAGGGAAGAATTCTGCCTTCGGGAACCTTGTCGCGCTGGCGCAACTTGGAATGGCACTCCTGCTTTCAGGACTGGTCGCATCAGGTGCAGGGGGACCAAAGATCCGGGGCCGGAGCGCGAAGGGATACAATATGCCCGGGCCACAACTCCTGACGAAAAATATATACTAAAACCGGACTAAAATTAAAATTGTATCTTTATTGCCGTTCTTCAGGGCTATTTTTTCCGGAAGTCAACAACAGGAAAACTGAATGGAAGAATCTGAAAAGATATTGATCGATAAACTCAAACAAGGCGACAGGCCGACGTTTGAACATATCTTCAGGACATATTACGTCCCGATGTGTTCCTACGCCAATCGTTACCTTTCCGATAAATCGGCTTCCGAAGAAGTTGTACAGGACCTGTTTTGCAAGATCTGGTTCCGGCGGTCGGAACTCGTTATCAATACCTCCCTGAAAAACTATCTGCTGAGGGCTACCATTAACCATGCGCTGAATACCGTAAAACGCAAGGAGGTAGACCGTAAATATGTCGATTATATCGGTTTTAAGGTTGAAGAAGCATACAGCGATACCGATGATCTGGTCCAGCAGGAATTACAGCGCAGGATTAGTCTGGGCATCAGTTCGTTGCCGGAACGCAGAAGGGAAATTTTCGAGATGAGCCGTTTTGAAGGATTACGCTATGAAGAAATTGCCGACAGGATGAAAATCAAAGTCAAGACCGTAGAATCACAAATGGTAAAAGCGCTGGAATTTCTTCGCAAATATCTTCATGAATATGTAACCCCTATTGTGCTGATTATAAGCATGATAATAAAAAATTAAAAAAAATTTATAAAATGAGTAAGGGTAAAGGCGGCTTTGTTTGTCATATTCTTGAAAAGTTGTAAAAACTGTTCCCATAACTATGTTCGAGAACCGAAAAATAAAAATGCAGATTGTGCGATTCCTTGCAAACGAATGCAGCGGGGAAGAGCAGCGCATTATTTCGGAACTCATCAATACCGACAAACGTTACCGCAGCATTTACAGGCATTTGCAGCGGACCTGGCATTCAACCCGTCCTTCTGCCGGAGAAGAAACTTATGACGTTGATGAGGCATGGGCAAAGGTGCAGAACCGCATTGATGCAAAACAGGAACCGGTGATACGTACCCTGCACCCGCATCCAATCCGGAAAATTGTATATGCAGTGTCGGGCGCCGCAGCTATTTTACTGATAGGATTGGGGATTTTTCAATATGTACGCCCGTCCGATGACCTGAACACTTTTGCTTCTGGTTCGGCAATAGCCGTACCTGTAAATCTTGCCGACGGTTCCGTCATCCACCTGAATAAGAATTCTGAAATTAAATTTCCTGAAAAATTTGGACATGACAACAGAGAGGTCTATTTTTGGGGCGAAGCATTTTTTTCGATTGCTTCGGACAAAACCAGGCCTTTTATCATAAATGCCGGAGAAACCCGCATAAAAGTGCTGGGGACTTCATTCAACGTTAAGGATTATGAGGAAACAGGAAAGGTTGAAGTTACGGTAAAAACAGGTTCAGTTCTTTTCTATTATGTGGATAAAGACGAAAATGCACTGGGTCAGGTTACCCTTTCGGTTGGCGATAAGGGTATTTATGACCGGAAAGCAGGACGCATTTTCAAAACCGTCAATACCGACCTGAATTTCATGAGTTGGAAAACCGGCATTCTGGTATTTGACGAAGCCACGCTGGGCGATGTATTTGATGCAATTGGAAACCGGTATGGCGTATCATTCGACATAAAGAATAAGCAAATTAAAAACCTCAGGCTTACCGCTACTTTTGACAAAGATCAGTCGCTCGATTCTGTCCTTGAAGTTATCCGATTAGTGCACTCCGTTGAATTTGTAAAAACAGGAAAGGATTACCTGGTAACTAAATAAACAGGCTAATCAACGGATTGTCAGATGATCGTACCTTATCGGAAGGCTTTGTATAGAAGTTTCATAATAATTTCATTCCTGCTTATCACCGTCGCATCAGCCGATGCCCAGCTTTCTGTATTAAACCGGCCCGTAACTGTTACCGCTGTAAACCAG
The DNA here is from genome assembly GCA_035403165.1 of Bacteroidales bacterium. GTDB lineage: Bacteria > Bacteroidota > Bacteroidia > Bacteroidales > UBA4417 > UBA4417. The sequence goes on along the minus strand of DAONEP010000053.1, from coordinate 10,873 downwards.
CCTTTATCGGAAGTATTGAATAAAATCGGCAGGCAGGCTTCCATAAAGTTTTCCTATGATCCTGACGAACTCTCGGCCCGCCGGCTGGTGAGCATCCAGGCTAAGAGAGAACCGCTGAACAAGGTTCTCGTGCAACTGCTGAATAATCCGGCGCTTTCGTTCCGTGCAATGGGGAACCAGGTAATCATTTTCAAACCGGCTGCTGAAGCTGACAATGCTGCTGAAAAACCGAAGCCCGAAGCTCAGAGGTATCTCAATAAAAATTCAGCAATACGCCTGAAACCGGATACCATCAGCCATGCTACCAGGTTCAGGATTGACACTGTTTTTATAACAAACACGGAAACCATCCTGCGCATCGATACCCTTATATTTCGCGATACGGTAGTTCATCGCGATACGGTATTTATCGAAAAATACAAGACACGAAAAATCAAGGGAAACCGTAACAGTAATTTTGACAAAGAACTCGTAAAGAACAGGAAATTTCAGGAAAACAACGGTTTTTCTGTTGGATTAAGCTATTCACAGTATTTTGGTAAAGCTACCTATGCCGGCGGGCAGGGCAGCCTTTCAGAGTTACTGGAAAAATCACGGCAATCGGAATCGGTTTCTTTGCAGAATTTTTCAGCCGGGATATCCATAACCTATGACTATAAAAGGATAGGGGCTGGCACGGGCCTTTTCTACACCCGTCTGGGTGAGATTCTTGACCATGAATATGTCGAACAAACCGGCGGGTATTATCTCAGGGATACCGTTGAAACCTATTATACCGTTGAGGGAACAGATACATTGAGGTATTACATTACCGATTCTACCTGGCAAAACCTCAACTCAACAAAATTCTCTTACACCAATCCCAATGCTTTCAGGTATCTTGATGTTCCCCTGTCATTGCGTTTGTTTGTCATAAAGAATGAAAACTTTAACCTTTATATGAAAGGAGGAGCTGTTGCCGGAATTCTGATCGGCTCGAAAGCGCTGGTCGTTTCACCGGAGGACTATAAGGCTGAATGGATAGACAGGAACAGGTTAAACCCGTTTGTCTTTTCATGGATAGCAGGCCTGGGGGCCGGGTTCAGGATCAGCGGAAAACTTTCGCTGGAGGCAGAAGCGTTTTACAGGCGCCAGGTTTCATCGTTGTATTCGGATTACCCGCTCGATAAAACTTACCGGTTACCAGGGTTCAGGGCCGGTATGTGCATAAAATTGTGAAAAACAATTAGCACCCTCCGTTAAAATCGGATTTACTAATTCTTTACCTTTGATTTAATGCAGGATTTATGATTAAATAAATTCCAGGTATGGTGCTTAGATTTACGAAAGCGATGAGGAACGGGATGAATAAAGCGGGCTGGAACCTGATGATTGCCTTATGCCTGGTAACTGTATCTCTTTCAGGAAACGCGCAGATATATGTAGGCGATACCCTCACCGAAAATACCACCTGGTCAAAAACGGGGCAGGATTACATTGTTGTACAATCTGTGATTGTCCCTAAAGGGATAACCCTGACGATAGAACCCGGGGTTAAGGTCCTGTTCGAAGTCAATACGGCGCTGGAAGTAAGAGGAACACTGATTGCACAGGGTACTCCCTCCGACAGCATCATGTTTCTTCCTGAAGACGATTTGTGGAACGGCATATATTTTCACGGGGCGCTGACGGAATTCGATGATCTGGGAAATTATACCGGCGGCACTATCCTTTCGTATGCCCGTTTCGAAAATTCTGCTTATTCGGTGGTTCTCCAGGAAAATACAGGCATTTTAATAGAACATTGCTGCCTGAAACGGGCATCCTTTGGGATTTATATGAAAGATGCCCTGAACAATGTCATCAGGAATTGCCGGATCGGCGACAGCGATTTTGGCATATTCATGGCATCCTCCTATGTAGCCCAATACAACCTGTTTCTGAATAACGCAGTGACCAATAACCGGTATGTCGGGTTTTTCATAAACAACAGCAGCGGGCAGATATCGCACAATACAATTTCAGGTAACAATGTTTCAGGAAACCTTGTCGGGCTGTACCTGGGAAACGACGGTCCCGTTGATGAAGGGTATAACCAGGTAAGTGAAAATATTTTCAATAACAATTCATTTGGAATCAGGTTGTTTCAGGACACCTCCGTTATTGAACGAAACTACATCGTGAATAGCCTGATCAACGGAATTGAAATTATCGGGGCCTGCCGGTCAACCGTGCGCAATAACCTAATTTCCGGGAACAACCTGTGGGGAATTGTTGTTGAACAAGGGGCTTCTGATAACCTGATCAAAACCAACTCGGTGGAACACAACCAAAACGGAATTCTGTTCACGCCTGGTAAAACCGGTTCCAGCCTGTTCAACTCCTTTGTTGCAAATTCGGTGCATCATAATGCCGATACTGCCTTCTCTTTCATGTCGGTGCCTCAGGGCCTTTTTGTCAGCAATAGTATTTATGAAAACAGGGACTCAGCAGCATTTCTTAACCATACTGCTCAATTAATAGAAGCGGTTGGCAATTGGTGGGGCACAAGCGATACCAACACCATAAATACCTTTATTTCTGACGTTTTTGATGATCCGGCCAAAGGATTGGTAAATTATCAGCCTTTCCATAACGGCCCTGATACAGAGGCCCCGGTCAAGGCTCCTGCTTATGCTGTTAAAAAGGATGTAGGGAACGGTATACAGGTAAGCTGGCCTCCCAATACTGAATCTGACCTGGCTGGTTACCGGATTCATTACGGTACATTCGACGGCTTTAATTATCAGTATTCGCTGGAAGCGGGAACCGACACCAGTATATTTCTGCAGGGCGTATCGCTGGATGACACGATTGCCGTTACCGCTGTCGATACGGAATTTGACGGTCTGTTTGACCGTCCCGAAGGCCATGAGAGCGATTTTACGATAGCAATTCCGGGGCCCTGGGCCGGACCAAATTCCGAAGTCTGCGAAAACGGAGAACTCTTATTAAGCGAGGCTACGGCAAACGGTTATAATTTACTTTCCTGGACAACCACCGGCGACGGGACATTTGATAATCCGAGGATTCTGCATCCCGTTTATACGCCTGGCCAGGGAGATGTGGCAATCGGCGCTGTTTATCTTACCCTGCACATTTCCGGTGAAGGCTTCAACCTGGATGATGAAATGAGAGTAAAAGTGCGCCCCGCCCCTTACGTATTTGCCGGTTCCGATACTACCATCATCAGCGGCAGCCATCTTCTGCTTTCTTCGGCCGCGGCCGATTATTTTACCGGTTTACATTGGTTGACTCTGGGGGATGGCACCTTTAGTAACGATTCTGTAAAGAATCCTGATTATTTCCCGGGAGCCGGCGATCTGGCTTCCGGCCATGTTAACCTTATCCTTGACATATCTTCACCTTGCGGACCGGCTTCCGACACAATTAAAGTCCAGATTGTGGAAGGTTATTTCATTAAAGGCCGTGTTCATGCCGGCGGCAACCTTGTACCCGGCAGTACGCTGAACCTTTACAGGTGTTCCGGCAATACTGTATCGGCCATGAGAAGCACCCTGACGGCCATGGACGGAACTTTCATTTTTGATCTTCTTATTGAGGGTGAATATTACATCTATGCAATACCTCCCGTGAACCTGGCAGATCAGTACGCCCCGACCTATTATTTTAATGATCTGAACTGGGAAAATGCTTACAGGTTTAATACCGAAGCCAATACTTATGATGTGGATATCGAATTATTCAAACTGCCGCACCAGATTCCGGAAGGCCCGGGATCAATAAGCGGTAGTTGTGAAACCGGGGGGCCTTTTCTTTGCGGCGATGTCACCATTTTATTATACGATAAGACCTTGAAGTACCTCCTGGGATGGCAGCGTCTGGATGACGAAGGAAATTTCAACTTCCGGAACCTTCCGTTCGGCGATTATGTCCTTGTAGGTGAAAAAGCAGGCTACCAGAAGAATGAAACTCCTTTAATCAGCCTTACCCCGGAGCAGCCTGCAATCAGCGGGATACTGGTAAAAATCTTACCCTTTAAAATAGGTATTGCAATGCCGGAGGGTTATGATCCTTCGCTGGAAAATATTGTTGTTGCCCCTAATCCAACCCATGATATTGTTTCGATAAGCGGTTTGGCCGACGGGGAGAATTATCGGATTATCCTCAGGGACACATACTCTCGTCTGCTTGGTATTACCGGCAGGAGCCAGGGAACCGGCTCCCTGCCCCTGGATTTGTCATTACGTGCATTGCCTGCAGGTCTGTATTTTATCGAAATACAACGTGATAACGGCATTGTCACACGATATAAAATAATTAAGGAATAGCCTTCATATCGCTTGGCGGTAAAAAACGGCGCAAAACCGGCGCTTTCTGAAGTCATCGGTCATTCAAATTTACTGGACCGGGGCTCGCCGGAAGAATAAGAAACTGCTTGTTTGCCGGGAAATGTAAATAAATTGAATTATTTCCCACAAAAAAAAATGTTATGGCGAATAGTGGTAAAGAGCTGATTAATTGTCATCTATAATAAAGATACATAAGTAAATCATCCGGGTATGCGCTCCCCCGGATGACAATATGTAGCTGAATGCCTTATATTTGTATATAAGCATTCGGTCAGGCTGTTTAACCGCTGATAAATAAACACGGCTCTGATGATTTACCCGTTGGCCAAATTATAATCAAAACAAAATAATTACTGTAATTCAATCAATTACTAACCATCAGTTTGCTCTTACAAGTGAGATGCAGGCATTAAGCGGAAAGAAAGGAGGAAAAACAGACATTTAAAGCCTAAAACCAACTATTGTACCAATAATGTTAAAATCTATTATTATGCTTCCCTCTTACAGGTTATCAAAAAAAAGATGTTAACGATACAGTTCACTGCCCGGCAGTGTCTGCTATCGTTTTTTTGTGACCTGACACTTATTAATTAACTAACATAAACCTAATGAAAACCAATTTACGCAACATGAGAAAATTGTTCTTTATGCTTTTCCTGGTGGCATTTGCTGCCTGGAATTCTTATGGCCAGGAGACGACTTATTATGCTTTTGCCCAATCAAACGGCACCTATAATGAAATTACTGGTACCGATATATTAGGCAATCCGTTTGATGATCAAACGGCTGTCGTTTCGCTCGGCTTCACCCATCTGGGAAATGGATGGAGTAAAGATCAGATAAGGGTTTCAGCGAACGGGTGGCTTTATTTCCCGAACACTTCCACCTCTTCACTGGGCTATACCCCGATCTCCAGCTCAATTACAGGAATATATCTTGTAGTTGCACCCTTTGGCAGGGATTTGCGAAGCATTGACGCTACTTCTTCGGTAAGTTATTTACTGTCAGGCGTCGCACCCAACAGGGTTTTCACCGTGCAGTGGAAAAACGTAAAACGTTACGGAAGCGCTTACGCGGGTGAAATTCTCAACCTACAGGTGAAGATTTACGAAACCACCAGTAAAATTGAGATGATTTACGGCCCTTGTACGGCAATCACAGGAACCAATTATCCGCAAGTCGGATTAAGAGGCCTGACAAATACCGATTTCAGTAACCGTACTTCAACAACGGGGTGGAACAATACAGTAGCCGGTACGGTTAATACGGAGACTGTCACAACCAATGCCACGTATCCGCCCATCAACGGGCTTACTTTCACTTACACGTATACCTTCCTCCCTCCGGCAGCAGCAACTATTGTTTCGCCTGCCAACGGAGAAACGGATGTTCCAAGGCAAACCACCCTCAACTGGGGCAACGGAGGCTCCGGTGGCGGCCCGTTTACGGGTTACACGCTGTACCTGGGCACCGACAACCCACCTACCAACCTTGTGAATGGCCTTGATATGGGATCGGCGACTACTTATGATCCGGTTCCCGACCTGCTTGCCACCACCACCTATTATTGGAGGGTTGACAGCTATGGCCCCGGTGGAAATACTACGGGCACGGTATGGTCATTTACAACGCTCACCCCTACCATCATTTCAGGATGGGTCCGCAACAGTGCGCTGAATCCGATCATCGGGGCATCGGTGTATGCCGGTGCTTACAATACGATGACCGGAGCAGGAGGCGCTTACGAACTGGAACTGATTCCCGGAACTTATGATATGATTGTCACGGCCCCGGGTTACAACTCGGCGACGGCTACAGGCATTGTCGTTCCGCCGGCCTCCAACGTAACGCAGAACTTCACGCTTACCAATCCTACCATGAGCATTACGCCCAACCCGTTTAATGTAACAGTTAACCCCAATGAGCTGTACACCGAAAACATGTACATCCTCAATGAAGGAACCGGGCAGCTCGATTGGTCGGCAACCATTGCTTTCCCTCCGGGCGATAATGCTATGGGCGGTGGAATACAGCCCCCGCTTTTATCGCCGGGAACTGGCGGCGTTGAAACCACACGCGCCGGATTTGCCAACGATCCCGTTGATCCTAATAATTCGGACGCTGCCGGCGATATCCTCTCGAGTTTTGTCATTCCTAATCCTCCCATATCACTTGGATGGGGCCTCGGTGTTGAAGGAAATAATCTGTGGATGTCGAGTTACAATGACAAAAAACTGTACAAGTTCTCGCCCAGCGGTTCAATCATTACCTCCTTTGATTATTCGTCGTGGGCCGGCGCAAACTGGGTCGGCGACCTGGCTCCCGGTCCTGCCGGATATATCTATGCCGTCCGCGTAGGTACCGACAACGCTATCCATAAAATCAATACGGGTACCGGAGCCGATGAAGGAATGATTACCGGCGCATGGGCAACCACCAGCGCCCGTGGCGTTGCTTACGATGCCGTTCATAATGAACTTTGGGTAGGCGGCTGGAACCATAGCCAGATCTATCATGTAAGTGCAACCGGAGCTACTATCTCAACTATTTCATTCTCAGGAGTGGCGGGACTTGGCTGGCATAAAGCCGGCAATGGCGGAACCGGTTCACTCTGGGTGGTTACCAATGCTTCTCCCAGTGTGGTTTATGAACTCAATCCGGCTACAGGCGCTATCCTCAAATCATTTGTTGTACCCGGCGTGTCAGGTTACACGGGAGCAGGACTGGAGATAGATGCCCAGGGTAATGTTTGGCTCATCAACCAGACCAACCAGACTGTTTATAAGATTGATTCGGGGACTCCTATCGTAAGCTGGCTTACCCTCGAAGAGTATTCGGGAACGGTACCTCCGATGACCAACTATGCTTTGCCGGCCCATTTCAATGCTTTTGGTCTGCTTGCCGGTACGGTAAAAACGGCTACCATAACCTTTACTTCCTCACCGGATGTAGGTACCTGGAATATTCCCGTTACCATGACCGTTCAGGGCACTCCCCTGGAAACGCCGCAGAACCTTGCAGCTACCCTGGTTAACCAGCTTACCGGTGAAGTTTCACTCACCTGGGATGCTGTAGACCCAACCGGCTTGCTTTATTATGCGATTAACCGGGACGGCGTTCAGCTTACGACAACCAGTTACAACTATTATACGGATATGCTGCCAACTTACGGCACATACAGCTATACGGTTCAGGCTGTTTACAGCGCAGGGCTCGGAGTTCCTTCGAACCCGGCCGAAGTTGAATGGCCCAACCCGACCCTTACCCTGGATCCTGCTTCGCTTACAGCTACTGTTTGGACAGGAACCGATAAGGATGTGCCGTTCACTGTCGGCAATATCGGTGAAGGAACACTCGCTTATGAATTCCCCGATTATACCGACGACGACGCCCCGCTGGCTTACTGTGCTGCTTCCGCTTCCTATTGCGATGAGTATATAAGCCGTGTACAGTTTAATACTATTGACAATTCCACGGGTTGCAGTTATTATGCCAACTATACTTCCATCTCCACCGATGTGAAAGCCGGCGATACCTATCCTGTAACAGTGACCAATCCTGTACCTTATAGTTCGGATCAGGCCGCCCTGTGGATTGACTACAACCACAACGAAGTATTTGATAATGATGAAAGCTATCCTCTTACACAAGGCGGAGGTGGCGCTACATTTACCGGCAATATCCTTATCAAAGAAACTTCGCTGCCAGGGCCTACCCGTATGCGTATCCGTCTTTCCTATGCCGCTACTCCGGCCCCTTGCGGAACTCAGACATACGGAGAGGTTGAAGACTATACGGTTAATGTTATCCAGAATTTCATCACCCAGGTTATTCCTGCCCAGGGCACGGTAGCCGGCGGCGATGATACGGAGGTTGTAGCAACATTCTCGGCAACCGGTTCGTTTGCTCCTGCCGGTACGTATACCCAGTCGTTGCTGCTCACCACCAACGACCTGGCCCATCCTTCGGTAACCATTCCCTGCACCATGATCGTTACCATTCCCGGAACTATTTCGGGTACGGTTACCGACTGCATAACAGGCGAACCGATCCAGGGTGTCATGGTAGCGGCTGATCCGTTCACGGTGATGACCGATGAAAACGGGAACTACTCCCTGGTTTGCGATGAAAACACCTATAATGTTGTCTTCAGCAAAATCGGCTATCAGTCGAATACGATAACAGGCGTTGCTGTGACTTCGGGTGCGACTACTACGGTCAACGCCCAGTTATGCGAAATGCCTTACGCCCCCGGATGCGCCAATGCAGTAGTAAATGCTACCGATACACAGTGCGACGTTACATGGTGCGTTCCTATGGGACCCTATGAATTGTCGTATGATGACGGCACCGCTGAAAACTTTGCTGCATGGCAGCTTGCCGGCAACCTGAATGCCGTTAAGTTCACCCCTGCCGGATATCCCGCAACAGTAATAGGCGGTATGTTCTATGTTGGCGATGGTACCTTCCCAGCCGGCGGCAATATCATCAACTCAACCTTCACTGTAAGGGTATTTGATGACGACGGTGCAACCGGACTTCCCGGCACCCAGATCGGCGATAGCGTGCTTGCTACCGTAACTGCTACGGGTTGGGTTACCGTTACCGGACTCAATGCTACAGTTACTGCCGGAAGTTTCTACCTGGCTATGGAACAGAACGAAGCAGAACCTAACTGCGCCCCGATAGGTGTTGACGAAACCCTTCCGAAGGCTTACAAGAGCTATTCGAAATTTGTCACTTCCGGTGGCGAATGGGCCCTTTCGGCATACCAGGATTTCATGATCCATGCTATTGTTGACGGCCCTGTTGCCGATGACGATGCAGTTGCTTCCACCCAGGTACTTGTACCTGCTAAGGCATCACTGGCCGGCGTAATTTCGCAGCGCGCTCCGTATACACTTCCCGGCGTTGAAGGCAAAGCTGTCATAACTTCGCCTGAAGGCTATGTTCCAGATGCAATTACGAATTACATCCTCTATCGCTATCCTGTTACCGATCCCAGCATTCCTGTCTATGGCACCGAAGCCCTGCTTGCCGATGATCTTACAACCAATAGTTATGTAGATGGCGGCAGCGTATGGTCGGCTCTTCCCCAGGGATGGTATGCTTATGGCGTAAAAGCCGTTTATCCTAACGGTCAGGAATCGCCGATCACTTATACCAACATTGTTGGCCATAAGATGACCGCCGATGTAACCATCAACGTACAGCTTGTATGCGGATTTGTTCCGGCAGTAGGCGCCGAAGTACAGATGATCGGCCTCGATTATCCTTACCAGACCTTCTCGGCAACGACTCCTGCTTCAGGATCCGTTACCTTCAATGTATGGAAAGGCAACTACACGGTTGACGTCCGCACGACCGGATATCTGCCCTATGTTGTTAATTACAACATTACCGGCCCGACCCCGATTGACGTAATCCTTGAAGACGCCAAATATGCCCCGCGCAACCTGTATGTTGATGCCAACACCCTCGTTGCTACCTGGGAACCTCCTTTACTCGCCCTTGTTGACGAAAATTTTGAAGGAGCCACTTTCCCGCCGAGCGGATGGTCAGAAACCGGCAATGCTACAGTTGGGTGGTTTGCAACAACCGCAGGCGGCAGCTCTTACTTCCCCGTACCGTCGCATACAAAATATGCAATTGTTAACGACGACGACAATGATGAAGACAACTGCTGCACTTACCTGATCACTCCAAACCTTGACCTTTCAACAGCTCCGGGATTCGTTATGAATTTCGACAGCTACTTTACAGGCGCATGGGGCGGAACCGCAACGGTAGAACTCACCACTGACGGCGGCGCTACCTGGACGACCATTTACACCGTCCCGGCAGCAGGGTCGTGGGGAACCAAGACCATTGACCTGTCGGCCTATTCTGGTCCCGGCGGACTTACCTCGGCCAAGATCGGTTTCCATTATAACGATAACGGAAGCTGGGCTGACGGCTGGGCTATCGACAATGTAAATGTTACTGTCGGTATGACTCCAACTTACGGATACGGAGTATTCCTGGATGGATCGCTGGCCGGAAACACCAATGAACTGACCTGGACCTACAATCCTTCGGCCATGTTGTGGGGACACACCTATGTTGCCGGAGTTGCGGGGTTGTATTGCTCGGGTTACAGCGACATGGCAACCTATACCTTCACCAGCAACTTCCTCTTCCCGCCGCGGAACCTGCAGGGTCTGGCTAACGACAACGCGGCTATCCTTACCTGGGAGCCCCCGGTGAGTGGCGACGGAATGGATAATGCAGGAACCAAACCTGATTATAGCTGGATGCAGAGCAATGGCGGAACCTTGTCGACAACAGGTAATCCCGGAAATGCAGCTCCCGGTGATGGATTTACTGCAAAGGCCAACCGTGCCGAAACCGAGATCTATTACTGCGGTGAAAAGGATGATGCTATCGGAACCGGTGGCGCCGTTGAATTCATGGTTGCTGCACGTTTCACCAACGATGAACTCTATCAGTACTATGGTTTGAAACAGATTACCAAAGTCAGCATGTTCTGCTCAAACAGCGGT
>DAONEP010000052.1:16648-21438 GCA_035403165.1 Bacteroidales bacterium | reverse complement strand
TTGGTTTTAACGGGCCAATCATTCAAAGTCCCGGCATGCTTACAACCCCACTGTCCCTGCTGTCAAAACCAGTCAGCCCCGTGCGCTGTATTGCTGTTGCAAAGGTAATGCCAAAATTAATTGCAGCCTTGTTTTTTGCCCGTAATTGCAAAAATGTATTGCTGATCAACAGCTAAGTCAGATATACCTCTGAAATATTCTTTTCATAAAAATACTTAAAAAGAAAAATTTGCGTTTTATCGCAAACTATATTTGATAAAAAATTTCATATGAAGAAAGAACTGATTGCCGTATTTATAATTCTTTTCATTCTCTCATCCGCTCATGCACAGCGTGTTTCAGTAAGCGGTTATCTTAAGGATGCTGCTTCAGGCGAGTCCCTGATCGGGGCAAATGTCATGGTCGACAGTACGATAACAGGTACAACCACGAACCATTATGGATTTTACAGCCTTTCGCTATTACCCGGTTCTCATGTGCTGAAATTCAGTTATATAGGTTATCAGCCACAAAAGATAATTGTTGGCGTCGGCCGTGATACCCTTATCAGTGTAATGATGGAACCGGGCATTGCAATGAAAGGCATTGAGGTGAAAGGCGACGCTGTAAATGCTTCAACCCGCTCATCACGCATGGGCACAGTCGAGCTCCGGCTTACGCAGATAAAGAAACTCCCGTCGCTTCTTGGTGAGGCCGATCTGCTGAAAGCTGTTCAGCTTCTTCCCGGTGTGCAGTCGGGCAATGAAGGCACAAGCGGTTTTTATGTGAGAGGCGGCGGTCCTGACCAGAACCTGATACTGCTCGACGGTGTTCCGGTGTACAACGCGAACCATCTTTTCGGTTTTTTCTCGGTATTTAACAACGATGCCATCAATCACGCGGAACTGGTCAAAGGCGGATTCCCTGCCCGCTATGGCGGAAGATTATCATCGGTGCTTGATATTTCGATGAAAGAAGGCGACATGAAAAAACTGAAAGTTACCGGCACGCTTGGATTGATTGCGAGCAAACTTACCATCGAAGGACCTGTCATTAAAGATAAAACTTCTTTTATTATCAGTGGCCGGCGTACCTACCTCGATTACATAGCCCAGCCGCTGATGCAGATGGAAAGTCAACGCTATTCCACCGAATCAGGTTATTATTTTTCGGACCTCAATGCAAAGGTGAACCACATTTTTAGCACCAGGGACCGTGTTTTCCTGAGTGTTTATTCCGGCAATGATAAATTTTACGAGATTCAGGATACAAGGGATTATTTATATGAAGGACAGATTTATAAAGAGTCCGGCCAGTCGAAACTTGGTTGGGGCAATCTGACCAGCGCGCTGAGATGGACTCATCAATACAGCGGTAAACTATTTGGGAATGCCATGGTTACTTACAGTAACTACAAGTTCTATGTAAAACAGGATGCTATGAATTTTGAAATCAGTGATACCGGCGCTGTTCAATCGCAGTATAATCTTGATTATTACAGCGGTATCAGAGACATTTCGGCAAAGTACGATCTCGACTATATTCCTCATCCCGATCATTACATTAAAAGCGGAATTTGCTTTACCCGGCACATTTTCAGGCCCGGAGCTTCGGTGACAAGTTCAAAAATCGGAACCGGCCAGGAAACGGATGAAAAAGCCGGAACGGAGGATATCCCTGTTAATGAAGTAACCTATTATGCTGAAGATGATTACCGCATCACTGAAAAACTGAAGATAAACGGCGGAATGCATTTTTCGGGTTTCATCCTGCCGGAGAAGAGCTATTTCTCTGCCCAGCCACGGATTTCGGCGCGTTATCTGCTCACTCCGGCTGTTTCGCTCAAAGCCAGCTATTCTTACATGTCGCAGTACATTCACTTGCTTACCAACAGTAACATCGGACTTCCTACCGATTTATGGGTTCCGGCGACAGCTTCAGTTCCTCCGATGAAATCTTCTCAGTGGTCATTGGGATTGTCGGTTGATCTGCCGAACGATTTCCAGTTTACTTTCGAAACGTATTACAAGACCATGAAAAACGTCATCGAATATAAAGAAGGCGCTTCGTTCATGTCGAGTTATACGAACTGGGAAGAAAAAGTTGAGCCGGGGAAAGGCTGGGGTTACGGAACCGAATTCTTCCTCCAGAAAAAGACCGGCGCTTTAACGGGGTGGATAGGATATACCTGGGCGCATTCCGACCGGAAGTTCCCGACCATCAACGACGGGAAAGTATTTCCATACAAATTCGATCGCCGGCATGACGTTTCCCTGGTTCTGAATTACCAGATTGATCCTCACTGGGATGTTTCTGTCACCTGGGTTTACGGGACCGGCACAGCCATCACGATGCCCACCGTCGAGTATATGGTAATCAACGATATGTACGGGCTTTATACAGTCCAGAGTTACAGCGAGCGAAACAGTTACAGAACGGCGCCTTATCACAGGCTTGATCTGGGGTTTAATCATGTAAAAGAGAAAAAATGGGGCGAGCGTACCTGGAGCTTCGGGTTATACAATGCTTACAACCGCAAAAATCCTTTCTATTACCAGATAGTCCGCGATTACTCCGAAAAAAAAGCATTACAGCGCGTTGCCCTTTTTCCGATCATTCCGTCGGTAAGTTACACATTTAAAATTGGTAAATAACTAAAGTTATGCGACTTACATATCTATTGACGGCCATGATGCTTCTTGTGGCCGGATGTACCGAATACGAAAGCATCGAAGATTTCCCGATTGCAGAGCCTGCGCTTGTGGCCAATTCACTTTTTCAGGCCGACAGCGCTATTACGGTTTATGTGTCGAGAAGCCTCAGCATTCTCGACAACGCTGAAATCAAGCCGATAACGGATGCCACGGTAGTGATTTATAAAGATGGACTGGCTGTGGATACAATACGGGAAAGCAACGAATCGCAAGCCTATGTTTCGGCCATATTTCCCGAGTCAGGGCATCGATACAGCGTCAGGGTTTTCCGTTCCGGCTATGATACAGTCACCTCAACATCAGAGTCGTTGCCGGCGGTCCTTTCAGTCGGCAAGATTACTGCTGTGCCTGTCGATTCAACCATAACAGAACTCTGGTATCAAGACAATGTACACGATGATTCGGCATTTACTTACTATTCAATGGATGTTGCGTTAACCATTAATGATCCGGTCAACGAACACAACATTTATTCCGTGATGGTTTTGAAGGAGGATTCATCGATATTTTCTTCGGATTTAAGATATCAGACCAGTTCAGTATATTTCACAAGCAATGATATGTCATTGCTCGATAATGCCGATCTTGAAAATTCCGGTTCGTACCGGACTGTTGCCTATTTCGATGACCGCAATTTCGACGGAAAACAATATCAGTTTAAATTCAGGATTGAAGATAATGAATGGACTACTTTCGCGGCAAAATACAGGGTTTTGGTAAGATCATTAACCGAAACGTCATACAAGTATTTTCGGTCGCTCAATAGTAATTACAATGAGACCTCTCCGTTTGATGAACCTGCGCGGGTTTATACGAACATTCATAACGGATTTGGAATATTTGCCGGTTATGAACGAAAGAGTTACAGAATCAGGTAGATAGATGCTTATCTGAAGGGTTGTGCAAAAGTCTTAACATCCTCGGCGGTAATTTCCTGACCGCAAAGGATAGCGAGACGTTCGACGATATTTCTCAATTCCCTGATGTTGCCGGTATAATGTATTTTCTTCAATTCGTCGAGTGCTTCAGGCTTAAAAACAGATGGCGTTTTTCCCTGGCTTTCGGCAATCAGTTGCATAAAATGTTCGGCAAGCAATGGAATATCTTCGGTGCGTTCGTTGAGGGCCGGCACGTGGATGAGGATAACGCTTAGCCGGTGATAAAGGTCTTCACGGAAGTTTTTTACGGCAATTTCTTCCTGCATGTTTTTGTTGGTGGCGGCAATCACGCGTACATTAACAGGGATTTCCTTTTCGCCGCCCACGCGCATAATCTTGTTTTCCTGCAAGGCACGCAATACTTTGGCCTGCGCCGAAAGGCTCATGTCGCCGATTTCGTCGAGAAAGATGGTGCCATTGTGCGCCTGCTCAAAATCGCCTTTACGTTGTTTGATAGCCGAAGTGAACGATCCCTTCTCATGCCCGAAAAGAACGCTTTCGATGAGTTCCGAAGGTATGGCGGCGCAGTTTACTTCCACGAACGGGCCGTCGGCACGGTTGCTCTTTTCGTGAAGCCAGCGCGCTACCAGTTCTTTTCCGGTTCCATTATCTCCGGTGATCAGGACGCGGGCGTCAGTCGGCGCCACCCGTTCAATCATGTCCTTGATTTTCATGATGGCCGGCGATTCGCCGATCATGTCGTATTGCCTGCTGACCTTGCGTTTCAGCGCCTTGGTCTCGGTCACCAGCCGCGACTTGTCCATGGCATTCCTGATGGTGATGAGCAACCGGTTCAGGTCAAGGGGTTTGGCTATGAAATCGTATGCGCCTTTTTTAATGGCTTCCACAGCCGTTTCGATGGTGCCGTGGCCCGAAATCATTACCATGGGGGCATCGGTTATCTGCTGTACCTTTTCCAGTACTTCGATACCGTCCATCTGCGGCATCTTGATATCACAAAGAATTACGTCAAACGTTTCCTTCGATACCAGTTCAATTCCTGACGGACCGTCCACGGCGTCATCCACCTGATAATTTTCATATTCCAGGATTTCACGCAGGGTGTTACGGATAGCGCGTTCATCGTCAATCACCAGTATACGGGCCATATTTTAAGGGTTTTGAGTGTTAAGTATTAAGCAGGGAGCAAGGAGCAAGG
>DAONEP010000052.1:0-16548 GCA_035403165.1 Bacteroidales bacterium | reverse complement strand
AGGGAGAAGGGAGAACGGAACAGGGGGCAGGGAGCATAGAGCAAGGAGCAGGGAGCGGGGAGAAAGGAGAAGGGAGAGCGGAGAACGGAGAAAGGAGCTGGGAGCAAGGGGCAAGGAGCGGGGAGAAGGGTGTTTGTAGAATAAGGTCAACGCTGTTCAGGTATCGTCATACTTCGGACTCCGGATTACCCTTTGTACCTGATCCACTTCCAGAGTTCCCCGTAGTTCACTTTTTTACCATACATCAGGATGCCGGTGCGGTAAATTTTTGCAGCCAGCCAGGTAGTTGCGATAAAGCCGGCGATCAGCAAGGCTGCCGAAAGCGCCAGTTGTCCGTAAGGCACCCCGAAAGGTATGCGTATCATCATGATGACCGGCGAGGTAAACGGTATCATCGAAAGCCACCACGAGAGAGAGCCTTCAGGATTGTTGATCACATATTGCATCATCACAATAGCCAGTATAAGCGGTACTGTGACCGGCAACATGAATTGCTGCGTATCCGCCTCATTGTCAACAGCCGATCCGATAGCGGCAAACATCGCCCCGTACAGCAGGTATCCTCCGATGAAGAAAAACAGGAACGAAAGAATCATCAACGGGAAGTTAATGGAGGCGATGGCTTCGAAAATCTGGTTTGCGGTTTCGTTGCCGGTATCGGCCAGCAGGTTGGCTGACTGGTCTTCACCGGGATTTTCGGGCTGAATTTGTTGGGTTGTGACAAATTTCTGCTGCGCCTCGGGCATTTTGAACTTTTCGGGGAATGCCTGCTGAAAACCTCCGACCAAAATCGCTGTAAATACTATCCACAGGACAAATTGTGTTAAACCTACCAGGGCGACGCCAATGATTTTGCCGGCCATCAACTGGAACGGCTTCACCGAGGAAACGATTACTTCCACAATCCGGCTGGTCTTTTCCTCTATCACGCCACGCATGAGCTGCGACCCGAACATGAAAATAAACAGGTATATCATGATGCTGGCTACCATTCCTACAATCATATTTACTTCGGCGAAGCTCTTTTTCTCAGTTCCGCCTTCTTCAATCTGGTAGGTCAGAAGTTTAACGTCGGTTTTTATGTTTTTCAGGATGGTTTCACTCATCAGGTTATCGGCGGCAGAGTCGGCCCTGGCTTCATAACCGGGAGTGCTGATCCGGATCTGGTTGCGAATTTCGGCGGCGAGCTTCTGCTTTTCGATTTCACGGTTCATGATGCCCGTGATATAGCTTTTCAGGTTCAGCGAAGGCTGCTTGTCGGAATAAAGCATCGCCTGTGAAGGCACGTTCATTTCGGTTCGCGGAATGTAAAGCAGGGCGTATCCTTCCGTTTGTTTCAGCGTTTTTTTCGCGGTTTCAAGGTCGGTATACTGCGGTATGAAGTTGTAGTTGTCGGAGTTTACGAACTTGCTGATGAAAAGCCCGGTTTCGTCAACCACATGTACAATCCGCTTCTCGTCCTGCATGGTGGCGAAATAAATGGGAACGATGAACAGCGCCGCCATCAGGACAGGCCCGAGGATTGTCATGATGATAAAGGAACGTTTCCTGACGCGGGTGAGGTATTCACGACGTATGATGAGAAATATTTTATTCATGGTTCTGGGCGTTTGAAAGTATTATTTCAGTCGGCGAGCAGGTCGTTGGCGTTTGCGCCGTTGAAAGCATTTACAGTGCTGATAAAGATATCGTTCATCGAAGGGATAATTTCGTTGAGACCTGTTATAACAACGTGCGGCATTACATTGGCCAGCAGGTCATTGGAGCCAGCATCAGGAGGCAGTTTTATCACGGCAGTGTGTATGCCGTCTTCATGACGGATTTCGGAGAGCGAAAAATGTCCGTTCAGGACCGATTGCAGATCGCCGTCAAAATCGCGGTAGTGCAATTCATAAGTGTTGCTGCGGTGCAGCTTTTTGATTTCCTTCACGCTTCCGTCCAGTATTTTATTGGCTTTGTTGATGAGCGCAATGTTATCGCACAACTCTTCCACCGAAGCCATGTTGTGGGTTGAGAAGATGATGGTGGCGCCTTTGCGCCTCAGCTCCAGGATTTCATCCTTCAGCAGGTTGACGTTGATGGGGTCGAAACCGCTGAACGGTTCGTCAAAAATGAGCAGTTTCGGTTCATGAACAACTGTCACAATGAACTGAACTTTCTGTTGCATGCCTTTCGACAGTTCCTCAACCTTTTTGCCCCACCATGATTCGATCTCAAATTTCCTGAACCAGTATTTTAGTTTCTGAACGGCATCGTGATGGCTCATGCCTTTGAGCTGAGCAAGGTATAGCGCCTGTTCCCCCACGGCCATTTTCTTGTACAGGCCGCGCTCTTCGGGCAGGTAGCCAATGGAATAAACATGATCCGGTTTGAGTTTCTGGTTTTCGAGGAGTACTTCCCCTTCATCAGGTCCGGTGATCTGGTTGATTATGCGGATAAGCGTGGTTTTGCCGGCGCCGTTGGGGCCGAGCAGCCCAAAGATGCACTGTTCGGGCACTTCGATGCTTACTTTGTTCAGGGCCGTTTGTGTCGCAAAGTGTTTGCTGACGCTGTTGACGGTTAGAATTGCCATTATTTTGACAGGTTATCGGGAGAAAATATGGTCCAAAGATAAATTGATTCGCAGAATCATCAGTGTCGGTCAAACGTAAAAAGCCGTGTTTTACCACGGCCTTTAACATTTCTTAAGGATTATACCGGTCGTTTACTGGAAATACTCCCGCATACGGTCGAAGAAACCTTTTTCACGGTATCCCGGTGAAGGTTTGAAATTTTCGGAGTGCTGCAGTTGTTCGAGAATTTCACGTTCTGAACGGCTCAGGTTCTTAGGCGTCCAGATATTAATGGTTATCAGCAGGTCGCCTTTGCCGTATGAATTGAGCGAAGGCAGTCCTTTCCCCTTGAGCCTCAGGACTTTTCCGGCCTGTGTTCCGGGGTCAATTTTAATACGTGCCTTGCCGTCAAGGGTAGGGACCTCAACCGTGGTTCCCAGGGCCGAATCGGGGAAACTGATGAACAGGTCATACAGCAGGTTGTTTCCGTCGCGCTGAAGTTCATCGTGCCGGGCTTCTTCAATCTGTATGATGAGGTCGCCGGGAATACCGCTGCGGGCAGCGGCATTCCCTTTGCCGTTCATCGAAAGCTGGATGCCTTCCGAAACACCGGCAGGGATGTCAACAGTGATGATTTCCTCGCCTTTTACGATACCGTTTCCGGCGCAGTGTACACATTTGTTCTGTATGATGTGTCCTTCGCCACCGCAGGCAGGGCAGGTGGACGTTGTTTGCATCTGTCCCAGGAAAGTGCTGGTGATATGGCTTACCTGGCCTGTACCGCGGCAGGTGGAACAGGTGGAGAAGGAGGCTCCGCCTTGCGAACCGGTGCCATGGCAGTGCTGGCATTGAACATATTTATTGACTTTGAGCTTTTTTTCAACGCCGGTGTTAATTTCTTCGAGCGTCAGGCGGACCTTTACACGCAGGTTAGTGCCGCGGTTTACACGGCGGTGCTGGCGGCCGCCCCCTCCGAAACCACTGAAGGCCCCTCCGAAAGCGCTCCCGAATATATCGCCGAACTGGCTGAAAATGTCCTCCATATTGGTGAACTCCTGGAACCCGCCGAAACCGTTTTTCAGCCCTTCATGGCCATATTGGTCGTAACGTTTCCGTTTGTCGGCATCGCTTAAAACCTCATAGGCTTCGGCTGCTTCCTTGAATTTATCTTCAGCCTCCTTGTTATTGGGATTTTTGTCGGGATGGTATTTCAATGCCATCTGCCGGTATGCTTTTTTAATCTCATCGGCGCTGGCACCTTTGGATAGGCCTAATACTTCGTAATAATCTCGTTTTGCCACTTACTGTAATTTTTATCGGATAACCTGATTATATTCCTACTACTACCTTGGCAAAGCGTATGACTTTGTCGTTTAGGGTGTAACCTTTCTGAACTTCTTCAATTACCTTGTTTTTCATGTCTTCGCCCGATGCCGGGAAATGGGCAACGGCTTCGTGAAGGTCAACATTAAAGGTCTCGCCGGCCGATTTGATCTCCTTTAAGCCTTTGGCTGTGAGTATACCAACGAATTTGTTGAAAATAAGATGTAAGCCTTCCTTTTGCGATTCATGGCTTCCGGATTCTTCGATCGATTTAAGGGCGCGTTCCACATCATCAATGATGGGGAGCAGCGAGGTGATAATTTCTTCGGAGGCCGTGCGGCTGAGCTCTGATTTCTCTTTGATCGTACGTTTGCGGTAATTGTCAAATTCAGAATACAGCCGCAGGTATTTGTCGTTGACTTCGTCAATTTTTTGTTTCAATTCAGCTTCAGCCGAAAGAACATGCTCTGCATCCCCGTTTACCGGTTCGGCGCCGGTATCAACCTGCTTTTTTTCAGCGGCTACATTGTCAGACGATGCAGCCGTCTCATCCGCTTTAACTTCCTTTTCTTTATCTTTTTTAACTTTCATGATCAGAGATATCTTTTAATACACTGATTGGCAACGCTATAAAAACATGAAACTTATTTTTTGCCTGTTGGTGCAAAAGTAAGGTTTTGTTGCGCGTGGTTCGATCAAATAATTTGCCAACCGGGGCGCCTTGTCATTTTGTCAGGTAAGTTGATCGTGGCGGAAAAGTTTTCCTGACAAGGGGGGCGGTTGCGGGGATGCGGGCCCGATACGTCAGGCTTGCTCAATTCTTTGAATCCGGGCGCCCAGCGACCTGAGGCGGCCATCTATATTTTCGTATCCCCGGTCAATTTGTTCTATATTATCGATAATGCTGGTTCCTTTTGCCGAAAGGGCGGCGATAAGCAGGGAAACCCCGGCGCGAATGTCCGGCGACGACATGCGGATGCCGCGGAGCGGGAACTTGCGGTCGAGGCCTATAACCGTTGCCCTGTGAGGATCGCAGAGGATGATCTGGGCTCCCATATCGATCAGCTTATCCACGAAAAACAGGCGGCTTTCGAACATCTTCTGGTGGATCAGTACGCTGCCTTTGGCCTGGATGGCCGTGACCAGCACCACGCTGATGAGATCGGGGGTGAAGCCCGGCCAGGGGGCGTCGGAAATAGTCATAATAGATCCGTCCATGAAAGTTTCCACTTCATAATGCTCCTGGGCGGGAACATGAATGTTGTCGCCTTCTGTAAATATTTTAACGCCTAGTTTCCGGAATATATCGGGAATGATGCCCAGGGCTTGGTAATTCACGTTCCTGATCGTGACATCGGAATGAGTCATGGCGGCCAGCCCGATGAAACTGCCAATTTCGATCATATCGGGCAGCATGGTATGTTCGGTGCCTTTCAGGTATTTCACGCCTTCGATGGTAAGCAGGTTTGAGCCGATGCCGCTGATCCTGGCGCCCATCCGGACCAGCATGCTGCACAGTTGCACCAGGTAAGGTTCGCAGGCGGCATTGAAGATAGTCGTTGTCCCTTCAGCCATCACGGCAGCCATCACCAGGTTGGCCGTACCCGTAACGGAGGCTTCGTCAAGCAGCATATAGGTGCCGTGTAATTTTTTTGCCGAAAGGCAGGTGACGTTATGGGCAGGATCGGAATCCATGGATGCTCCCAGCTTCAGAAAACCGATCATGTGGGTGTCGAGACGCCTGCGACCTATCTTGTCGCCGCCTGGCTGAGGGATGTATCCTTTGCCGAACCTTGCCAGCATAGGTCCCAATATCATGACGGAACCACGAAGGCTTGCCGCTTTGTGCCTGAATTCATCGGTCATCATATTATCGGGCGACACGTTGTCGGCCCTGAAACGGCATGTGTTCCTGTCGATGCGCTCTGTCTTCGCCCCGAGCAGTTGTATCAGTTCGATAAGTTTGTTTACATCGTGAATATCCGGAATATTCCTGACGGTTACTTCTTCAGGAGTGAGTAAAACTGCGCTGATTATCTGCAGGGCTTCATTTTTAGCGCCCTGCGGAACGATTTCACCGTGTAACCGGCTGCCGCCTTCTATTTTAAATGAACCCATGATAAGGATGATTTTCCTGACGAAAATACGGAATCGGAGGATTGGTTCGGAAAGGAAGACGGGAAATAGTTTGGATATGATGCCTCCCCGGCCTGCGAAAGGCTGCGGGATCAGAGAAGAAAACGATTGTGGGTAAAGATAAAAATCAAAGAATACCGCGATGCCGGAAGTTTTATTTTCCGAAATTCCTCCGCCGGCCCTGGTCTTTCTTGGGGATGAATTTTTTCTTCTTTACCTGTCCGCTGCCTGAACTGGTTGGTTGCCCGTTGATGGCGCTTGTTTTCAGGATTTCGGTGGTTGAATGCAGTTTGTCGTCTTCTTTCAATTTGAGAAGTCCCCGCGAGAGTAAAGAAAGATGGGAATGAATAAGTTCATCGTTCACGGAATCGCGGTTCCAGTTGAGGTACATCTTTTTCAGGTTGTTGGCGATATTCATCACCAGGGCTTCCTTTTCAGGGCTGTCGTCCATCTTCACGGCTTCCTGTATCATTCGTTCGATGTACTTCCCGTAAGGGCGCAATTTAAACTCCTCCTGCGTATAGCCGGTCTTTTTCGGCCGGGGCGAATCCTGCGGGCTCGGAGGGGCCGGATATGGCGAATCAACATCCAGCGTAAATCCCGACATAATTTGCAGGTGATCCCAGAATTTATGTTTCAGGTCGGTCTGGTCGCGCATTTCGGGGTGCATGGCTACCAGGATGTTCACCAGGGTGCGTGCCATACGGGTGCGCTTTTCGCGATCGTCGAGGGCGGCAATATATTTGACCATGTTCTGGACATTCCGTCCGTACTCGGAGATGGTCATTGGTTCGCGGGTGGAGTTGTATTCCATAAATGGGGAATAAAGGTGGTATGATTTGTTAATATGCTCCCGGATTTTCAGCTAACGGATGAATGATAAAATGCTGATTAAAAATATTAAGCTGATCGAAGGAGTAAAAATTTCAGGACAAAAGTAGTCAAATTTTTCATATATGAGCCATGTGAAAATTGGCCATATTTGCAGGCTTTATGTGCCTTATGAACAAAGCTATTCTCCGGTTAGCCATTCCTAACATTATCACAAATATAACCATTCCTTTGCTCGGTATGGTGGACCTCGGGCTGATGGGGCACATGGGAAGCGAAAAATACGTCGGGGCCATTGCGTTGGGCGGCATGATATTCAATTTTCTTTTCTGGGGTTTCGGTTTCCTGCGCATGGGCACGAGCGGTTTCACGGCGCAGGCATACGGAAGGCGTGATATGGGCGAAGCATCGCACGTGCTGGCTCGGGCGCTGATGACGGCCATCGCCGGCGGATTGTTGCTGATTGTCTTGCAGTGGCCAATCGCCAAAGGCGCCTTTGCTGTTATTCACAGCAGCGGCGGGCTGGAAAGCCTGGCGCGTCAGTATTTCAACATCCGCATTTATGCGGCGCCGGCAACACTTTGTATTTATGTTTTTACAGGCTGGTTCATCGGGATGCAGAATGCCCGCCTGCCCATGATACTCGCCATCAGTGTTAATGTGCTGAATATTGCTTTCAGCCTGTTGTTTGTCATGGTTTTCAACCTGCACAGCGAAGGAATCGCCTGGGCCAACGTGGCAAGCCAGTATGTGGGATTGCTGCTCGGGCTGTTCTTTGTCAGCCTTTATCTGCCGAAACTCAGAAAATACTTCAACCCGAAGGAAGCATTAAATTGGAGGGCTTTCAGGAAATTTATCTCTGTGAACAAGGATATTTTTATTCGTACGCTGTGCCTCATTTTTACCCTGTCGTTCTTCACCACGCAATCGGCCAATACGAGCGATACCGTGCTGGCGGTGAATACGTTGCTGTTCCAGTTCTTTTACTTTTTCAGCTATTTTATCGATGGTTTTGCCTATGCTGCCGAGGCGCTGACCGGCCGCTATATCGGTTCGGGGAACAGGACAATGCTTGTTTCGGTCGTGAAGCGACTGTTCGTCTGGGGCGGAAGCATCGCGCTGGTTTTTACTGTAGTTTACCTCGCCGGAGGGCAATATATTCTCCGGCTTCTGACCAACAACACAGAAACGCTCGCTTCGGCAAAGCCATATCTTTTCTGGGTCGTACTGGTTCCGTTCATCACCTTCGCGGCCTTTATCTGGGATGGTATTTATGTAGGGGCAACCGCTTCGAAAGCCATGCGCAACAGTATGGTCATCATTACCACAGTCATCTTTCTGCCGGCTTATTACCTGTTGAATCCACTATTGGGAAACAATGGTTTATGGCTTGCCATGATGCTTTTTATGGGGGCAAGGGGACTGCTCCTGGGAGTAATGGCGAAAAAGGCGGTATTCAGGTAAGTAAGATAATAGATTTCAGAAAATATTTCCGGATTGATGTAGTGGTATCAGCCGCTAAGATTGTCATATTATTAAAAATATATATCTCGCCATTTTGATTATGAATAAACTGTATAGGTTACTAATCGTTGTTTGTTTTGTGCCGGGTTGCTTGTTTGCGCAGGACTGGCAATGCATTCGTCCAGCAGTTACAGCCAGCTATGTAGATACAACAGATCTCACTGCTCAAAATGCAAAGAATACAATGTGGATAATTCACCTTGATTCAGTAAGCCAGCATCAGGGTTGGATTTATTATTACGGATATCCAACAATCAGGAATATCAACCATTATCTGAACGGCGCTGCTGATATTTATTGCTATAATGCTTTTGGCCCTTCGAGGATGGGCATAGCTATGTCGGCTCAGGGAGGTGAAAACTACTTTTTCAATTCTGCCGGCGACGGAATCAGGTTTAGCACGTTCAGGCAACCCAATGATCCCTGGATATGTTGCAGAATTACAGATACAACCCGGCTTTATGCCACTGTTATAAAGACAGATATGGAAGAAGTCATGGGAGTGCATGATTCAGTAAAGTATATCATGTTTCAGGCCAGAGATGACGCCGGTAAGCCTGTTTTACACGCAATGAATTCGCAGATATTCAAGCTGAGCAAGCATTTCGGAATGATTACCTTGTATGATTTTTATACTTTTCCTGATGTTCAGCTTCAGAATCCCTTTTTTGAACCAGTACATATATTGGCGGGTATTGATAGTTCGGGAACTGTCATCGCACAACATAATCTTACACCCAGGGAGGTTTACAATATTTTGCCAGGTGATATATTTCACCGGTATTACGGCGGATACGATCCCCATTATTTGCTGCCCATAAGCGAAGAAATATGCTTGATACAAGATACAATATGGAATACGACTCATGATAGTGTGACTTTAAAAATCGACAGGTATTATCACAGATTCAATGGACAGCCAGATGGTGTGCACCTTTATGGCAGAGATACAATATTTGAATCTTATTGTGTTTCACCGAACGAGGGTTCAGGTTTGGGCAGCTATCCCGAACAAACGGTTCTCTATAATGACACGAGCGGGGTTCTCACTGCAGTGAACTCATTCTCTCAATTACGAACAATGGATTACAATGCCCGTTGGGTAAAATCAAAAGGCAAATCCTTTAATAAAATCGGCTCTTACTGCGCAGATACGCTGTTTGGTGATATTGTAGGACCAGACCACGATTTTATTATTGATTACTATATTGCCGGCTGTGGCGGTCCATATTATGAGCATGGCAGGACTGACTGTTACCATGATTATCATTCTGTATTTCTGAAACTGGTTTACTTTAAAAAAGGTACTGAAACATGGGGAACCCCAATTGACACTACTAGCTGGGGTGTTCCTGAAAAATTGTCCGCTGATACTCTGTACCATCATCTCAGAATATTCCCCAATCCGGTAACTGAAACAGTTACAGCGTTCGCTGCATGTGATAAGGGTGCCTGTTTAAAACTGGTTGTTTTCTCACTGGCAGGAATGAAGGTAGGAGAGTACCCGATAGAGCCAGGAGAACAAACACTATCACTGGCAAATTACAGCCCGGGAATGTACTATGCGATACTTTACCAGGATGGTAAAAAGATTGGTTTCCAGAAGATTGCGAAGTACTGATCAGCCAAGGATTTTCAGTTTGGCAAACCTGAGCAGCAACTGCTTTGTCCCTACGGCATCAAACTGAACGGAAGCTTTTTTATTCGGGCCGGCCCCTTCAACGTTAATTACGCGGCCTTTGCCAAAAGCAGCATGTTCAACCAGCATGCCTTTTTCAATCTTTTCGTAATCATCGCCGCCATTTCCACCTGGCGCAACATTACCCGATTGCGTAAGGCCCGAAACCTTTTTGAAATTTTTCCCTAATTGAGGCGGGTCTTTTTTTACGGAATATGTTCCGGCTTTTTCGTTAAACGAGCGGGGTGGGGGAGTTTTTTGTTCTGGCTGGCTGGTAAGGGATTTCCAGGGGGTGCGCTGCGGGCGTTCGATGTAGGCATCGTCGATCTCGTCGAGGAAGCGGCTTGGCTCGGCCATACTGAGTTGTCCCCATTTGTACCGTGATTCGGAATATAACAGCGTCACCCGTTTTTCGGCCCGCGTCAGGGCGACGTAAAACAACCGGCGCTCTTCTTCCAGTTCGGCCCGCGAACCCATCGACATATACGACGGGAAAAGGTTTTCTTCCATTCCCGTGATATATACATACTGAAATTCAAGTCCTTTGGCCTGGTGGATGGTCATGAGCGAAACCCGGTCGGTATCGTTGGGATCGTCGTTATCCTGGTCGGTAAGCAGGGCTACTTCCTGAAGGAACTCATCCAGATATCTCACAGGTACGGTTTCTTCCTCAGGGCCGGGTTCACGTTCGGTGAAATCCTGCACGGCATTGAGCAGCGATTCTATGTTTTCCATCCGTCCCTGGCCTTCGATGGTCTCATCCGACGACAGCTCGCGGACGATACCGGAAGCCTTGGAAATATGTTCGGCAAGGTCGAAAGCATTAAGGGAATGCAACTGCGCGCCGAAGGATTTGATCATAGTAATGAAACTCCCGATGGCGGCAGCCGTTTTACCTGCTACTCCCAGGCTGAACCGTTCTGCATTTTCGAGTATCTGCCATATTGAGAGGTTCGCTTCACCGGAGGCAATGGCAACCTTTTGCATGGTGGTATCGCCAATACCGCGGTGCGGGTAGTTTATTACCCGGCGCAAGGCTTCTTCGTCGGCAGGATTTACAGCCAGCCTGAAATAGGCAAGCAAGTCTTTCACTTCCTTGCGGTCGTAAAACGACATTCCGCCATATATCCTGTAAGGAATATTCAAACGCCGCAATGCTTCCTCGATGGCCCTCGACTGGGCGTTTGTCCGGTAAAGAACGGCAAAAGCGTCGTTGTGCAACTGGTTGTTCATCTTGGTTTCGAAGATGGCATTGGCAACCAGTGTTCCTTCCTCGTTATCGGTAGCCGCTTTGATGAGCTTGATGGCCTGGCCTTCTTCGTTTGCCGTCCAGACGCGTTTCTGAATCTGGTCCTTGTTATTGGCGATGATGCTGTTGGCGGCATTCACGATCATCTGCGTGGAACGGTAATTTTGCTCCAGCTTGAAAAGCTGGTATTCAGGATAGTCATTTTTAAAGTTTAGGATGTTCTGTATGTTGGCGCCGCGGAATGCATAGATGCTCTGGGCGTCGTCGCCTACCACGCAGATGTTCTGGAAGCGGGATGCAAGCCGTTTAACGATAAGGTATTGCGAGTAGTTGGTGTCCTGGTACTCATCCACGAGAATATACCGGAACTTTTCCTGGTATTTGTATAAAATGTCGGGATGGTCGCGCAGCAGCAGGTTGGTATTAAACAGAAGGTCGTCGAAATCCATGGCGCCGGCCCTGAACAGGCGGTTCTGGTAAATGGTAAAAATCTGTCCGGTGCGTTCTTTACCGGCAGTTTTATCCTGTTCAAGAAGGTCGGGAGTATTATTGTAATCCACATGCGAGATCAGGTTCGATTTGGCGGCCGAGATGCGCCCGATCAGGTATCCTGTCTGGTAGATTTTCGGGTCCAGGTCGAGTTCCCTGACAATGTTTTTCAGCAGGCTTTTGCTGTCGTCGGTATCGTAAATGGTATAATTCGGCGAATATCCGAGCAGGTGGCCGTCGATACGGAGGATTCGCGCAAAAACGCTGTGAAAGGTTCCCATCCACACATTGCGGGCTTCGGGGCCTACCAGGTTCATGATGCGTTCCTTCATCTCGCGGGCAGCCTTGTTGGTAAAAGTCAGGCAGAGGATATGGAACGGGTCGGCGCCTTTTTCAATCAGGTGCGCAACCCGGTAGGTAAGCGCACGCGTTTTTCCTGATCCCGCTCCTGCAATGATCATCACCGGGCCTTCGGTGCATACTACGGCACGCCGCTGTTCTTCATTTAATTCGTTTAATATTTCGTCGCTCACTGATCCATGGTTTTCGGTGCAAAAATAGGATTATTGCCTTTTACCGGCATGCTATTTTATCAACATCGGTTTCAAAGAACGATTGCTTCGGTCGGTGAGGGAGTGTTCCGGAGAAGTTCCGGGATTGTCTTTCCGGGAATCCGGAGATTCAAGACCGGCGGATAAGCATCAGATTTCATTTTAAACTTTAAAAACGGAAGCGGTATTGTTCTATCCTTCGGGAAGGACCTCAGGCTGATAGATAGCTGAAACGTAAGGCCCCAAACCTCATACGTCAGCCGTTCACCGACCCAAATCCTGCATTGGCCGATTTCGGCTTTATTCTTACTATTCCGTTAGGATAAATTTGTCGCATAATTAAAAAACGAAAAACAATGGAAAACAATTTTTACAACCTCGATGACAAAGGCCACAAGCATGGTTCAGAAATATTCCGTCCGAAAAGCCTTGTATTCGGATTGCTGGTTATTGCAGCCGGGGTGCTGCTGATGGCAAAAAACACCGGATTCCTTACGCCCGAAGTAAGCCACGTCATCTTTTCGTGGGAAATGCTGCTCGTCGCCATCGGCGTAGTAAACCTCTTCAGCAACCGTTCAATTATTTCAGGCCTTATCCTGATTCTGGTGGGCGGATTTTTTCTGCTGGTGGATTTCTATCATTTACCATTCACCCTTTGGAATGTCCTATGGCCGGTTCTCATCATCCTGGTCGGCCTGAGCATGATCTTCGGAATGTCAAGACTCCACAGATCACATTACTGGAAAAGAAGCGATACTGCCAGTGAAAATTTTTTCGAGGACGTTGCCGTGTTTGGAGGCGGTGAACGTAAAATCTTTTCCGATGCATTTGAAGGCGGCAGATTGATCGCTGTTTTCGGAGGCTCCAAAATTGATCTTAGCCGTTGCACCCTGGCCCAGGGCGAGCCCATGATTGAAATGGTGGCTGTTTTTGGCGGAACTAACCTTACTGTTCCTCCCGACTGGAACATTAAAGTGGAAGTTTTCAATATCTTTGGAGGGTACGCTGATAAAAGATCGCTCAGCCAGGTCGACGCTTCTAAAACGATTGTTTTAAAAGGAGTTGCAATTTTCGGCGGCGGCGAGATCAAGAGCTATTAAAACCAACCGAAATCAGAAAACCCATGCTGAGCCGCTTCATAACCCGGAACATCTGGCTCTCTTATTGCGCAATCTGGATGGTAGTGGCTGCCGTCCAGGTTGTGCTGCTTTATCGCGTTTACGGAATCGGGTTAAAGCTGGCGCTGACCGACAGCCTGATATCCTATGTGACTTTTGGCCTGATTGGCTATGGCGTGTGGAATATGGTCCGGTATTCGGGAAAGCAGAAAAAAAACCAGCCGGAGGTGCTGGCCTACCACCTGGCCGGTTTGGCTTTTACCGTTTCTTTCTGGCTGGGGGCCTGTTATCTGATCCTGAATGCCATCGCCGGAAATAATCATTCCTATATCGCGTTTCTGACCAACTCGCTGACGGTGCGGGCGCTGGCAGGCGTTTTTTTCTATCTGTTGCTGATTTCGGTGTTTTACCTGATGATGAATTTCAGGGAATTACAGGAACGGGTGGAGCGCGAAGCCATGCTGACCGCTTCGCTCCGGGAAGCCGAGATCAGCCTTTTGCGGTCGCAGATAAGGCCGCATTTCCTTTTCAACAGCCTGAATTCAGTCAGCGCACTCACCATGACCGATCCGGCAAAAGCGCAGGAGATGGTCATCAAGTTATCGGAATTTATGCGGTATTCGCTCAACGTGGCTGACCAGGCGATGAGCACTCTCGAACAGGAATTGTATCATATCGGCCTCTATCTTGATATTGAGAAAGTCCGTTTCAGCGACCGGCTTATCTTTTCGAAAGAAATTGAAACGGCCTGTATGGCTGTGAAAATGCCGGCCATGATCCTGCAGCCGTTACTCGAGAATGCCGTAAAGCATGGCGTCTACACGATGCCCGGTCAGGCCGGCGTGAACCTGAATGTAAGCTGCGACCAGGCATTCCTGAAAATCGTCATAGGCAACGACTTTGACCCCGACGCTGCTCCGCGCAAAGGAACGGGGACAGGGCTGGGCAATGTTGAAAAGAGGCTTTCAGCCTTGTACCACCGTAACGATCTGCTGAAATTCAGGAGATCGGAACGCTATTTCGAAGTCACACTCAGGATACCCCTCGTTTCCTGATATTTTATAATAAAGCCATGAAACTAAAAGCCATCATCGTGGACGACGAACCCCTGGCACGCGATATCGTCAGAAAATTCCTGTCGGGGAACGAAAATATTGAAGTGACGGCCGAATGTGCCGACGGTTTCGATGCCCTGAAGGCTATCCGTGAAACAAAGCCCGACCTGGTTTTTCTCGACATCCAGATGCCGAAGATCGATGGCTTCGAACTGCTCGAAGTGCTTGAAGAAAAACCGGGGATCATTTTCACCACCGCTTACGACCAGTTTGCTATTAAGGCCTTCGAGATGAATGCCGTGGATTACCTGCTGAAGCCCTTTTCGAAAGAACGGTTCGATGCCGCCGTGAACAAAGCCGTGAGCCGGGTTAATGCAAAAGTGACAGCACCCGGTGCAAATGTCGACCGGTTGCAGCAGCACTATGATGCATCGCGCGGCACGATCGACCGGGTGGTGACCCGCCTCGGATCAAAAGTAACGGTGACAGCCGTGGATAAAATCCGGTATATAGAGTCGCAGGACGATTACGTGATGATCTACTCGGAGTCGGGCAGCCATCTGAAGGAAAAAACCATGAAATATTTCGAAGAGCATCTGCCGTCCGATACTTTCGTGCGCATTCACAGGAGTTATATTATCAACCTGTCGCAGATAGCCGCCATTGAACCCTATTCAAAGGACACGCACCTCATCACCCTGAAATGCGGGGCAAAGCTTAAAGCCAGCAGCGAAGGATATAAAAAGCTGAGGGCGATGCTCTGATAATTTCTTTCTATACATAATAATATACATAGGCAATTTATATATAAGCAGAAAAATTTATGTTATTTTGTAGAACTTTAATATCCGTGTTTTATGCATTATCCGCTTTTGCAGTATATCAATTTCGCCATTCTGCTGGCGATGATCCTACTTGTAAGGAACGCGTGGATCAATTTCTTAGGTGAATTCTATGGGCCGCCGGCTTGGGAATCGGCCCGGAAAAGCAAGATGCTTTCGCCGGAATTGCTGAAGGCCAAACGAAAATACGATGATAAAGTAAGGTTTTACAATTTCTGGCTTCAAATACGGCGGATTGAGAAGGACGGAATCCCGGGCGACTTTGCCGAACTTGGCGTATACAAGGGCGAAAGCGCCCGGCTTATACACCTGATGGCGCCCGGGCGCAAGCTGCACCTTTTCGACACTTTCGAAGGTTTTCCCCTCGCCGACCTTGAACCGGAGACCGGGGCGGCAGCGAAATACTCGGTCAAAGACTTTGCCGATACATCTGTTAATAAAGTATTAAGGAAGATTGGCGATCATGCCAACGTGGAAGTTCATGCCGGCTATTTTCCCGGGTCGGCCAAAGGGCTGGATAATGTTGTATTTGCCCTCGTAAACATCGATGCCGACCTTTATAATCCGGTGAAAGCCGGACTGGATTTTTTCTATCCGCGGCTTTCGCCCAGCGGAGTGATCCTGGTTCATGACTATAATGACCAATGGAAAGGCCTGATGAGAGCCGTTGATGAATTCACGGAGACAATACCGGAAGCGCCGGTTCCGGTTCCCGACGATGACGGCACTATTATGATCGTAAAATCAGCCCGGTGAGTTTCGGAACCTGTTGAATTATACCAGGACTTAATATTGCAGCGGGATTGGAATGATGCCGGGATTCGGGGCGATGACGGATGAAATCTTGGGAAAGGTTACGCCTGTCGGTTTTACCAATGCCCCCGGAGAAAAATGAGATGTAACCGGGATTATTCGCGGGGCAACTCTTTAACTCCGGGTAAAGCAGCCGCCCTGTGAATAAAAATACAATTTCATTTCATCCGATGGTATCTTATCCCGCGAAATTTAGTATGTTCGTGCGATTTATATATCCACCAGCCATCAAACAAACCATCTACCTTATGAAATATAAAATATTGCTCTTTGTATTTGTCGGCCTGCTAATTGCCCTGAATGCTAAAGCTCAGGATTTTTGGGAGATATTGGCTGTCCCTGAGAATTTTGCCGGTCGTTCTATGGCAGCGAACTCTTCAGGATGGG
>DAONEP010000051.1:0-21659 GCA_035403165.1 Bacteroidales bacterium | reverse complement strand
AATGATCATCTTGATATTCCTATGAAACAATCTCGCTCAGAAAATTTGTTATATTTGTGAAAAAGGCAGAAAAACATGAGCAATATAAAGCTTTTTGAGAGCAGGAAAATAAGGTCAGCATGGAATGAGAGTGAGAATAAGTGGTATTTTTCAGTCCAGGATGTTGTTGAAGCGCTTACGGACAGTTCAGATATTAAGCAATATATTAAGAAAATGCTCAGCCGCGATGTATTGCTTAAAAGCAACTGGGGTACAATTTGTACCCTGGTAGAAATGTCAGCAGCCGATGGTAAAATTAGAAAAGTTCAAGCTTCAGACGCGAAGGGACTACTAAGAATAATACAATCGATTCCATCACCCAAGGCTGAACCATTTAAACTTTGGTTAGCGCAGGTTGGTTCTGACAGATTGGACGAAATTGAAAATCCCGAATTAGCTACCCAAAGAACAAGAGAACTATATCAACTTAAAGGGTATCCGGATGACTGGATTGAGAAACGAATGCGCAGCATTGCAATTCGGGAAGAACTCACAGAGGAATGGAAAAACCATGGAATTAAAGAACAGATAGAATATTCAATTTTGACTGCTGAGATTTCAAAAGCTACATTTGGAATTACACCATCACAACATAAGCAATGGGAAGGCCTGAAAAGTCAAAACCTTAGAGACCACATGACAGACCTGGAATTAATCTTTTCTATGCTGGGAGAAGCTTCAACGAAAGAAATTGTTGTTAATACAAACCCAAAAGGAATCGTACAGAATAAAAAAGCAGCCTAAGCAGGAGGAAAAAATAGCCGGAGATGCAAGAAGGCAACTTGAAATAAAATCAGGTAAGAAAGTTGTAACAAAGCAAAACTTTTTACCAGAAGCTAAGAATAAAGGACTTAAAGAAAAGAATAAAGAATAAAACCTGCTGGTAACAGCAATTTATTACATGTGGGTTGATGACGATTTGGAATGTTCACTGCTTTTTGGTAGTTTTACTAAGGGGGTGGGATAGAGACGCTGCTTCAAACTCCCACACATCACAAATTTGCGAAACGTTATGTGGCATGTTAAAAAAAACCTATGAGATTGATACTGACATTTTTTATAAGCTTATGCTCTCTGACAATTTATGCGCAGACAGTTGATATTTCCCCGGCAAAATTTAATTGTAGCAAGGAAATATCCGGAGTTTCGAAGGATTATTGCACCTATGACTTAGGCGAACATATTCTTCTAGTTGGATTTAATACCAATAATCTGAAAGCAATGATTAAATCCAAAAAGTCAAAGGATCTTAGATTTGTTTATGATGGGACAACTTCTGACGCTATGATTATTAAGCCAAAATTCTTTGAAAGCTCTGATAAGAAAATTATTGTCATAATGCTTGAACTTGCAGCCGAATATAGCTGGGGACAAAGGATTGTAATGATTAAAAATGACAAGGTTTATGATTGTGGCTTCCTGGATTTTATGACAAATGAGAATAATGGTGAATCAATAGCCAAATATGCGATACTAAGACAGGTAAATGGACAAGTCGTACTAACTTTTCAGCCACAAGACTTTGTAGACAAAGATGAGGCGATTGTTAAATCACAAACCTTGAAATATTTACTAACGGATAAAGGATTAAAACAGATAAAATAAAGCACGGCACATAATAAAAAGGAATTTGAGCGGCGTGCAATCCCTGTCCCTTTTTCGGGAGCCCGGCGATTATTAGCTTACGCTGAACTCGTCCTTCGTCTTCGGTTCCCGGTTGAATGTAAGCTTCATTCTTTTCAGGCCATTCAAAATTAGAGTGTAAAGTATTTGCCTGCTGCGCCGGTTTTATATCTTTGCAGGCGACTCCGGATACTATTTGAAGGCCGGATCCACGGCCAGTTGAAGCCGGAACGGAAGAAAAGAAAAACTTACTAATTACCTGTAAAACCGAGCCCATCGCATGAAGAGCCTTCTGATGACAGCCCTCCTGGTCCTGTTCAGCGCCGTTGTCATGGCACAATCCACTTCCTCTGTTTTTGTGCAGAATTCGGGATCGGGCGAGACGGTCTGCGCCCCGGCCAACGGTTTCAGCTATTCGCACCACACCAACTACGCGGTACAGATCCGCAGCCTCACCGTAAAATGGCGACTGAGCACCCTGTTGAACGAACCGGTGGTTGACGGCGTCTATAAATGGGAAGCCGGCGAAGGCACCCCGGCGGACTACCTGGATTACCGCGACTGCGTGCTGCTGGAATGCTCTCCCGTCCCATCAACCGGATATATGGTTTACATCCGGCTATGGCCTACCGTTCCGAAAGCCGGCGCCGGCTACGGGTTTAACACCCCCGGTTCGCCATCGTGGGAGAATCTATTCTGCACCCGCTCGGGTGAAAACATGGCCGCCGAAATACCCGCTTTTACCGCCCAAACGGCCCGCGAAATCTGGAAAAACGGATTTTACGTTACCGGCGTGGTGCTGAACCGCATCGGCGGAAACGACGGCGTTTTACAGTCCGGCGCAAATAGCAACGACGGCATCCGGGAAGAGCTTGAGCCGTTGAAAGCGTTACAGGAGCAAAGGCAGGCAAAAGTAAAGGCCATGGAGAATCCTTTTACCCTGGCCGTGAACGACAACGACACGCTGACGCGGGACAGAATCCGGCTTTTTACCCGGCTGGACCCTTTTTTCGACGATGCCGGCTTTCTGTTCACCACCACCAATCTGACCACCAACAACGTCTCGACCATCAATTCGCTGAAGGAGGACATTCAGCTTTATGAAGGCTGGAACAAGGTTTACTATACCATCTTCAGCAAAGGATTTACCTTAAGAGGGCATATAAAAGTATTTTACAAAAAGACCGGCACGGGAGGGGTTCTCCTGTCGGATAATTTCAACAACGGCGGTCCCGGCGATCAGTGGATCAGGAAAGGGTATAACAGCGAATATACGGGCGTAACGGTCACCGACGGCCATCTGTTGATCAGGCAGGGCGGCGAACATACCCGTACCTGCCTTCTGACGAAAGAACTGCATGCCGACATCCAAAAAGAGCTCATCCTTGAATTCAAAAGCACCGTCCTGCGATCCGGCGCCTGCCGCAAGGCATGGATAGGGATCAACGGCCATTCCGTGATCTGCCGGAAACAGTACAACGTGGCCGAAGCGGTGAAGCTCGTATGGAATATGCAGAAAGGATCGGTGCAGTGCTACATCGACGGCGAACTTTACACCACCGGCGAAGGCGAATATTTCAGATCGGCCGACGGTATCGTCCAGCTCCGCTTCGATTGCGACGATTTTGAACGATGGGAAATCGACGATGTGACAATCTGTCAGTAGTCCGTCGCGGGACAGATCGCTCTTAATCCCGGTTTTCCGCCTTTACTCCGCCGCTTTCTTCAGGTTGCATTCGATGCCGGCCCTGAACCACCGTCCGGGCTGCTCCACATTGCTCACGTCGTAGTATTTCACACCGGCCATATTTACGGCTTCAACGAATACCTGAAACCGTTTACAGGAATAAACCATTTTTCCGTCCAGAAGGAAGACATCGGAAAACGGGCTTTCGGAGGTCCCGGCAACACCGCCGGAATAACGGATAAATCCCCCTGCCCTGTCCTGCCAGCTTGCACTCCAGCAGGCGGTTATTTTCCGGCCGATGTAATGCGTAAAGACGATATCCGCCTTATTCCGCAGGATATCCAACAGGTATTTGGACTGGTACCCCCGGCTCGACTTATCGGCATACAGCCAGGCATATCCGGCACGGATGCTTTTCAGGAACCGGCTGCAGTTCCTCTCAAAATCGTACTGGCCTGTAACCTCCAAACCGGAAATATTGACTTCGGTAAAATTCATGACGTGCCATTTTTCCTCATCCGCGGGCCTCACCCAGTCGATCATATCCTTTCCCAGCCGTTCGAATAAAGAGATCCGGCCATTGAAGCCATCGCGGTCATATTTCACCCCGGCTTCAAAGGCCCATGCCTTTTCAGGATGAAGGCCCGGATTGCCAACGCTCACGGCATCGTTATAGTAAAGGTCGGTAAAGGTCGGCTGTCGCAACGTCCGGTTTATGCTTGCATAAAGCCGGGTGGCCCCCGAGAGGGAATAGCCTGCATCGAGCCCCGGGTAAATGGTTATCTTTTTACGGTCGGCGCCGGAAAAGAAATTAAGAAGGGCTCCGCCGGTAAGGCTCCATCGTCCGTCCGAAAACGACTCCTCCGCCAGGACTCCGGCATTATACCGCCGGGCCCCGTAAGAATAATAAACCCCGTCGGCGCCGGCAACCGGCTTTGAAGATCCGAGTTCTTCCCCGAGCTTGTTGCTGACGATCGCTTCGTACCTGAAGTTGTACCCCGCCGAAGTGCTGAAATGCCCGCTTTTGCCGATCACATAATTCATGTCGGACCCGAATACATCCGTCCGGTGATAATTATGCCCCGTGTACCAGGAGGGGGCATTGTCCCTGAACAGTTGAAAGCAATCGTAATGCCTTCTCCAGTAAAAGACGGGGGCAACGCCTTTGACAACCTCCGTGCGTAACGAAGCGAAGATTGTTTGCGTTTCTTCATACTGGTTGGGAAATTTCGGGGAATAAAAGCTATTGGCGCCGAAAGCTTTGGAGGAATAGCCGGTCTGGAGTTCCAGCTTTTTCGCTCCGGCCGATAGGGCCATCCTGTTGAAGAAGGACATATTCCTGAAATCCGTATTATCGATATAGCCGTCGGAGGCCGTGCGGCCGGCCGCAAAGAAATCAGATACGGACCTTTTTCTGACAGAAAACGAAAGTCCTTCGGCATTGTATTTGTAACTGCCGGCGGAAAACCGGGCCGACACCTCGTTTTCCGAAGGTTCTTTCACGATCACGTTTACCACGCCGTTGAAGGCATTCGGGCCGAAGATCCTGGCTGCAGGACCCATCAGGAGTTCCATCCGCTGCACCGCCGACATGTCGAAAGGAAGGTCCATATTATGGTGCCCTGTCTGGGGATCGGATACGTTAACGCCGTTTATCAGGACCAGGGTCTGGTCAAAGGAGCCTCCCCGTATGCTTAAATCCGCCTGCTGTCCGGGCGCACCGCGCTGCCGTATATCGGCGCCCGTGGCGGTCTCAAGAATGCCGGCGGCATTATCTGCCGCAGCAAGGCGCAGCTCAGTCCGCGTACTTACGTCAACAGCCCTCAATGCCTGCGAAAAAGCAACCTGAACCCGTGATGCCGTCACGACAACTTCATTCAGATATAAAGAAGTGTCTGCTTTTTCCTGTCCGTAAATCGTTGTGGTAAAAAAGAAGAGAAATAATACAGCCCCCTCACAACTCCTCAAAAATGATCGTCCCATTTGCTCACGATTGAAAATGCAAAGCTATACAAATTCCCCGGTGCGGATAAAATGGCCGGCGCACTGAAGCCCGGAACCAATGTTACTGATTTACAATCAACTTCTTATGACGAGCCCGGACCTGAATCCCCCCAAAAAAGTACAGGTATTTCCAGTTCCGGTTGCAGGCCTTCCCAGGGCCACGATGCATCCGTGCAATGTTTTTCAAGGAAACCTGCACCTTGTTCTTTTATACTTTTGCAGCCGTAAACCGCCTGCGTTAGTTTTGTATGACCCAATTTATTCCGGCTGCCGGTTGGTTCCGGTTGTCATATTGTGAGCGGGCGGTTAATTCAACCCTTGATAACCCTGCCAGACAAAAGCGCCCACGCCCCGTAAAACCATTGCCCCGTTGCCCCATGAATAAAAAATTGTTTCTCCTGTTGCTGCCCTTTCTTGGTATTCCTGCCGTTTTCTCTCAAAAAATAACCGTTAAATCCGGCGGAGTGGCGTATAACGTCGATATAGCGAGCGGCACGGCAAGCGTCGGGCAGAACTATGTAAAAGATCCTTCCTCAACAGCCTTCACTTACAAGGGAACGCTGACGGGAGATGTGGTCCTGGCGCCGGAAGTCAAATACAAGAGGAAACAGTACCCGGTCACCACGATTGAGGCAGGTGCGTTTTCCGGCTGCAGCAGGATCACCTCCATCACGATCCCCGGCAGTGTCAGCAACATTGAGGCCGGCGTTTTCAGTTATCATCTGTCGGATTTGAAACAGATCACGGTATCTTCGGAAAATGAGTATTATAAATCAGCCGATGGGGCCTTATTCAGCAAGGACATGACCCGGATGTACCGTTTCCCGCAAGGCCGGAATGAGACGGGGTACACTCTTCCTTCATCGGTGGTATCGGTTGAGCAGCGCGCTTTTTCTTTCTGTTCAAATCTCAGGATAATTGTGCTCCCTGATCATCTGAACCGTATCGGAGACAATGCTTTTGAGTATTGCAGGTTTGATTCTTTGGCAATTCCGGAAAGTGTCACCGAAATCGGGGATCATGCTTTTGACAACTGCAGTAACCTGACATCCGTGACCATCCCCGAAAAGGTAAGCAAGGTCGGCTCGCAGGCTTTTAACTACTGTTATAACCTGAAATCGGTGATATGCCGGAATAAAGATCTGATTTTCGCGCCGGACGTGTTCAGCAACTGTTCAAAACTGGACGGCAACATTGTTTATGATGTTGATATCAGGGCAGTGACCGAGATGGCCCGGCAAGGCGACCCTTCGTATCAGTACCGGTTAGCCATGAGTTATCTGAATGGTGAAGGTTTGTTAAAAGATCAGGAAACGGCCCGGGCATGGTTCGAAAAATCGGCAGCCCAAGGCTATGTTTTATCGCAGGCAGCGTTAGGCGATATGTATTCCAAAGGCCTGATTCCGGACAAGAACCACGAGGAAGCCATCAAATGGTATACGCTGGCTGCCGGCAATGGAAATGTTTCGGCACAAAGTTTTCTGGGCGATTGTTATTTCAACGGGATCGGTGTAAAACAGGATCCGGCCACGGCTGTCAGATACTATCAACAGGCCGCCGGACAGGGTGATGAAAACGCCTGTAAGCAACTGGGATATTGCTTCTATTTCGGGAAAGGGACCGGAAAGGATTACCAGGAAGCTGCGAAGTGGTACCTGAAAACGGCCCAAAAAGGAGATGCCGAATCGGCATATTACATGGCCCTCATGCTCTATGACGGGCAAGGAATGGAGAAGAATGATGCTGAAGCGTTGAATTGGGCCGGAAAAGCCCTGGATGGCGGCATTTATGTTTGCCGCTGGCTATACTGTGAACTGGCTTACCGGGATGCCGTGAGCCTGATGGACAAGGGAGATTACGCGTCAGCCATCGACCGGTTTACTTCTTTGCTTGCTTACGATGAGAAAAACACGAATGCTTACATTAACAGGGGCTATTGCTACCTTACCCGGCAACCTGAAGATTACGTGAAAGCCGGGGCTGATTTCAGGAAAGCTCTTGAACTTGACAAGGATAATCGGATTGCACTGGAAAACATGGAGGTTGTAAACGATCACAACAAGCGGGTTGCCGAAGCCATGACCCTTTGTAACGAAGGCTTCAAATGCTTTTCAGCGAAGGATTATGTGAATGCTGTCGGCAATTATGCAAAAGCTGCTTCGCTCAACAATACAGACCCTGCCCCTTATTGCTGTATAGGGTATTGCTTTTTTGCCTGCGAACTGTATAGCGACGCCCTCACTTTCTTTAACAAATCCCTTTCGGTTGACCCTGATTACCAGGAAGCTATTGAAGCCATTAAGAACACGAAGATCATCATGCTGAGCAAAGCCATTGGCGACGCGGCAGCCAGCTTTTCGAATCCGCTCAACAGCGCCTATAACAACGCCGCGAATTACGGTAATTCCCCGGCCGGCAGCGCTCAGCCGGAAAGCGATCCGTACCGCAACAACGCGACGGACAAAGCCGTCAGCAGAGAGTTGCAGTATGGTAAAGACAAGTACCATACATACTACAATCTATATGAACAGGAACAGGCGGAAGCCGACAGCTATTTCAGCAAATACAAGGCTTACGGAAACCTTGATGACCTGAAAAAAGCCAATAATTGCCAGTCCCGGGCCAATGAATATCTTGAGAAAGCCAATATCTGGAAATAACACCGCTGGCCTTCACCGGTCCATGCAGTTACAGCACGGATAATGCAGAACAGGCCTGTAATTTTGATACATTTCCCGTGTGAACGTAATCAGGTTCGGTAAGCCGCAAAACGCAAAGGATGTCCGTTCTGGTTACGGTTGTAATGGGCGGCCGTTGATCTGTTAAACAGCCCGGCGTAAGACATCCTATAAAAACCGGTTTCAATGAAGAGACTAGCAATACATAATTCAGGTGACGCTGCTTATAAAAAACTGACCGTAATGATTTTTACGGAAGGAACGATCCTGGGGCCGCGGAGGTTGATTGACCATTTCAATCATGCCAGGTATGTTCCGATAAAAAACTGCGTTGCTAAGATCAGTAACTGGGATCATGACGGGGCCCGGATTGTTTATCTGACTTCCGGAAGAAGGGAATCTTCGGCGCAATCGATCAGGGCTTTACTGATAAAATATGGGTTCCCGGGATCTTTCTTGTATTACCGTTCAAGGGGAGAAAGATACAAAGACATCGTTGAAACGATCAAGCCCGACATCCTGGTCGAAGATAACTGTAAGAGTATCGGAGGCCGCTGGCAGATGTCGATTACATACGTGGATGAGAAAATCAAGGATAAGATCAAGTCGGTTGTAGTAAATGAGTTTCAAGGCATAGACCTGTTGCCTGACAGGCTGAGTGAATTACCGGACTATAAACCGACAGGAGGCAAATAGAATAAGGACCGGTTACATGGCATACATAAAACATTGATCTTCCGTTTATAAAGCCGGTACCGGCAACGAGTTTACTTTTACCGGCAGGTTATGGGCCGGTAAAATCCCTTTTTCAACTATATCGGGCGACTATGTCAACTGCCCCGGATTGATAAATGAATCAGCGGACGACCATAATTTTCCCTGTCGCCTGGGTGACCGCGCCCTTTATTTCCAATGTTACCACGACAGGATAAAGTCCCGGAGCAAAACCATTCAGCGGAATTTCAGTCCTGTCCCCGCAGCGCTCTGACGCGTACTTCCGGGCGCCCGACATATCGTACAGGCATATCCGGATACCGGACGGATCTTCCTTCAGCCCTTCAATCATGATGGTCGCCTTATCAGAAGCCGGATTCGGAATTATTTCCAACCGTATTTTTCCGGCCGGCCGTTCCTCTCCCACCCCGTCGGGCGACGCATGGTATCCCTTGTACCAGGTAAGTCCGCCTGAATAATTCCCGACAAACAATTCCGTCAGCGTATCCCCGTCGATGTTTCCCAACGCCGGCGAACTTCTCCACCCTTTTTCAAGGCCCTGCAGCAGCCCTTCGAATGTAAAATGCCCGTCGAGGTTGTTTTCGATGCCGCTGTAAACAAAGATTTCGCCAAACTCCGAACCGACGAGAAGCATTTTCTGCCCGTCATTCAGATTATAAAACAGCGGAATGCTGTATCCGTAATAGGAAACCGCGGTGTTGGTAACATCTATCCCGCCGAGGGAATCGGTAACCAGCGTGTACGACGGGCTGCCGGCCTGGCCGGTATTGCGGTAATAGCTCAGCTTCCCTTTCTTGTTGCCGCTCACAAGGTCATTCAGTCCGTCGCCATCGAGGTCGGCCACCTGCGGAGCGCTGAAATCGCCGACGTCGATTTGCTGAAAGGCAGGATCAGCCGGTTCAAAATCGGCAGGCTGCCCCGAAGAGGCTTTATTTTTCAGAAAGACAAATTTCCCCTTTGAATTTCCGCACAGGATATCCGTCTTATGATCGCCATCCACATCGCCGACGGCAGGAATCAGTGACTGCATCTGCAGGGAGCTCAGGTTAAGATAATCGCGCGTTACCAGTTTAAAAGCCGGGAGGTCGGCCGTACCCGTGTTTTCGAACAATGCCAGTGAAGAAACATATTCGCATTTCAGTCCATAGACAGGATCAAGCCAACTGCTGTCAACATACCCGTAATTACCGACAATAAGGTCCTGAAGGCCGTCGCCGTTGTAATCGAATAGCGCCGGAAACGCTCCCGATCCCAGGTCGATCATATCCTTTTGCAGGAAATCCTTCTGAATAAAGTTATAGCCGGGTATGGTTCCGGTTCCCTCGTCCAGGTAAAGCCAGTTACTGTTGAAGCCGTCGCAACGGATCAGGCTGGGCTCGAATGGCGAGGCGATGAGATCGGTGCGCCCGTCGTTGTTGACATCCACTGCCGAACATGCCGGGAAAGAGGTTATATGCACCGGATTGACGTCCCCGGGAAATGAATCGGTAAAGGAAACCATCTTTGCTTCTTCGGATGTACCGCCATTGG
Organism: Bacteroidales bacterium; assembly: GCA_035403165.1. GTDB lineage: Bacteria > Bacteroidota > Bacteroidia > Bacteroidales > UBA4417 > UBA4417. Next base: position 11,363 of record DAONEP010000051.1, on the reverse strand, counting down.
TAAACCGGATCAGGGCGGGATAATCCACGTCGCCCAATGCCAGGTCGGGCAGGCCGTCGCCATTAAAATCATGTACCAACAAGGTGGAACCCGTGTGTTTCGGGTCGTCGCCCTTTAATCCGGAATACGCCTGCATTTTTTCATCGAAACTTACGCAGGTGTCAAGTTGAATGCTGTTGTTCTCAGCGCCTTCGGCAAACCTGCCCCAGCAATCGCTCACTTTTTCAAAGATCAGCGAATCGGCTGTTCCGAAGTTCTCCATGGATAAGTTTTTATGCCATTCAACAAAGGACCCTAACCCCCAGAAAGTAAGGATATCCTTGTCGCCGTCGTTGTCAACATCAACAATGGCGGGATAATCGACATAGGTTACGAAAATATTGGTCAGGGTTGTTCCCTGCAACGAAACGAGGTAAGGTTTGGAAACCTGCGTAAAGACCGGCACATCCTGCGAGTCGTTCCGGTAAACTTTGATTCCGCCGGTGGTGTAAGTAAAGATGTCCTCTTTGCCGTCGTTGTTGTAATCAACCAGTTGCATCCAGTGTTCGACAGGAGGAAAATACTTTTCATACACGGGCTGATAAACGTAACTGATCTCACCGGCCAGGCCTTCATTGATAAAAGTCAACAACCTGTAACCCTGCCGGTCAAAAACAACGAGGTCCTCCACGCCATCGGCGTTGAGGTCGACAGCGCCTAACTGGCAGGCATTCAGTCCGCCTGCGAAAGGCATGCTCAGCCGGTTTCCGTTTTCATCGAAAACATCCGGGCCAGCCGTCACCTGTTGGGTGATCTTCAGGGAGGACTGCGACTTTCCTGTAAAAGGGATCAGTATAAAAAGGCCGATAAGCCAGGAATATTTTACTGAAAGCATGCTGAAACGTTAAATTAAAATAAAACTTTTGCCTTCACCGGAAGATGGTCGGATGGGTAATAATCGCCATCATGACAGGTATTTACGGAATATTCGGACACTTTCCGGATATTCCTTATAAAGATGTAGTCGATAATTTCACCTTGTATTTCCCCCGGTTTGAAACCGGCGTATGTAAAGGAGGGCGAATCAGCAACTCCGGCAATGTCGGATGAGTTGATGAAGTGTATGGGGTTATTTTTACCGGTAAGGATGCTGACCGGTTCCGATCCCGGCTGGGCGTTAAAATCGCCGGTGATGATCGCCGGGCGCTTCCCGGCCAGTGAATCGACGGCATGAAGCAATAACCAGGCGCTGTTGCGGCGGGCAACCTGGCCTATGTGATCGAAATGGGTGTTAAAAACAAAAAGTTCAGCGCCGCCGTTTTTGCGTTGTAATTGCGTCCAGGTCACAATGCGGGTGCAGGCTGCATCCCAGCCCATGCTTCCCGGCACGAAAGGCGTTTGGGAAAGCCAGAAATTTCCGGAGGAAAGGCTCCTGAATTTCACCGTATCGTAAAAAATCACCGCAAATTCGCCTTTGGTATTGCCATCTTCGCGTCCGACGCCAACCCGCTTAAATCGCGGAAAAGCCTTTTCCACATCCTGAACCTGGTCATAAAGGGCTTCCTGTAACCCGAAGATATCCGGTTTTTCATCTTTCAGAATCCTGAGAAATGCAGCTTTGCGGTTTGGCCACGCATTTTGCCCGTCATCCGGATTGTTGTACCTCATATTCCAGGTTACGACGGTTACCGGATCGCCGGAACTGAAATTTTCCTGTTGCGCCGACAGACAGCCGGAAATTACCGTTAAGACAGCCGCGAAAAGAATTTGCCTTGTCATGATCGTGATATTGAAGCGTTACAAAGGTAAGATTAATAGAAAATAAGAATCCCGGATAACCGGTCACCGGGAAATGCCATGAGACAAACCGGAGTATATCTTCCCGCGCCGGCGCCGTCGATCCTTACATAACGCCTTTCAGGAACGGGGAAAGGCCGCTGCCTTCAAACCGCCGGGGATTATTAATGACCTTTGAATTAATTTCTCCATTTGCAATTTAAGTAACAATTTCTACCTTTGCAGGCTTAGAAATCAGAATAAACCTAACTATCTAAAACCTAACAATATGCAGAATAAAGGCGCAATTCGTTTTTTTGCCATTGCATTCGCCCTGGTGTGCCTTTTCCAACTTTCGTTCACAATCGTTGCCCGGATAACGGAGAAAAAAGCCGTTCGATTCGCCCAAACAGAAGCAGTGACCGCTGAGGCAAAACAATTAGCCAAAGGAAACGCAGCCCGCGAGATTGATATTCTCGATTCGCTGGTGCAGCTTCGCAAAAAGTACTTTCTCGATTCGGTGTCCAACCAGCCTGTGTACAATCTCCTGATCAGGAAGTACACTTACAAGGAATGTCTCGAGCATGAGATAAACCTGGGGCTCGACCTCAAGGGCGGTATGAACGTTACGATGGAAGTATCGGTTTCCGATGTCGTAAAGGCTATGTCGGGAAACAGCACCAATGAGACTTTCGTAAAAGCCATGAACATGGCTAACGAGAAGATGAAAAACAGCCAGAGCGACTTTGTGACTTTATTCGGAGAGTCCTTCACCGAGATTGATCCCAACGCAAAACTGTCCGCCATTTTCGGACGTATGGAACTGCGCGATAAGATCAAGCCCAATTCAACAAATGAAGAGGTTTTAAAAGTTATCCGCCAGGAATGTACCGACGCTTTCGACCGTACCTTCAACATCCTGCGCAACCGTATTGACCGTTTTGGCGTTGCACAGCCCAACGTTCAGAAACTCCAGACTTCGGACCGCATCCTCATTGAACTTCCGGGTATCAAGGAACCTGACCGTGTCAGGAAACTTTTACAGGGAACTGCCCAGCTCGAATTCTGGGAAACATATCAGTTCAATGTACTGAGCAGTTACTTTACCGAGGCCAACAAACGTTTAGCTTCCGGTAACATATTAGACACCCTTGCAGCAGCCACAGATACGATAAAGGCAAAAAAGGCCGCCGATTCAACCGTTGCTGCCAAAGCTGATACCACTAAGAAAACGCTTGCCGAAAAACTTAAAAGCGATACGACCGGCAAAAAGAAGGATAATTCATTCGAGAATTATGCCAAGGAGAACCCGTTGTTTGCTTACATGCGCCCGGCCTATTATCAGGGAAAAAACAACCAGTACTATGCCAGCGACAGGGCTACGGTAGGATACGCTGCCATAAAAGATACCGCCCGCGTTAATGCGCTGCTCAAAAAGGTAAAGAACATTTTCCCGCAGAACCTTGTATTGGCATGGACTGCCAAACCATCGCCCCAGATGCCCGACGTGCTTGAACTGACGGCCCTCAAAGCCAGCACCCGTGAAGGTACTGCAGCCCTTGACGGATCGGTGGTTGTGGATGCACGGCAGGATTATGACCAGAATGGCCGCGTTGAAGTTTCGATGAACATGAATTCAGAAGGGGCCAAAAAATGGAAACGCCTTACCGCCGATAACATCGGGAAACAGGTAGCCATTGTCCTCGACGGATATGTTCAGTCGGCTCCCAATGTAAACGATGAAATTCCCAACGGACGTTCATCCATCACCGGGAACTATTCCATCGAAGAAGCCCAGGACCTTGCCAACGTGCTGAAAGCCGGTAAACTGCCGGCTCCCGCCCGCATCGTCCAGGAAGAAATCGTCGGCCCTTCCTTAGGTACCGAATCCATCAACTCCGGTTTCTTATCCTTTATCATTGCCTTCGTACTGGTACTGTTATACATGCAGTTATATTACAACCGTGCCGGTCTGGTTGCCAACATCGCCCTGCTTACCAACGTATTCTTCCTCGTCGGCGTTCTGGCTTCAATTGGTGCAGTCCTTACGCTTCCCGGTATTGCCGGTATCGTACTTACCATGGGTATGGCTGTTGACGCCAACGTTATCATCTATGAACGTATCAGGGAGGAAACGAGAGCCGGTAAAGGATTACGGCTTGCCATCAACGATGGTTTCAAACATGCTTACTCAGCAATCATTGACGGACAGGTTACCACCATCATTACCGGTATTGTCCTGTACATTTTCGGTTCAGGACCCATCCAGGGTTTTGCTACCACCCTTATCATCGGTATCCTCACGTCGCTCTTCTCCGCCATCTTTATTTCAAGGCTGGTATTTGAAAGGCTTCTCGACAGGAACATACCGATTCCTTTCGGCAACAAGTACACCATCAACGCCTTCACCAATGTAAACATTGACTTTATCGGCATCCGTAAAATCCTGTACTGCGTATCAGGCGGTATCATCCTGATCGGTATTATTTCACTGGCAACCAAAGGGCTGAATTATGGCGTTGACTTTGCCGGAGGACGTTCCTATATCGTTCGTTTCGACCAAAACATTAAAACCAACGATGTTCGTGAAGCGCTGAGTAAATCATTCGGCGAAGCCCCTGAAGTAAAGACGTTCGGGCCATCGAACCAGGTGAAAATCACTACCAAGTACATGGTCGAAGACCGTACAGCCGTTGCCGATTCAGTGGTCGAACATAAAATGTATGATGGATTAAAGGGATTATATAAAGCCCCTGTGACATTCAAAGATTTTTCCGTTGCCAACGAAACCATCGGTATTCTCAACTCTCAGAAGGTTGACCCGACCATTTCGGACGACATCAAGAAATCTTCCGTCTGGGCCGTTACATTTGCCCTGATCGCAATCTTCCTATACATATTTATCCGTTTCCGTAAATGGCAATATGGCCTTGGCGGGGTTATTTCGCTGACCCACGATACCCTGATCACCATATCGATGTATTCCATCTTCTACGGCATCCTGCCATTCAGTCTGGAGGTGGACCAGTCGTTTATAGCGGCCATCCTGACGATCATCGGGTACTCCATCAACGACTCGGTAATCATCTTCGACCGAATCCGTGAATGGACATCACTATACCCCAAACGCGACCTCAAGACGAATATGAACGGCGCTATGAACAGTACGCTGGGACGTACTTTCAATACATCCGGTACAACCCTGGTTACCCTTATCGCCATCTTCATTTTCGGCGGCGATGTAATCCGCGGATTTATCTTTGCCCTGATCGTAGGTATTGCAATTGGTACTTATTCATCCATCTTCAATGCAACCCCGGTTGCTTACGACTTTATCATGATTCAGAAACGCCGTGCCGAAAAGAAAGCGCTGGCTCAGAAAAAATAACACAAGCTTACCAAAACATCCGAAAGCCCCGGCCCTGTGCCGGGGTTTTCATTTTATCGCAGTTTGGGTATAGCGGGAAAGAATTGAACAGGTCAAAAGATAAAAACTGTCGACAGATTGCAGGTGTTTAGTATTTTTGTAAATCTAATAAGAATAGCAGGATGACTGGTCACTCCATACTTTTGTTCCTGGACGTTAGCGGCGGCGAACTGCTGGTAATAATCCTGGTGACATTCCTGGTGTTCGGGCCCAAGAAAATGCCTGAAATAGCCCGGAAGATCGGCAAAGCTATGAACGAGATGAAAAGAGCATCCAACGATATCTCCCGTGAATTCAGGAATCAAACATCGGATCTTGTGAATGAAGTGAACTCGGTGCAGAATCAGGTAAAACGGGAAGTCAGCAACACCAGGGAAGCAATCAGGAAAAACCTTGATGTTGGCGACCCATCTGATCAGCCGGATGCAGAAGCTGATCCGACAAGCGCAGTTTCGCATCACGAAGCGCCCGATATAACCACCCCGGAGCCTTTGCCCGATGTTTATCGTCAGTCGGAAAATGCCGGATAATAAATAATTCCCGTATTCGTTTAAATTTTGCGAAATTTATCAATTGATGACATCCCTCTAAGGAACAAGATACATGAAATTTAAATCTCTCATTTTCATTCTTTTGCTGACATTCAGTTTTGGGAGCGTCACTGCCCAGAACCGCGCCTGGCGTGCAGCCGAAGATGCTTTTAATAGTATGCAGTACAACCTGGCGCTCTCCAAGTACAAGAAAGCGTTGTCGAAAGCCAGGGTGAAAACGGACAAGGAAAAAATTTCGTTCCAGATGGCCGAATGTTACCGCATCATCAACAATACCAAGAAAGCCGAACCTGCCTATAAGCGGCTGGCAACGGCAAAGAGCGGATTTGCAGATAAAAATCCGCTCGTGTACCTGTACCTCGCTCAGGCTATGAAATCGAATGAAAAATACGCCGATGCACAAAAATATTTTGAAAAATACGCGGAATTGGTTCCTGAAGATCCACGCGGCCCCAATGGGGCTTCATCCTGTGAGCTTGCCCAGGAATGGCTTGATAACCCGACCAAGATCCAGATAAAAAACGAGAAAATCCTCAATTCAAAAGAATCCGATTTTTCCCCTACCTACGCCGATAAACTTTACAACACCATCATCTTTACTTCCACCCGTGAAGCATCTACCGGTAAGCTTCAGGACAACTGGACCGGACAAAGTTTCAGCGACCTGTACATCTCAAAAACCGACCCGAAAGGGGCCTGGTCAACGCCGGTATTGCTGGACAACGGCAACGTGATCAATACCGAAGCCAATGAAGGCAACCCGGCTGTGAACAGCAAGTTCAACCAATTGTATTTTACCCGCTGCGGCAACGAAAAAGGAACGCTCCAGGGATGCCAGATCATGATGTCACGGCGGGCCGGACGATCATACGGCGATCCGAAACCAATTAATCTCGGGGGCGATTCAACCACCGTCTTCGGGAATCCCGGCATCAGTCCGGATGAACTTACCCTTTTCTTTTCCAGCGACCTGAAAGGCGGTCAGGGAGGAAAAGACCTTTGGTTTGCCACACGAAAATCGCCCAATGACAACTTCGCAAAGCCACAAAACCTTGGTCCTGTGGTAAATACTCCCGGCGATGAGATGTTCCCTTTTATGCGGAACGATACCACCCTGTATTTTGCATCGAACGGGCATCCCGGTATGGGCGGCCTCGACATTTTCCGCACTACCTTCAGCAACGGCCAGTGGACGACACCTGTGAACCTGCAATCCCCGGTTAATTCCTCCGGTGACGATTTCGGGCTGGTTTACCATCCCGAGGAAGAACGCGGCTTTTTTTCTTCGAACCGTAAAGGAGGTAAAGGAAGCGACGATATTTATTCGTTCGTCAATCCACCATTGATTTTCACCCTTCAGGGTACCGTGAAAGACGACAAAACCCTTCAGTTTGTGCCGGCAGCCGTGGTAAAGCTGGTCGGTTCCGACGGATCATCGGTTGAAGCGCGCACCGATCAGAAAGGGTATTACAGTTTCAGCAAATCGCAGGTTAAGCCAAATACCACCTATGAGCTTATCTGCATGAAAAATAATTATTTCAACAAGAAAGCAAAAGAAACGACGGTAGGGCTCGAAAGCAGCAAGGATTTCACCATCGACTTCAAGCTGGAACCAATCCCCGATAAGCCTGTCGTATTGCCGGATATTCTTTACGACCTGGCAAAATGGGATCTGAAGCCGCAGTACCAGGATTCCTTGCAGGGTCTGATCAGGACCCTTGATGAAAACGAAACCATCATCGTTGAGCTGGCATCGCATACCGATAACCGCGGAACCGACGAAAGCAACGATATCCTGTCGCAACGACGCGCCGAATCGGTGGTCAATTACCTTATAGAGCGTGGCATTGATCCCGACAGGCTTGTTGCAAAAGGATACGGCGAGAGAGTTCCCAGAACGCTGGCCAAAGATACCCAGAAAGACGGGTTTACCTTTAAAGCAGGCACTATCCTGACCGGGGCATATATCGATTCCCTTGTCGGGAAGCCGATGCAGGAAGCAGCCCATGCGTTGAACCGGCGTACAGAATTCCGCGTGCTGAGCAAGGATTTTGTCCCGAAACAGCAAAACAAGGCCATAACCAGCCAGACCCAGAAAGTCAGCATCCAGTTGAATCCTGAAGACAACGTTGTTCCATACACTGAAAATACCGACCAGACCATTTCGTTCCAGGCAATCGTGAACGGTTATACGCTTTCCATCACCCTGGGTGAAACCGATGGCCTTACCTTTTCACTGGAACAGGCGTTGAAATTGCTGAAAGAGGGCGCTATCGGGAAGACCGATTTCGCAGGTGATCCCGAGAAAGTGCTTGCCAACGGCAGTATCGCCGACAAAGCGCTGTTCAACGTCTCCGAGATCAACATAGCCAATAAGTCGGCATTCGATCTTGAAGCACAGGTATTGCAGAAACAGAAAGCCGGCGTGCTGATTGATGAATCCACCCTGAAAAAGTTAGCCAAATACCATCTCGACAAGGATAAGAAACAAATCGTCTTCGAATAATACTGCAACGCGTGCCTTCCGACCTTAAATACAATCTCCGCGGCGTGAGCGCTTCCAAGGAAGATGTTCACAACGCCATCAAGAACCTGGATAAAGGGTTATATCCCAATGCTTTCTGCAAAGTAATCCCCGATCTGCTTGCCCATGATCCGGAGTATTGCACCGTGATGCATGCCGACGGCGCCGGTACAAAATCAAGCCTGGCTTACATTTACTGGAAGGAAACCGGGGATTTGTCGGTATGGAAAGGCATTGCGCAGGATGCCGTTGTCATGAACACCGATGACCTGCTATGCGTGGGTATCACCGACGGGATTCTTCTATCGTCGACCATCGGACGCAATAAAAACCGGATCCCCGGCGAAGTGATCAAAGCCATCATCGAAGGAACCGAAGAATTTCTTGAAAAAATGCGTTCCCTTGGCATCGGCATTTATTCCACAGGGGGTGAAACTGCCGACGTAGGCGACCTGGTAAAAACGGTGATCGTCGACAGTACGGTTACAGCCCGTGCAAAGCGGTCGGAAATAATCGAAAACCGGATTCAGCCGGGCGATGTTATCGTCGGGCTGGCCAGTTACGGGCAGGCGTCCTATGAAAACGGATACAACGGGGGCATGGGCTCCAACGGCCTCACCTCGGCGCGGCATGATGTTTTCAGCCATCTATATGCAGAAAAATACCCGGAAAGTTTCGACAACAGCCTGCCTGAAGAGGTTGTGTACTGCGGAAAGATGATGCTTACCGGAGCAACCGAAGTACCCGGGGTGGATGCCGGCAAACTGGTTCTCTCCCCTACCCGTACCTATGCCCCTGTGATTTCCGATATCCTGAAACATCATCGCGGTGAAATCCACGGGATGATCCATTGCAGCGGCGGGGCCCAAACCAAGGTATTGCATTTTATTGACGGCCTTCATATTATTAAAGATAACCTGTTCCCGGTTCCTCCTCTTTTCAGGATGATCCAGGATCAAAGCCATACGCCCTGGCGCGAGATGTACCAGGTTTTCAACATGGGACACAGGATGGAACTGTATGTGCCGGAACCGGTTGCAGAACATATCATCAACATTTCCGGATCGTTCAGCATCGAAGCACGCATCGTCGGACGTTGCGAAGCCGCCGACGGCCGTTCGCTGACGATCAGCACTCCTGACGGTATTTTTAATTACTGATATCATGAAAAACATATTGGTCCTTTTGGCCTTCAGCATGCTGGCGCTGATGCTGAACGCCCAGCCTGTTGAACTGAATACCGCTAAAGGAACCATTTACGGCACGCTGCAAATGCCGTCAACTAACGGGCAGGTTCCTCTTGCTTTGATTATTGCAGGTTCCGGTCCCACCGACCGCGACGGGAACAATACCTCGATGAAGAACAATTCGCTGAAGATGCTGGCCGACTCATTGCAGGTGCATGGCATCGCCTCGCTTCGTTATGATAAACGCGGTATTGCCGCCAGCGTAGGCGCCGGACTTGACGAATCCGAACTGCGGTTCGAAAATTACATCGACGATGCCGTGGCATGGGTTAACCTGTTAAAAGAAGAAAACTGGTTTTCGAAAATCTATATTATCGGCCACAGTGAAGGTTCCTTAATCGGAATGGTTGCCGCTGCCATATCACCTGTCGACGGGTTTATTTCCCTGGCTGGCGCCGGGTTCAAATCCGGCGACCTGTTGAAAACACAGCTTTCAGGCCAGCCCGAAACCGTTAAAAACGTCTGCTACTCCATCATCGACAGCTTGGAAACCGGCAAGACCGTTTCGAATGTTGACCCCATGTTATATTCCCTGTTCCGCCCAAGCGTTCAGCCATATATGATTTCGTGGTTCAAATATAATCCCTGCACAGAGATCCAGAAACTGACAATACCTGTGCTGATCGTCCAGGGAACCACTGATATCCAGGTAAGCGTTGATGATGCCGCGAACCTGAAAAAAGCCAAACCGGATGCCGCCATTTCCATTATCGAAGGAATGAACCATATCCTGAAAAACGCCCCGGCTGACAAGCAGGCCAATCTGGCAACATATTCCGATCCGGTATTGCCGTTAAATGAAGATCTTATAAAAAGTGTAACCGGATTTATTAAAAATTTTGTAAATTAGTTTGTAATTATGCGAATATCAGGATAATCCCGATTCATCAGAAAAGGGAATCATTAAAAAAATTAAGCCCGGAATCCGTCACGGAAAGTGGATCGATGAAAAACCAGGCTCCTCTGATAACCTGAATTGTATAATCATGAAAAGTTATTGTTTATAAGTATTATTTGTAGCCGTGATCACGGAATAATAAATCAGTCATTTTGCGGCTTACCATAACCAACGCATTCGATGCATCCTTCCCTTTGGCTACTGTCAGCCAATTCATTTCCTGCTTCGCTATAAAACATTACCTTTGTATCCGCAAAAACCATTGCACCTATCACCATGTTAGATAAGCTTGAAGCCATAAACCAACGCTTTCTGGATCTTGAGAAGCAGTTGGCCGAGCCGGATGTGATGTCGGATATGAAGTCATTTGTGAAGCTGAACAAGGACTACAAGGAACTGCAGCCCATCATTGCCGCCTACAAAGATTACCGATCGCTGATGAACGGTATCGACACCGCCCGCACCATCCTGAACGAGGAAAAAGACCCGGAATTGCGCGAGTTTGCCAAGGAAGAACTTGATACGATGCTGGAGAAACAGGGAAAAATGGAGGAAGATATCCGCCTGATGCTCATCCCTGCCGATCCGCAGGACAGCAAGAATGCCGTGGTTGAAATCCGTGCCGGCACCGGCGGCGACGAAGCCAGCCTGTTTGCGGGCGACCTTTTCCGTATGTATACGCGGTATTGCGAAGCAAAAAAGTGGAAAGTGGAGCCTGTAAGCGTTGCCGAAGGAACCGTTGGCGGTTTCAAGGAAGTGATTTTCCAGGTAAAAGGAGACGGGGTTTACGGCCTGTTAAAATACGAATCCGGCGTTCATCGTGTGCAGCGTGTGCCGGCCACCGAAACGCAGGGACGTGTGCATACATCCGCTGCAACGGTTGCCGTGTTGCCCGAAGCCGACGAATTCGACGTCGAAATCAATCCCAGCGATATCCGGAAAGACACTTACTGTTCATCAG
>DAONEP010000050.1:0-22258 GCA_035403165.1 Bacteroidales bacterium | reverse complement strand
ACGGCTACCTTCACCATCCAGGATACCACCAAACCGGCTATCACCTGCCCGGAAAACATCATCGTCAACAACGACCCGGGACTGTGCAGCGCCACTGTTACCGTTCCTGTTCCTGCTGTTGTTGAAGCTTGCAGTTCTGTGACCCTTGTGAACAGCTTCAACCAGTCTTCCAATGCTTCGGGCGTGTACCCTGTCGGAACTACCACCATCCTTTGGATTGCTACCGATGAGTGCGGCAATGCCGATTCATGCTCCATGACCGTCACCGTCGTCGATAACGAGCAGCCTGTCATAACCTGTCCCGCCGACCTTGTACTTTGCGACACCGAACCTGTTGTCCTCGGACAGGCTACCGCTACCGACAACTGCGATCCCAATCCGGTTATCACCAATAATGCCCCCGCTGTTTTCCCCGTCGGCGTAACCTATGTTACCTGGATCGCCATCGATATCCATAACAACGCCGACACCTGCATCCAGTCGGTCACCATCATCGCTCATCCCACTGCCAACGCAGGTCCCGATCAGACCATCTGCCAGGCCGACAACTTCACCGTTACCGGTGCTTCGGCCACCAACTACGCTTCCGTCCTCTGGACCCATAGCGGACAGGGATCTCTCCTGAATGCCAACACGCTTACCCCTACTTATGTTCCTCAGGTCGGCGAAACCGGAAATATATACCTTACCCTTACCGCTTACGCCAACACACCCTGCGCCGACTCTTCGGATCAGATGCTGCTCTCCATCCTGCCCCAGCCTGTGGCTACCGCTGGTGAAAACAGCACCATCTGCAGCGACCAGACGTTTGTCCCCGTTACCGCTTATGCTTCCAACTACAACAGCATTCTCTGGACAACATCCGGTACCGGTACTTTTGACAATCCCGGCGTCATCCATCCTGTTTACACCCCCAGCCAGGCCGATCTCGCCGCCGGCAGTGTGATCCTTACCCTTACAGCTTTCGGTAGTACCCCCTGCGGCGACATCAGCGACCCCATGACCCTTACCTTCGCTACGGCTCCTGCTGCCAATGCCGGCCCCGATGACATCTCCTGTGCCGCAGCTCCTTACACCCTGTCAGGATCTGCTGCTGCAGGTGAAAGTCTCCTTTGGACCTCCGCCGGTACAGGCACCTTTGACAATGCTACCATCCTGCACGCCACCTATACCCCCAGTACAGCCGACATCGCCGCAGGAAGCGTCGTCCTCACCCTCCATGCCTATGGTATAGCTCTTTGTGAGTCCGCTGCCGACGACATGACACTTACCATCCTGCCTGCTACTTCGGCTTTTGCCGGTGAAGGAGCCACGATTTGCAACAGCACACCTTTCACCATCGGTGATGCCACCGCCTCCGGATATACATCCATCCTCTGGACCCACAACGGACAGGGCACCCTTACCGGTGAAACAACCCTCACCCCAACCTATACCCCGGCTGTGGATGAAACCGGCAACGTGACCCTTACTCTTACAGTCACCGGAACCGCTCCCTGCGGTGATGCTACCGACGAGGCTGTTCTCACCATACAGCCAATCGTGGCAGCTACCGCCGGACCTGATCTGTACACCTGTGAAACAGCCCCCATCGCCATCAGCCAGGCTTCAGCCCAAAACTTCAGCGCCATCGCATGGACCACCTCCGGAACCGGAACGTTTGACGATGCTGCCCTTCTCAACCCCGTCTACACCCCATCTGCCGCCGATATGCAGGCCGGAACCGTAATCCTTACCATGAATGTGACCGGACTGGCTCCCTGCGGAGATATACAGGATAACCTGACGCTCACCATCAACCTGGCGCCTGTTGCCGGTGCCGGACCCGACGCCTCCACCTGCCAGAGTATACCCTTTACCGTTAGCGGCGCTTCTGCCTCCAACTACAGCTCAATCCTCTGGTCTTCGAACGGTACTGGCACCCTTACCGGTGAAACAACCCTTACGCCGACCTATACTCCGGCTGCCGGTGAATCCGGGACCATCATCCTCACCCTCACCGTCAACGGTCCCGCTGCCTGCGGCAACGTCGTCGCTACCGACCAGCTTTCGCTTATAGTCTATGAATCCGTGATCGCAAATGCCGGTCTCGACCAGTCTATCCCCGCCAACACGGCCACAGCCCTCGACGGCAGCGCATCCGGTGGCAGCGGAATGTATACCTGGAGTTGGCAGCCCGAAAGCCTCCTCTCGGATGCTTCGGTAGCTAACCCCTCGACATTGCCGCTCGCTCAACCGACGACCTTCACCCTTACGGTCCTTGACCTGGCTTCCGGTTGCTATTCCTCCGACGAGGTGACCGTCTCCGTGTTCCTCAATTCGAACAATCCCCCAGTTGCTATCGATGATTATGACACCACGTCCATGGAACAGCCGGTTACCATCAGCATCCTGGACAACGACTACGATCCCGATGGCGACCCGATCACCGTTTCTCTCCTGACATACCCCCATAACGGGACCATCATCCTGAACGCTAACCAGACGGTGACCTATACCCCCGCCGCCAATTTCTTCGGAATTGATACCTGTACCTATGTGATCTGCGATAACGGGCAGCCTTCGCTTTGCGATACCGCCACAATCTTCATCACCGTCCTCGGAACCCGTGAAAACCTCATCTTCTACAACGGGATATCCCCCAACCGCGACGGACTCAACGACGTCTGGATCATTGGCAACATTGAGTTCTTCCCCGAAAACAAAGTCATCATCTTCAACCGCTGGGGCGATATTGTCTACTCCGTGGCCAATTACGACAACAAGAACGTGGTTTGGGACGGCACCTATGAGAAATCAGGAAACCATGTTCCCGACGGCACATACTTCTACATTGTTACCGTTCCCGGCTTAGGCAAATACGACGGATGGATCCTTGTCCGCGGCAGTAAAGAATCTGAATAGCCCTTTCAGGCCCCGGAGAATATCTTCCGGGGCCCGCAACCGGGGCATCCTGTCCATCTGGCAATATCCATCACCCTGTTACTGATAATACCTCGAAAAATGAAAAAAATAATCCCCATCCTGCTCCTTCTCCTGGCGTCCTCCGCTTTCGCTCAGCAGGACCCATTGTTCAGCCAATATATGTTTAATAAACTGGCCCTGAACCCGGCCTACGCAGGCAGCCGCGAAGCACTGTCAGTCGATGTCCTCGGACGCGACCAGTGGGAAGGCATTGCCGGGGCTCCCAAGACGCTCTCCGCTTCCATCCACTCCCCTCTCAGAAATCCTCACATCGGACTGGGAGCCAATGTATACTGCGATGCCATCGGGAACTCCGTCTATTCAGGTGCACTGGCTACCTTCGCCTACAGGATCATCTTCCCCGAAGGCAAGCTCTCTTTCGGAATCCAGGCCGGTTATAAACATGTATATTTCGACTGGTCAAAAATGTATCTCCTGAATACTGAAGACCAGATGTTCCTAGGCCAGGAATCGAAAAAAGCCGTTCCCGATGCCAACTTCGGCATCTACTATTATACCAACCGCTATTTCGTCGGCTTCTCCAGCAAGCAACTCCTGCAAAACCAAATGGCCGAAGTCATTGTCGACGGCAAGTCCGAGTTCACCAAACTTCTCCGGCACTTCTACGGGATGGCCGGCGCTGCTTTCCCCGTTGCCGATAACATCGTCTTCAGGCCTTCCATTCTCGCCAAGTTCGTTCCCAATGCCCCCCCGCAACTCGATATCAACGCCAGCGTCCTCTTCGCTAATACCTTCTGGATCGGCGCTTCGTACCGCACCGAAAAAGCTCTCTCCCTGATGACCGAGATTAACCTCTCCCAAAATATCCGCCTCGGCTATTCCTATGACGTCTGGTTCAACGAACTCAGAAGCCAGAACAGGGGATCGCACGAAATCCGCCTCGGCTTCGACTTCGACGTCTTCCAGTCAAGGATGCATACCCCAAGGTATTTCTAATCACCACAAATTTCACTTACAGGAATCGCTCATATTTGCCTATTGTAAAAATTATCATCACAATGAAGAAATTGTTCCTGCTTGCCTTTACCACGCTGCTGATCGCTCAGAGTGTCATGGCCCAACCCACCGAAAGGGCCAGGCGTAATATGAATCTCTTTAATTATTCAAAAGCAATCAAAATACTCAACCACGCCGTCAAGAAAGAAAAATACCGGGAAACGGCAATTCCTTTGCTGGCGGAGTGTTACAAAATGCAGAATGATCCTGCAAATGCAAGAGGCTGGTACAGTCAGGCTGTCCAGATCCCCAACGCCGGCGCCGATACCTGGTTCGAGTATGCCAGGTCGCTTATGCAGGCAGGTGAATACACGCAGGCAAACCAGGCCCTGGATAAAGCGGCTGCCCTCGCCCCTCAGGATCCGCGCATTAAACGCTATACCGCATATTGCGATAGTGTGCAGGTGACATGGAAAGATATGGCGCCGGCTTTCGAGATCAAGACGCTCTCAAATGTTAACTCGGAAGCCAGCGATTTCGGCCCCGCGTTTTATGCCAATGGATTTACCTATGCTTCGGACCGTGAAAGGAACGTCCTTGACGAACGCCCCTATGGCTGGACTGGCCGCGGATATGTAAAATTACTGTTCACCAAGCCCGAAAAAACAGGCGATGTCTTCGGTAATATCCGTTACCCGAGATCCCTTAAAGGCTTTTTCAACGAAACGTACCATGACGGCCCTGCCTATTTCGCCGGCGATTCGGTTGTAGCATTCACACGATCCTACCACGATGCCGATGCCAAGAAAATTAACAACGTGAGGACCGACATGCTGAAGATATTTTATGCCTCCCGCGTCAATGGAAAATGGGGCAAACTGAATAAGTTTTACCTCAACAGCCCTGATTATAATGTAGGTCATCCAGCGCTTACTGCTGATGCTTCTGTTATGTATTTTGTTTCCGACATGCCCGGCGGACAAGGCGGAACCGACATCTGGATGTGCAAACGCCAGGGTGAAGGATGGGGTAATGCCGTTAACCTCGGCCCCGTCATCAACACCCCGGGAAACGAGATGTTCCCTTCGGTAAAGCAGGACGGCACGCTCTATTTTGCCAGCGATGGCCATCCGGGATATGGAGGCCTTGATATCTTCAGCTCAAAATTCTCTGATGGTTCCTGGAGTGTACCGCGCAACCTATACGCTCCACTTAATTCATCCTACGACGATTTCGCCCTGGCCTGGATGCCCGGAACTTCCTACGGTATGTTCTCCTCAAACAGGCCCGGCGGTGAAGGCTGGGACGATATCTATGCCTTCAGAAAACTGCCCGAACCTCCCGCTCCCATTAAAGAAACAGAACCGCTGCCGGCAATGATAACAGGCTTTGTAAAAGATAAAACCACACTCAGGCCTATGCCCAATGCAACGGTATTTGTGCTTAACGAAGAAACTGACGAGATCGTCATACTTAAAACCGATGACAAAGGAGCTTACTCACATCAGTTGAAAACACCTGCCCAACTTATCGTCAAAGCCACCACAAAAGGCTACATCGCCGATTGCATGACATGGCCTGAAGAACATATAAAAGCCGGGGAAACGACTCCCGCATCCCGCGACCTTCTCCTCGACAAACTGGCTGAAAGCAAAACTTTCGTGATCGAAAACATCTATTATGACTTCGACAAATACAATATCCGTCCTGATGCCGAACCGCCTCTTGAAAACCTGGTCCGCATCATGAAGGATAATCCCATCAATGTTGAACTCTCATCCCATACGGATTGCCGCGGTTCGTACGCGTATAACGATAAACTGTCGCAGAACAGGGCCGAATCCGCAGTCAGATATATCATAGCCCAGGGCATTGATCCTTCGCGCATCACCGCTAAAGGATACGGCGAGTACAAACTTACAAACCGCTGTTCCGACGGCGTGCCTTGTTCGGCAGCCGAACACCAGGCTAACCGGCGCACAGAGTTTAAGGTTATCTCAACTTCAACAACTATTCCTGAGAAAGACCTGTTCAACCCTGACCAGTTCAAAGCCGGCGAAACCATCAACCGTTCCGCTTTGCCCCCCGACTTCTTTATGCAATGTAAGTGATTTTCTGAAGCACCTCGTACACTCCGATTTCCCCGGCCAGAAGCCTTTCTGCCGGGGATTTTCATTTTTAAAGTATTAAAAATCCGTAATTGGTTTAACTTTGTTAACAACAAGAAACACCAGGGTTTTTGGCAACCCTGTCAGAGATACGGCCGTGAAATACAAAAATTTATTCTTCTTCCTCGTAATTGCTTTCAGCTTCACCACACCTGCCTTTTCCCAACAGGCAAAGTACAGTCTCAAAGACGAGTTCCTGAAAATCAATGCAGAAGCCGGCGATCCGCTTTACACCACTTATGCTGCCGGCATCAACCGTTCACGGATGTATGGCGACAAAGCCTATAAAATGGATTATTATTCACCGTGCGAACCGCTCAATTTCAGCAGCGACCAGGCCGGACGAATTTACAGTACCTGGCGGATAAATTCAGTCGTAATCGACCGGATGAATAAATATCATCGCCTGCCGGTCGTCACCGCCTCATTTCCCGATATGGCGCTGATGGAATATGAGCCCTGGGAAGGATTGGAAGTGCAGCAACTTTTCTTCGTGTACAGTTCTTCGATCGCCATCGTCGATATGAGCATCACCAACAATTCGGACAAACCGCTGACGGTCGACTTGTACCCGACACTGGAACTTGGCAATGATTCCTTATTCATCGACCGGTGGGATGCCGAAAACAGCGCCTATATCCTTACGCACCGTGAATCGCTGACGCGGCTCATCAGCAGCCTGAATCCCGGTTTCCCTTACCCGACTTCATGCCGGGATATTTTTACTGCCGGTTTTGAACCCTATTCCACAGGTGGCTACTTCGGGAACCTGGATGATATGTACAATTTCGTTAAACGCGATTTCTATGCTGAGAAAAACACACATGATTCGCTTAATTGCATCCAGGGTGGATATACCGATTTTGTAATGCTCCATAACCGGTTTAGCCTGGATCCGGGGCAACAGAAACATATCCGTTATTTCAGGGGGTGCTGTGACATTTCGGAAAGCGAAACCACGCTGATGGCAGAAATTCAGGCTCTTAAAAACATTCCGCTTCAACCGTTCATCGACGAAAACGAAAGGTTATTTGCTGCTGTTCCCCGATTGAAATTCAACAACGCATCCGATAAACTGGTATACCTGGGCGCATTTAACCTGGTTAGGGGATGTATGTTGCCGCCGGCCGGGAAAACGTCGCATAACTTTTATGTTTTTTCCCGCAACCCTTTATGGGGATGGGGCCATGGCCATCAGGTGCTGCACGAATCACTGAGCATGTTATCGTATGCCTGTCTCGACGCCGCTTCGGCGGAGGAATCACAGCGCGTATACATGGAACAGCAGGGCGCCGACGGCCTGATCGCATACCGCCACGGCCCGCGCGGTATGCAGGATTATCCGCATAAAGGGATGCCGACCACTTCGGCGCCTTTTTATAACTGGATTAACTGGGAAATCTATACCGTCAGCAAAGACAAATCCTTCCTTCGCGACGCCTATGAATCGGGGGTAAAATACACCAACTGGCTCATCCGGAACCGTGATACCGACCACGACGGCACCTTCGAATGGGGGCCGTACGGCATCATTGAAAACGTCCGCGACTGGTACAACGCCGTTTTTCAGGTTTCGGCCGAAAGATACCTTGATGTTGACAAGGAAGATATCAGCGACGAACTTGAATGCCTTGACCTGACGCTCATGGTCGTCAAGGAAATGCGCAGCCTTTCGGTCATGGCAGGAGAACTGGGCCGGGAAAAAGACTCCCGGGAATGGTCGGCAAAAGCGGATACGGTTTCCAGGCTTGTTAATGAACGCATGTGGGACTCGGAAACCGGCTTTTATTACTCCGTAAATAAAAATGATCACTCCTTCCGGTTTATGACGCGTGATTTGCGAAGGCAGGAAATTATAGCATTCCTGGCGCTGTGGGCCGAAGCTGCGCCCGGCGACAGGGCGGAAATCCTTTTAAAAAAGCTTACCGATCCCGGCAAATTCTGGAGGAAATACGGCGTACCGACACTTGCAGCCGACGATCCCTGGTATACCCCTTACGTCGACTACTGCTGTAAATGGAACGGACCGGTATGGTTGCTTTGGAATTACATGGTTTTCGACGGGCTCAGAAATTACGGCTACGATGACGCAGCCCGTGAGCTGGCCGGTAAAATGCTGCTCTGCGTCAAGACTCAACTAGCCGCAAACCATAACTACTGGGAATCATATAGCCCCGACAATGATGTGCTCGATTCCCCATCAAACTACATCTGGGATTCAATCATGGCAAAACTAATGATTGATCTTGACCGGATGAACCAACCGAAATAATCACTCAAAACAGAAACAGATTATGGAAGAAACCACAGCCCCTGAAGTTACATCGCCGGCAACTCCGCCGATGACGCCCGAAGCCTTAATTCATTTGCAAATCGCTGCCAAATGGGCAAAATTCCTCTCTATCGTAGGTTTTGTGCTTACCGGATTCATGATATTGACCGGCTTATCCTTCGCCTTCATCATGAAGCCGCTTGAAACGCAAATACCGGTTTTTGCCCAGATCCCGGCCATCCTGGTTTCGGTTGTGTATATAATTTTTGCAGCCGTGTTCCTGTTGCCGGTATTATTTCTCAACAGTTTTGCCACCAATGTCCCCAAAGCCATCCGGAAAAACGACAGCCAGTTCCTGACAAAGGCATGCAAGAACCTGAAAAGCCTGTTTGCCGTCATCGGACTTATTACCATACTAATGCTCATCATATATCTGTTCGCGTTGCTCCTTATCGGGGGCGCCGCCCTGCTGGCATTCTGAGGCCCTGAATAAACCAGGACAAACAGCTTAAAGATATTATTTACACATTTCGGTTTAGAAAGCCTTCCGCGTTCCGTCGCGCCGCTGGCATGGGAAGAGAAGCCTCTTTCTGAAAGTTCTGATTCCGTGATCGGCGGCTCCTTACCCTATCATTCCTGATTTCCCGGAATTCTTATCCTTCATAGTTAGGATCAGAAACCAGATTTCTTATCTTTGTTATCAGCTACAGCTAAAAAACGGATATATCTTTCATTCCGTGTTACTTATTAAATAAATATCATTCGGTTACGGACAGTAAAAGATAAAACAAGCTGTCTGTGCCTTTTACAACTTATAACCAATAATCCGAACCGTATCATTATGAAAATGAATTATTTGTTTTTTGTTCTTGTATTATTCTCATGCATGGCCGGTGCAAAGGGGGAAACATATATTGTTATGAACGGCAGCGACAGCGGGGATCTGTCATTGCGCCATTTCATCGAAATATCCGGCCCGTACGATACAATCCTCTTTTCGGCTGATGTTGACACCGTTACGCTGACATCCGATGAATTGAAAATTGAACAACCGCTCTGCATCTTGGGCAACGAAAACAAAACCGTGATTCGTCGCGATCCGGCAGCCGGAACCCCTGATTTCAGGATTTTCAGGCTGGTCAACAGCGGGGTTGTTTATTTTAAAAACCTGGTGATCTGCAACGGGAAGTCAATATGTATCGGAGGGGTATATCCGCAACCCGGCGGGGGAATCCAGATTAACGATACCCTCAGTTATTTGTATATCGATCACTGCATACTTCATTCCAATCTTGCCGCCTCCGGTCCTGACCTGGGCTATTCCGCCTCCTACCCTGCCCCACCCGGCGCCAGTGGAGGGGCTATCGCTAATTATGGCCATCTGGAAATCAAAAATTCGGACATTTATAACAATTCAGCCGGAACAGGGGGAAGAAAAACCATCGTAAAATCGGATAATTCCATGTATGATTGCTTCCCATCCAACGGAGGAAGCGGAGGCGGAATCTGGAGCGGGCATTATCTGAAAATAGAAAATTGCAAACTGACGGGAAATTCATCCGGATATGGCGGATTTTGTCCCGATCCGTTGAATCCGGGATCCGGCTGGTGGGCTGCCGGCGGAAGTGGCGGAGCCCTCTGCATTATATCCGGTAGTTCCACATCCATCATCAACAGCATAATTTCCGGCAATAAGGTCAGATACGGTACGCCTGCCGGTTCCGGTGGCGGAATACTGAGTGCAGGCAACCTGGATATACTCAGCTCAACTATCACCCGTAATTATTCAATGAGCCCGAATGAAACGGGAGGCGGTATGAAACTGAACAACGCCGTTACCTCCGTCCGGAACAGCATTATTTTTGGCAACTATTTGCAAGTCAGCACAAACCTGTCCGATGTAAGTGTTTATGACGGATCATATATTTTTAGCCACTCCCTGGTGGGAAAGCCTGTTGGTTTTGAAATCACGGATACCACCAACCTGATCGGTGAAGACCCTTCCTTCATCAGTATTGACGATTTGCGTCTTGCCTTCAACAGCCCCTGC
Organism: Bacteroidales bacterium; assembly: GCA_035403165.1. Classification (GTDB taxonomy): domain Bacteria; phylum Bacteroidota; class Bacteroidia; order Bacteroidales; family UBA4417; genus UBA4417. The sequence continues at coordinate 11,847 of DAONEP010000050.1, read as the reverse complement.
ATCAACACAGGCGATCCCGATACAACAGGTCTGCCGCCCATAGACCTGGCAGGGATGCCAAAAGTAGTTGAAAACCGCGTGGATATGGGCGCTTACGAATTCCAGGGTTATTCATGGGATCATAAAAACTCGGCAAACCCTGAAATTTTTATCTACCCGAATCCCTGCACCGATAAAATCACGATATTTATTCCGGAATACCTGAAAAACAGCGTCCTTGAAGTCCATCTTATCGACGTTGCAGGGCAAGTGTTATCCGGATACAGTATTGCAAAAGGATCTTCATCCTTCTGCATCTCACTGCCGGCTTCTCTCCCAAAAGGAATATATTACCTGGAAGCCCACACTTCAGATCATATTTCAGCGCACAAAATCATAAAACTCTAACACGAAACGCCATGCATATCCTAATAACAGGCAGCAACGGACAACTGGGGAGCGAATTCAGGCTCCTTGCGCCGCAGTATCCCGACCATGATTTCATCTTTACCGATGTCGCCGAACTCGATATCACAGACGCAGATGCCGTTAAAAATTTTTTATCGGATAACGACGTTGATGTAATCATCAATTGTGCAGCATATACCGCCGTTGAAAAAGCGGAGACCGAACGGACGCTTGCATACCGGATCAATGTGGAGGGCCCTGAAAATCTTGCCAACCAGGCTTTTAAACGGAACGTGCTGCTGGTGCATATCTCTACCGATTACGTTTTCGAAGGCACCCATTCAAAGCCGGCTTCCGAACTTGATCCGGTAAAGCCTATCGGTTTTTATGGCGCCACCAAGCTCTTCGGAGAAAAAGCCATTAAAAACAGCGGCGCCAGGGCGCTTATCATCCGCACATCGTGGCTTTATTCAGCCTTCGGCGTCAACTTTGTGAAAACCATGCGCCGGTTCGGCCTCGAACGCGGGGAACTCCGCATTGTGGACGACCAGATCGGAAGCCCTACCTATGCCGTCGATCTCGCCAGGACCATCCTCCGGATCATGCCTGAATACAAACGGCACGATTGTGACATCTTCCATTATTCGAACGAAGGAGTTGCCAGTTGGTACGATTTCGCCTGCGAAATCATCAGAATCTCAAATATCGCCTGCACGGTAAGCCCCATCTCTACGGATGAATACCCGTCGCAGGCGCCCCGTCCGGCTTACAGCGTCATGAGCAAGCAAAAAATCCGCAAAACATTCGGCCTCGAAATCCCTTACTGGCGCGACAGCCTCAAAGATTGCATCGAACGGCTCGAAACACCGGAAAAGAACCGGTAAATCGCAGCATCTGTCACAAAAAGGATTTTAATATTTATTCTGAATAAATCATCAACAGTCGGGATAAATTCTTCCTTATTTTTGCACCATACACCAGCGATACTCAGTAACGTTCAGTCAGCCCCCGGTCACCAGCCGGAATACTGCAAACCGTTAACCAATAACATTTTTCGATGCCAACAAAACCCATTGACCCAAAAATACTTGAACGCGCCAACCGGTGGCTGCAAGGAAATATCGACGACGAAACCCGGGAACAGATAAAATACCTTATTGAAAATGACCCCGACGAACTGACCGAAAGTTTCTATTGCGATCTTGAATTCGGCACCGGCGGATTAAGGGGCATCATGGGCCCCGGGACCAACCGGATGAACCGCTATACAGTTGGAATGGCAACACAGGGACTGGCCAATTATCTTAAAAGCATTTATCCCAATGAAGAAGAACTGCGCGTTGCCATAGCTTACGATTCGCGCAACAACAGCGAATTGTTTGCCAAAGTATCGTCCCTGGTGCTCTCGGCTAACGGCATCCATGTTTTCCTGTTCGAAGGCATGCGCCCCACCCCCGAACTGTCGTTTGCCGTGCGTTACCTTCACTGTCACAGCGGAATTGTAATTACAGCCTCGCATAACCCGAGAGATTATAACGGATATAAGGTTTACTGGAACGACGGCGCACAACTGATACCGCCCCACGACAAAAATGTGATCGCCGAAGTACAGAAGATCACTTCCATCGACGACGTTAAATTTTCAGGCGATAGTACCATCATCGACCCCATCGGTGAATTCATCGACACCGCCTACCTCCAGGCCATCATGAAATATTCCCTGGCGCCGGAACTCATCGAAAAACACAAGGATCTGAACATCGTTTATACTCCGCTCCACGGCACCGGCATCACCCTGGTTCCTCCGGCGCTGACAAAATTTGGTTTCGAAAATGTGAATATCGTCAAGGAACAGGCCGTTGCCAGCGGCAATTTCCCGACCATTTACTCGCCCAACCCCGAGGAAAAATCGGCCATGGAAATGGCGTTGTTGCTGGCCGAGAAAGTCGGCGCCGAACTCATCCTGGCCACCGATCCCGATGCCGACCGTATCGGCGTAGGCGTGAAAGACACGGATGGAAATTATATTCTCCTGAACGGAAACCAGACTGCTTCGATCCTGACCTATTACCTCGTAAAGCAATGGCAGGCCGCCGGCAGGCTTACCGGAAACGAATTCATCGTTAAAACCATCGTGACCTCGGAACTCATGGGCGACATTGCCCGCAGCGCCGGCGTGGAAGTATATGAATGCCTGACGGGATTCAAATGGATCGCCGATGTTATCAGGCGTTTCGAAGGACAGAAGACTTATATCGGCGGCGGGGAGGAAAGCTTCGGCTACCTCATCGGCGATGATGTCCGCGATAAGGACGCCATCGTTGCCTGCTGCATCTTTGCCGAATGCGCCGCATGGGCCAAAGAAAAAGGCATGTCGCTGTATGAGCTTCTCATCGACATCTACCGCGAATACGGGCTGTATAAGGAAAGCCTTGTCAACGTGGTGCGCAAAGGCATCAGCGGACAGTCCGAGATCAGGGCCATGATGGAAAACTACCGCGGGAATCCGCCGGCAGAAATTGCCGGCAAAAAGGTGGTGATGATCAAAGATTACCTGTCGCTCACGTCGAAAGACATGGTAAACGGCGCCGAAACGCCCATCGTGATGCCGAAAAGCGATGTGCTGCAGTTTTTCCTTGCCGACGGCAGCAAGGTTTCTGTCCGTCCTTCCGGAACCGAGCCAAAGATAAAATTCTATTTCAGCGTAAAAGAACCCTTCAACGACGGCGATCATTTTAAAGAAGCCGAAGCCAGGGCCGATGAACGGATCGGCAGGATCGTTGAATCGCTGGGGTTGAAATAGACGTTTTTCCTACGATATATTCCCGGGTTGCATGGCGATCCGGGATTTTTTATTCCGGTTTACATTCGGAATCGTCCGGTTTCATGGGGCTAAATGGCTGTCGCCCCGGAAGAGCGCCAACCTAATTCGGCTTATAAATTGAACAGATTCCGGCCGGCATGGAAATAAAAAGCCGGATGGATAACTTTGAAGTATTGATCAAATGTGTAACTTAGCTGTGGTTTGAGTTGATATTCGAGAAGGAGACTTTGCTCGTATAAAACGGACATAAGCGAAATATTGCGTAAATCCATATGTTGACTCGGCAAACCAAATAAGGTTTGACAATTAATAAAGAATAAAATACTAGAAAACTATTATTTACGCAATAAACCTAACTTTATTACCATGAATGAAAACGAAGTGATTAATAAGATTAAGTCCCGAATCGGCACAAAAGTTTCTTTCAAATACCCCGGAAATGAAGGAGAAAAACAAGGAATATTAATAGATAGGGCAATTATTCCATCTAAAAATGTAGCTGGAGCTGTTCCTTACTGGGATGTTGTCGACTTGATTGAGTTTAAAGATCATCAAGAACAATGGATACGTATAGGCTACTACAGAAAACCCGCAAACAAGATAAATTGGGGTAGCCAAACAACTATTACTGAACCTGTCTCTGTCTGGAAAAGAATATTATTAAATGCTGCAAAAGAAAAGCCTTGGTTTAAAAAATTACTTTTCGAAGTAATAACTGAATTAGAAGAAAATTTAAAATAGAACTGCGTACAATAAACAGGAATATGAGCAGCATTCAATCCCTGCGCACCCGTCCGGTTAAAATGCGGCCGGAAAAGTCCTTAAAATTGCAATCTGAAAAATAACGCAAACAACATTCAATAAATTTTCTTAGGCAATGCCATGAGTTGTTTTGATAAATTTATTATTTTCGGACCGCTATAGCATACCAAGCACATATACCAGCCATTATACATAAGCGATTTAAAGGGTTCATTCTGCTAATAATCAACAAGTTTTACCTGGTAAAGATTAAACCAAACCATAAACCAACATTTATTAACTCAAACAAATTCAATGATGAAATCATTAACCCTTTCGCTGAAGGCAACAACCATTATCATGAGAATATTATCAGTATTGGTACTGATTTATGTGATTGTTGAAAATTCTCATCTCTTTGACAGTTCGTCAGAAAAAGGATTTCTTTTCTACTATCTACTGGTCATTGGTATCGGCTTTCTTATTTCTGCATTCGGAATGTGGAAGCTGACCAGGTGGTCCGTTATCGTATTCCTTGCATTATCATTGGCTTTAATCCCCGGTTTCGTCTGTTTGAATGCCTGCGACCTGAAATCAATTGCAATGTTTGTAATTGTATTGATCGCAGGACTCATAGACTGGAAAAACCTGAAATAGCCTGACGGTAACACTGCCTCTGTTGCCGGGGCCCGGTCCCGGTACCACAGGTTTACTAAGCAAAGCCCGAACCATCAGGCAGGGAAGGTTGTGCCCTTACAGGAATTAAAAATTCAAAGAATCTGAAAAAAAATCCGTATCTTACCTCTGAATAAAGGGAGGATCCGGTATGAATCTGAAATATATTGTTCTGCCTATCATCAGCCTGTCCCTTCTTGTTTCGGTGCCGGTATGCGCTCAGGAAAGGGAGCGTGATGCCCTTCCTGTTTCGGGGGAACGTGATAACAAAACGGATTCTCTTCAAAATCCTCCGGACTTCACCCTGGCCCCTTGTATATCTCCGTTTGTCGAACTGATGGGCAAAGGCTTCTTCTCGCTGAATGTTGATTTCAGAAGGAAGGAGACCTTTGCAATAAGTTTGGGCGTTGCCGCGATTGAAGAGGGAATTTCACCCGGTGTTATGGGTTACTATTTGGGAGGCAGGAGGCACAGGTTTGAAACAGGGGGCGGCGTCAGCGGAAATATGGAGGATGGAAAATTCATCAGTATGATGGTCCATGGTGTCATCGGATACCGTTACCAGAAAAAGAAAGGACTGTTTTTCCGCGCCGGATTTACCCCGATGTTTGCCGTACCGTTTACCGAGGAAGGCAAATTTGCGGTAATCCCCTGGGCCGGATTAAGCCTGGGTTACAGCTTCTGACCCCGGTTCCGGAAATACTTATTCTTCAGCATCCTTACGGAAAAGGCAATCTTCTTCGAAGCTACCGGCGAATTATTCCATGCTCTTCGTCAAAAGCTTTACATGCAGCGGGAGGGGCCCTTATTTCTAGGGAGAAACTCCCCTTCTTAAAGAATAACCTCTAAAGGACAAGCCCCTCTCCTTGAGGATAAGCCTCTCTCAAAGAAGAAGCCCCTTTTCTCAAAGAATAGCCCCTCTCAAGGACAAGCCCCTCTCCTTGAGGAGAGGGGTTGGGGTGAGGTGTCACTTTTAACCCCCTCTCTCGTTTCACATCGCTGCCCCACAGCCCCCCCTTCTCCCCTTTTAGTTCCTTCAGCATTTTCTTCTTATACCGCACTCCTTTAAAAGTAACCCTCCCACAGCATTCATAATTATCGATTACGTATTTTTGAAAGTGATAATCAGAACTGTCCCTTGAAGAATTTTATTTGATCGCGGCCTGAATGTAATTCGCTATCAATTCCAGGAGCATTTGCTGATTGAGCTTCATTGACCGGCACCGGCATGGTTCCCTTACCGGGAAAACGATTGGCCGACAGTTTAAAAAGGATAAAACCGATAAATTGCATGGCCCTGTTGCAGAAAGGATAAATCAGTTTTGCTAAAATTAAATCATTGATTTGAAAGAAATTAAACCAACAGCACTCCGGTATACCTACGGCCGAAAAGCAGGAATTTCAGGCTTGCTGATGATTATTTTGATATTCGGCTTGTGTATGCCTTTTCAGGTCAGGGGACAATTTCAGCATAGAATCATCAAAGACAGGAGGCTCATTGAGATTGAACGGAATCTGGTTTTTAATATTGATTCAGCTTACATCATTGCCGGCAGGATGATTGAAGACCCTGATACCAAAAGTCCGGATGTTTATAAATATCTAAATACAACTTTAGCGCTGATTTATCAGTTAAAAGGCGACGGCAATGAAGCCGTTGTCCTTCTCGAAAAAGCAAAATCGGTTGATATCAAAGACGATTATCTAAAGGCTTACACTTTATATGTGGATGCGTTAATCAGCATGGAGATCGGAGCTGAAACCCAGGCCCTGGAAGCGATACTCGAAGCCATTGATTTATTTGAGGAACTCCGGCAGGAGGAACGCTGTGCTTCATGTTACACGGTTTTAAGCAAATTATACTTTAGCCTGGGTAAAACCAGGGATGCCCTTGAAACAATCGGGAAATCGATAACGATCCACAAATTAAACAAAAACAATCCGCGACTGGCCGGCGATTATCACAACCTCGCGGTTCTGATATCGGTAAACAACACCGATTCAAGCCTTAGCCTTCTGAACACCGCCATCAGGATGAATAAAAAGTATAAAAACAATGTATGGCTGGCCAACAATTACAGACTGAAGGGTGATTTGTTCAGATCGAAAGAGGCTTTCGATTCAGCACAGATCTGCATGTTGGATGCCGAGCAGATCTATAAAAAGCTTAAACGCTATTCCTTTTATCTGGATACCCGGTTAGCAAGAGGAAATCTTTTCTTTTTGGAAACAAAACCTGATTCAGCGCTCACGTTGTACAATTCTGCAATACAGGAATCAAAAGCATTTGGAGTCCAGCTTTCGCTTACCGATGTTTATCGTAATCTGTCGGAAATCTATTTTCAAAAAAGAAATTATATCAAAGCAAGGGAATTTGCTATTAAGTATGATAAGGTGAAAGACAGCATACAAACCATTAAGAATAACAATTTGCTGAGTATTATAGAAATCAGGAATAAATTCAAGCAACAGAAAGAAGAGCTAAAAATTGAAAATGAGCAGATTAAGCTTGCGTCAAGAAAGAAAAACTGGCTGATAGTGACGCTTGTGTTTTTAGTTTTAATAACCGGTTTTTTAATTTATACAACGTATAAATGGAAAGTCTTTAATGAGAAAAAAGACCAGATCAACCGTGAATTAATGTCCAAAGAAATTGAACTCAGAAACAGGGAACTCGCTCTTGCTGTAATGGGCCAGGTTAAACAAACCAAATCGATGGAATTGCTCAGGGAAAAATTAAAAGACATTGAACACTCCGTATCTCAAAAGAATAAGCCCCCGATCAACCAACTGATCAATGAATTATCGCATGACAAAAGTTCACTGATCTGGAAAGAATTTGAGATGAGATTTTCCAGCATCAATAACGATTTTTATGATAAACTTAAAAACTATGCACCGGATCTTACCCTTGCAGAAATAAAAACCTGCACTTTTCTGATGATGGGACTGAATACAAAAGAGATTGCTGCGCTGCTCTACAAATCGCCGTTATCGGTTGAAGTGGAGAGATCCCGCATCCGGAAAAAGCTTGGCCTCACAAATTCAAAGATGAATCTGAATGAGTTTCTGAGGGAATTATCCTAATTTTTCCATAGTGGCCGGCTGATCCATCCATATTCCTGGTCAGGAGCTTTCCAGGGAAGACACCCGGGCTCCTTTTATCAAGGAGTAGCGTCCCTCTCAGGACAAGCCCCTTTCCTCAGGGAGTAGCACCCCCTCTCACCCCAACCCCTCTCCTTGAGGAGAGGGGTTGGGGTGAGGTGATACTCCCTTAAAAACCCATTCCTTTCTAACGCCATTGGGGGGACTCCAACAGGAGAGCCGCCCTCCTGAATACGATAATCAAAGAAATTTATGCAAAATTCACCGGCAATGTTATATCTGTTTGTTATTCTTTTACATACAGATCGAAGCTATGGTAATTCTAAGGTGGTTTTTCTTATGTATCATAAAGGTTGAAAAGCTGAATGCATAATTTTGTACTAATCAAACATAAAAAAATACATCATGAAAAAGTATTTCCTCCTATTCGTACTAGTGGTTACAGTGAGTATAACGAATGCCCAGACCAAACATGTATTGGTTGAAGAGCTTACAGGCACATGGTGTCAGTGGTGTCCCGGCGGAGTCCATTATATGGATTCGCTCCTGACTGTATATCCTGAAGTGATCGGAGTGGCTATACATACCGGTGATGACATGGAAAATGCAGATTATGCCGCTGCCTGCGGACTGAACTCCGCTCCCTCTGCCAATATAGACAGAGGCGGACAGGAAGCCGGCATCGATAACTGGTTTTCTTACGTTGCCACTGCATTTGGAAATACGCCTAAGGCCGATATTGATGTTTTCACTTATTTCGATCAGGCAACCCGTTTACTGACAGCAAGGGTGAAAGCAACATTTTTCACCTCAATAAGCGGAAATTACAGGCTTTCGGCCGTTATTACCGAAGACGGGGTAACGGGACCGGCGCCACAGTATAGTCAATCCAATAAATACAGTGGAGGGGCCTATGGTTATATGGGAGGATTTGAACTTTTGCCTTCGACCATACCGGCAAATATGATTGCGTACAACCATGTGGGAAGAGCATTGTTGGGAGGCTACAACGGACAAACCGGCAGTGTGCCTGCCGGTGTAACAGCAGGCGATACGGCCAGCTATACTTTTACGTATACCATTCCGGAAAATTGGGATAAAGACTATATTCGTGTTGCAGGCTTGCTCATAGCCCCTGATAATACCATCGACAATTCCGGCCAAAGCACCTATCTGGACGGAAGTACCAACGCAGCGCCCCTGTTTATGTCGGAGCCTGTTACGGCTGCTTTTGAAGAAACGCTCTATGTATGTGATATCTATACAAGCGATCCTGACGATCAGGAACTTACTCTTTCGGCGATCACCCTGCCTTCATGGTCAACGTTATCGGCTCCGACTACGGTCGGAATGATCCATACAAAAGCCACACTCACCGGCACTCCTGATTTATCAGGCGATTATCCTGTTCAAATAGTGGTTAGCGACGGGTTGAAATCCGATACCTTATCCTTTACCATAACCGTAGAGTCAGCGTTGCCTGGTAATTGGCTTCTGGTTGGCGATCAGGGATTTGCAGATGTAAAATTCAATCTGGGGATTGAAGCCGATGCGAACGGCACTTTATACGCTTTAATTTCGAGCAGTAATGTTTGTAATGTTTATCAAAAATCCACCGACGGAAGCTGGACTAATTATGGCAACCTGAATGAAACGGGAAACTCGGGACGCTTACGGATCGGCTCCGACGGGCTGACGCCATATGTGGCCGTTTCAAAGGAAGGGCCTGTCAAGGTAAAAAAATATGTATCGGGTTCATGGGTTCAGATTGGCGGTTCTCCGGCAAGCGGCGTTCAGATTGGATTTGATCTGGATGACGCTGATATGCCTTATGTTGCCTTGCAGGATTTTGGATCCGATTCAAAAGGGAACTGCTTTAAATACGATGGAAGCGCCTGGGTAAAGGTAGGAGGAACTTCATATTCAGGAAATGACTACGGCATTTGGAATGATCTAAAAGTTAATAAATCAACGGGCGATGTTTACGTACTCTGGAATAATTTCAACGGTAACTTAGCCCATGTGAGCAAATGGGATGGGAGTTCATGGACTTTACTCGGAGGCTCCCCGGTTTCAAACGATCCGGTTTCCTACTCTCAAAACCTTATTATCGACAAATACACAAACGATGTATATGTTGTAATTGCCAGTGGCACAAGCAGTAGCAATGGCGTTCTGAATGCCTATAAGTTTGACGGAACCGTCTGGACCCAAATCGGATCCGATGAGGCCGACGGACCGGTAGTGGATGTAGCCACGACCATGAATGATCAACGAATTTTATTGATAGCCTATGTGGATGTCAGCAACGGAAATTCGGTATCGGCAATGAGTTATTTCGACGGGAGATGGAACTATATTGGTCCTCGCGGTTTTTCGAATGCCGTTAGCACTTCCTGTGGAATAACATCTTATCAGAATATGCCTTACGTAATCTACAAGGATGGCGCTGTTAACGACAAAGCCACCGTGAGGTATTACGACAATCCGATTGTAACAGGTACCGCTGAACAACCTGTTATAAAAGAAGCTGTTAACGTATACCCCAATCCTGCCAATACCGAAATTAACCTTTCCGGATTAACGAATCCCGTTGAAGCCCGGATTTATAACATGCAGGGCGCCCTTATATGGACGGGAATGGTTCAGGATCATCAGAAAATAAGTACAGCATCCTTTGTGAACGGTATTTATTTAATAAGAACGGATACAAAGTCGGCCGTTTTCATCGTGCAGCACGATTAACCGGCATATGACTGAATAACAGCGTGCCCTGAGTGTTCTTAGCGTAAAAGGACTTACATTCCGGCGAGAGAAGGAATGTAACGGCCCGGACAATGAGAGCATCCAGGGCATGATCTGCAACTTGCACCCCATTCAGTAATAAATAGTGGCGATCGGAGACGGTCGCCATTTCTATCTGATAAGTTCAGGGCTATTAAGCTCCCGGTACCGCCGCTATGAGGGCTTTAAGGGCAGGCCGGCAGTTTCCGGCTTCGGCGAAAACGATATGAATTCACCAATTGATAAAAATTATCCAAAAATTACCGGAACAATAAAGATCCGAATCCGTACATTCGTGTACCGATATTTTCATTTGAAGAACCGGGTATAAATGACTGAAAATGCCATATTTACCATTGCCCGGATGACAGATAAATCCCGGTGAATCGTCTCAACATTGAATAATTACTGGTCTTAGATGAACTAACATGGAAAAACGCACTACTGCAGAAACAATCATTGCTTTGGAGACAGCAGCACTCGAAGCATGGCACGAGGGCAATCCCACTCCCTATCTCGAACTTTATTCGAAGGACTTCACCTATTTCGATCCGGTGCAGGAAAGACGGCTGGATGGCTGGGACAAGATAAAAGAGTTGTATGAAAGCATGCGCGGGAAGGTAAAAATGGATAGATTCGAAATACTGAATCCCGTTGTGCAACATACCGGAACCATGGCCGTCCTGACCTACAATCTGCACTCATATGCAGGCAAAACGCTCTGGAAAGAGAATTGCACGGAAGTGTACCGGCTCGAAGAAAACAGCGGCTGGAAGATCATCCACAGCCATTGGTCGCTGACCAAACCTTCCCTTGATTAATTGCACGGTTACATCCATTAAAAGTCACATGGATAAAATACTTACGTTCACCAACAGACAGGCTTTTCGGGAATGGCTTGGCAAGTACGGGACAGAGAGCGATGGCATATGGTTACTATTCAGTAAAAAAGCGGGGATTGTCACCCTCTCTGCTGCCGGAGCATTGGAAGAAGCGCTTTGTTTCGGATGGATAGACGGACAAATACAATCCCTTGACGATAATACGTACAGGAAGTATTTCGCGCGACGTCAGCCTGTCAGCAAATGGTCCGTTAAAAATAAAGAGCTGGCAGAAACCCTGATAAAAAAGGGGTTGATGGCCCCGCAGGGTTTGGAAGCCATTGAGATCGCCAGGAAAAACGGTTTATGGGATGCTGCTAATCGGATCGTTATCGACGATGCACAAATAGAGCTGTTTAAGAAGATCCTTCTTTCGTATGAGCCGGCTTATACCCATTTGCTGGCTATGTCGCATTCGGTGCAGCGTACCTATACCGGATTTTATCTTGA
>DAONEP010000049.1:0-22387 GCA_035403165.1 Bacteroidales bacterium | reverse complement strand
TAATAGCGCTACTATACAAAAAAGTATAATATTTTTCATGTTATTAAAATTATTAACTTAACAATCTGAGATGTTAATTTATAGGCAAGCTAATTATCTTCCAATAAATTCAGAATTTAATCGGAATCTCAGTACGCATTTTTGTATGAAGCAAGAAATTAAATAAAATTTTAACTACCTCAAAACTGATGACGATCCTGAAATTGTGCCTAATTATTAGTATACTAGTAAGATAGAGTAAGGGCCTTAGGAGAATTATGGTGTAGCCAAATTATTCTTATAGTGCTGTGATCTTAGTCTTGAACAAGAAGCATTTTAATGTGGTCGCGAATAAATACTCTTTGTATCTGCAAAGAACCTATACCTTTATCTATCAATCAATTAATTAATCTTGATGATAGGTTTTTCAGAAGTTCTATTACAAATTCATGATCCCAAATATAGTATACTATTGCAGAATTATTTCAATTACCATTAAATTATTTTTGAAAAGAACTATTAAGCTATAGTCGTAGCCTCGTATATTTTGGCAGTAGGTTAATGAATAGAAGATAGAGGTTATTGGGGGGGATTGATTAAAAACGCAAATAATCTGTTGGTGGGCTTTTGAAATTGTGCTCTAGTCAGATTCGTCTGCTTAGTTTGAAATGTTATCATAACGCTGGATTGTTTCTAAAGAAATTTCGTCTGGTTTAAAGTTATCTTAGGTTTAGCAAAGAAATAGGATATCAAACAGAAACAAGGCATGCAATGTATCAATTAGCCATGAAAGAACTCTTGCTAAACAGATAAAAAAATTAAATTCAGGCAGCCTGTAAGATAGATGCAAATTAATTTATTGAGCGCCGCCTGCTAAATTCAGCAGGGCTGTCACAAATCGCAGGCTTCACTCATCAATCCCGGAGGTGTACAGGATATGCTTTTTATCACGCATTGCCGGAAAGATAACAAATTGTATTTTTGGCTTCCGCTTCAGCGTCTTATTCCGGCTGGCAGTTCCTTATGGATCAACATCGTAAAAAAAACATATCAAAGCAAAAAAGTGCAGCAGTAACAAAAACGCCGGCACGGGTCAATGACGGGAAATGGTCGTATTTCCTGTCGCTGGCCATCATCGTGCTTTCGGCATGGTTTGCCATGAGCTACGCCCTGAAATGCGGGTTCGTGAACTACGACGATAACCTGTATGTATACGGGAATCTGAAGATCAGGAACCTTTCCATGCAGTCATTTGCTTCGTTTTTTACCGGAAACACAGGCCAATACCCGCCGCTGGTAATGCTGATGTTCTCGGCCCTCTATTCTCTTTCCGGTCCCGACCCTTCTGTTTACCACCTGGCCAACCTGATATTTCACGTTGTGAATGCCTTGCTGGTGTTTTATCTGGCATCGCGCCTGAACATGGGGCAGATTGCCGCAACCGTGGCCGCTGTTTTATTCGGCGCCCACCCGTTGCATGTTGAATCGGTTGCCTGGATTACCGAACTGAAAGATGTTCAATACACCTTTTTCTTCCTTGCCGGCCTGCTGAGTTACCTTCGCTACCGCAACGATGCCGGCAGGCTCCGGTATTATTATCTTTCCCTGGCCCTTTTTATTCTTTCATGCCTGTCGAAAGGCATGGCCGTGGTTTTCCCGGTGGCGCTGCTGCTGACCGATTATTACCTGGACGGTTCAATACCGAAAAGGAGATGGCTTGAAAAGATCCCGTTTCTGGCCGTTGCTTTGTTATGGGGAATCCTGACACTGGTTACCCAGGAATCGATGGGCGCCGTGGGCAGTTCCGGTTATTTCTTACCGCGGAATATCCTGTTTGCCGCTTACGGTTTGATGTTTTATATGGTGAAAATGTTTGTCCCGGTCAACCTGGCGGCCTTTTATCCCTTACCGGCAGGCAGCGGATTTTCGCTGCCGGCAGTATATTACGCGGCATTGGCGGCAGTAACCGGCCTCGGCGTTCTCATTTTTTATTTCCGGAAATACCGTATCCTGGTTTTCGGATTTCTCTTTTATGCCGTCAACCTGTTGCTGGTACTTCAGATTATTCCTGTCGGTATGGCCGTGACCGCCGACCGGTACTTTTACCTTTCCTCCGTCGGGCTGTTTCTGCTGATCGGTGCGGGATGCGATTATATTTACGGGAACCTGAAAAAATTCCGTCTGCCTGTTCTCATTATCGGATTAGCGCTCATGCTGCTCATGGTAAGGGTTTCCTACAGGCAAACCACTACTTGGAAGGATAGCATCACTTTGTGGGATAACGTTTTGCAAAATGCAGATTCAAATCCCCGTTATTCGCTGGCATACCTCAACAGGGGAAATGCATACGGGGATGCAGGCAATACGGATGGCGCAATGAACGATTATAACCGGGCTATCGAACTGGGCCCCCGGAATGCCGATGCTTATAACAACAGGGGGCTGATTTTTGCCGTGAATGAGAATTATCCTGAAGCGGAGAAGGATTTTTCGATGGCGTTGTCCATCCATCCTGATCAGGCCAATGCGTTGAATAACAGGGGTAATGTAAGGCGATTCCTCGGCGATTTCTCGGGAGCCGTTGAGGACTTCAGCAATGCCATAAAGTACAAGCCCGGTTATGCCGATGCCTATTCCAACCGTGGAATTGTGTATTATATTTCGGGTGATCCCGGACGGGCCTGCAATGACTGGCAAAAAGCGGCGGAGCTGGGATCTCCGGCAGCCGCTTCCTATATACAGCAGTATTGTTCCGGAAATAAATGAGAATTTCCCGCTACTTTGAAGGCAGCGATTTCTGAAATACCCTGAAACGTTTATGAACCGGTAAATTCAGGCGTTCCATTTCGGCCTGCATACGGCGGTTTGTTTCAAGGATAAGGTGTACTTCGATGAATTCCATCCCCGCTTTACGGGCCGATTCAACGATGCTCAGGCCCATGGCGACTTCGAGGCCGAGCCCTTGAAATTCACGTTTCACCGCTCCCAGCATCAGGTCTAACTGTCGGGTATGCTTCTGGGCCCAGAGGATCTGAAAAATCCCGACAGGAAACAAGTATCCTTTTGACTGCTGAATGCCCCTGGTGAAGTTCGGAAGGCCTACAATAAAACCGATAATCACCCCTTCTTTTACCGCTATTTTTACGAACCGCGGATCGATGATGGACATGTACCGGTCGACAAATTCCTGAATATCTTCATCCGTCATCGGAACAAAACCGAAGAGTTCATCATAGGTTTCGTTCACCAGTTTCAGCACGGGGAAGATATAGGGTTTCAACTGCTTCTTGGTGGCAAATTCAAGGATCTGGTATTCGTTACGGTGGTTCGACCGCTGGATGATCCTGTAATAAAGCTGGGGCAGTTCATCGGTGAGCGGGAAACGGTAGATCATGCAGTCCACCTCTTTTGTATAGCCCTTTTGCTTCAGCAGCTCTACGATATACGGAGGGTTGCAGGCTGAATCGAGGATCGGCATATGCTCAAATCCTTCAACCAGTAAGCCTTGCACATCTTTATCGCTGAACCCGTAAGGGCCGATTACTTTCTCCATGCCATGATCAAGGGCCCAGTTCTCGATGAAACCAATCAGGGCATCGCTGATTTCACGGTCATTATAGCAATCAAGGTATCCGAAGCGGGCATTTTTCTCGTTATGGAGCTGGTTGTATTTATTGTGGATAATCCCCATGACGCGTCCCACCGGCTTGCCGTTATGCCATGCAAGCACAAGGATGGTGTCGCAGGATGCAAAAGAGACATTTTTCTTCGAATCAAAGAAATTCCAATCGTCAGCATAAATGGGAGGAAGGAAATTTTTCTCGCCCGAGTGAATGGCGGCTGGCAGGTGTATAAATTGACGCAGTTCTTTACGGGATTCAACTTTCCTGATTTCTATCGACATACTGGAAGGATGATTATGTGAACTAAGCTGTTGAGCAGTAACCGGCAAATATAAAGGTATATCATTTCAAAAAAATAAATATCACTTTCATTTTTAGATAAAAATCCTTTAAAAATAGATATCATTTTATAAGTATCACAAAAACAATAATATAGGTAAGCGTGAGCGCCAAGGTGCGGATGGATGTGGCACGGTAAAAGATATCCTGTCCCTTACGGGCGCTATTAAGACTTTAATTATTGTATGACAGCATGTTACTTTGCCTGAATCCTTCCGGACCGGAATGTATGTGTCCTGAAAGGAACCTTTTGCCGGTAAAGGAACACTCCCGGCAGGGAGCCGTGATTCATGGGCCTGAAACCGTATATGCAAGTTGTCCCGACAACAGCGGAACCTGATTTTCATTGGGGATAAGCCTTATCAGCCCGAAGAATTCCTGTTCAGGCGCAGAAGAATATACCTGCATTTCAACCCGATTTGTTGTATTGACAGATTAAGTTTATTTTTGAGAAATAGAAGTTTTGATAAAGATGGGTTATCCTGGCGAGCATCTTATCCCCGGAATACTGGGGCAAAGTTTGATCTGGATCAGCTTTGCTTCGGTGATCGTATCGGCTGTTTTTTTTCTTCCTGCCGGTAATGGCAATGTTAAAGGATTGGTGAAGCAACGTGCGGCCTATCTGTTTTTTATCTTTCACTTCATGGCATTGCTTGGGGCGATATTAACGCTTTTTTATATCATCAGCCGGCATTACTTTGAATACGCGTATGTGTGGCAATATTCTGCCTCAGGGGCGCCCCTGAAATATCTGATTTCAGCCTTATGGGCAGGGCAGGAGGGGAGTTTTCTGGTCTGGGCTTTCTTCCAGGGGATTCTGGGCATGGTTTTGCTTCTTACGTCACAGGAATGGAAGCATTGGGTTATGCCGGTATACGCCATTGGACAGGTTTTTCTGCTGTCCATGCTGCTTGGAATCCGCTTTTTAGGCATCCAGGCAGGGAACAGCCCTTTTGTATTGCTTCGCGAGTTGGCACAAAATACAGGTTCTGAACTGTTTACTGATTCTGGTTACCTGAAAATGATAGCTGATGGTAATGGTTTGAATCCCTTGCTTGAAAATTTCTGGATGACCCTTCACCCGCCGGCCTTATTCCTTGGTTACGCTGCGTCATTCATGCCTTTCACCTATGCAATGGCTTCGCTGTGGCGAAAAGAATATCGTTTATGGCTGAGGCCTTGTATCAAATGGACGCTGGTGGCCATGATAACCCTGGGCTCCGGCATTCTGCTCGGAGGCCGCTGGGCTTATGAATCGCTCACCTTCGGAGGATTCTGGTCCTGGGATCCCGTTGAAAATGCATCGCTGGTACCCTGGCTCATACTGGTCGCCGCATTGCACCTGATGATCATATCGGAGAGGAAGAAACGTTTGAATACTGCCGCCTGTTTTTTTACCCTCTTGTCATGGGCCCTGGTCGTTTATGCCACTTATCTTACACGGAGCGGTATATTGGGCGAAACATCGGTACATTCGTTTGGCGACAACGGTCAATCTCTTCAGTTGCTGATTTTCTGCTTACTATTCTTTCTCCTGCCGATGGCTTTGCTTCTGGCAAGGAGGGAATCTGTTCCGAATAAAGCTGCCGGTAATGCTGTTTCAAAAGAGTTCTGGATGTTAACCGGGGCTGTTCTGATGGCGTTGTCGGCATTCCAGGTCTTTATTACTACTTCTGTTCCGGCGCTGAACAAAATACTTGGAACACATCTGGCGCCTCCTGCCGACCGCATAAACTATTACAGTACCTGGCAATTACCGTTTGCCCTGGTTGCCGGATTCCTGATCTCAATCAGTCAATATCCGGCTTACCGGAAAACGTCACCGCAACGGTTCCTGAAAAGATTTTTTCTCTCTGCTTTTGTAGCTTTCTCCCTTGTGCTGTTGTTCATCCTGACGGATCACGTCAGGAGGCCCGGTTATGCGGCCCTGATGTTTTCAATGCTGTGGGCTGTTCTGGCTTCAGCGGATGCAATGACCGGGCATTTCAGGAAAATTAATAGTGCCGGAGCTGCCATAGCACATACCGGTTTTGCGCTTTTTATTACGGGAGCCGTTCTGGCTTTTGGAAATCCGCAGGTGATTTCCCGTAATGTGACGGGCGTTGATCATGACAATGAACAGCTTCATGGGGCCAACGCCATTCTGTTCAGGGATTCGGCTCAATCTATGGGCGATTACCGGGTGACTTATTCAAACCGTGAGACGAAGGACAGCGAAACTAGCTACCGGATTGATTTTAAAAAGGAATCAGGCTCGGCCCGGGGCCGTTCAGTTTTTTCCGCTTATCCGACGGTGAACAGGGACCCGCAGATGGGCGCTGTTTATAATCCGGATACAAAGCATTTTATTGACAAGGATATTTTTACCTGCATAGTCTATGCGGAACCACCGGAAAACATCTCAGACAGTACCGAGTATAAGCTGCAATCCGTCGAAGAGATTAAAGTAAAGGATACGCTTGTCGTCTCCGGCTACAGCATCATACTCGATTCGATTCATGTCCGGATGAAAGATGAAGACATAGAAAATATTGCCATTACGGCATTTTTCAGGATTAAGGGCGGGGTGCATGGTGAACTGCCGGCGGTAACAGGTTACAACCTGGTAAGTGGCGAATTGCTGCGCAAAGATGCCGCTATTGACGCTTTGGGCGTCAAGCTCCGGTTCGAAGGCGTTTCGGATAAACCGCAGACCATCAGTGTAGGTATTTATGAGAAGGAAAAGGATTTTATCGTGATGAAAGCAATAATTTACCCATTCATGAATTTATTATGGGCAGGCGCCTTCATCATGGTTGCCGGCCTGGTTTATACGGTCATTCTCAGGATGCAAAGAAGCGCCCGGCTTCCGCAATCGGAAAAAGCTGGCCTGACTAATAAACAGGATAACAGAAGTAAAAACCAGAAAGATATCAGCATATGAAATCCGTAACTTTTATTGGCTCGGGGAATGTTGCCTGGCACCTGGCCCGGGCAATGCATACTGCAGGCTATGAAATCAGATGCGTGTGGAGCAGGACCATGGATTCGGCCGAAAAGCTGGCGTCGCTGGTAAATGCCAGACCCGTCACCGACCTGGATGCTATTGAAGCCGGCAATGATATTTATCTGCTCTGCCTCAATGATGAAGCATTACCTTCCATTGCGGGGAAACTCAGATTCCCGGAAAGCCTTGTTGCTCATACATCGGGCACTTTAAGTATTGACATTCTTCAGGGCATGTCCGGGAATGCCGGCGTTCTGTACCCGTTACAAACGCTTACCAAAGGCGTATCCGTTGATATTTCAGCCGTGCCGTTCTTTATCGAGGCTTCTTCGGGGGGCAGTATGCAGGAAATGGAAGAGCTGGCGGCTTCCCTGTCGGCAAGGGTTTATAAAGCCGATTCCCGGCAACGGTTGCAGCTTCACATGGCAGCGGTGTTTGCATGCAACTATTCCAATTTTATGTATACCATGGCTGCTGATCTGCTTTCCGATTCCGGTTTTAATTTTGAAGTGCTTTCCCCGTTGATTGCCGAAACAACCCATAAAGCAATAAATACGGGCTCTTTGGCTGCCCAGACCGGTCCGGCCAGGCGTTGCGATTTAAATGTGATGCGCAAACATATCGGATTGCTTGCTTCAAAACCCGAATATGCCGAAATTTACAGGCTCATTGCACGCATGATTATTAACCGTTATCACCCCGGAATCCTGAACGATGCTGAATTATAAAGAACTGCTTCTCAATATCAATACCTTCATCTTCGATTACGACGGCGTACTTACCGATGGCACCGTGTTGCTGATGAACAACGGCGATGCGTTGCGCACGGCGAATGTCAAAGACGGGTATGCGCTCCAACTGGCAATCAAAAAAAATTACCGGATTGCCATCATCTCAGGCGCTTATTCCGAATCGGTCAAGCGGCGTTTCGATTCCTTGCGGGTGAAAGATGTGTTTCTGGGAGTGGAAAAGAAGATAGAGATTTATGACGAATATCTCGAAAGGCATCGCCTGAGCCCGGAGCATGTCCTTTACATGGGCGACGATATTCCGGATTACGAGATCATGCTGAAAGCCGGCGTGCCGACTTGCCCGGCCGATGCGGCAGAGGAAATCAAGGCTGTCGCCAAATATATTTCTCATTTCGAGGGGGGGCGTGGCTGTGTGCGGGATGTGATTGAGCAGGTGCTTAAAATCCAGGGAAAATGGATGAACGATGATGCCTACCATTGGTGACCCTGATCAGTTCCATTATTTGTGCGGATACCCCCGGTTTTCCCCGGAACGCTATTTCAACCTGTTTAACCTGATGCCTACCGGATATTCCCTTACATGATGCAACCCCGTCTTTCCACTATTTTTCGCCTGATCCGTCTTCCCAACCTGATTGTCATAGCATTGACTCTCAGCGCTGTGCGTTATCTGGTAATCCTGCCCGGGCTTGCCGGCTTAAGTATATCTCCCGGGATAAGCCCTGTGGCTTTCGGCCTGATCGTCTTCACCACCCTCACAATCGCTGCAGCCGGTTATATTCTGAACGACTGCTATGATATAGAAACTGATATGATCAACCGGCCGGAACGCCGGGTGATTGGTAAAGATATTTCAAGGAAGTCGGGTTTATTGGTTGCGGTTGTATTATTTACAATCGCCCTTCTCATGGGCCTGACGGTTAGTGTTTTAATCCGATCGGCATTGCCATTCCTGGTTTTCCTGATAGCCGTTATCGTTGCCTGGTGGTATGCCATCATGCTGAAGCGGACTTTTTTGTTGGGAAACCTTGCTGTTGCCTGTATGACGGCATGCACCATCGGGATGATCTGGCTTTTTGACTGGCTCGCAGCCGGGTCCGAAATATTAAAGGGCTCAGATACCCGGTTCATCACCATCATAGTGACCGCTACCATGGTTTTTGCCTGGCAGTTGAACCTGATGCGGGAAATCGTGAAGGACATGGAAGATGTAAAAGGCGATGAGCGGTTAATGTGCCGGTCGTTGCCCATTGTGTTGGGGATGCAGGCTTCGAAAAACATGCTGGCATGGCAGGCCATTCTGACAATTTCACTTTTACTGGCAAGCCAGGCCTGGTTATGCATGAACAAATTCTACTTTGTTTCGGTCTGGCTGTTGCTTTCTGTTGAACTGCCTTTAGCCTGGTTTGTTTTTCGAATCGGCAGAACGACGTCCGGTAAAGGTTTCCATCGCCTCAGTTCGATGATCAGGTGGATCATGTTGGGGGGACTGCTTTCGCTCCTGGTACTTCGTTTAAATGCTGCACTTTAGTTCAGGTGCATGAAGGCAGATAAATTTTCAGAACAATATAAATATGGATATAAACCATTTTCGTTTCCTGTTAGGGTCTAAATCGCCGCGCAGGCAGCATTTGTTGAGGGAACTGGGCATTGAATACGAGATAGTGAATGCCGATGTGGACGAATCATACCCCGTTCATTACCGGGGAGCCGATATTGCCCGTTATTTGTGCAGACTGAAAGCAGATGCCTTCGATTTGTCAGGTTATCCTCCCAATACAATCCTCATTACTGCCGATACTATCGTATGGCTGAACGGGGAATGCATCGGGAAACCCCGTGGCCGTGAGGATGCAATTGAGATGCTCAGGAAGATATCGGGACATACACACACCGTTTATTCGGGAATCTGTCTTCGATCAGGGAGCCGGGAACATGTTTTTCATGCTGAAACTACTGTTACGTTTAAACCTCTTACCGACGAGGAAATTATTAACTATGTAAACCATCACCGCCCATACGATAAAGCCGGTTCATACGGCATACAGGACTGGATCGGCTATATCGGTATTACAGGCATCAAGGGGTGCTACTATAATGTAATGGGTTTCCCCGTGCAAAAATTCTGGGAGGAATTGCAGCTTTTTACCGCAGGGTTAAATTCATAAAATCACTTAACCGGGCTTCATTTTAACTCTCTGAAATCGCTAATTTTGCACTTCCTTTTTATCTTACAACAATGAAGCCTTTTGCCGGCCGTATATTACGCTATTTCCTTCAGGGATTGCTCTTTACTGTGCCGATCGCCCTTACGGCTTACGCACTCTGGTGGGTATTTTCATTTGTTGATGAACTGCTGCTCGACTATATCAGCGAGTACCTGGGATATCGTATTCCCGGCCTTGGCTTGCTGATTCTTGCCGTTGCACTGACGTTTGCCGGATTCCTCGGCAGTTCAATCGTCTTTAATCCGATCCTTAAGTACGTTGACGGACTGATCAGCCGAACGCCTGTAATAAAAATACTATATACCTCGTTTAAAGAATTTCTCTCAGCCTTTGTAGGGAAGGATAAAAAATTTACCGAACCGGTGCTCGTAAAGTTCAGTAAAGATGCCGACATGGAGAAAATCGGCTTTGTTACCGGTAAGGATCTTACGCACCTCGGAATTGAAGAAAATAAGGTAGCGGTTTATTTTCCTTATTCCTATACCTTTACCGGCACATTGTTCATTGTCCCTGCCGAGAATGTACGTCCGCTCAACGCTTCGCCAACCGAAGTCATGAAATTCCTGGTTTCGGCCGGAGTGACCAGCATCCAGGGCAAAGCCGGCGGAAATGAATTGGATACGATGACAGAGGCTGTGAACAACAGTATGGATTAAGATATAAAGACAGGAAATGAAGCCTACGATATTGATAACAAATGACGACGGAATTGCCGCCCCCGGCCTGAGGATGCTCATTGGCATTATGCGCGGAATCGGGAATGTGGTGGTTGTCGCCCCTGATAAACCACAATCGGGGATGGGGCATGCCGTTACCATGCAAACGCCTTTGCGGATACATGAAATAGCCAGAGAACCCGGGTATGAAGAATACAGTTGCAACGGAACACCCGTCGATTGTGTTAAAATGGGTCAGAAAGTGATCCTGAAAGCAAATCCCGATCTGATAGTTTCAGGCATAAACCACGGATCAAACGCTTCCGTCAACGTGTTGTATTCAGGAACGATGGCCGCAGTACTGGAAGGAGCCATGGAAGATATACCTTCGATTGGTTTTTCACTTGATGATTATTCTTTTTCCGCCGATTTCAGCCATACGGCTCCCTATATTACCTCCATTGCTGAAAATGTGCTCAGGAATTCATTGCCGGCAGGCGTTTGCCTGAACGTTAATATTCCGGCCTTAAACGGGGACAAGATCAGGGGAATAAAGGTTGTGCGACAGGCAAAAGCATTCTGGGATGAAAGCTTTGAGGAACGAAAAGACCCTCATCGCCGTAACTATTACTGGCTGCAAGGCGTTTTTGTGCCAAAGGATAATGGCACAGATACTGACGAGTGGGCGCTCCGGAATAACTATGTTAGTGTAGTGCCCGTTCAGATTGACCTGACGGCTCATCAGTCCCTTGAAATGATCCGTAACTGGAACTTAAACGGCAATAATTCATAAAATCAAATCAAACGTTATAGCTATGATCTCTGGTTTCCTGAAACGCGACAGTTACGTCATCGGCGTCATCCTGGCGTTGATAATCCCTTTATTGTCGGCTGTTGTCTTCCTGGCGCTTAATTATTTGCTAAGTGCGCAAATGCAGGTTTTCAGGGGAGTGAACGATGCGGGAATCATCCTGCTGTCGATAGGAATGAACCTGATAGCGATGCGCTTTTACCTTGTGAAATATAAACTGGATAAGACCGGGAGAGGGATTCTTGCCGTTACCTTCATCATGGGGATTTTATTTTTCATCTTCCTTCACGGGAAGGACCTGCACATTTTCCCTGTCAAATAGTATTATCGGATGAGGTACTACGTTATTGCCGGTGAAGCTTCGGGCGATTTGCATGCATCGCTGATTATCAGGGAACTGAATAAGCTTGATGGCGATGCCCGTTTCAGGGCCTGGGGCGGCGACAGAATGCAGGCTGAAGGTGCGGAAATCGTGAAACATTATCGTGACCTTGCTTTTATGGGATTCCTCGAAGTTGCCCTGAACCTGAGGACCATCCTGGGCAACATACGGTTCTGTAAGAAAGACATCCTGAAATACAAGCCCGATGTCCTGATATGCGTGGATTACCCCGGTTTCAACATGCGCATCGCGCGGTTTGCCCATAAACTTGGAATTAAGGTAATCTATTATATCGCGCCACAGGTTTGGGCCTGGCGGCAGTCGCGGGTGCATAAAATCCATAAAGTCGTTGATAAAGCTTTTGTGGTTCTGCCTTTCGAGAAGGGCTTCCACGCCCGGTTCGGATACCATGTGGAGTTTACCGGACATCCGCTTACAGATACCATCGAAGAAAGCGATGCTTCGCAATCGGAATATTTCCGTAAAAACAACAACCTGGCCGATAAGCCGATTATTGCCCTTATTCCGGGCAGCCGCCGGCAGGAAATCCAGCGCGTACTACCGGTAATGTTAAGCGTTGTTGATGATTTCCCGGGCTATCAGTTTATTATTGGCGGCGTTTCAACCATACCCGCATCCTATTATGACCGGTTTGTCGGCAGGAAAAGCATCCCGGTTGTCTACAAACAAACGTACGACCTGCTGCGGAATGCCGATGCTGCGCTGGTGACTTCCGGAACCGCTACGCTCGAAACGGCTATGTTCGGAATTCCACAGGTAGTATGTTACCGCATGAGCTTTATCTCAGCAATTTTTGCCTGGATGGTGATAAGGGTAAAGTTCATATCGCTGGTAAACCTGATCCTGGATAAAGAAGCCGTCAGGGAACTGATACAATACCGTTGCAACAGAAAAACGGTTTCGGAAGAACTTGGAAAAATTCTGAACGATGCGACCTACAGGCAAGGTATGATCGATGATTATAAAAATCTGCGTTCCGGGATGGGGCAGCATGGCGCTTCCTCACGTGCAGCGCAAATTATCTGGCAATTCCTTGGCAAGAGTACTTCAAAACACTAAATACCTGAGCGACTATGAGAAATCTGACTGTTCTGCTGGCAATCTTACCTGCATTTTTTACTGTAATGGGTTGTTCCGGGAAGCAATCCGGGGATCAGAAAATGATTCCTGCCGATAGCCTTAATGTTCCGGATACGACAATTGTTAAAGCCCCTGATACGCTGGTTAAAACTACATCCGTAGCAGATCCTTCCTGGAGCGATGCGCTCAAAAATGAAAAGGCCGCTCTGCAGAAACAAACAGAGAACAAATCTGTTCCAAAAGGAGAAATAAAGCTTTCCGGCGCAAAACCCAACAGCCCGATGCGTCCGCTCACCACGCTGAAAGATCCCGTGCGTTCTCCGGAACTGATGAGTGGATTGTCAAAAGCTGAAAAAGGCGATATGAAGGGCGCTATCGCTGATTTTGATGCGGCCATCGCAAAATATGCCAATAATTATATGGCCTATTTCTTTCGCGGCAAGGCAAAACTTGAACTGAAAGATACCGACGCCGCGCTGAGAGATATTGAAAAATGCATCTCAATATTTCCCGATCAGGTTACCGCAAATTATTATGCTGGTAAGATTTATTGTGACAAGAAAGAGTATCCCCGGGCTTTGGAAGCATTCGACAATGCTTTGAAAGCAAAGCCTACCGATGCGCCATCGCTTGACTACCGCGGGGTTACGAAGGCCATGATGGGCAGGAATTCGGAAGCCATTGCCGATTATGATGCTGCGCTGAAAG
The DNA here is from genome assembly GCA_035403165.1 of Bacteroidales bacterium. GTDB lineage: Bacteria > Bacteroidota > Bacteroidia > Bacteroidales > UBA4417 > UBA4417. The sequence goes on along the minus strand of DAONEP010000049.1, from coordinate 8,822 downwards.
CCGATCCGAAGTATACCACATCCTATTATAACAAAGGAACTGCCCTTGCTGCCCTAAAAAGATACGACGAAGCAGTCGGTTGCTTTACCGAGGCTTTGAAACAAAATACAAGTACTAAACTCTGCTATATGAATCGTGGCAATTGTTATGTGCTGCTGAAGAATCAGCAGGCCGCCATCGATGATTATACAAAGCTTATCGAATTAGATCCTGGCAATTCAGATGCATACTGCAACCGCGGAACCGCTTATTCGATGACCGGAGACAGCCGTATGTGCGAGGATTGGAAAAAAGCAGCGTCGATGGGCAATAAAAGGGCTGTTGATCTGCTGAAACAAAATTGCGGAAAATAGCAGGTTTCGCAGTATCAAAATTTTTTTTTCGTTTAAATCCCGGTTTTACAGGAGTTTAGCATTTTTTTCTTATCTTGGCCTGAAATCGGCAAGCGTTGGTTTACAGGCATCAGTTTCCGGTCGTCAGGGTTTTACTGCCGTTTGTTGCCGGCATAGCCCTGATCATGATTGCAGGCCCTTCCCGGATGTTTCCGGCTGTGGTGGTTGCCCTATGGGCGCTGATGCTCTTTTATGTGATTTTCTCAAAACAATTATGGGCCTACCCGTCGCGCTGGCTTTTCGGCGCTGTCGCCTCAGCATTCATGTTCATCCTGGGTTGCCAGCTTACGGTGCTGAATGATGAATCCCGTTGTCCCGACTATTTTTCTCAGGTTAAAGGTGTAAAACTATTCCTGGCAGAAGTTGCCGAACCGCTAACAGAGAAAGAACATTCATATAAAACGGTGTTAAGGATTAAAGGCGCTGTAACCGAAAAGGGAGAAATCCGGTGTTCAGGGAAAATCCTGGTTTATTTCCGAAAAGATTCAACAGCGAAATACCCATCCTTTGGCGAGACAATTTTATGGACAGGAGATATAACAGAGATTGAAAGCCCGAAAAATCCGGGCGCATTCAACTACAAAAAGTACATGGCTTCGGCTAATGTTTTTCATCAGGCATTTTTAAAGCCCGGGCAATGGTACATCACCACTGCTCCGGTAAAATGGTCGTTCAGGGGGCAGGCTCAGGGCATCCGGAATTATTTCCTTGAAATACTGAAGAAGAACGGTTTTACAGGTCAGGAATATGCAGTAGCGGCAGCGCTGATACTGGGACAGGAAGACGACCTTGACGCGGAAACAATGCGTAATTATGCAGGGGCAGGGGTGATGCACATTTTAAGCGTATCGGGCCTGCATGTAGGAATCGTATATATGGTGCTTAATTTTCTGCTGGGATTTCTGAACAGAAAAAGAACAACGGTCGTCATCAAGACGTTAATCCTCATAACCGCAATCTGGTTCTACGCGCTGATTACCGGTTTCTCTCCTTCTATTGCGCGGTCGGCGACCATGTTTACATTTGTTTCGGTGGCAGTTTTATTCCGGCGCAATTCGCATGTAATAAACTCTTTAGCGGCATCGGCATTGCTGTTGCTGGCATTCAACCCCTATTACCTCCTGAATATCGGTTTCCAGCTTTCCTACATCTCGTTGGCGGGAATAATATTCATCTATGACTGGATATATCATCGTATTGAGCCGGTTACCCGTGTTGGAGATCAGATATGGCAAATTGTTGCCATCTCGCTGGCTGCCCAGATTGCCACAATTCCGGTCTCGCTGTACTATTTTCATCAATTCCCCAGCTATTTCCTGGCCGCAAATATTGTTGCAATTCCGTTGTCAAGCCTTGTGATCTACTCGGGAATGCTGGTGATGGCCACTTCTTTCATGCCGGCCGTCAGTAATTTTATGGGGATAATATCAACGTGGCTGCTGAAGTTTCTGAACGGATCTATTGCCTGGATCGAAAGCCTTCCTTATGCCGTTATTTCGGGAATACCGTTCAGTATAAATGAAATGTTGATCTTGTATGCGGCCATTATACTGATGATCTTAGCCGTTGCAGTTCGCCGCAAAGGCGTTTTCATTATGGCGTTATCCGGGCTGATCATCTTTTTCGGCTACAGGTCTGTAATGAATTATATGGCTGGTGAACAACGAAAATTCATCGTTTATTCGGCCGGGAAAAGTTCGGTGATGGAATGGATATGCGGAACAGAGTCGTATGTAGTAGCCGATTCGTTGTTTCTGCTCGATGCAAGCCGGAAGGATATGATACTGAATCGTTCAAACACTTTGTTGAGAATCAGGAAAGTAACCTGTATTTCTCAAGCCGGAAATGAAGGTTCCCTGAGGCAGGCAGGGCCGGCTGCCGTTTCGTTCGGCAATAAATTTCTGGTAAATAACAAAAGGGTTGCCTTGTTGAATAATATTCCTGCGGATGCGGAAGCCCCTCAGCAACTCAGGCTCGATTATCTGGTGATCTCAGGTAATACGCCGTTCAGGCTTTCGGACGTTTTAAAACTTTATGATCCCGGTAAGATTATCCTTGACGGGAGCGTGCCGTATAAAAAAAGCCTTCAATGGCTTGCCGACGCCAGGCAGGCCGGCATATTGATTCACAGCGTGCGGCAACAGGGCGCATTTATTGAGGATATCTGAAACAGAACCGATAATATCAGCGGCATGAAACTTATGGCCGGGATCAGAAGACAACCCGGCATTTTTCAGTGAGGCTGTACCTGGAGGCAAAGCCGGCAGGAACTTCAACAACATACATAGCCGGGCCTGCCGACGGGATAGATTCCAGTGAATAAGGTTTGGCGTTTCTGCTGATGCTTACAATTTTGTGTTCAGCACTGATATAAATGATGTCGAGCGAAAACCGCGTGTTTTTCATCCAGAACGACTGCGGTTCTTCGGTCTCAAACATGAACAGCATCCCGCTCATGGCCGGGAGGCTGTCGCGGTACATGAGCCCCTGTATCCTTTCTTCTTCATTATCGGCAATTTCCACCGAAATGGCAGCAAGCAGGTCATCCTTCTCATCCCTGAACTGCAGCTCGCCGTCTTTCCTGAAAACCGGAGTGTGCGGAACGCTTTCAGCACCGTTATTTTGGACCTGTTTAACGCGCGGCCGCGTTTTATCCGGCTTTATTACCAGAAGCATTGCGATGAATAAAACCGTACATGCCAGCAGCGAAAGGATGACAATTTTGAAAGTTTTCGGTTTCATATGGTTTTCACCTGATGGTTGATCGGATTCAGTTCCGGAATGTTTCAGTTCATTTTGAGGTCCATGAGGATTGGCAGATGATCGCTGTAACCCCCGATATATTTAAACCCGTTGTAGGTCCTGAAAGGTTTCTGGCCGAACCATGCTTCATCGTCCTGCAGGAGAAAAGGAGTATCAAAGATATATACGGAATGGGGTGTGGTTGAAAGACCTTTTGTTGCTTTTAACAGAGTGCCTGAAACGATAAACTGGTCAATGGTATTCCATACTTCGCGGCTTTTAATGGTTCCCCTGTTCCAGGAACTTCCCGCTCCGGTCATCATATTATACAGATCGCCTTTGGCAACATGTACAGAATCGCTCCCGGCTTTCAGGTATTGCACTATGCTTTCGTCAGAAGGTTCATCATTAAAATCACCCATGATCACAATTTTTGAACCGGGATTTGCCGTCATGATCGAATCAACCCTGCTTCGCAAAACCTGGGCGACAAAATTTCTTTTACGTACGGTTTCCATATAACCGCCAAACCGGGAAGGCCAGTGATTCACAAAAAGATGAAGCGTGTCGCGGTTTAGCGCCAGGCCTTTTACATAGAGTATGTCACGGGTGCGGGCAGCCGTATCAAACGGGAATCGGATTGTGTATGGTTTGCTATACAGGGGTTTGAATTTGTCGGGATTATACAGCAGGGCTACATCAATACCGCGCGGATCAGGTGATTCGCGGTGAATGATTTTATAACCATATCTCTCCAGAGGCGTTTCATTGAGCAACAGGCTCAGCACATACCTGTTTTCAACTTCACTCATGCCGATAATTTCAGGCATCTCCCAACCTCCGATGCTCATGATCACTCTTGAGAGGTTTCGTTCTTTTTGCAGCATTCGGTTGAACGTCCATCCCCGTTTGCCGCCGGTTACATACTCCTCGTCGGCTTTCAGGCTGTCGTGTTTGGTGTCAAACAGGTTTTCAACATTGTAAAACACAATCCGGATGCCCTTGTCGCCACGGCGGGAAGGATCTGGCTGCCGGAGTGCTTGCTTTTTTAAAGGCTGATTATTCTTCTCCTGCCCGTATATAAAATCCTGAACGGAAAATATCAACAACGCAAGGATGATAATATTCAGATAGTTGCGGAAACTGCTCATCACGTTTTGAAAATAGAAATGAATTGCCAAAGGTAGAAATTATGAATGATACATTTCGTCCTGTTATCAGGGCTGCAAAATCAGAACCTGTTCAGACCGATGTGAGAAAACCGCCGGTACTTTCATTAAAATCAGGTGTAAATGTTGAGAACTATAAAACGCTTATTGAATTTGGATTGGTTCTAAATTGAAGGAATAACGGGGCTTTGAGCCTACTTTGTTTAATTTCGGGCAAAATTTTCATTCATAAACAATTAAAATCATGGGATTGAAAAAAGCCGGGCGTATAAACTACATACGCCGGACACTGCAATGGATTATCCTTATCCTTCTGGTTTACATGCTGGTAAGGCCCTTGTTCGATAAAAATTATCTGGCGGATTTCGAAGCGTATTGTCCGTTTGGAGGGATACAGGCGCTTATGAGCTACCTTTACTCAGGCTCGCTGGCATGTTCCATGACGACCGTTCAGATAGGCCTTGGCCTGGCGCTTTTTATTGCTGTCATTTTGTTTGCCAAGTTATTCTGCAGCAATATCTGTCCGGTTGGAACCATCACCGAGTGGTTTGGCAGTCTGGGAAGAAAAGTAAAAGTTCATATTACGGTAAAGGGACTTGCTGATAGAATCCTGAGAATTTTTAAATATGCGTTGCTTTTTATTACCGTTTATTTTTCGGTAACGAGCAGTGAACTTTTCTGCAAATCGTTTGATCCGTATTTTGCCCTGGTATCGGGTTTCGGCAGCGATGTCGTTATCCGGTATGCAATTCCTGCGTTGTTGCTGGTTGTTGCCGGTTCCTTTTTCATCCGACAGTTTTGGTGTAAATACATCTGTCCGTTAGGCGCTGTTACCAATATAGCCGTGTATGCTTTGCCGGCAGCAGCCCTGGTTTTGTTATGGGTGATCCTGAATGTTATTTTTGGCGGGGCCATTCATTGGATTTGGTTGTTGGGAGGTATTTGCCTGACAGGTTTCCTTCTTGAAGCTGTTACCTTACGCTTTCTGGTTTTCCCGCCCCTGCGGATTGTCCGGGATGCTGAAAAATGCACCAGGTGTAAGATTTGCAATAAAAACTGCCCTATGGGGATAAGTATTTCTGAGGCAGAAAAAGTTCAGCATATCGATTGTCATCTTTGTACCGATTGCATCGCAAAATGTCCGGTACAGGGCGCACTTTCCATCAATAAAAAATGGCCCCGCTGGATCCCGGCCGTTGTGACGGTTCTTATGATTGCAGCAGCCCTCGTGATATCGAACAGGTTTGAAATACCAACCATTAACGAAAAGTGGGGCAGTGAGGAACAGATGAAGTCGGCGTCAGCCTTTGAAATGGAAGGCCTGGAAAGCATTAAATGCTTTGGCAGTTCGCGGGCATTTGCCAACCAGATGAAAGAAGTACCGGGCGTTTTGGGCGTATCTGCTTTTGTCAGGCATCACCGGGTAAAGGTATTATATGACAAATCGGTTATTTCGGAAGAAGGAATAAAGGAAGCCATCTTTTCCCCGGTAAGTGAATTCTTCCTGTTGCCGTCAATCGGGCAAAGGTCCGTTGGCTCCTTTTCGGTCGGGATTAATCATTGCTTTGATCCGAATGACCAGTATTACCTTACTGAACTGCTGAGGCAACAGGACGGGATCCTTGCTTTGCAGACTCATTTCGGGGAACCGGTAAAAGCCACTGTTTATTATGATGACAAAGTAACCGATGAGCGAAAAATCATAAAGGCGATACAGCAAAAAGAACTTGTGATCGGTGAAGGTAAAGATAAAGTTGTACAAAGACTGAATTTTGAACCGGTTATCATGAAAGGCATAAAACCGGATACACTCCCGGTTTCAGCATTTCTCAGGCTCTTCTATGAGGAAACGGATGTCACCTTCAATTTCTTCGAAAAATATAAAGCCGGGCAAATCGGGCAATGGGAAGCGGCTTTTGACCAGGCGACGGATCCGGAGTCGCAGGAATGGATTCCCTACCTGATTTCGCATGCTTCGAATGATAGCGGTATTGTACGGTTCAGCATTCTTTTTACGGATGACGGGCCGGTTCTGCGGATCGGCTATGTGAAATCGCTGACTACGCCCGAAAAGATCAGCAAGTTGCTGAATGCACCTGAATTGCTCGTGTATTATCCTGATGGAAAAACAGAAAAGGTGCAGAATCCTTTCAGGATATAATAGAAAAAGCCTGCATGGCAGGCTTTTAAGTGCGTTGTACTGGACTCGAACCAGTGACCCCCGCCCTGTCAAGGCGATGCTCTGAACCAACTGAGCTAACAACGCAGTTCAACGGTGCAAAAATAATAATTCCCGGGAAATCAAGGAAAAATATTTGCGGGTCATGAAAAATTAATTAATTTTGCACCCCTTAAATCATTAATCTATTCACCCTTAACGAAAGGAAGCGTATTCGCTATGATTATTGTTCCTGTAAAAGAAGGCGAGAGCATTGACCGCGCCCTGAAGAAACTGAAACGCAAATTTGAAAAAACCGGCGTCGTAAAAGAGCTGCGTGAAAGGCAGAAATTCACCAAACCCTCCATCAAGAGGCGCGAAGAAGTCCTGCACGCTATTTACGTTCAGCAACTTCAGCAGCAGGAAGAAAAATAATCGTCGGAATTTTTTCCGTTGAGCAGGAAGTAAGTCTTGCTTTTCTCAAAATAAAGTCTTAATTTTAGCGTTAGCAAAAGAAAAGACTTGAGAAAGCCGGGTTTACTTCCTGTTGTTGTTTTTTGAATGTTGAAAGAGAAGTTTATTGAATATATAAGGTACGAGAAGCGGTTCTCAACCCACACCATCACGGCATACCAGCATGACCTGCAACAATTTGCCGGGTTTATGCAGGAACGATACAGCCAATCCGATATTTCAATTGCCGGCCACTCCATGATCCGTTCATGGCTGGTCGATCTTCTGTCAAAGGGAATCACACCCCGTTCGGTAAACCGGAAATTGTCCACCCTGAAGTCCTTTTACCGGTTTTGTCTGCGCCAGGGATTTATTCATGAAAATCCGATGGCGAAAGTGATATCGCCGAAGTCTTCGAAAGGCCTTCCCGTATTTCTTGAAAAGGAACCTATGGAGAAATTATTCTCCCGGCAGGGATTCTCAGGTGGTTTTGAGGGTACCCGTGACAGGATGATCCTGATTCTTTTTTACACGACCGGGATGCGGCTATCCGAATTATGTGAACTCAGGATCAATTCTTTAGACCTATCAAAGCAAACCATCAAAGTGACCGGCAAGAGGAATAAGGAAAGAATTATTCCGGCAGGCGGTTACCTTTGCGACCAATTGGAAATATATATAAAGGAGAGGGGCAAAATTTTTCTGAAAGAACAATCCGACAAAAGCAGCGACCATCTGTTTATCACAAAGAAGGGGAAACCCGTCTACCAGCGGCTGGTTTATGATCTTGTTCACCAATATCTCTCGGGCGTGTCTTCCCTCGAAAAATTAAGTCCGCATGTGCTCAGGCATACTTTTGCTACGCAAATGCTAAACGAAGGAGCCGATCTGAATGCCATCAAAGAAATTCTTGGTCATGCAAACCTGGCCGCTACGCAGGTATATACTCACAACACTATAGAAAAACTCAAATCAGTATATAACCAGTCCCATCCAAGGGCATAAAAAAGGAGGAATTATGCAAGTAAACATCAATGCTGTACATTTCAAGACTGATAAAAAACTCGATCAGTTCATCACCGACAAGGTGGAAAAGCTGACAGGACTGTACGATGGCATTGTGAGCAGCGAGGTGACACTCCGGCTTGAAAAGACCGAACCCGTTGAGAACAAGGTGGCCGAAATAAAATTGGTCGTGCGTGGTAATGATCTGTTTGCCAAGAAACAAAGTAAGTCGTTTGAAGAAGCAACCGATACAGCCATAGAAGCATTAAAACGTCAATTAACCCGTCATAAGGAAAAAATGCGTGGGGAATAATAAAAAAAAATCAAATCCTGTTTGTACGTTTAAATTAAATGCCTATTTTTGCAGTCCTTTTCAAAAAGGGCTGCATTTTTTTGGATAAAGAGTTGCCTTTTATTGATAATAAAGGAATTGACAGCTAAGAGGGATTACGTAACAGATACTTCGGCGGCTGTCCGCCATATGCCGATGTAGCTCAGCTGGTAGAGCAGCTGATTTGTAATCAGCTGGTCGGGGGTTCGAGTCCCTCCATCGGCTCACGTTCTTCGAAATAAGAATTAATGGGGAGATACCAGAGCGGTCAAATGGGGCAGACTGTAAATCTGTTGGCTGAGCCTTCGGAGGTTCGAATCCTCCTCTCCCCACAACATTGCAAAGCGGAAGTAGCTCATTTGGTAGAGCGATAGCCTTCCAAGCTATAGGTGGCGGGTTCGAGCCCCGTCTTCCGCTCAAAGTGACCTCCGTTATATATTAAAGGAACTATAACTTTTGCAGAAATACTCCTTTACTCGCCGGCGGCAAAACTTAAAAGCCTTTGTAGCTCAGTGGTAGAGCACTTCCTTGGTAAGGAAGGGGTCAGGAGTTCAACTCTCCTCAAAGGCTCA
>DAONEP010000048.1:0-22709 GCA_035403165.1 Bacteroidales bacterium | reverse complement strand
ATGAAAAATTTCGAAATCTATAAATCTTCGGCCGGTTCCGGCAAAACCTACACGCTGGTGCTCAGGTACCTTTCGCTGGCGCTCAGGGAAAAAGGCTATTTCAGGTATATCCTGGCCATCACTTTTACCAACAAAGCTGCAAACGAGATGAAGCAAAGGGTGGTAAACGGCCTTATCCATCTTTCCGATCCGCTGAAGTTTGCCCAAACCAGCACCGTGAAATTCATGCTCCCCGACCTGGTTAAAGAAACTTCCCTTGAAGCATCGGAAATAACCCGACGCGCTGGTGAAGAGCTGAGGTTCCTGCTGCACGATTACGATAATTTCACTATCAGCACCATTGATAGCTTTGTGACAAAAATCATCCGCACCTTTGCCCACGACCTTTACCTGCCGGTTGACTTTGCCATTGAAACCGACCAGGAAAGGATTCTGACCGAAGCGATTGACCGGTTGCTGAGCAGGGCAGGGCTTGATGATGAGATTACCCGGGTCCTGGTTGAATTTACCGAATCTAAAGCCGAAGACGAAAAGGACTGGCGCATCGAAAATGATTTGAAAGAGATTGCCAAAGAGCTGTTCAGGGAGGAAAGTTATGGCCCGGTAAAGCAGTTGAGCAACGTTCCCCTTGAGAAATACCACGAACTTACCGTTTCCATCAAACATTTCACTAAAGCCTTCGAAGACGAACTGGCCGGCTATGCCGCATCGGCGTTAACCCTGATGAAGGAAAACGGCGTTCAGCCGGAATGGCTTTACCAGAAAAATAACGGGATAGCGGGGTTTTTCAGCAAAACAGCCAGAAAGGAATTTACACTTGAGGAGAATAAATATGTCAGGAAAACCATCGAAGAAGACTGGTGGTATTCAAAGGGTACAGCCCCTGACATTCAACGCGCCGTGGATGCGATAAGCAGCCGGCTGAAAGAACAGTATTTGCTGATTTTTAACCGCTTACAGCAACAGGGGCCAACTTATTTCCTGCTGAAGATGGTAGGCAATGTTCTCTATCAGGTGGCAGTACTGGGCGAAATAGAGAAAGAACTCGAAGGTGTGAAAAGAGATAAAAACCTGCTTTTTATCTCCGAATTTAATAAGCTCATCACCGATATTATCATCCGGGAGCCGGTTCCCTTCATTTATGAACGCATCGGCGAACGGTTCCGGCATTACCTGATCGATGAATTCCAGGATACTTCTGAACTCCAGTGGAAAAACCTGCTGCCGTTGATTGCCAATTCGCTTTCCGGCGGAAATATAAACCTGGTGGTCGGCGACGGTAAGCAGGCAATTTACCGTTTCAGGAACGGCCAGGTTGACCAGTTCAGGGTTCTGCCTGATCTGCCCGGCCATTTTGAAAAAGAGGTGTTTGGCGAAGCCGGAAATGCCCTGAACGAGAATGGCGCCACAACGATCCTGGAGAGGAATTTCCGCTCAAAACCAGCAGTCGTTAACTTTAATAACCGGTTTTTTCGTTTCGTAGCCGATCGGATGCCGGGCCGGATAAAGGAAATTTATAAGGGATTGGAACAAAAGTTCAATCCTTCGGAGGATCAGGGTTTTGTTTCGGTGGAATGGTATGATAAACAAAATGAGAATTTTATCAATGCCAATCTTAACCGGATCGAAGAACTGGTCTGGTACCTGACTGACGAGGCCGGTTACCGGAAGCAGGATATCATGATTCTTGCCGCAAAAAACGAAAACGGGAGCCGGATTGCACAACATCTCACCAGTAAAGGCATTAACGTAATATCCAGTGAATCATTATTGCTTAAAGCCTCACCTGAAGTAAACCTGCTGGTTTCCGCTTTCCGGTGGCTGGTTGAACCGGGAAATACGATACATGCCATCGCGGTCTGCAATTTTTTATTCGAACTGCAAAAGATCGGAGGAGAACGCGATGCTGCTTTCAGCCGCTGTGCCCAAACAGGGATCGTGAAGTTCCTTCAGGCCGAAGGTTTCGCTTTTTCGCCATCCAAACTCCTGTCGTTAACCGTTTACGACCAGGCGGAAGAGTTGATCAGGATTTTCGGGCTGAATGCCGGAGAGACGAATCCATATATGCAGTTTTTTCTCGATTTCGTCAATAAACTGGCCGGTACCGATACCCTGCAGCCAGCCGACGTCGTGAAAGCCTGGGACGAAAAATGTGATAAGCTCTCCATAGTTGTCCCCGAAGGCGCTGATGCCGTGCGCATTATGACCATACACAAGGCCAAAGGGTTGGAATTTCCAGTAGTGATTTACAGTTTTGCAGCCTCCGATGCAAAATACGGACGAAAGAAATTATGGGTAAAAACAGAAAATAAGGAACTTCCAGGTTTACCGGCAGCATTGCTGACAACCGGCGAAAGCCTTGCAACGGTCGGTTATGAAGATGCATTCCTTGAAGAAAGAGAAAAAACATGGCTCGACACGGTTAACCTGATGTATGTGGCGATGACCCGCCCCGTCGACCGCCTGTATATCCTGACCAAAGATGTTGAAGCAAAAGATGAAGATAATTCAGTTCAGGGACTGATCAACAGGTTTATAGCTTCACTCGGCGAGGGTGACTGTTTCAGAGAATCAAACCGGTGTGGGTTTGGGAGTGACAATCCGATTATAACGGCAGAGAAGGATAACAGCAAGGTTCGGCCGATAACCGGAAACTGGATTTCGGTACCCTGGCAGGACCGGATCAGAATTTCGGGCCGGGCGCCGTCCTCCTGGGATGCCTGTACCGCCGAAAGCCGTGAAGCCTGGGGAAACATTGTCCATAAGGCCCTTGCCATGACCGGGAGCATTGCCGATATTAACCAGGTAACATCCGGATTGGTGGATCAGGGTTTGCTGGGTTTGGAAAAAGAAGCTGAATTACAGCAGAAATTATATTCGGTGGTTACCCATCCGGATTTGAAAATCTTTTTTGGAGCTTTTACTGGTTTTAAAACGGAAGCTGAGATAATTTTGCCGGGAGGAAATGTGCTGCGTCCCGACAGGGTGATAACTGCTGATAACGAAATTGTCATCATTGATTATAAAACGGGAATGCGTTCACCCCATCATGCCGGGCAACTGCACGAATACGCTGAAGCCCTTCGGGAAATGGGGCATGACAACGTGAAAAGCCTGCTCGTTTACATTGATGACGGAGTAGTTGTGGAAGAAGTTTAAACCCATCGCATCCTGAACAAAGTACGATCCGTGGTTATTCGTTTGATCTGCTGCCTGCCGGCTTCTAATACGGATGCAACGCGAATACAAAAGCGGATCTGTTTTTTTTATTGCTTCTGACTGCAAACTCCGGACTTCTGTAAATTTAAACTACTCTGATAATGCCTTACCTCCTGAATCCTGACCAATTCCTGAAACAGGCAGCCAAAATCCCTGTAATTGATGTGCGTTCCCCGGCTGAATTCAGGCAGGGACACATTCACGGGGCGTTCAATGTTCCCCTTTTTAATGATGACGAGCGGGCCAGGGTTGGGACAACTTATGTGAAAACAGGTTGTGTGGAAGCAAAAAATCTGGGATATACAATCGTTGAGCCTAAATTTGATTCTTTCCTCAAAGCAGCTTCTGAAATTGCCCCCGCGAAGCAACTGTTGATCCACTGCTGGCGCGGCGGTATGCGAAGCGAAAGTTTAGCCGGTTTTTATACCGAAAACGGATATAAAGCCGGGTTACTGCGGGGAGGATACAAAGCTTACCGGCATTATATCAGGCAGGAATTTAGCAGGCCCTGCAATACTATCCTGTTGGGAGGCATGACCGGATGCGGGAAAACAGAAATTTTAGGCGCCCTTGCTTCCATGAACCGCCAGGTGATAGACCTCGAAGCGCTTGCCTGTCATAAAGGTTCATCATTCGGGCACCTCGGTTTGGAAGGCCAGCCGACCACCGAACAATTTGAAAACGACTTGTATGCCTTATGGGATGCAATTGACGATAAAGAACCGGTATGGATAGAACATGAAAGTAACAGCATCGGCGCAGTTTTTTTACCGGACCCTTTTTATGCCAAGATGAACGGCAGCAACATGTTACGCATCAACCTGCCATTTAAAATACGCGTCAGAAGAATTGTTGCTGAATATGCATCATTTCCTGCCGCACAGCTTGAAGATGCCTTGCTGCGCATCAGGCTGAGAATGGGGACATTAGCTTTCAGGGAAGCTGTATCGGCCCTCGGGATCAAAGATTTTGAGAAAGTGGCTGAAATTACACTTGAATATTATGATAAACTTTACGCTTTGGGGCTGGAAAGGCATCCGGTGAAAAACGTAGTCGATATTCAGCTTCAGGGTGACGATCCTGAAATTAATGCCGCCATTGTTTTAGAAACTGCACAAACTAATAAATTGTTATAACATGCCTTCAGAAGAACCTGTGAAACTCACTCATTTCTCGCACGGAATGGGTTGCGGGTGTAAAATGCGCCCCCAATACCTCGAAAAAATACTTAAGTCGCTGCCTGTGCCTTCGGACGAGAAAATCCTGGTTGGAACCGGGAGCAGCGACGATGCTGCCGTATACCGTATAAATGACGAACAGGCTGTGGTTCAGACAATTGATTTTTTCACTCCAATTGTCGACAATCCTTACGATTTTGGAGCCATTGCTGCAACCAACGCCATCAGCGACATTTACGCCATGGGCGCCACGCCTCTTTTTGCCCTGAATGTGGTGGCCTTTCCCTGTAAGACACTATCTCCGGATATTCTGGAGCAGATTCTGAAAGGAGCTTCCGATAAAGCGGCTGAAGCCGGAATTGCGGTTATCGGCGGACACAGTATCGACGATAACGAGCCGAAATTCGGAATGACGGTGACCGGGATTGTACATCCGGCCAGGATTTTAGCCAATAATCATGCGCTGCCGGGAGATGTAATTATCCTTACAAAACCATTAGGCACTGGAATAATCTCTACTGCGCTGCGAAAAGGTATCGCCGACAGTAGCGATCTGGCTGTAGCCGTAAAATGGATGACAACACTAAACAGGCAGGCTTCGGAAACCATACGGGAATTTGATGTTCACGCCTGCACCGACGTTACAGGCTTCGGGCTGGCCGGCCACCTGACCGAAATAACCCGCGGAAGCGGGGTAGAAGCTGAAGTGCATTTTTCGGATATGCCTTTTATGCCCAATGTCCGGAAATATGCCGGGTTGGATGCCATCCCCGGCGGAACCCGCGGCAATTACGATTTTTATTCTGCATATATAAACTGGGATGAAGAACTCTCCCTGGTTGAACGGTATATGATCTGTGATGCCCAAACCTCCGGTGGATTATTATTTACCGTGCCTGAAAATCAGTCGGAAGACTTGCTGACCAAATTGCATGGCAATTACTGTCCTGAAGCTCGTATCGTCGGCAAGATCAACGGCATTGGCAATGGTTCGGTGACTATTTCGGTTTAACCGGCAGAAAGAATTGAAAAATACTTTATAACCTGATCATTGAGAAAAGGTGGCCGATGGTTTAAAAAAAGGGACCGGGATGAGGAATTTGTACCGGCGGTATTTATCAGCCGTTCCCCGATGGGCGCGGTTAACATTGCGGGCGATCCTGGCTGCTTTTATTTTGTTTGTCATTATTGATGCAATCTTCCCGGTCAAAACCTCGGTTGAATATTCCTGTCAGATTCTGGCCAACGACAGTACGCTCCTTCATTCTTTCCTTACGAGTGATGATAAATGGCGGATGGAAACTTCACCTGAGGATGTAAACCCGCTGTTCATCAGGACGCTGATAATGAAAGAAGACCGCTGGTTCAGGTGGCATCCCGGTATTAACCCGGTTTCGGTGGCAAGGGCCTTGTGGCAAAACATCTCGAAAGGAGAACGATTTTCGGGCGCAAGCACGATCACCATGCAGGTTGTGCGTTTGCTGGAACCGCGAAAAAGAACCTATTTCAATAAGATCATCGAGATGTTCAGGGCGTTGCAACTTGAATTCCACCTGTCGAAGGACGAAATTCTCAAGCTCTACATCAACCTGTTGCCTTACGGCGGAAACATTGAAGGCGTCCGCGCGGCATCTTTCCTTTATTTCGGACAGGAGCCGCAGGCGCTTAGTCAGGCACAGATAGTGACGCTCGCCGTTATCCCTAACAATCCCTATAATCTCAGGCTGGGCATCCATAACGAAAGGATTGTCGGTGAAAGAAATAAATGGCTTCGCAGGCTTTCAGGGAAAGGGCTGTTTAAACAGGGTGAACTGTCGGATGCGCTTTCGGAACCATTATCGGCATTCCGAAGGGAAGCGCCCAAAGATTTGCCGCACCTTTCCATCAGGTTGCATAATGCAGCAGGCTATGGAACAACCGTTTATACCTATATCGACAGGCAGTTGCAGTCGAACGTTGAAGAGATTTTAAGAACGGAAATCAATCCCTGTCGTTCACTGGGTATTACCAATGCCGCCGTTGTGGTTGTCGATAACAGGTCGCATGGCATCCTGGCCTATGCCGGTTCGGCCGGCTTCAGCGAAACTATGTTCAGCGGCCAGGTTGATGGTGTTGCAGCCCTGCGTTCGCCGGGAAGCGCGCTGAAACCGTTCCTCTATGCACTGGCAATCGACCGGGGGCTTATTACAGCGAAAACCATGCTCACCGATATCCCGATGAACTTTAATGGTTACAGGCCGCAGAATTTCGACCAGACTTTCCGGGGATTGCTGACAGCCGGGGATGCGCTGGCGCTCTCGTTAAATGTTCCTGCCGTTGAACTGGCCAACCGGATGGGAGCGGATTTCTTCAACAGCGAACTTGCACGGGCAGGCTTTCACTGGATAGAAAAGAAACGGAAATCACTGGGTTTATCCGTAGTTTTGGGAGGTTGTGGCGTTAGCCTGCTCGAAATGTCACGGTTGTTTTCTTCCTTTGCCAATCAGGGAATAAATTTCCCGTTACGTTTCAGCAAATCGGAAATTTCCGGCCATGTCGATACCCTTGTCAGTCCTGAAGCGGCATGGATGGTGACCGAAATCCTGACCGGACTGAAACGTCCCGATCTTCCCACCAATTTCGACAATGCAGTGCACCTGCCGCATATAGCCTGGAAAACAGGGACTTCATACGGCCGCCGCGATGCCTGGAGCATAGGCTACAACCCTGAATATACGGTAGGCGTATGGGTGGGAAATTTTGACGGGGAAGGCGTCCCTGAACTGGCAGGCAGCGATTTTGCCGCGCCTGTCCTCTTTAAAGTGTTTACAGTGTTGACGTATAACAAATCATCAACATGGTTCAGGAAACCGGCAAAGATAGATTTCCGTCTTGTTTGCGCCGAATCCGGTTTGCCGCCATCCGATTTCTGTACCAACATGGTGATGGAAGATTATATCCCGGGCGTTTCACCAAACCGGAAATGCACCCACCTCAGAACCGTTTTTACCGATGAGCAGGGTGCCGTTTCTTATTGCCGCGACTGCCTGCCGCCAACCGGCTATCGCACGGCTTTATATCCTGACCTGCCTCCGACGCTTATCGCTTTTTATGAACAGGAACACATTCCATACCTGAAAATTCCGCCCCATAACCCCGCCTGCACAAAAGTATTCAGGCAGGAAGGCCCTTTGATAACTTCCCTCACCGACGGCAAGGAATACATTATTTATGACGGCTCAAAACAGCAACTGTTGCTTACATGCGCTGCCGGGGCTGATGTAAACAAGGTTTACTGGTATATCAACGATAAATTCTATAAGCAGGCTGCCCCATCCGAAAAGGTGTTTTTTACTCCTGAACCGGGAAAGATAAAAATATCATGCAGCGACGACAAAGCAAGAAACAGCGATATCCGGATCACGGTTTCGGAATTTTAACCTGAAGATATCGTAACAATGATGCGATTATCGTGTATATTTGATTCAAATGGTACATAAATTGCGGCATTTCAACTGTTTGAAACGAAAAAAGCCATGAAAATCCATTTGGTAATTGCAGCCATACTGCTGATTCCCGCAGCATGCTCCGCGCAGCAAAAAACTACCGGGAACACCGGACTGAAAGAGCAAAACAGTACCGACAGCACTGAATACGAAATCACTATTATGGATTCTCAGTTCGACTATTGGTACCAAACCCATTACACCCGCGCCATGGACCGCGATAACCAGACATACCGTTCCTATAACAGAATAGGCGTTATGAACTGGAACGATTACTTCATCCTCGGGAAGCACCGGAATATCATCGATGAACACCTCAACTATGATTATAACATTGATTATGGCATCGAGGTGAACAGGAAATTGTTCTGGTACTTTAAATACATTCAGGAGGAATATGGCATCCGGCTTCTGTACTGAAGGGGAACAAAACCGGCAATATGTTATGGCGCGGTCTTGTCCATCGATGGCAGGGGGTGATTTTTAAGCTGGCTAAGTGCCATTACGGTTTGGAGCAGATACAGCCATAAATTGCAGTAATCCGGTGCCGGTTTCCCGGGACAAAATCCATGACCGTGTAAATTATCGATTAGTTTGAAACCGCGGCCAATTGCCCTATATTTGCTACATAATTAAGTAAACAGGAATATGGGATTAAAATGTGGCATTATAGGACTGTCAAATACAGGGAAAACTACTCTTTTTAATTGTGTTGCCAATACCAAAGTGCAAAATCAGCCGGGAATTCAAAAGGCCAATATTGGTCAGATTGATGTACCCGACGAACGTCTTTTTGAGATAGATAAGCTTATTCATTCGGCGCGTATTGTCCATGCTACTGTTGACCTGGTAGATATTCCCGGCCTAAGCAAAGGTTCCGGTCAGGCCGACAGCGGGGCAAGCCGTTTTCTGGCCGATATTCAGCAAACAGATGCGCTCATCCATGTTATCCGGTGCTTCGACAGCGATACGGTCCCGCACATCGAAGGGTCGGTAAACCCTGTCCGTGACAAGGAAATCGTCGACCTTGAATTATGTATCCGCGACCTGAACCTTATCGAACGAAAAATCCAGCGTACCGATAAACTCCTGAAAGTAGGGGATAAGGAAGCCCGCAAAATCATGGAAGTATTGCAGGTATATAAAAAGCACCTCGAAGATTTCAAACCCGCCCGCACAGCCCCTGTCCAGGACGAAGACCGCCGGTATATCTCCGAACTGAGCCTCATCACTGATAAACCGGTCATATACGTTTGTAACGTTGATGATGGCTCGGCTGTTAACGGGAACAGCTATGTTGAGGAATTCAGGAATTCCCTCAGGGATGAAAATGCAGAAGTGCTTTGGCTGGCAGCCGAACTTGAAGCCGAAATTGCGGAACTTGACAATTCTGACGACAGGAAGGCATTCCTGGAGGATGCCGGACTTTCACAACCAGGCGTTAATAAAGTGGTGCAGGCAGCTTACAGGCTGCTCAACCTCCAGTCGTTTTTTACCGCCGGACCGAAAGAAGTCAGGGCCTGGACAATCCACAAAGGTATGACGGCGCCTCAGGCTGCCGGGGTGATCCATAGCGACCTGGAACGCGGGTTTATCCGTGCCGAAGTGATGAAATACAGCGATTTTATCCTGTACAAATCGGAACATGCCTGCCGCGATGCCGGAAAACTATCCATTGAAGGGAAAAATTATGTCATCGGGGATGGAGATATACTGAATATTCGTTTTAATGTGTAAGTTTACTGTGAGTTAAACAATATATTTCTGTCATGAAACTATCCCTGCCCGGAGTATGTTTGATTATTATAACGACTGTTTTCGCCGCAACCTGCGTTGCACAAACCCCTTCCATGGCGCAGACGCCGGATAACCGCACCCTCGAAGACAGGCTGAATCTGCAGGATTCTGTGATATTGAACCTGAATGGTTCGCTTTCGGCCATGCAAAACAGGATGGACAGTATAACACTGGTCAATCAACAGGCTGAAAGCCAGAAAAGTACGATGCTTTCTTTCCTCAGGAAACCATTTTTTGAGGAGAAATTCTCTGCTTTGGATGTTTTGCTGGCAATATTTGCAGGTTTCGCCGGACTGGTGGCCCTCATGGTTTCAATTTTTGTTCCGTTATCGTTCCTGCGTGAAAACCGTCGCTTGAGGAAAGAAATGCGAACGTTATTCAGCGAAATTCAAACTTTAAAGCTTTATGCTCAATCACGGGAAAACCGCAATGTTGCTGTTCCAGATCAGGGACTGCAACAGGAGAAAAATCCCGTCGGTGACGAAACACCGGCTGAAACAGCCACGGAACAAAAACCGGGCGTTTCACCGTTAAAGAAGGATATTTCGACCGCAGAATTTCTGGCCAGGCTGGAACTTTGTATCATCGCAAACCGTGAAGACGAATTTAACCGGGTAGTGGCCGAAGTAGTCCAGTACACTGCCTCAAAAGATACCACGGCATTGCTGAGATACCTTCACAGGATTGCCGCCTGCGTCTTCAGGGGACGTATGCCCGCCCAGGCGCCTGTAATGGCTGAAGTAAAACAGTATCTGTGGGCTTGTGAATCGCCCGTTTTTTACCAGACTGATAAAATTGTTTCGTGGGCGCGCAGTTCTACACGGCTATCCGATGCCCAGCGCGCATATATTTTCAGTATTTCCACCGAGCTTGAGAAAATGCTGGCCGAACATAACCGCGAGTACAATGACTAAAAACAGGTAAATGCTGACCGGTACAACAGGCTATCTGCACCATTTGGTCTTTTCATCCATATTCTCCTTGCCAAGTTCTTCAGCTTTCAGGTAATCCTTACAGGAACCATCCCGGTCCTTCAGCGAGAATTTCGCATCGCCGCGATTGGCATAAGCATCTGCAAATGTGCTGTCAAGTTCGATCGCCTTATTATAATAAGTGATTGATTCTTTGGTCATTCCCTGGTTCCGTTTCACGTTCCCCATGAAAAACCATGCACTGGCATTTCCGGGTTCGGCATCAATTGCTTGCTGGTATTTCTCCTGTGCCTTGGCAAATTCCGAAATGCGTTCCAGGGCATTTCCTTCCTTAATATAATTCAGGGAGCGTTCGCGGGCAGATTTACATGAAACAAGTATAAACAAAGCGCTTATTATGAATAAGATATGAATATTTTTCATGGCGAAGGTTCTTTTTGACAAAATTAGGAAATATCAGAAATACAGCGGATGAAAACATATCCCGCTTTTACTGAATTCAACGGCCGGCAAAGGTAACCGGATAAATCCGACGGATTTACACAGCGCATTTAATACTTTTGATCGCGTTCTTATCCGGGTAAGGTCTATATCGGGACCGAAATAATACTGTCTTTGCCTTTCAAAATGCGGAATTGCTTTCCCGTTGTACACCGAGGAATTGACGGCTGCGCCTGTCATTCCTTCAGCCCCGTATCCGAACGCAAAATTAAGCCAGGCGGGGAAACCTGAATTTTTATCTAAAAACGATTTCAGGTTAACCGATAACCAATACGTATGGCCGTTGTAATCCTTCAGCATTTTCCCTGCGAAATTATCACCAAGCAGATCAGGACGGTAATCCGGGAATTTGGTAGGGTGATACGACCATTTCACAAGGATGCGCTGCTCATGCCACACAATTTGCTGACTGGTAAAAAGGGCGCTCCCTAGGGTATTTGCACACAAATCAGTGACTGAAGCGCCCCATTGTTCTGAAAAACCATCAAAAACTTCGATGGTTGCCATGGAAAGCCATGAAGTTAATCCTCCCAGCAACGCAGATCTCTTTTCATCCATGCCGGTATACCGGAACGATTGGTATCCCAGGTATCCCACATAATAGGAGGTTGTTAAATGACCTGTCTTATCCACCTGAAGCCATTCGCGGCTATCGTCAAAAAAATGAAACGGGGATTGCTCGTAGTTTCTGTACCAGCTTCCGTACAGGGCAATCATTCCGGTGGCGTACACCAGCGTGCCGCCGGTTAATACCCCAGTAAGCCTTTTTTTATTAATTGAACCGGATGACGAAACCGTATCCTTTTCTGTGAGGCAATATCCGGGTTTCATAACAACAAGCAGGAATACCAAAGCCATGAACCGAAATGAAAAATTCCCGCTTATTGCCATCTTGCCAGCGTTTATTTCAAAATGCCTTGTTTATCAAGAGCCTGTTGGTAACGTGCAGCATTGACTTCATGCTGCTGCTGGGTAACGGCGAAAGTATGGTATCCCGAAAAATCTTCCCTGGCGCAGAAATACATGTAATTATGATGGGAATAGTTCAGGACCGCATCGATGGATGAAATGGAAGGCATACAGATTGGTCCGGGAGGCAAACCGATGTAAAGGTAGGTGTTGTATGGCGAATTGATCTTTTTATAAACATTCAATACCCGTTTGATGGTGAAATCTCCCAAAGCAAAAACCAGCGTCGGGTCGGCTTGCAACAGCCAGCCCTGTTTCAGCCTGTTCATATAAACGCCTGCAATATCCGGCTTCTCAGCATTCATATTGGTTTCTTTTTCAACGATCGAAGCCATTGTCATTGCCTGCAACCGGGTTAGTCCTGTTTCCGTTAACTTTTTCTGTCTGTTTTCGTTCCAAAAGGAATTGTACTCCTTGTGCATCCGTTCGAGGAACTTATCGGCTGTAATATTCCAGTAGACTTCATAAGTATTGGGAATGAACATGGTGAGGATGGTAAAAGGTGTAAATCCCCATTTACCGATGACGGCGGTGTCGTTCAGCATCGTAATCAGTTTCAGCGAATCGGGTTCAAGTTGCCCGCCAATTCTCCCGGCCAGGTCTTCTTTAGTCCTGATGTTATTGAAGATGAGCTTTACCGGATCCTGCTTGCCGGCCCTGAGCTTGGTGATCAGTTGCCTGTTGTTCATGCCGTCTTTGAGCAGGTAGTGCCCTGGTTTGATATGCCCGGGGTATTTCATGTATTGCGCAAGCCATTCAAAAGTTTCACGGTGAACGATCGTCCCGTTTTTATATAGTATTTGTTTCACATCGCTCCAGTCAGAACCGGTCGGGATAATGATCGAAACTTCTTTTTGCCCGTTCAGCCAGATATTTGAACTGTAGATAGCCCTGTATCCCAGGAATGCCAACGTGCCGCCGCCAAGCAGCAGAAGGGTGAGTAACCAGAAAACCAGGCGACGGTTGCGGGCTTTTTTCTTTTCCTTTTTTCGCAATGATGAATAGTAGTCAACCATAATGTTGAGGTTTGATCGCAATGATGAGATGAGCTATAGAGGTTGGTTATCGAAGTGCTGATACATAATTTCATCAATCCATTCCTGCTTTCGCCAGAGCCATTGTTTTTTATAACCGCACTGCACAAAACCAAGCTTGGTAAACAGCCTGATGCTTTCCGTATTATCGGCTTCAATGTTACAGAAAACCTGGTGGAGGCTTAGGGTATTGTAACAATAGGAAAGCATGAGTTCCAGCGCTTGTTGGGCATATCCTTTATGCCGGTGCTCTTTGGCTATTAGAATTCCGATTCCGGCCCGCCTGTGCAGGGGTTCAAACTCGAAAAGATCGATGCTCCCCACCGGTACGGCATCCGCGCCGGCTGTATTATATTCAATCATCAGCCTGAGCTGGCGGGCAGAGAATATGTCTTCATGTGAATTTACAAGGTATTGTTCCAGCACAAAGCGGGACAACGGGGCAATTGTATTCCCGACATGCCAGACTTCCGGATCGTTCTCCCATTTGTATAACAGGTCGATATCCGTGGGTTCCAGCGCCCTGATTGATATTGTAGCCTCTTCCATTGTTGGTCAGAGATTGATTGAACCTGAGAATACTTTCACCGCAGGGCCTTCCAGGAAAACACCTTCAAAATTATTATCTTTTCTTGAAAAATGCACCCTGAGTTCACCGCCTTTGGTCACCACCCGCACATCCGTCCTCCCTGTTCTGAGCGAAGCAGCAATTGCCGTGGCTGTAACGCCCGTCCCGCAGGAGAGGGTTTCCGCTTCAACACCTTTTTCATAAGTCCTTACGTACACCGAATCCTGATTGATCCTGGCAAAATTCACATTCGTTCCGGCCGGTGCAAAACGTCCGTCATACCTTATTTCCGGTCCGGCTTTCATGATTTCAACGGCATCGGGATCGGGAACAAATTTCACTACATGATACGTCCCTGAATTCAGGTAGGTATAATCTTCGGAATGATGGTAAATAACAGGGTCAATCATGCTTATGCTTACAAGGCTGTCATTACCGTTGCGGCTCAGGACCGATGCTTTGTGCGCCCCGTCAGGAGCAAGAAAAGAGGCTTCATCCTGTATAACGCCCAACGAAGCCGCAAATGCTGAGATACACCTGGCCCCGTTTCCGCAAAAGGTCGCCCGGCTGCCATCAGGATTAAAAAAAAGCATTTCAAAATCGTAACCCTGCCTTTCACGTAAAAGCAGTAATCCGTCGGAACCGATGCCAAAGCGGCGGTCACAAAGTTTTACAATGGTTTTGCCGTTAAAATCACGATGTTGTTTCCTGTCGTCAACAAGAATGAAATCGTTGCCGGTACCCTGGTATTTATCAAAATGCAGTAGCTCCATATTATTAATGGTTCCGGTAATCCGGACATCCGTCCTAACAAAAGTAATAAAATAGAATACAGGGTATCAACTAAAATGAGGGCAGGCCATAAAATGGACTTTTATTGCTAATAATCAGGCGTTTCAGGGCTGGTTGCTCTTAACAAATATTAACATGACAAATAAAACGAATGGTACTAATATTGCGTTAATACATTGCTTTCAAAAATGATTGAACAATCAGAGGTACAAATGAATTACAACATTGTTGAACAATTAACTAAAAGAAAAAAGATGAAAAAGTATGCAGGCTACCTTATGATAGCAATTTTGGGCGGTTTCATTTCGCTGGGTTCTTATGCGCTAATTCAGAAAAGGTCAGAAAAATTGCAGGGCGTGCCCCAGCAGCCTATTCCTGTAACTTATGCCAGTATGTCAGGCGACGGTTCGGTGCTGCCGGACTTTACAACAGCCGCCAATATGTCGATACATGCGGTTGTCCATATCAAGACGACCTATGAGCGGAAAAATTCGTATTACGATTATTATTTCGATCTGCATGATTTTTTCAATAACCGTCAGCCCGGCATACAACAACCTCTTGAAGGTTCAGGATCGGGCGTAATCGTTTCCCCTGATGGTTATATCGTGACAAATAATCATGTAGTTCAGGATGCAACGACCGTTACCGTGGTGCTGAATGATAAACGTGAATTTGATGCCAAAATTCTGGGAACCGATCCTTCTACCGACATTGCCGTCGTTAAGATTGATGAAAAAGATCTTCCCTATATCGTTTACGGTAATTCCGATGACCTGAAAATCGGTGAATGGGTGTTGGCCGTTGGAAATCCGTTCAATCTTACTTCAACGGTGACCGCCGGGATTGTGAGCGCCAAGGCCAGGAACATAGATATACTTGGCATGCCTGACGGATCGGCCATAGAATCGTACATACAGACCGATGCTGCCGTAAACCGCGGCAACAGTGGGGGAGCCCTTGTTAACACCCGTGGCGAACTGGTAGGAATAAATGCTGCTATCGCTTCCGGAACGGGTTATTATGCAGGATATTCGTTTGCGATCCCGGTAAATATTGCTAAAAAAGTGGTTGCCGACCTGATTGAATTTGGTGCGGTTCAACGCGCCTTCCTTGGCGTCAGTATCCGCGATATCGACAGCAAATTTGCCGGCGAAAATAATATCAGGCAGTTGCGCGGCGTTTATATCTCAGATGTTACCGATAATAGTTCGGCAAGTGAGGCAGGCATCAGAAAAGGAGATGTGATCACGGCTATCGACGGTATTAATGTCAACAGCACTTCCGAACTGCTTGAACAGGTCGGCCAATACCGTCCGGGTGATAAAGCGAAAGTATCGGTCCTGCGCGAGGGCTCTGAAAAAGATTTTCAGGTTACCCTCAAGAACAAAGGAGGTACTACGTCTGTTATTGCTAAAGAAGAACAGGATAATGTGGAAAGGCTTGGAGCTTCCTTTGGTATAGTATCGCCCGAAATGAGAAAAAAGCTGGGCATTTCCAACGGAGTTCAGGTTACTGCTCTTCAGGATGGTATATTAAAAGAAGCCGGCATTAAGGTTGGCTTCATCATTACCGAAGTTGATAACCAACCGGTAAAATCGGCCAAAGACATCGAAAATGCCATCGAAAATAAAAAAGGCGGTGTACTCATCGAAGGCATATATCCTAACCGGACCCGCGCCTATTATGGGTTTGGACTCTGAAAATAATCCAGGCGAAATCCCAGGTTTATTGAATTTAAGAAACAATAAAAATAGGATTTTGCCAATTAGTTCCGTAATTTTACGTTAGACAAGGGAGATATTCCGGAAAATTTCAAGGCTGAAAATATCTCCGCAATTACCAGCATCCATGAGACAGCTAAAAATATCGAAATCAATAACCAACAGGGAGACAGCTTCGCTTGATAAGTATCTGCAGGATATCGGCAAGGAAGGGCTTATCTCGGCAGAAGAAGAAGTGGAACTTGCCCGTAAAATAAGGTCCGGCGATGAGCGTGCACTGGATAAGCTTTGCAGGGCAAACCTGAGGTTCGTTGTTTCGGTTGCCAAACAATATCAAAACCAGGGGTTAAGCCTTCCCGACCTCATAAACGAAGGTAACCTCGGATTGATCAAAGCAGCGCAACGGTTTGATGAAACCCGCGGGTTTAAATTCATCTCTTATGCAGTGTGGTGGATCAGGCAAAGCATACTGCAGGCATTAGCCGAACAATCCCGTATTGTGAGGCTGCCCCTGAATCAGGTCGGCTCGCTGAATAAGATCAAGAAAGAAACCTCCCGGCTGGAACAAAAATTTGAGCGTACGCCGTCGGCAGACGAAATCGCCGCAGCCCTTGAAATCCCTGAATACAAGATTGATGCAGCGTTAAAGATTTCCACCAAATACATCTCTATGGACGCTCCGCTGGCTGAAGATGAAGAGACAAAATTCATCGATGTGTTTGTTGATGAAGATGCTCCCTATACGGATGCCGGCCTGATGCGCGAATCGCTTGCCCAGGAAATTCAGCGTTCACTCTCAACCTTGTCCGATAAAGAACGGGATGTGATCAACCTGTATTACGGCATCGGCATTCCCCATGGCCTTACCCTCGAAGAAATCGGGGCCAGGTTTGACCTTACCCGGGAACGCGTCAGGCAAATTAAAGAGAAGGCGATCAGACGGCTGAAGCATAATTCCCGCAGCAAGTTATTAAAGGCTTATCTGGGGCAATAATCGGCCATTTTACCGGCTCCTGAATTATTTTTAAAACCACCGGAAGGTGGTTTTTTTAATATTTATTTGAACACTTTTTCACATTTTGCTGTGATTGCATTTCATTGTATTGATATTTAATTTATTAACCATCGAAAAAAAATTTGTTAATAACGTATTACCATTTAGCGGTTTTTGGATTAAATTACACTACAAATCTTTGTTCAGCTATTGTACCTGTTTTACTTGTAAAAGATATGAATGTACTTATTGCCGAAGATAACCATTTGAACCAGCAGCTTATGACGCTCTTTATGAAACGTTTCGACTGGCGGTACACTATTGTCAGCGATGGTTTCGGAGCCGTTGATGCCTGCCGGACAGGTGTTTTTGATGTGGTCCTCATGGATGTTGACATGCCTGGCATGGATGGAATTGAAGCGACTACCTGTATCAGGCACTTTGACCGTTCAACACCAATTGTTGCCGTTACGGCTTTTACAGATGAAGTTACCAGGGCTAAATGCCTGGAAGCCGGAATGGACAGGTTTCTCTCAAAACCTCTGACCAAGGAACAAATCCTTTCAGTGGTCACCGAACTGGTGCCGGTAAATATGCATTATGCCGTGAAATATGCATAGAAGAACCGGTATCCGGGTTTTATCACAACGGACCACCTTTGGGTGGTTTTTTTTGTCTTCAGCAATTCAAAGGTTACTGTTATCGGTTGATAATCATCGCAGAAAAATAATTTTTCAATCGCGTAAATAAATTTTTTTTCCTTCGTAATACAAGCGGGTATTTGTAATTTTGCTGCCGGGATTACAACGGGCAATGATAGAGACAAACGCCGTTAAGCGCTTTATTTTGAGTTAGCTCTAATCTTCTGTCGGGATTGCATCGCCTCTCCGTATGAAATATTTCGCTGGATGTAATTTTTTTGGGAATGCATCGGAACTTTCGGATAATCCGGGAAGGAATATTTTAATTGATTTAAACCGGCCTGTTTAACACATTACTATTCAATAAATCAGCAACATCATGTCTGAGCCAAAATATATTTTCACAACAGGAGGCGTGGCCTCTTCACTCGGGAAAGGAATAATCTCTTCGTCTCTCGCTAAACTTCTTATTTCCCGCGGTTTCAGGGTTACGATACAAAAACTGGATCCCTACATAAATATTGATCCGGGAACCCTTAACCCTTATGAACATGGCGAATGTTACGTAACTACCGACGGCGCCGAAACCGATCTCGACCTCGGGCATTATGAAAGATTTACCAACGTTCCGACATCGCAGGCCAATAACGTAACAACCGGCCGCATCTATCAGGCGGTCATTGAAAAAGAGCGCCGTGGCGATTACCTGGGTGAAACGGTACAGGTGATACCCCATATCACCGACGAGATCAAATCACGTATACAAACCCTGGGCCTGAGCGGAAAATATGATTTCGTCATTACTGAAATAGGAGGGACGGTCGGGGATATTGAATCGCTGCCTTATATTGAAGCCGTACGCCAGATGAAATGGGAAATGGGAAACCGCTGCGTCGTGATTCATCTGACGCTGGTCCCGTACCTGGCGGCTTCAGGAGAACTAAAAACCAAGCCTACGCAGCATTCGGTGAAAACCTTGCTTGAATCGGGAGTGCAGCCTGATATTATTGTTTGCCGTACCGAGAAACATCTCACGCAATCGCTGCGGAATAAGATAGCCCTGTTTTGCAATGTGAACCCTTCAGCCGTCATCGAATCGATTGATGCGGAAACCATCTACGATGTTCCCCTGCTCATGCGCGACGAAAAGCTTGACCAGGTGGTTCTGGAGAAAATGCAGGTCCCGATCCGGAAAGAACCCGACCTGGCGAGATGGGAAGAATTCCTGTTCAGGCTGAAACATCCGGTCGCCGAGGTACAGATTGGGCTGATCGGTAAATATGTTGAACTCAAGGATGCCTATAAGTCGATAAGCGAGGCATTTGTTCATGCCGGCGCCGCCAATCAGTTGAAGGTAAAGGTGAAAATGATCCATTCGGAGAGCATCAACAGCGGAACCGTTAAACACCTGCTGAAAGACCTGGATGGGATTCTGGTGGCTCCCGGTTTTGGCGAGCGCGGTATAGAAGGAAAAATCCTGGCTATCAGATATGCCCGGGAAAATAAAATACCTTTCCTGGGAATATGCCTCGGAATGCAATGCGCCGTGGTGGAATTCGGACGAAACGTCCTGAAAATGAATGATGCCCACTCTACCGAAATGAACCCTAAGACTCCGTATCCGGTGATCGATATCATGGAGGAACAGAAAAAAATCAGCAACAAGGGCGGAACCATGCGGCTGGGCGCTTATCCGTGCACCATCAGGGAAGACTCAAAATCTTATGAGATCTACGGTACTGCCGACATCACCGAACGGCACCGTCACCGCTACGAGTTTAACAACAAGTACCTCGACGAATATAACAAGGCAGGGATGCTTGCCGTTGGCATTAACCGCCAGAATGACCTGGTGGAGATGATCGAACTCAAAGATCATCCCTGGTTCATCGGCGTCCAGTTCCATCCCGAATACCGCAGCACAGTTGCTAATCCCCATCCGCTTTTCGTTAGTTTTGTAAAAGCAGCAGAACAGTTTAAGAAAACCGAAACAAAGTAAATAACAGGCTTCCCGGATTTCCTGTTGCGGATTTTATTCCTTGCCGGCTAATGAGGAATCAGGGGAATCCGGCATCGGAAATTCCTTTATCTTTGCCCCCTTATCTTTAAAAGGAAAATCTGATTCATGAGTAAGAGTAATATTATCGGGCTGATTGTCATTTTTGCTATGGTAATTGGCTATAGTATCTGGATGTCACCTTCGCAGGAGGATATCCAAAAAGCAAGACACAAAGCTGATTCCATTGCCCTTGTTCAGTACAAAGACTCCATTGCACAGGCAAAACTGCTGGCTGAAAAGGATTCTGTTGAAAAGGCAGCCGTCGTCGTACCAAACAAACCCGATACCCTTGAAAATCTTCAGGTAAAAAGTAATCAGTACGGGACTTTTGCTTCAGCCTCAACCGGAGTTCAGAAGTTTTATACCCTGGAAAATGAGGTGCTGAAACTGAAACTGTCGGCCCGGGGCGGACGCATTTGGTCGGCTGAATTAAAAAATTATAAAACTTATAACAAGCTTCCGCTCATACTGTTTGAGGGCGATTCGAACCGTTTTGACCTTGAATTTAATACCGAAGACCTGAAAAGCATAAATACCGGCGACCTCTATTTCGTTCCATCGCCCGTTACCGCTACACCGGGCGATTCCCTTACGATTGCCGGCAAGGATTCGGTGCAGTTCGCTTTCAGGTTAAATGCGGCTTCCGATAGCCTGGGCGCCGGCGATCATTATATCGAGTACCTGTATACGCTATACAAGGATGAATACATGATCGGATTCCGTATCCGGATGGTGGGAATGGAGAATATTATAGCCCGTAATACCCGGGATATCGCCCTTTCCGTCAGCACGGATATGCTCCGGCAGGAAGCAGGTTTTAAAACCGAAAGGGACCAGTCGACCATATACTTCATGGATAACACCGGGGATTTCGATTACCTGAAAGAAACAAAGGATTCGAAAGAAAGCATAACCTCGGCGGTCAAGTGGGTGTCCTTTAAAACACAGTTCTTCTCGGCGGCGATGATAGCATCCGATGCCTTCAACAGCGCCGATATCGCCACTACGTCCTATCAGGATGTAAACGGAAGGCTGCTGAAGAATATGAAAACGGCATTCCTGGTTTCTTATGATCCCGGACAGAACCAGGATTATAAGATGCAGTGCTATTATGGCCCTAACAAGTTCCGTACATTAAAAAAATATGACCTGAAACTTGAACGGCAGATTCCGCTTGGATGGAGTTTCAGGCCTATTGCCTGGTTTAATAAGTACGTGGTGGTGCTTATTTTTAACTGGCTGGAGCAATACGGTTTAAATTATGGCATCATCATCCTGATTATGACCATAATGCTTAAAATTGTGCTGTTCCCGATTGCTTATAAAACCTACATGTCATCAGCCAAGATGCGTGTCCTGAAGCCGGAGGTTGACGAAATAAACGCCAGGTATCCGAAGCAGGAAGACGCTATGAAAAAACAGCAGGCAACCATGGCTTTGTATAAAAAAGCGGGCGTTAACCCCATGTCGGGGTGCGTGCCCATGCTGCTGCAATTCCCTATACTGGTGGCCATGTTCCGCTTCTTCCCGGCATCCATCGAGCTGCGGCAGCAATCATTCCTTTGGGCTCACGACCTTTCCAGTTACGACAGCATCTATAACCTGCCGTTTAGTATTCCGTTCTATGGCGACCATGTGAGCCTCTTTACCCTGCTGATGACCGTCTCCACCATCATCTACACCAAGATCAACAACGACATGATGGGCTCCACCAACCAGATGCCCGGCATGAAAGCGATGATGTACCTCATGCCTGTCATGTTCCTCGGATTCTTCAACAATTACTCGGCCGGACTCAGTTATTACTACCTGCTGGCCAACGTTTTCACATTTGCACAGATGTTCCTGATACGCCGTTTTGTGGACGAAGAAAAGCTTCACAAACGGATCCAGGAAAATAAAGCCAAACCGGTCAAAAAGACCTCTTTCCAGAAACGCCTCGAAGAAATGGCCAAGAAGCAAGGCGTGAATGTGAAAAGATAAAATGATCAGGAAACAACAAATTTTAAATCAGCCGCCAGCCGGCTGATTTTTTTTATAACATCGAAAGAAACAATTCCATGCCCTGACGTTTTTGATCGTCGAGGGGATAATGAATAGCCTGTTCGAGGTAGGAGAGGAGCTCTTCCTTGCTGATGATCAGATCGGCAGCGATGGAGACGGATTCATTCTTATGTTCAACGCCCCAGCCGAGAGCATTGTTTAAACTCCGGAGGAACGAATCATTTAAAGGCTTGCGCGAAGCCCATACGGCAAAAACAAAAGGCAATCCCGTCATCCGGATCCATTCGCCGGCCAGGTCATAACAACAACGGAATTTTGGCCGCAAACTAAAAGTCTTATCCCCGATAGCCACGATCCCTTCGCCGGGTTTCAGGGCGCCCGTGAAGTTTGAGGCGCTTTCCCAGGCCGGGTTTATCTTCCATAACCGTTCAGCCAGCACTTTAACCAGTACGACCGATGTACGGCTGTCGGTATCCAGGTATATCTTCGTAAGGGATGATAATTCCGAATCCGTCAGTAAAATAACCGACTGTACGTCGCTGACGGCGCCGATACAAAAATCGCTGATGATCCTGTAATCAGGGATTGACGGCAACGCCCCCACGGGGATAAGGCCCAGGTCGGCTTCACCGGCGGCGAGTTTGCGGGCGCATTCCGAAGGCACGTCCAGGCTCAGGTCAAAACCGGACAGCAATCCGGAACGGGTAATTCCATAAATAAAAGGAAGCGTGTTGTAATATTTGACGGCTGTAATTCTTAATCTTTCCATGGCCCGAAATTAGTCATTTTCCGGCTGATGCGGTTTCTGCCGC
>DAONEP010000047.1:0-23663 GCA_035403165.1 Bacteroidales bacterium | reverse complement strand
TGAAGGATATAGAATACAGCATAATCCAGATTTGATTGGTTTCTGTATTATGAATAATCTATGTTCAAATATTGGATGGATTCTCATAAGTGATAATGTAAAACTGATCAGCCTTTCTGGTCTTGAGAAAATAAGCTCTTTAATTGGCGATTTATACATTGGTGAGAATCAACTACTAAGTAACCTTGAAGGTCTTGGATCAGTTTCATTCGTGGGTGGTGCGCTATATATAGAAGCAAATAATTCACTAGTGAATTTGTCGGGAATGGAAAATCTGAAATCAGTCGTTGGAGACCTCAGAATACAATCAAATTATTCATTGATTAGTCTAAATGGACTTGAAAACTTGGATTCAATTAATGGTAATCTCAGGATTGAGAATAATCCTACTTTGAGTGATATTATTGGATTTCAATATGTTCATTTACTTCCCAATTCTGATATATCAATTTTTGGCAACAATTTATTGTCGGTTTGCGAAATACAGAGCATCTGTAATTATTTGGCATTCAATATAGGATTTGCAGATATTTATGATAATGCCTGCGGTTGCAACAGTCCGCAGGAAGTCGAAGAAGCCTGTGAACATGTATCTGTCATTGATACTGGGATTGTAAAATGCCTATCCGTTGTCCCGAATCCGGCCAACTCAGTGATAAAAATTGAGTCTCCCGATCTGGCAGGCAGCCGGATCAGCATTTTCAATGCGAACGGGAAAGAGATGCTTACTCTGCAAAGTGATGCAAATGCGACATCCTTGAATATTTCTGCGTTTCCTCCCGGCCTTTATTTCGTCCGGCTGAACAATGATAAGACGGTGGAGATAGGAAAGTTTGTGAAACAGTAACCTAATTCTAATGTGATGTTCTCAAGATACTTAAAGGCATTTGCCTTATTACTTATTGTAGGCTATCCCTTTCGGGCCTTTAACCAGCAAGTAAATTGGGAGTGGCTGAATCCATTACCTGCAGGAAACCAGATATATGATATGCAATCGGTCGACTCTTTACATACCTGGGCTGCCGGAACATATGGTACTATTTTAGCCACCTCCGACGGAGGGAAAAAATGGGAATTACAACCAACAGGCTCTGATGACTTCCTGATTTCTGTGAGTTTTATTGATATAAAGAAAGGATGGGCTTGTGGTTTGAGAGGTACAATCCTGAGAACGAAAGACGGTGGCAGTTCATGGAAGCCAATGAAATTCCCCCGGTCTTATCTGAGGGATATCTCATTCAGGGATTCATTAAATGGTTGGCTGGCTGTTGCATATACCGATAAACTATATTATACAATTGACGGTGGCCAGTCATGGGATTCCGTTGCTACAGGAAACTCAGGGGGCTTTACACAGGTAAAATTCTTCGATTCTGATCATGGATTGGCCGTATCAACTTATGGCCCTGTGTTTCTTACTAGTGATGGTGGTGCGTCGTGGCAGACCGTACAAACAGGCGCTTGGTATCCAAATCGCTTATGTATGCTCGATACACTAAAAGGATTTATGTGTGATGGTAAAGCTATACTCTTTACAACAAAGGATGGAGGACAAACTTGGACAAAAAAGCAGTTCCCTGAGGTTGGATCGATGGATATATTTTTTCTGGATAAAGATACAGGCTGGGTCGCGGGACTAAAATATAACTCAGCAGGAACTGTTTCCGAAGGCAGGGTAGGCTGCACTACCAATGGAGGTAAAACATTTACATATTATAGTGTTCCGGGAACTAAAGCTATCTACACGGTTACTTTTGCCGATTCCAGGCATGGTTGGTCGGTCGACAATTGTGGTATCCTCTTTGTAACCAATGACGGAGGAAAATCCTGGGCCAAACAATCACAGAGTGTTTCTAATCAGCATCTCACGGGCGTGTTTTCACTTAAGGGGACCCATAAAGCCTGGTGCGTAGGATATTCAGGGACTATCCTGAAAACTGAAAATGACGGGAAATCGTGGTCAGCCCAGCAAAGCAATACCTCTCAACATTTGATGTCGGTGTGTTTTACTGATGAGAATCATGGAATTGCTGTTGGTTGCGCATCCCCTATTCTGAAAACCAATGACGGTGGTGAGCATTGGGATACGGTACCCCGTCCTGCCAATAATTATCTGGGTAAAGTATATTTCAGGGATTCTTTGAACGGCTGGATTACCTCACATCATGCAATTCTTAATTCTATTGATGGAGGTAATACCTGGAGTGTCAGCTATTCAACTCCGGAAGATTTCGAAATTCACGACATCGCCTTTACTGACTCTCTGCATGGACATGCGGTCGGTTCATTATTTTCCCCTGATTGGGAATCTAAGATTATCGCAACATCTGACGGGGGACAGACCTGGAACGAGGTACACTTTGAAAGATTCTCTGACCTGTATTCCGTGTGCTTCACAAGCATTCACAACGGCTGGGCATGCGGTTCAAGAGGCCATATCCTGCACACAACTGACGAAGGTGAAACATGGGAAACAATCCGGTACTCGGATACACTTGTAACCTTATATTCAATTTGTTTTACCGATTCTTTAAATGGTTGGATAGTTGGTGAGAATTCATATTCTAAAAATGATGCCGGTTTAATTCTTAGAACTATTGATGGGGGTGTGACCTGGAATGAACAGCCGAGTGGTGTTGGTCATGCTTTAAATGCAGTAACCTTTAACACTCCTGAATTTGGGTATGCTGTTGGTTTTTACGGTACCATTCTCAAGTGGGGAGAAAACTCTATAGGCATTGAAGACAAAAAGAAAGAATTACAAACTGGTGAAATCAACATTTTCCCAAACCCAACAGATCAGTGTACAAATTTCCGATATATAGTTACTGAACCGTCCAGGATTAGAATTATCATTTGTGATTTGTCAGGGAAGGAATTATATTCTCTGATAGACTCATTTCACGGTCCTGGCATGTACAATTTAAGATGTAATACTTCCGGGCTGACATCTGGCATATACTTATGCAGACTGTTGACAGGTTCAGCCAATGAATGTTCCATGATGATTGTTAATCATTAATAACAAGAGATGGGGAATAGAATCAGTTGTTCAGCTACATTAATATGTATTACTTACCGAAATTCACATCCCCGGTTGCCATTTGTTGAATATTCCGTTCCAAACCAGTCCGCCATTCTTTGCCGGCGGCAGGCTTTGCTAAATCAGGAGGTAAAAAAGCTGCCTCAAAAGTGATGAGACAGCCTCTTTCATACTATCAAATTACTCAAGTATTCTTACTCCGTTTTAGGGGTTATTTGTTTTCAAGTTTATTCAACCTTTCAATCAAATCATTTATTGTTTGCTGCTGGGTTTCGATGAGTGTTTCCTGATCCTGAATGGCTTTCACAAGTACGGGCACAATTTCAGCATATTTTACTCCATAAACGTCAGCCTGAATATCTCCTTTTCCGGCAGCTTTAGCGTTATCAATTTCCTGCTGGGGTGTGATTACATGGACGACTGCATCGGGCAGAACCTGTTCAAGTTCCTGAGCGATAAATCCCAGACTGGTTCCGGTCCCCACCCGAGAATTCTGGTTCTTCCACTGGAAAGAAACGGGTTTAAGCTGCATAATAGCGTTTAAACCAACAACAAGTGGCTGAATATTCTGTTTGTCTCTTTCATCCGAGGTTTGAATAGTTCCGTTGGTTGCCCACACTTCTTTCCATTTAAAACTACTGCTGCCTAAAGAAATAGTACTGCCATAAAAGGGTTCGAATCTGCTATCTGATGAACCTACATAATAAGCACTTGCAATCGGATGAAAATAATTGTTTATAAAATTGCCCAATGTAGGCCCATATATATTGGACCCGTAAAGATATCCTCCGCTTATGGTACCCGCATTATTCCCAAATAGTAATATTCTCCCCTCATGCGTAGTGCCGCCATAATTGTTGTCAATTTTTATAAGTTCACTGGCTCCTCCATCAAAAAATTTGGCTATTGTGGCCATAGTCGATACGCCTGCAGCATTTGTTACTACCAGTGTTGCATCCGAACTTGTATTCTGGAATGTTGCTGCAATACCGCCAGCATTGCTGTTTACTGCTTTGAGTGAAGGGAATGAAAGGCCTGATCCGCCGCCAGAAATATCGAGCAGGGCAGCAGGCGAAGAGGTATTAATACCTACTTTGCCATCGCCTCTAAGGCATAATTTGCTTGTGCCGCTAGTGCCATTGTGATACCAGAAATCAAGCATGGAATTTGCATCAGCAGAACCATTATATCCTGCAATATGCCAGGATTTTGTCGGATTGGACGTATTCTTAAAATTTATTCGCGCATAATCATCTCCACTTTCAGTCAGCATAAGATGTGGAAAAGAGCCATCGCTGTTAGCTGTTATTTCCAGTTGACCCGTTGCATCAGCAGTTGTGTTAATACCCAGCTTTCCTGTATTGGTAAGTCGGAAAGGGGTAAATGTACTTCCAGATACTTTAACCAATTTGAAAGCTCCGTCATCACTGGTTGTCAGGCTCCATTCCGTTGAATTTTTTAATCCCAATGATGCCCCATACGCTCCTGAACCTCCGATAGTCAATCGGGAAACGCCATTGAATCCGCCGGTACCAATAAACATTTGCTTGTTTGTGTTATCCCAAAGGAAGTTTGCATCACCTCCAAAAGCTCCTCCATTATTGAACTGAACATTTCCTGATGCACCGCCAGGCGTTGTTGTTCCTCCGCCTCCGGGCAACGTAACAGTATTTCCACTGCTGATTGACAACTGGTTGCCTGCAATGGATAATGTTTGCAACTCATTGGTAGTACTGCCATCGGGAATAGTAACGGTGTTCCCGCTGCTTATGGAGAGCTGATCACCTGCAACAGAAAGATTTTGTAATTCATTGTTGGGGTTTGCATCAGCATCATCATTATTAACAACATTTTTAGCCAACTGGGCATAGGCAACACTGAGCAAGGGGAAAGTTCCCATATCGGTGTAGGACGAGCCGCCACTCGGGTCAATCTTTACATTGAGATACTTCGTTCCGGTACTCCAGGCAATGGTTACAAAAGAACCAAGAATGGCTGTGCCACCACCTATTTCAACACTGAAGGTTCCCATGGAGTTCGTGGTGGCGGTCATTGTTTCGGCAAAAATATCCGGGCCTGATGCTGAATTTTCACGTATGGTGAATTTAATACCCACTGCATGGTTTATGATTGGCTGGCCTGAGCTGTTGCGGGCAACAGCCTGATAGTTCATTTTTTGCGGCACCTGTGCAAAAGAGGTCAGTATAAGAGTAGCTGCTATGAGCGACAAAAAAAAGCGTAAAGTATTTTTCATATAATTGTTGGTTTTAGATTTTTACTAAAAGAATTATTTAATCAGAATTAATTTAGTTACGCAGGTATATTTATCGGCATCAATACCCCCCTGAATAACAAGGGTGTAATAACCTGAAGTGAACCGGCCCAGGTCAATGGATTCTTCAACATCCCCCGATGCTAAGGTTGATGATGAAACGGACAGGATCAGTGCGCCATTCATGTCATAAACAGAATAATCAAAGTCTCCTGATGAAGGTAAAGTTCCTCGGAGATTGAATACGCCGTTGGAGGGATTTGGGAAGACGTTCAGAGCATTGTAAATAATGGGGTTTTTATGAACAGAAACCCATAATTCGTCGCCCTGCTGAAAGCCCTGTGTAATGTAAAATGATGCGGGGGTACCCGAATCAACGGGGCCTGCCTGCCCAATGGTGAAAGACAGCATAACAGAACCTGAAACTGCATCCCCGCCGGCGGTTGAAATAACCTGACGAGGCAGTTGCTGGGCATTCAGCCCTGTTAAGCCAAACATCATGAGAATAAGAATCTTAATTTGTTTTTTCATGTTTATTGAATTTGTAATTGATTATTGCATGTTGGCCATCAAAGCTACATCTGACGAAATAATGTCACAATAGAATAAGTGGCGTATAATTATGATTCATATAATTTTAAAACCGAATATCCTCTCATATATTTATATGATCAACTGAAAATGGAGCGGAAGGAAATAAGATAACAGATACTGAAAACTGTATTATCAGTTTAGAATCTGACGACCGGAAATGTAGGGTAAAAACGGGCTGAAAGAATTATTTGATCACCAATTTTTCAGAAATGGCTTTCACCACAACTTCTGATTTTGAATTGACATGAAGCTTTTTGTATATAGCATTAATATGGCTCCTGACCGTTCCGATGGAAATAGAACACTGGTCGGCTACCATCTTGTAACTCTGTCCCTTAACAAGGCAATGAAGAATTTCATATTCGCGTTTTGTAAGATCATAAGGGTCTTGCGGTTTTGCATGATTATTGGTAAAAAAACCCAGAACTTTTCGTGCAATTTCACCCGACATGGGTGATCCTCCATTGTACAGTTCGATGATGGCTGCTATGATTTCTATTGCAGAGGATTTTTTTAAGATATATCCCGAAGCCCCGGCACAAAGAGCTGCCAGTAATTTGTCGCGGTCGTTGAATACAGTGAAGATCAGAATTTCAATCTCAGGGAATGTAGCTTTTACCATTTGGGTTCCCTGAATGCCATCAACATCGGGCATATCAATATCCATCAGAATTACATCCGGTTTGTTTAATCTGCAATGTTCAATAATAGAAACGCAGTTTCCCCAGGCTCCTGTCAGTTCAAGGTCATTGGTCCCCCTAATCAGAAATGTCAGACTCTCGCGCAAGGCAAAGTTATCTTCGTAAACAGCAACTTTAATTCCCATATCTTATTGATTGAATTCCAAAAGTAATCCCGTAACAGCCCATTCGCAATAGAATAAAGTGTGTATTTTATGAAAAGAACGGATTCATGGTCAGTTCAACAAGTATTACAGGATAATCTGAAGAATGATTTCAGTGCCTTTCTCCTTTGAAGAATTTATAATGAATTTACCTTTGATTTGCGAGGCTCTTTGTTTCATATTCCGAATGCCGTTGCGGTTGGTTTCAATATCAGGATCAAAACCAATGCCGTTATCGCTTATAGTAGCAGTAAGCACTGAATTATCGTAATGCAGAATTACTTCTGCCATGCTGCATTGTGAATATTTAACAAGGTTGTTGATGGCTTCCTTTATAATCAGGAAAAGGTTTTTCCGCAATTCAACCGGCAGTTGTAAATGGGCGATTCGTGGTGAACATTCAAAATGATATTGAATATCCTTACTTTCGAACAGCGGGATCATAAATTCTTTAAGCCGGAGTTCAAAATCTTCAAAATTGTCTTTTGCAGGGTTGATCAGCCAAATGATGTCATCCATTTTATTGAGCAACAACTTGGCATTTTTACTTATTTCTCCGATACCTTTTTTCATGAAGTCATCTTTGTCATTAAGGGCAATGAGGTCACTCATGATTGAAATACTGCTCAGTGTCGAATTAATTTCGTCGTGAAGGTCCGAAGCAATTGAAGTCCTGAGCCTTTCCGCCTGTAATTTTGATCGGTACTTAATGGTTGTTATGATGAGCAGTATTCCTGAAATAAGTATTATGAGAGTGATAATAAACCATATACTTTTCCAGAAAGGCTGACTGATGGAAAATTTTAATTTCGCTTCTTCGGCCAGCCATTTACCTCTGTAACCAGCATTTACAATGAAGGTATATTCCCCGGGCGGGATGTGATGGTAATGTGCTTCGGATAATGAAGTGGTTATATTCCATTTTTTTTCGAGACCTTCAATACGATAGCGATATAGCACAAATTCAGGAGCATCATAACAAATGTCGGAAAAGAAAAATGTGAGGTTGTTTTCTGAATTTCGCAGCCTGATGGACTGATTTGACAAAACAGAACCGGGATATGGAATGCCATTGACATACAACTGATCAATGACCAGATTTTTTAGCGTTACTTTTGAAGCATTCACTGTTTGGACAAGGTTTTCCATCACCTGATCACTGACAAAGACGGAGCCTTTGCTATCGACAAGAATACGGGCATCGCCGCCTTCAAAGTTCAACAGCCCATTCCATTCATTGATAAAATGATACGTTTCATTGTAAGGATTAAAATAGAGCAGCCCGTTGTTCATAATCCATAAACAACCGTTTTTATCAGTGGTCATATAAACACAGAATAAGCCGGACAGCCCGTTTTGTTTCTGGAATATCTTGACTTTAAAATTCCGGTGACCATCAGGTTCAACTCTGATGAGTCCGGTGTAAGGTATAGTCATCCAGATTCTCCCAAGTGTATCCCTGGCCATTGAATACACCCTGTAAGGAACAACACCTGCATTTTTGATTTCATTGTTCAGCTCATATGAAAACGTATCGGACGCAGGATCATATATAACAACACCCTTTGATGAGGCTATCCAGATGCGGTCGAACCGATCTTCAACAAACGAAATAATACTCATTACATCTTCCCTGTTAAGCGGATAATGTACGGAGGATTTGCGATCGGGATTGATCCGGTAAATTCCGTCGGAACGTGTTCCAAGCCAGAGCCTGCCTTTTTTGTCAAAAAATGCCGTGAGTACAGGATTGGATTCATCCAGGCCAAATCTCTCACCATTTTTTAGCGTAAGTACAGAAATTTCATTATTCCTCGGATTCAATATGCAAACGCCTTGTCTGTAAGTGACAAGAATTATATTTCCATCAGGACCAATGGCTGCATTGCGGACTTCGAGCGGGAATTTTGATTTAACCGGGGCAGTAAGTTCAGTCCATCTTTTCTGCTTTGCATCATAACACATCAGGTTTTTACCAAAAGTGAGACTGAAATAATATTTCGACAATGCGGGATATTCAATAATAGGCCAGGAC
This sequence comes from Bacteroidales bacterium, assembly GCA_035403165.1. Taxonomy (GTDB): domain Bacteria; phylum Bacteroidota; class Bacteroidia; order Bacteroidales; family UBA4417; genus UBA4417. Next base: position 14,875 of record DAONEP010000047.1, on the reverse strand, counting down.
CACAAATATTTTGAGGGGATATTAACTTTTAGAAAGGTTTTATAATTCGTCAGCTGTCGGCTGATCCCCTGGATATTGGCAATCCAGAGTGCACCATTGCTCTGTCTGAAAAAACGTCCGTTGTCTCCATCCAGGCGCATATTGCCCGAAACTATTTCAGCTACCTTGTCAATGACTTTTCCGGTGTTTTTATCAAAAATCCTTATGCCTATCGAACCGGCAATATCGATAAGAAACTCCTTGTTGTTAATAGGAATAAAATCTTCAATATGGTATTTTTTGTCAAATCCATAGTTTGTCCATCGCCCTGTTCGCAGATCAACTTTGTTCAAACCAGATACCCACGATGTGGTCCATGCAAAATCGCCATCAACATATATTTTGTAAATAAAAGGCATCGTATTAGGATTCTTTTGAAGTACCTTATTGGGGAAAAGCTGTACAACCTTATTACTTATCAGATTGAATACCATCAGTCCGCCTTCTGTGCCAATTAAGATACAATTCTTCATGAAAGGGTGTTTTTCTATCGCTTTTATCCAATAATACGAAGGCCGCGGACTATATTTGGTATTGGGAAGAGAAATTTTTAAATGCATCAGCTTCAATGTTTTAAGATCAAAATAAAATAAACCGTTATAGGCCCCAATCAATACTTTATCATGGGTCCTGTAATAAGCCAGAGCACTTTTAACAGGAATATTCTGTGCTTCCGGATAATTTTTAAACTGATAATTTCTCAGGTTTAAAATTGAAAAGGCATATTCAGTGCCAATCATTAAAAGAGTATCATTTGCAACATATAATGACCTGATACAATTATTCGTAATCGAGTTTGGATTACCCATAATATGATAAAAACTTTTAAAACCATGTCCATTGTATCTAAGTAGTTCATTATCTGTACCTATCCAGATAAAGCCATTGTTATCTTCAACAATTGCATTGGTATATTGTATGGGAAGATTCTCAGGCAGGGTTACTTCCTTAAAATAATACTTGTTATTAGAATGGCGTATAAATTCCGAATCATGGTTTTGTGAAAAAACCTGATTGCTCAGTCCTGATAATGAGATAAAACAAATCAATAGATAAAATTGCCGGATTGAAGAAGATGAAAGACGATTAAGGAGCATTTCCCGGGTAAAATTCATCATAAAAATACGATTAGTTCATCATACCATTGATACAATTGAGACCTTTCGCTGCTGGCGCGTTAAAATTAGTACTTATTATTAAATAGATCAGCCTGTATTTCTTTAACATTTTAATTGATATGAGACAAGGTGAGCAAATCATGAACAGGCATTTTTATGAAAAAAGAAACGCCTGAAATTTGCGTTGATTCATGGATTTGAATATTCCGTTCCAAACCAGTCCGCCATTCTTTGCCGGCGGCAGGAGGGGTAAAACAGAACGAGCCAGCGTCAAATCACATTTATTGCTCTACGGGAGGAGGGATAATTTGCTTCTTCCCCACAAGCCTTATACATTCCGCAATGACTTGTGTCAATGATTCCTTACAAGCACCTTCCCAGTATCTGATATGCTGTATGACAGGGATAGAAAAATTCTGGACGGAATGGATTAATTATATTTTGGGATTTTTATCCTTATTCAGATTTTCCGGATGAACGATGCGCAGCATACATATTCTGCTTCATTCTTTCACGAAGCTTTCTGTTTGCTGTGCAATCACGTCTGTCTGCGTCAAATCCCTGTAATTCGCGGCTAGGATCTCGTCCTCACCCAATCACCGGTTTACCCGCCAGGCGGCAGGTGTTCAGCCTGTGTGGCCGGGCAAAAAAAAAGACTGCCCGAAGAAATAGATCGGGCAGTCTTTGAAAGGGAAGGATTACAGCATTTATTGCTTGATAACTTTTGCCGTCCTGGGTTTTATACCATCGTTCACAACAATAATATAGGTGCCGGCGGGCAGCTTTGAGAAATCGACCTCGGCAGAAGCGTTGTTTGAAACAACGGTTTGTGAGTAAACTTTGGTACCTGTAATCGTGTAAAGTTCAATGGACTTTATTTCGCCGCTGTACTCAACCGTTACTTTATCTTTTACCGGATTGGGATATACCTTTAACTCGTAGTTATAGGTATTGGCGGTGGTATTGATGTCTATATCGAACGATTTTGACGATGTAGTGATGGTTAATTTAAGATTCGGACGATTGTTATTCACCGTTCCTTTTCCGGTAGGCGCTGAATTGTCAGCCCTTACGTACATGTGTTTTTTCGAAGCCGACGTATAACGTATTGCGGGGCCGGTGCTTGTACCGGTGCCTGAACCGCCATAATTGGTTTCAACCAGTACCAGCAGATTGTTCGAACCGCCTGTAAAGCTAAAGGCTGTCGACAACGCAAATTCCTTCCAGGAACCTGCCGTTGTTCCCGCCATGGTTCCGCTATAAACCAGGGTGGCGCCTGAGATGGCAGTGGCCCAGGTTGATGACGTAATGGTGGTGGAGGTAGTTTGCTTAATGTAAATTTTCACAGGTACATTGTAGGTAGTGGTTTTGGTAGGATACCATGACAGCTTGCTTATCGAACCGGTTATTCCAATCTCGGATGCCGTGTACAATGCGGCGCTTCTTTCATAACCATAATAGCAGTTAAGCGGGAAGCCCTGGGTGGATGTCCCGGTACCGACCGTTACATCGGTTGTGGTTCCGCCGCCGGCCGAAGTGGTGAACGATACCTGTGAACCATAAGCGGTTCCGTTTGAGTTAATGGCATAAGCCCTTACATAATACGTTGTGGAGGCTGATAAACCGGTCATGCTGGCCGTAAAAGCCCCGGTTCCGGTACCGCTGGTCACTATTGTATTGGATGTAGTCGGATTCTGGGTTGTTGCATAGCAAATACCTCTTTCGGTTACGGTAGCGCCGCCGTCAGAAGTAACGTTGCCGCCGCCGGTTGCCGAGCTGGAAGTAATGTTTGATACGGCAGCCGTAGTGACCGTAGGAACTGTTGTTGCTGCACCGCTGGTCAGGGATACGTTGTCAATATACCAGTAATCAATTTGATAAAGATTGCCGGTAACAACAAAGGCAACATACGTGGTGGCTGAATTCAGATTGTTTGCAACCGTTGTACTTACGGTTGCAGGTCCGATGTTGCTGTTGGAAGTACTTGCCAGTGACCACGCTTCATCAGTCCAGGTAACCTTATCCGTTGAGGATTGGATTTTCAGCGTTGCGCCGGCGCCATAATCGTCAAACATATGTTTGAAACTGAGGGCGATCCCTGATACGCCGATTGTATTGATGGCCGGGGTGATGACCCTGGTAGTTCCCGGATTTACATTCTGATAGGAACACTTTAATTCATAGGCAGCGCCACCGGCATTGGCGGTGTTGGAAATACTCCAGCGTTCGGTTATGCTGGTTCCGGTGTTTTGTGTCGTCCAACCCGTGGGCATGGAAGATGCGGTAAAATTCTCGGTAACGGGGAGCGTTAGTGAGGTCGGATTTGCCGTAGTTGTAAAGGTCATGTTGCTTCCATAAGTTGTTCCAACCGAGTTAACGGCTACAACCCTGAAGTTATAGGTCGTATTGGCGGTTAAACCTGTTAAAGCCGCCGTCACAGCCGTAGCGGTTGCACCGGTAACGGTTCCCGGGGTTCCGCTGATGGTGCTGCCGTAACTTGTGGTAGTGCCATATTCGAAGGTAACGGTAGTGGAGGCATTGTTGGCATTCACCGTTGCATTAAGCGTTGCCGTAGTCGTTGAGATATTGCCAGCGGCAACAGTGGTGGCTGTGGGAGCGGCAGGAGTAACCGATCCGCCCATGAAACTGAAGGTGATGGTGCCGGTCGATGTATTTTCAACAATATTGGTTATCGGCTTTGAAGTGGCATTCCCTGCCCATGATTTTGACCAGGGCGTGGTGGCATCGGTGAAGGTTGTTTTTGATGAAGTTCCCGGCCACGGACAGCCCGATACATCGATCTTGTTGTTGGCAGTGGTGTGGATACCGGTACTGGTCGTTGCAACGGCCGACATCGGATACATACCCTGATGCGAAGTGCAGTTGATATCGTTGGCGCTTGAATGGGATGTAATATACGATCCGTCAACATGGTAGATAAGCATGCCATGTCCCGGAATACCTGTATTAAAACCGGTTTGCTGCCTGTTTTCACATAAAAAGTACTCGTTGGTGGTGGTGGTATTATACCTGACAACATCGGTTGAGGTAGTGGCATCATTTAAAGTAACATTTTGCGCCGTTGAAATCACAGTCGGGGTTACCCAGTTGTATACATAAGCTTTGGTATATGGATTCGGCGCTGCAGGTTTGGTCCCGTTATTGCCGTTCCATGATCCGCTTGCCTGAAGGTCCCATTCTCCTGTGCCATCGTACTGGCCACTGGTTGAATAGTCAGTATCATAAAAATCCGGGGCTCCCAGGTTATGGCCGAATTCGTGGCACATGACGCCGATGGTGCCCATAGCGCCGCCCATCGTTTCGGGCATGGTTGTATAGTCATCTACCAGCACTCCGTCGAAAGTTCTTTGGCTTGATGAGTATCCGGCCGAGGACAACGACCAGCTATGCGACCAGATATCATTGGTGCTGCCGGAGTATTCCTGACCTTCGCCCTGGTGGAAGATGGCAATGCCATCAACATAGCCGTCCCCGTTATTGTCATACTGAGAAAAATCTACGGCGGCCTGGTTATTGGCTGCAACTACCGCATCATAGGCAAATTGTCCCCATTTTGATTCAGGGCCGTAATAATCATGCGTATTTGATAAAGTTACCCAGGTTGTTACGGTCGACATAACCGTTAACTGTCCGTACGATACTTCCAGAAAATAATCTTTAAAACTACCTGTTCCGTTATAATTTGCCTGGTTCATATAGTTATCAAAGTTCGTCTGAGGAAATGTGGTCGAGGTATTCGAAAAATTGGCCAAAATCACCAATAATTTCCTGGTGCCTGTCGTTGGGAAACCTCCCGACATAACAGCCCTGGAATTGCCTGATCCTTTATAGAATGCCTTCATCTCTTTGAGCTGGTTGTTTGAGAAGAAAGCGTTTTTTTCAACATGCCGGGTAAGGGCAAGTTCCGATTGTGAACGCTGACCGGGGTTGTGGGCCAGAATACCTGAGAGTTTCAGGTTGCCGTCAGCATCCTTTATTGCATATTCATAACCATTGTTCTGTCCCGAAAGAACAGTATACCCGTCAGTTGTTTCAGCCCAATGTATCCATTCATCGCCTCTCATCTGAACTGTTAAAGATGTTCCGTCGGGCTGATTGTAATTGATTTGTTTGGGATAGGCTGTTACTGCAAGTGCATGGTTAATCATCAATCCCGCAACCAGGAAGCAGGATAGAAATACTAAACGTAGATTTTTTTTCATAAGGGGTTTGTTTTAAATTGGCAATACTGTTGATTGGTATCTATGATTCAGATTAAACAAATATAGTACGATAAAATCAATATGTGTATGGAAAAATAATTTTTTTTCAGCAAACAATTTTATTGCCCTTCTGCCGGGCCTCCGCCAGTCTGGAAGGCAGACGGCAGGGGTGCTTTGGGGCTTTTCCCGGGATCAGCAGGCTTGAAACCGGAGCATGGTATAATCGTATGAAAGGCTGAAGGTATCTCTGCTATCCGGGGTGTTTTACGATAATGCATTCCAAAGACACAACTGCCTGCATGGAAATTATGTCAAATTTAACCTTGTAGATGCGAAATCAGACCATAAATCAGATTAGTATATCTTAATGTTCCTGGGTGAAATTTTCAGCCAGACTGACGAAACCCTTATTTGAGACGATCTCTAAACAAAAAGCCGAAAGCAAGAAAGAAGCCGGTTATCATCTGCTGAATACGGACCTTCAGGAAAGCCGGGATAATCAATCCGGTTCAAAACCATTTCACTTATATCTTTTCTGATGCCTGATCAAATGGGCAAAAGGGAAAGAATTGTACTGATTGTTGTTGAACATTCTGCGTTACTGAACCTCAGCGGGCAGGTAAAGAAACCGGATATCAGGGCCTTTCCTCTGTTACAGCCGGAATTTCCTGATACCGGTCGCGGTGGGGGAAGCGGTATTATCAGGTATCAGATATAGCATCGCAAGGTTATTGAAGTCCATAGTCTGCATTTTTATCATTTATTGAACTGAGGATAATATCCTATAGCGATTGAGTTTGTTTTCCGGTTCCTTTTGCTATTTTTGGAAAAATTATCCTTTCAAAATATTTCACATGAAACATCCCTTTCGTTTTAGCCTTGTCCTGGCTCTTATACTAATCGCCGGATCGGTATTCGCTCAAAAAACATACAACTACGAGTCCGTTCCGGGCGATCCGATGAATACCCGGATATACACCCTCGAAAACGGTCTCAGGGTATATCTGACGGTTTACAAGGACTCGCCGCGCATCCAGACGGCCATCGCCGTCAGGACCGGCAGTAAAAACGACCCGGCTGATAATACCGGCATGTCGCATTACCTGGAGCACATGATGTTTAAAGGGACCACACATTTCGGGACCAGCAATTACCAGGCCGAAGCGCCATACCTGCAGCAGATCGAGGATCTCTTTGAAACATACAGGCAAACCGCCGATACGTTGAAGCGCACGGCCTTATACCACCGGATCGACAGTATTTCAGGCGTTGCAGCGGGATATGCCATTGCCAACGAATATGACAAACTATCTTCGGTGATCGGGGCAAAAGGCACCAATGCTTTTACCGGAAACGAACAAACGGTATATATCAACGATATCCCTTCAAATGAAGTGGAAAACTGGTTAAAGATTGAAAGCGACCGTTTCCTCCACCCTGTCTTCCGCATTTTTCATACTGAGCTGGAAACGGTTTATGAAGAGAAGAATATGAGCCTCGACAGCGACGACGACAAATTGTGGGAAGGATTGTATGCTTCCCTTTTTCTGAAACATCCTTACGGAACCCAGACTACCATAGGAACCATCGAACACCTGAAAAACCCTTCGCTTAAATCGCTGAGAGAGTATTACCGTGACCGCTATGTGCCGAACAACATGGCCATCGTGATGTCGGGCGATTTTGATCCTGATAAGGCCATTGCCCTGGTCGACCGGTATTTCGGCATGATGGAGGCAAAGCCAGTGAAGCCCTTTGTTTCGCCGGCCGAAGACCCGATTGCCAAACCGGTAGTAAAGGAAGTATTCGGTCCCAATGCCGAAAATGTAGCCGTTGCTTTCCGCCTCGGCGGGATACACACCCCGGATGCTGACCTTGCCAATATGCTGAGCGAAGTATTGTCGAACGGCAAAGCCGGACTCATCGACCTTAACCTTAACCTTGGCCAGAAAGTGCTGGAGGCAAATGCCGGCGCCGATGTACAGGCTGACTATACCACTTTTGTGCTGACAGGGCGGCCCAAGGAAGGGCAGACGCTGGAGGAGGTAAAAGACCTGCTGCTTTCGCAGGTTGAACTGGTGAAAAAAGGGGAATTTCCTGAATGGCTGCTGCCGGCGATCATCAGCAACATGAAGCTCAGTAAAATAAGGCAACAGGAGAACAACACCTCGCGGGCGCTCGGTATCGCCTCCACCTTCATCACCGGGCAGCCATATAAAGAATATGTGAATGAGATCGAAAACCTTTCGAAAATCACGAAAACAGAAATCGTTGACTTTGCCAACAAAAACTTCGGTGAGAATTATGTTGTTGTGTACAAACGTATCGGTGAAGATAAAAACGTGAAAAAAGTCACAAAACCTGCTATCACGCCGGTGGTGATGAACCGCGACAATGAGTCGGAATTCCTGAAAGAGATCATGGCTTCGAAAGTGGAGGATATTGCTCCCGTTTTTATCGATTACAAAAAAGACCTTTCACAGTTCAGGACTCCAAAAGGGCTCAACGTGCTGTACGTCCCGAATACCGAAAACGGCACTTTTTTGCTTAGCTACTATTTTGCCATGGGTAGTCAGAACGACCTGAAGCTGGCAACAGCAGCCAATTATCTGTCGTATCTCGGCACATCAAAATACTCAGCCGACCAGTTGAAAGAGGAATTCTACAAGCTGGCGTGCAATTATTCGGTATCGGTGAATAACGACGAGATAAATATCGGCCTCAGCGGCCTCACCGAAAACATGGGAAAAGCGATGGCCCTCATGGAAAACCTGCTTGCCGATGCACAGCCCAACCAGGAAGCCCTGGATAACCTCGTCAGGGACATACTCAAAGAAAGGGCCGACAAAAAGCTTAACAAGAATGTCATCCGCCAGGCTTTGACTGCCTATGGCGCTTACGGTCCCAGGTCGCCTTTTACCAACATCCTGGGTGAACCGGAGCTGAAAGCCCTGAGCGGCGCCGAACTGACCGGGCTTATACACGGCCTCAGCGATTACCGGCACGAAGTGCTTTATTACGGCCCGATGCAACAGGCGGAACTTGCTTCGCTGATCGATAAGCTGCACAAAGTCCCGGCACAGTTCAGGGAAGTACCTGCCCGGGTAAAATACCCGCAACTGGAAACAGGGGAAACCAGGGTGTATGCCGTAGATTACAACATGAAGCAGGTAGATATTGTGCTGCATTCCACTTCCATCCCTTTCGATGCCGGTATGATCCCGGTGATGCGCATGTTCAATGAATATTTCGGATCGGGGATGAACTCCATCGTATTCCAGGAAATCCGTGAAGCAAAGGCGCTGGCTTATTCCTCGTCGGCAGCTTACCGCACGCCCGCCTATCCCGACGAAAAAAACACCATCTTTGGTTTTGTAGGCACGCAGAACGACAAGTTGCCCGAAGCCATGAAAGCCATGTTTGCCTTGTTCAACAACATGCCCGAATCGGAGAAGAGCTTTGCCGCTGCCAGGGAAGGCATCCTGAACCAGATCAGCACCGAAAGGATCACCCGCCAGCGTATCCTTTACAATTACCTGAATGCACGCCGCTTTGGTTACGATCACGACATACGCAGGGATGTCTTCGAACAGGTGCCTGCGATGAAATTCGACGATATCAGGGCATTTCAGCAGGAATACCTGAAAGATAAGAAGTTCACCATACTGATTGTCGGCAACCTGAATAAGATCGACAGGCCTGTGCTGGAAAGTTACGGCAACGTTACCAACTTAACGCTGGAGGAAATTTTCGGTTATTAGGCAGGCGTTTCATCGGTAAAAGCCTGTCGCCGGTTATTATTGCATTCTCAACCCATTGAGCAAAATGATTGCGCCATGAAAACAGGCATCTTTAAGGTTCCCGGGAGTGCATTCTGCAGCATTCTCATGTCATCCATCATTATTTTTACCGCCGGATGTATGGAAAAAGGAAAATCATCGGAAGGGAAAGCCTCTTTGAACCAAAGTGACAGCGCCCGCCTCACTTATGAGCTTCCGTCGCCCGCGACCAGCGGGAAAGTCTCGGTGGAAAAGGCCTTGTTGACAAGACGGTCGCACCGTTCATTCCTGGACAGTGAAATCTCGGCCGGGCAGTTGTCGCAGATCCTGTGGGCTGCCTGTGGGATCACAAAACCGTTGGCCGGTTATCCCCAGATGCGAGGAGGCCTGAGGACGGCGCCGTCGGCAGGGGCCCTGTACCCGCTGGAACTTTACGTCCTGATCGGGAAGGTGGAAGGCATCGAACCCGGCGTATACAAATATACGCCTCAGGGACATAAGATCATAAGGACGATCGGCAAAGATGTCAGGAAAGAATTGTCGGCAGCAGCCCTGAATCAGGAGATGATCGGTAAAGCACCGGCCTGCCTTCTGTATAGCGCCGTTTTCAGCAGGACGACGCAACGATATGGGGACCGCGGGCGCGAAAGGTATGTGTGCATCGATTTGGGGCACTCGGCTGAAAATGTCTACCTGCAGGCGGAAGCCCTGGGGCTGGGAACATGTGCGGTAGGCGCTTTTAACGATATCGCGGTGAAAAATGTCATGCAGTTGCCCGCCGAAGAAGAGCCTTTGTATATGATGCCCATAGGGAAGTATTACGATGTCCCGGAGTTTTAACAACTTATCAATAGGGAACAGAATCGTATGTATGATGATTTTGTTGACATTTTAAAAAAGGATCCTGTCCGGAATATCGCGGCGCTGGGCTTCTTCGGGAATTACTGTGTCAAAGATGCCTTCCGCATCGGAGATACGGTTTTGCTGCTGGGGAAAAGCGACCACCTTTGGGCGTATATATCCGGTACATGTAAGAGTGAACTGGAAGAATTGCTGAAGAAATTTCCGGTAAAGACGAAGTACTTTGCCTCGGTTGAGGAATGGATGAAACCGGTTATCGCAGGGGAATCGGAGATCGCGTGGGAGATGGAGACATCGCGTTTTGTGTTACCGGAATCCGTTAAGATGGATCCTCCGTCGGATAAAACATTCAGGCTGGATACTTCCTTCGTCGGCCATATTTTTTCCAACTCGGATTACAGCGCATTTACCTCAGAGGAATACATTGCCGAACGGATAGAACGCGGCTTCTCGGCCGGTATTTTGGAAGGCGGCACCCTGGCTGCCTGGGGGCTCACCCATGACGACGACTCGCTGGGATTCCTTCATGTACTCCCGCAATTCCGCGGAAAAGGTTATGCAAGGGATATCACGTTGGCGATGGTATCACAAAAAAGAAAGGAGCATAAACCGGCTTTCCTGAATATTGTGACCGGGAACGACAAAGCCCTGAAACTGGTTACCGGCTTTGGTTTTGAATTTGACCGGAAGATAAGCTGGTTAAAGCTGAAATAGTTACAGGCTGTCCCTATTTGGGGATGCTCGAGAGTACCGCCGGAAGCGTCAAACCGGGAAACAGGAGCATTTCCTTTTCGGCACAGGAAACAGGGGAAATCATGACGGAATGGTTATTTCAAGCCTGGCTTATTTTTTCAGCAGCAGGAGCTTTCGGGCCTGGCTGAACTTTCCTGTCTGCAGACGGTAGTAATAAAGTCCGCTGTTCAGAAATTCAGCGTCGAAAACCGCTTCGTAGCTGCCTGCTTTTTTCGTTTCATTCACAAGGATGGCCACTTCATTGCCCAAGACGTCATATACGCTGAGGGTAATAAACGACCTTTCGGGAATGGAATAATTGATGGTGGTGATCTGGCTGAAGGGGTTCGGGAAATTCTGATCGAGGAAATAGCCTTGCCGGACCGGTTGTTTGTCGTCGGTGCCCTGGGTCCCCTGCGGAACTATTTGTTCGACAATATCCACGGCAGCCGAAAACTCATCGATGCCCCCGATAACGTAAAGGCCGCCTTTATATTCGGCGGTAGCCATCCAGTGCCGTTTCGAACTGATCTCGAGGGTGTCGGTTCTCCAGGAGTCGCTGGAGATGTTGTATACGATCACACTGCTGTATGTGGCGCCTGTGGCTCCCCCGTTGTTGCCTCCCACACAGTAAATCAGGTTATTGATAATACCGAAAGCACAGGCCCCGACCTGATATGGCGAAGAGGCCAGTTGCGTCCACTTATCGGAAGAAGGCGAATATTTATAAAAAGCGGAATTATTCCATCCGATGATATAAACCTCGTTCTTATACATGATGGAACTCATGTCCCATGACCCTTCGGCGCTGTTGGATGTTTTGGAAGTCCAGGTGTCGCCGGCTATGTTATAGCCGAACACTTCTCCATAGGAGTTAAAAAGATAAATGGTTCCGTTGAGTTCTTCGGAAGTTATTCCCCAGGTCTGGTCGGTGTTCGGGCTTTGGGAAAGATAAGTCCAGTTACCCGTCTTCAGGTCATATCGCCGGTTCAGCGAGGGGCCGGACGGCCAGCCTCCGAGGAGATACACCTTGTCATCGACAAGTATTGTTTCAACGTCCCATAAATTATCATCCGGGATGGAATCGAAGTATGACCAGGCAGTTCCGTCGAACTTATAAATACGCGGGTACACGACAGAGCCGGACCAGTTGTTGGAACCGCCGAACAGATAAATGGCGCTGTCCCACACTTCGGCATTGCCTGCTCCGATGGGTATAGGCAGGTTGGGCAAATGCTGGGCGGAAACAAAAAATCCGAAGCCCAGTAAAAGAATCAGGGTAGACAGAATTTTCATAAAGGCCTCCTTTTCTGTTAAAAGAAACTCACTGTAATATCAGGAGCTGATGAATATGGATGATTACCGAAAGCAGTAAAAAGCAATGCCCGAAACGAAAGTCAGATTACCGGGCCCTGAGTGGGAGGAGAGTAATACAAATTTACAACGATGTTGCCTTGATTGTTGAGAAATTTTTTCAGAGGGGGAATATGGATGCAGAAACCCGGATTTCAGGCTGCCGGCGACTGTCTGAGGGCTGGGTGTTTGACAATAATCAGGCTTTGGCTGCGGATCAGAAAAAGTGGAATTAGGACAATCTTTATGGACAAATGATATTTTATGAAATGCCATTGTGTAATTCAGGATAGCTGAAAAGGCACTATCTCAGAAACATTTTTTAAATTGTGTAACTTTTTCATCGAAAATCCGATTTAACAGTATATGACGAGAGACGATTTCATTATCTGTATTAAGCTTTATACTCCAAACCTTCTCAGATTCTCGAAGCGGGTGGCAGGTAATGTGATCGAAGCGGAAGACATCGTTCAGGAATGTTTCGAGATACTATGGAAGAATCAGGAGAAAGTGGAAATAAATTCAGCAAAGTCGTATCTTTTTTCCATAGCGCACAAAAAAATCATCGATACATTCCGGACAGACAGGAAAATGCAGGATTTTGAATCAGCCTCCGAAGAACTTGTTACAAAACCGGATGAAGCCGATACGGAACAGTTAGTCCGCCTGGCCATAAACCAGATTCCTGCATTATACAGGGAACTGATTACGCTCCGCGACCTGGAAGGATACTCATACAAGGAGATTGAATCCATCACCGGTCTGTCCGAAGCCCGCGTCAAGGTAACCCTTTTCAGGGCCAGGAAACAGATCAAGGATCGAATATTACAACTGGAAGTATCATGACACTGAAGATCGACATCAACAATTACGAAGAAATCATGTTCCGCCTGCTGGAGGATGATTTTGATACGCCAACCCGGATTGATTTGTTGAAACAGATAGAGAATGACGACCTGTTTAAATTTGAGTGGGAATCGTGGCAGAAAACAAGAATAATCGACCCGCTCGAGAATTATTCCGGCGAGAGCCGGGAGCTGACGGATAAAATCATGCTGATGGCAGATCGTCATCCGGTTGCAAAAAAAAGAATCGTTTACTACCTGGCTGCCGCGTCCGTCCTTGTGCTGATGGCTTGTTTTACTTTATTCACCGTTGATTTCAATTCCGGAAAGAAACAGGAGATAGCCGGGGCTTTTGAAAAACCTCCTGTCCCGGAAATAAAAAGTTCCCCAGTTATTGAAAATTCACCGGTACCGGCGGTTAGGAGTGACGGGAAAAATCCAGAAAAACCAAAGCTTTCCAGGGAAGTGTTACCCGTTGTTGATGATTCCGACACTATCGTACTGATCGGAAATCACCTGGCGGAAATTCCGGTGGCGTTTGATACGGTTCGGGCTGAAACCAGCGAAGCTGCAAAAGTTCTGTATAAAAAGCCAAGATATACCGTTACAACCAGGACTATGCTGTTGGTTGACTACGACCGGCAAAACGATGATCCTGCACAGAAAGGGAAAATAAAGCTGAGCAAGCTGCTGACCAATACCCGCTTGATCTTACAGCGGAAACCTGATGGCGAACCGGAAAGGATTATCCTTATGGGAGAAGATAATAATTCATTATGTATTAATATAAACTATACAGAAAAATGAAAACAAACTGCAAATTATTAATGCTGATTTTTGGATTGGCCTCATTTCAGTCGATGGCGCAGAAGGAAGACTCTGTGCAAATAATCTATGATAACCAAAAGACAATCATCCCGGTGCCGGCAATGGGCAGCCGAACTTCGGTAAATTACGCCGATTCATTAGAGGTCGTTCAGATTGATGTTGCGCGGGTAAAACCGGGGGATATTTCTCACTTGTCATATTATTCTTCAAACAACCTGACTCCGGACAAGCCTTTGAAAAAGGTGAAATGGTATTCGCAGATCGAAGCCGGGTATAACCTGAAATTCAGTCCCTATCATGAGAGCTACGTATTCTATTACATAGGTACACAGCAATTTAGAGTATATTATAATACGAATAATAGCCATGGATATAACCTGGGTATCACCATTTTAGAAAAGGAACGTTGTATCACAAACCGATTTTCATATATCAGTGGTTTTAAACTGGCCTTTGCTCAATCATTCCGTAAGGGGAAAGGCCCATATCCGCGGTCAACTAATCCAAGTGATACTATTATACTTAACTCATATGTTGATTACGAGGCATCAACAAACTACAGTCTGCAGTTTTTATTTCCATTCGGTTTCAGGCGGTATATCGGGCCGGAAAAACTGAATGCAAGAATTAATTTTGGGACAAATATTGGCTCATCACAAGGCATTACTAAGTCGTCACTTTATAACAGAACAATTACGCAATTTAGTCCCTCCTCTTTATTTCTTCAACCCTATTTTGGTTTTGAAAAGGGGAAATTCGGCATTCTCACATCAGGGGAAGTATTATTCGGCTCAAGATTTAAGATCGCCGAACGAAGTACCGTCCTGAATGTACAATTTGGGATTGGAGCTTCATTGACATACCGGTTTTTTTAATCCCCTGCCACGATGCCGTATCGGTTATGAAGGATTTTTGGCGAAATCTGCCATGCGTCCGGTCTTTTGAAGATCATGGTAATTCAGCGAGAGTTCGAAATGATACAGAAGTTAAATAATAAGATGAGCAGTTCACAAATAATTCGTGATTGCATAACAACCTGACGCCTTAGCGGCAGGAAATGAAGATCAGGGAATCAGCGTTCAACCCCTATTGCAGGT
>DAONEP010000046.1:0-24321 GCA_035403165.1 Bacteroidales bacterium | reverse complement strand
TTATCTTTACGCTCTTCACAAGAGAATAATTATCGGCTATACTATGGATAACGTTACCAGGCTTTTTGATCTGCTTCCTTACTATACTGCTCATTGCAAACCAAAAGACGATACCCTGGCCGTGAAGGAAAACGGCACATGGAAAAAGTTTACAATTCAGGATTATATTCGTAGCGCCAACAATATCAGTTACGGACTGATGGCGTTGGGTATCGGCAAAGGCGACAATATCGCCTCGATCGCTTTCAGCCGTCCGGAATGGAATTTCATTGACATGGGCATCCTGCAGACCGGAGCCGTACACGTCCCGCTGTATCCCACAATCAGTGAAGCCGACTACAAATATATCCTGAACCATGCCGGGATCAGGTACCTCTTTATTCCCGGAAAGGAAGCATACCGAAAAGTCGTTCCCATTATGGCGGATGTTCCTTCCCTGAAAGGCGTCTATTCAGTCAGGGAAATTGAGGGCGTTGCTACGCTGGACGAATTGATGAAATTCGGGGAATCGAATCCGGCTCCTGAAAAACTGCACGAGATCATGAAAACCATTGATTCCCATGATCTTGCCACCATTATTTACACCTCCGGGACTACCGGCACGCCCAAAGGGGTCATGCTCAGCCACGACAATCTGCTTTCGAATGCCAGGGCGGTCGCGCCTATCATGCCTTTTGGCGAGGAAGGGCGTGCAATGAGTTGCCTGCCGCTGTGCCATGTTTATGAGCGGATGCTCAATTATGTTTATCATTTGACCTGCGTTCCGGTATATTATGTAGAAAACATGGCGACCATCGGCGATGCCATCAGGGAAGTAAAACCCTGGATGATCACGGTAGTGCCGCGGTTGCTTGAGAAGATTTATGATAAGATCATAAATGCAGGCCGTGACCTGAAAGGAATCAAAAAATTTATCTTTTACCGGGCTGTCCATATTGGCGCCAGGTACGAATTGAACCGGCGTAATGGCTGGCTGTATTCCTTCGAGCTTGACCTGGCCCGCAAACTGGTATTCAGTAAGTGGAACGAAGCCCTGGGCGGCAACCTGAAGGTTGTGGTTTCGGGAGGGGCTGCATTGCAGCCAAGACTGACCAGGACATTCTGGGCAGCAAAAATCCCGATCCTTGAAGGGTACGGCCTCACGGAAACTTCCCCGGTGATTGCCGTCAACAACTTTGAGAAAGACGGTGTTGCCTTTGGCACGGTAGGTCCGGTGATTATGAAAACCGAGGTAAGAATTGCCGATGACCAGGAAATATTATGCAAAGGGCCGGGAGTTATGCTGGGCTATTACAAGGATCCTGAACTTACCGCTAAAGCCATTGATGCGGAAGGATGGTTTCATACCGGCGACCTCGGGCGTATAGAACCCAAAGGCCACTTAAGATTGACTGGCCGGAAGAAGGAAATTTTCAAAACTTCGTTCGGGAAATATATCAGCCCTGAACTCATCGAAAACAAATTCAAGGAATCGCTTTTTATTGATAACCTGATCGTTGTAGGTGAAAATCAGAAATTTGCCGGGGCGCTTATAGTGCCCGATTTTACATTCCTCAAATCCTATTGTTCTATCAAGGAGATACCCTGCGCCAGCGAGAATGAAATATTATCCAATCCCAAAATTGTCAAAAGGTTTCATAAGGAAGTGCAGCGGATCAATAAATCGCTGGGCGCTACCGAGCAAATAAAATCATATAAATTGCTTGACAGGGAATGGAGCGTTGAAACCGGGGAGGTTACCGCCACACTGAAAATGCGCCGCAGGTTTGTCCTTGAAAAGTATAGTATGCAAATCGAAAAATTGTTCAGTAAGGATAAAAACCAGGGAGACTAAAAAAGAGCAATAATCGTTATTATTTTTGTAGGAAAGTCCGGGGACGGAAAAGTCAAGGACCGGATATGACATTTTTATCAAATCCGGATTAAGGATAGGGCTTGTATCCCGGTTTTATCAAACCTTTTTTTATACCTGCTTTTACTTTTTACGGCTATGCCCAGTGTTACCCGAATATTCGACCTGCCAGGCTATATGGCAAAACAGTATCCCGGTAACCGGATAATTTTTTCCTGTTCTTACGACGGCGTAAAATATAAGTACAAGACTTCGGATTATATCCGTCGCTCGAACCAGGTAGCGGCCTGGCTTATTGAAAATGGCGTCAAGCCCGGCGACAACATCGCGACAATACTTCTGAATAAGCCCGAGTGGAATTTTATTGACATGGGGATCATGCTGGCCGGCGCCGTTCATGTCCCGATTTATCCTACCGTTAGCGAAAGCCATTTCCGTTATATCTTTAACGATGCCGGGATCAGACTGATATTTCTGGAAAATGCCGTTATATGGGAAAGGATCAGCCGCATATGTAAAAAATTGGATCTGTTGCATGCCCCTGTTTCAATTGAACGTGTTGACGGGCTTATGCATTTTACCGATATCATGAATTTTCCTGTGCATTCAGAAAACCTGGAGGAGATTAACCGCAGAAAAAAAAACATCCCTGAAACGGATGTAGCGACAATTATTTACACTTCAGGAACTACCGGGAGGCCCAAAGGGGTGATGCTGACTCATCGCAACATTGTTTCAAATTTCCTGGCTGTGACGGAGATTATCAGGATGAATCCGGTGCGGTCGGCAGCAAGTTTTCTTCCGCTTTGTCATATCTATGAGCGTATGCTCAATTATATGTATCAGCACGAAGGCATTACCATCCATTATCTCCACAACAGGGATAAACTGCGTGATGATATCAGTGAGATTTCCCCCGAAATTTTTTGTACGGTTCCCCGTTTTATCGAAAAGCTTTATAGCGGCATCATGCACCGGGGCCTTGAAAAGAAGGGCGTCTCGCGAATGTTGTTTTTCTGGGCGCTTGACCTGGCCAAACGTTACGAACCGGGAGATTCAGGCGATATATGGTACCGCCGGCAGTTGCATCTGGCCAGGTTCCTGGTGTTCCGGCGTTGGAAAGCTGCCCTGGGGGGTAAAGTCAAGATTATCGTCTCTGGCGGGGCCAGGTTAAATCCGCGCCTTGCGCGCATATTCTGGGGCGCCGGGATAAAAGTTATGGAAGGTTACGGGCTTACTGAAACCAGTCCCGTTATTGCGGTAGGCTCTTTCGAAGAAGGAGGGGTAAAAATCGGTACAGTGGGGCGCGTGCTGCCGGGCGTCGTCGTTAAACTTGCCGAAGACGGTGAGATCCTGTGCCGGGGCCCTAACGTGATGGCCGGGTATTTCAATCGTCCGGATCGTACCCGTGAGGTAATTGACAAGGACGGCTGGTTTTCGACCGGTGACATCGGGCGCTTTATTGACGGACAGTATCTTCAGATCACCGATCGGAAAAAAGAAATATTTAAAACATCCGGAGGTAAGTATGTAGCGCCCCAGGTGCTTGAAAACCGGTTCAAGGATTCGCCCTTCATCGAACAGATCATGGTGGTCGGAGAAAACCGAAAACATCCGGCGGCTATTATTGTTCCTGCTTTCGATCACCTCCGTTCATGGTGTTCTGTCAAAGGGATTGAATATACCACCAACGAACAGATGATTGCTCATCCCCGCATTGTAAACCGCATTCTTGAGGATGTGACAGCCATCAACCACGACCTGGATAAAACGGAACAAATTAAAAAATTTGAACTCATTGCCGACGAATGGTCGGTTCAAACGGGAGAACTATCCCATACCCTCAAACTGAAAAGGGATTATATCCAGAAAAAATATGCATTGCTGATTGATTCGATGTATAATCAGCCGCCGGCTAATTCAGCCTCCTGATATGATATTGCGGGCCGTTAGGGGCTAAACTGCGGGCCGTTAAAATAATTTAGCTTAAAAAGGTTAATTTTGCGAATCAGAAGTGAATACGGTCAATAGGTGGCATTAATTTAAAAAATCTGAACTATGAAAAAACTGGTGCTTGTCCGTCATGGCGAAAGTTTATGGAATAAGGAAAACCGTTTTACCGGTTGGACCGATGTTGATTTGAGTGAACGGGGGATCCGGGAAGCCGGGGACGCCGGCAAGGTGCTGAAAGAAAATGGCTTTGTTTTCTCATTGGCCTATACTTCGTACCTGAAAAGGGCTGTTAAGACGCTCAATATCATCCTTGAAGAGATGGACCTGATGTGGATTCCCGTCAAAAAAAGCTGGAGGCTGAACGAGAAACATTATGGTAGCCTGCAGGGCCTGAATAAAGCCGAAACAGCCGAAAAATATGGCGATGAACAGGTACTGATCTGGCGCCGCAGCTATGATGTGCCGCCTGCGCCGCTCCCTTTGGATGACCCGAGAAATCCGCGGCTTGATCCACGCTATAAAGCTATCGGCGACGAAGCCCCGCTTACCGAATCGCTGAAGGAAACCGTTGAACGTATGGTCCCGTACTGGACCGGCGACATCCGCGAATCGCTGAAAACCAACGACCAGGTACTGGTTGCCGCACACGGGAACAGCCTTCGCGCTGTTATCAAATATGTGAAAGGTATTAGTGATGAAGATATCGTAAACCTGAACCTTCCTACCGGTATCCCCTTGGTTTTTGAATTTGATGATAACCTGAATTTTGTCCGTGATTATTTTCTCGGAGATCCCGAAGTTATTAAAAAGCTGATGGAAGAAGTAGCTAACCAGGGGAAAGCGAAGAAATAGTATTTTTCAGGCCGGAAATCCGGCTATATCAGGGAATCATTCCGCCGAAGTATGAAAACATGGGTTATACCTGATGTTCATGGTTGTCTTAAAACCTTGCGTTACCTGGTCGAAACCATGATTATGCCTTCGCGGGGCGATTCCCTTATTTTATTGGGCGACATGATCGACCGCGGGCCGGATAGCAAAGGGGTCCTTGATTATGTAATGGCCTTTCCCAAAAAAGGCGTTAAGGTAACGGCTCTCTGTGGTAACCACGAAGAAGCGATGATTAACGCTTTCGATGAGGTGATGGAAAACAACTTCTGGCAGAAACTGGGTTTTTCTCCCCGCTCTGTCAAGGAATGGAAAGCTTTTGGAGGGGATACCACCATCGAAAGTTTCGGGGTGCAGAATATCGGCGATATCCCCATCAGTTATATCAACTGGCTCAGGGACCTGCCTCTGTATCTAAAAAATGAAAAGTTCCTCATCGTTCATGCCGGCTTCAATTTCAAAAAAGATAATATTTTTTCGGATACCCATGCCATGAAGTGGATCAGGGAATTCGATATAATCCCTCAAAAACTGGACGGCCGCAGGATCATTCACGGGCATGTGCCTGTGACGCTCGATTTTATTTTTATGATTTACAAATCAAAAACATACCAGTTTATCGACCTCGATAACGGCGTTTATATGCAGGGAAGGCCCGGATACGGAAACCTGCTGGCCCTGGAACTTAACAGCATGGAGTTGCTTGTCCAGCCAAATCTGGATATGGCTTGAAACGACAGCCTTCCGGAATCCTAGAACAGGTTCCCGATATTGATGTACAATCCCCTTAACCCGTCTTCCTTTTTCAGGGCAAAGCCGTAATCGACGGCCAGGATGAAATTTTCATTCAGCGCTATACGCAAGCCGGCTCCGACACTCGGATGTAACCTGTCGCCAGTGTAATCGAAATCGAAATAACGGGCATAGTATGGTTCCAGGTTTTTAACGGTGCTTTCATCAACCGCAACCTGCTTTACCACCATCCCCGCATCCGTGAAAGCGTTCAGCGCAACATAGATGTTTTGTCTGGCAATTACCGTTTTTATAAATTTCCATCGCAGCTCGAAGTTGCCGTATACAATGCCGTCGCCTTCCACGCGGTTGCGCATGATGCCGCGAAGGTTCTTTGCGCCGCCAAGCCCATCGGTTTTAGTGACGGTGGAATAAGAACTCAGCATATAAGGCTGAAAGTAAAACGGCGCCTGCCCGCCGATGGAACCCTGGTAACCGATCCGGTATACGAATGACAGGCGGTCGGGGAGGAGGGTAAAATACTGGCGGTGGATAAGGATAAGTTTTGCGAAGGAACGGTCGTTGAAAAGAAATTTCGGCGATGCCACAACCAGCGCTTCAGTCCATACGCCCTTCATCGCGTTGGCTTCGTTGTCGCGGGTGTCGTAAACCAGGCCTGCTTTCAGGAAATTGGCGTTGCCGCCATCTTTCTCATCTTCGCCTATGATGCCCCAATCCACATATTTATCGTATAACGTCGCCGTATCGGGCAGTTGCTCGTCGGCGTCAAGTTTCTTGTTGAGGGCTGCAATATCAACGGCTCCGGTTTTAATATTCATGATGCCGAAACCACCCAGCCAGCGCAGGTGCTCAACAGGGAGCTTCCCCTGGAAGTCGGTGGTGAAACGGAATAATTTCCTTTCGTGCCTGTAAAACATCCTGCTGACATAATCCGGATCATCCTCATCAACATATTCCGGGTGATAGACGGCCTGGTAACCGTTGAACCCGTAAAAATCCAGGGCTTTTTCGGTAAGGTAGCTAATATCGGATGTTACCCTGATGCCGGGGATCAGGTATTTTGAATCATAAAATAACTGGTTAACGCCTGAGCCGCGGGTGTAACGTGATACTTCAACTTTCACCTGGTGCTTGTAACCGGGATACAGGGTGCCGTCGCCGTAATCGAACAAATTGACGATTCCGCCGTACTGGAATCCCAAATCCGCATCGAAAGATACGGCGGGCAGCAGGCCCATTGAAAATCCTTTTTTCGAAACCTCCTTTGATTTGTCCTGTGCCCGGACATTGATCAAAAGGGAAAGAGAAATTAAGAGCAGAAGCAGCGATTTCTTCATACGGGTGAGGTGTTAGGAAGCGTTAAACAGGTTCTTAATCTGGTTCATTATCTGATGCCTTAATCCAATAAGGTGATTAAAAGTTTCATTGTCCTTTGATTTCAATCTGATAAACCGGAATTTTCCTTTGATCTTAAGAAAGTTGCGATAATTATAAAAGGCAATCATTCCGGTAACGGGAAGGCTTAAGGCAAAAGCTATTTTTAACCATATGCCGTTGAAAATCAGGCAAAAAACTGCGATCAGGATTACGTAATAAACAAGATACAGAAACAAGCTAATTGCAAAATGGATGGAACTGCGGAAAACGCGGTCCTTTACCTTTCGTGAAATAATGACGGGAAAATGGTATGGGAAATAGTTGAAAATCATTCCGTAAATATGAGCCGGCAGCAGGATTGCCGAGAGCAAAATTCCGGCGAACAGCCGTAAAGGGTTCGGGTTGTTTTTTCTGACCAGCCAATCGCGGATATCATATTTTTCGAGCAGTCCTGAATATTCGCTGAGCAAGGGTCTTATCGGCTCCAGTAATTCAGGAGTATTAGCCGTTATCTGGTTGAGCCTGGATGAAATTTCCTGCTGAATTTTGAACCTGTTCCGGTGCGTATTGCGCAACTTCCGTTCGGAAAGCAGTACGTGCTGGTAAAATCCGATGATGTCGGCGCTGGTATTATAGAGTTCTTCGTTTTCGATATTCAGCATCAGGGGCTTCAGCCCGGCGACGATTTCGTTGCGAAGGGCGTTGATGGCATGCTGGGGGCTTTCCCGGTACAGGGTCAGGTAATCGGCAACCCTGATCGGTTTGCCGAAGTTGATAAGGATGCGTTCCCCTGCATTGAAATAGTTGGAATAATCAAGGCCTACCGGGACAATATGAAGGTTGAGTTTGAACTGCGACCGCTCTTCGGCCATGAAGGCGATACGGCAAATACCTTTTTTCAGGGGCCTGAGCCTTTTGAAACCGGCGTGGTTGCCTTCGGGAAGCATGGCCAGGGGCGTATTATGCCGGAGGACATCAGCCGCGTTATCAAAAATTTCCTCGTTCTGGCCCAGGGATTCGAAACCGTCGCGCATACGATAAACAGGCATTATTTTCAGGAAATGCAACAGACCTGCGACGAATTTGCTCTTAAAAATATCGGCCCGAGCCAGGAAAACAACCTTTCCTTTCCTGGCATATAGCATAGCCAGCGCATCCATCAAGGCGTTCTGGTGATTTGCTGCGAAAATTATCGGTGTGTTTCGGGGAATGTTTTCCCTCCCCGTGACGGTAACCCGACGGTAAAAGATGTGATAATACAGATAACTGTAAACATACAGGAGATAGTAAGGAAGTGTTCCGCGGTAAATCTTGGTCTCGCTCATGGTAGGGTTTTTGCGGTATTCATGCAGAAATGAACACCCGCCTGGGGAACTCATTATTCAAATCTGCGATGATGAATATCGTCCCGCAAGTTAAAAAAGAAATTAAAAGGTTCTTTGGGAAAAGGAATGAGTTGTTGATTGTCAGGCATTGTTGATCAGGACTCGTCGCCGGTATCTTCAGGATTTTCTTTCTGCATGTTGGCCCGGAATTCGCCGGTAATTTTTACGGCGCGTTCAAAATCCTTTTGCGCCACGAAAATCTTGACAGTTCCTGCCCTCGCCGGGTAAAGGTTCCAGGATGCAAAGCTCGCATCGCGCATGATCGATTCTATTTCGTTATCGTCGAGGATGCTTTTCAGCAGGGCGACCTCCCAGGCAGTGCCTTCATAAATTTCAAAAGTTTCCAGTTCGTCTTCTGTTCCCATTGTGTGATCTTTTCAGATGATTTTAAGATCTAAAATTAGTCAAAAATGTTGTAATCGTTTGACGCGAAAAGGCGAATGCAGCAGATTTTGGCAGGAGTAACCTTAAGAGAAGTTGAAAGGCCTTACGCCCAATTTCTTATTTTTGTCCAAAAATGATGCAATTTGACTGAAAAACGACTTGCCGGCTATTATCCGGCGTTAATTGCCATAGCTTCGGCGCTGCTGTTTATTCCTTTTATCGGGAGGATGCACCTTTTCGACTGGGATGAGATCAATTTCGCGGAATGCGCCCGCGAAATGCTGGTAAGCGGCGACTACCTGAATGTTCAGATCAATTTCAGGCCTTTCTGGGAGAAACCACCGCTTTTTATCTGGATGCAGGTTCTTTCGATGAAAGCCTTTGGCGTGAATGAATTTGCGGCGCGTTTTCCCGATGCCGTTTGCGGAATATTGTCGCTGCAGGTTCTCTATGCCATCGGAAAACGGTTGTACGATGCGAAATTCGGGCTGTGGTGGGTGCTCATCTATGCTTCGTCGGTGTTGTCGCACCTTTATTTCCGCTCAGGCATCATCGATCCGTGGTTCAACTTTTTCATCTTCCTGTCGGTGTATTTCTTTATTCTCTATTCGGAGCCGGAGGATCGTAAAACGAAAAACCGAAATATCCCGGTGATGTTGTCGGGCGTTTTTGCCGGATTGGCGATACTTACCAAAGGGCCTGTGGGCGTTTTGCTGGTGGGCCTTGTTATTGCAGTCTTCTATGTTATCGGTATCCTGAAAACCCTGCGGGCAAAAACCGATGTAAGAGACCGTATGAAACGGCCCAAGCTGGGTGAAATTCTGATCTTTGCTATCGCAGTTCTTCTGGTTGGAGGTTCATGGTTTATCGTTCAATGGCTGTCGGGAAACAGTGCAATGGTGGTGAAATTTATTCAGTACCAGGTGCGTTTATTCACGATTCCCGATGCCGGGCATGGCGGGCACTGGAGCTATCATATCTGGATTCTGCTGCTGGGAATGTTCCCGGCGTCGGTGCTGGCATTGAAATCCTTCCGGGTTAAAGTTTTTGAAAATCCGGGGCAGCGTCATTTCTATAAGGTGATGCTGATCCTCTTCTGGGTTGTTCTGGTGCTGTTTTCAGTGGTGAAAACCAAAATTGTGCATTACAGCTCGCTTTGTTATTATCCGTTGACTTTCCTGGCGGCGCTGACGGTTCGCAACCTTCTGGAAGACAAGGGCCGGATTCAGGGATTTTACCGTTTCCTGCTGATATTCATCGCCGCACTGTTTGCGCTGGTTACCCTGGCAGTACCCCTGGCCGATCATTACAAGCAGGCGATCATCGATTCGGGAATGATCAGGGATGCTTTTGCCGTGGCCAACCTGCAGGCCGTTGTTCACTGGACCGGCTTCGAAGGTCTGGTTGGCGTCCTGCTCCTGGCAGGTACCATTGTTTCGGTTATCCTGTTCCGGAAGAAACTAAAAATGGGGTTGCCGGCGTTGTTCTTAACAAGCCTGTTATTCGTGTGGCTTACCATTCTGCTATACCCTTATAAAATAGAGCAGTACACCCAGCGTGCTGCCGTTGATTTCTTCAAATCAAAGGCGGACGGGAAGTGTTACATCCTGAATTCCGGTTACTTCACCTATGCTCCGGCATTTTATGCAAAGCGGATGCCTGACGATTACCGCCGGCCCATGTGGCTGCTCACCGGAAACATCGACAGGCCTTTTTACCTGGTGCTGAAAGAACCGCATTATAAAAAATGGAAACACCTGGTTGCCCACATGAAAGTGGTTGAGCAGAAAAACGGCTGGGTGATTTTGGAGAGGTTACCGGAGGAAACCGTGAAGTAAATTACGAGGTCTGGTAAAGATGCAACCGCGGGATTCCTGCCAACAGCCATCCCGGGCAAAAGATATCCTGGTGTCAGATGTAAAAGTTTATCGTCTAAGAAACAGAATATCAATTTTATAAATGATTTTTCATCTGGAAAGTTTTTACCGGTTTTTTAACACAAAAACCAAAAGTTTTAGTGTTTAATAATGTGTCCCGGGTTAAGGGACCCGGATCAAAAAATAGTCGGCTGAAGTGTTACCCAATATCCATGATCACATCCAGTTCTTTCAGGTATTTGAATACACGGTCGAAGCTGGTCACACGGATATTTGCAGCCAGGTTATAATCCTCAGAAACGGAATGGGTTACAACAAACACAGGCGCCCCTTCGAAGTCTTTGGCGGCAGTTGAAAGTCCGCGGTACAGTTTTGGCGCATTGGAGAGTTTTATCTCAAAACCGGCAACCGGTTGCATGCCTTTTACCAGGAGCAGATCGAGTTCAGTACCGTCCTGGGTACGGTAGAAATAAGGATTCACGCCGGGTTTTAGTAAAGCAATGATCTGTTGTATGACAAAACTTTCCCATGAACTTCCTTTTCCTGTGAAGCCATCGAGCGCTTCCTTGTCGCCGATGTTGAACAAGGCATGAAGGATTCCGGTATCGCGGATGAAAATCTTAGGCGACTTCACCAGCCTTTTTTTTGAATTGGTAAAATAGGGCTGAAGCCTGCGTATCAGGAATGCATTTTCAAAATAATCAAGATATCGTTTTACCGTGTTCACTTCTACCCCTAACGATCGGCTGATCTCGGAATAATTAACCACCTGGGCCTGCGAATGAGCTATCATTTGCAGAAGGTTCCTGAGCGTTACCGAAGAAGCGGAGAGGCCAAGTATGGGTAATTCGCGTTCAAAACAGGTCTGAATGAACTGCAACCTCATCTCAAAACTCACTGTGAGATCCTGTTCAAGGAAGACGGCAGGGAAACCGCCTTTAAGCCATAATCCGTCGAAAAGGAATTTCTGTCTGATTTCAGGATAAATAAAGGGATGAATTTCCAGATAAGCTATCCTGCCGGCCAGGGTTTCGGAGCTTTTTGCCATTAATTCGGGGGATGCGGAACCCAGCAATATAAACCTGCCATTTACCCGTTTCCGGTCAATCACCGATCGCAGGAGGGGGAACAGGGAAGGGTTTCGCTGAATCTCATCAATAACGATCAGTTTGTCCTGCCTTTCTATAAAATACTGCTCGGCAAACATCAGTTTCCGGCTATCCTCATGTGATTCCAGGTCTAAATATATTGCATCGGCATCATAGGATGACAACAACATCCTGGCCATGGTTGTTTTACCCACCTGCCTGGGACCAATAATGGCTACGCAGGGAAATGATTTCAGATATCTTTCCAGCAGCAAAGATTGTATCCTGGGAATTTGCATGAGGATATTTTTGTACAAAGATAATTTAGAATTGAAAAATTACAGTGTAAAACAGCTTATAAACCTGCAATATTGCAAATGAAATGCAAAAATGCGGGAATAATGCTTTTTCGGACTCTCCACAGGAAAGTGGTTGAGCAGAAAAACGGCCGGGCGGTTTTGGAGAGGTTGCCGGGGGAAACCGTGAAGTAAATTACGCAGCCTGGTAAAGGTGCAACCGCGGGATTTCTTTCCTCCCGTACCGGAGTATGCCCTGCGAAAGAAGGGAAGCTGTGCCTGGAGGCAGGAACGCCGGAGCGTTCCTGTCGCTATTGCCGTTAATCTTTTACAAACTTCCCGATGGCTGCAACTTTATCATTGCTGAATCGGACAATATATACTCCGGGCCGGAATGCCGAAACATCCACAGTCATTTCATTGCCTGTAAAATGCAATTCTGATAGTATCCCGCCTTTTGCATCGTAAATAACCATCATCCCGTTGCCAGCGGAAAGATTTCCCGGAATCTCAATATGCAGACTTGCGGATGCCGGATTGGGATAGATAATCAGCTTGCCGGATTCATGCAATCCGGTGCCGGTGGTATTGTCAACAAAAATGATCTTTTCTTCCGACCATTCGGAGTAGCCATAGGAGTTATTTGCCCTTACTTTGATGACGGCATATCCCATGAAAGAAGGAGACCAGGAGATAGTGCCTTCAACGTCGCTTTTCGCGAAAACTCCTGCATACTCAGGATAAACTTCCCATTCATACAGGGTTGCGTTAGCGACGGCAGGGATCGAAAATGTAGTTTGTAACGAGTATGCCAGGTCGACCGAATCCGGCCCTGCAGGCATCGCCGGAGGGGCAGGCAGGTAATTGATCGTCAGCAGAACACTGTCGGTTGCGGTGGATACCCCGTCGTTTACCGTTACAATGTACATTGTCGATTCTACAGGATTTACTACAGGATTTTGCAGACCGGAAGTAAAGCCTGCCGGATCGGAACTCCACGACCAGGTATAATTACCGGTACCTCCGCTGGTTGGTGCGTTCAGTTGAGAACTGTCGCCGAGGTAAATTAATTCGGGATTGGCAAATGCACTTACAGTAAGCTCGCCGCCGGTGACAACCACGGTTGTCTGGTCATCGTCGGTGCAACCGGTTACATTATCCGTTACCGTCAAAGTGAAAACGGTTGTCGTTGTTAGGTTCACGGTTGTAGGGTTCTGAACCGTTGAATTTACAAACAGGTTTGCCGGCTGCCACGACCAGGAGTAGTCACCGCTGCCATTACCTGCATCCCCGTATATTGTAACAGGAAATCCATATGAAACAACGATATCAGGTCCGGCATAGGCAGTTATATAGCCGGTACTTACACCCAGGGTGGTGGCGGCGCCGCTGCCGCAGTTGTTCGAAGGCGTTACGGTGATATTTCCGTTTTGCGTTCCGGTTGTAAGCGTGATGCTGCTGGTCCCCTGTCCTGAAGTAATACTCCAGTCAGCCGGAACAGTCCAGATGTAGGTTGTACCGCTTACGTCAGTAACCGAGTATGACTGTATGCTGCCCTGGCAGGGAGTCGCGTTGCCGGTGATGGCGGAAGTTTGTGCCGGAATAAGGCCCGGGCTTACGGCCAGGCTTGCCGGAGTTCCGTTCCCGCAACTGTTCGATGGTATTACGGTTATATTCCCGCTTTGAGCGCCGGTCGTGACGGTGATGCTGCTGGTTCCCTGACCGGCGGTGATTGTCCAGCCTGCCGGCAATGCCCAGGTATAGGTTATACCGCTGACGTTTGTAACGGAATACGTCTGGCTGCTGCCCTGGCAGGGAGTGGCGTTGCCGGCGATGGCCGATGGTTGTGCCGGCGACGGATTAACCGTAATTATTGAGAAAAGCGAGTCAATGCAGCCATTGATATTGGTTATGGTAAGGCCGACAATATAGGCTCCCGCATTGGCAAACACGTGCTGAGGATTTTGTATGGTCGAAGTATTGGATGCACCCGAAGCCGGATCGCCGAAATTCCAGTAATATTGAGCTATCGCCCCGCCACCGTTGGTCTGTGATAAATCGGTAAACGGCACCGGCGTCCCGCTGCAGGCAACAGAAGGAAAGGAAAAATTCGCAAGAGGGCTGGCATTTACAATTATTGATTTCGCAATAGAACTGGCGCATCCGGATGTATCGGTTACTGTCAGTGATACAGTGTAAGTACCGGGAACAACATAACTGTGAGCAGGATTAGCAAACGTAGATGCAGTTCCGTCACCAAATTGCCAATACCAGGTAGCAATACTTGAAGTATCAGCAATTGGTGCGAAAAATACCAGATCAAAGGCACAAGGCAGTGCCGGCGTATAGGAAAAATCGACGGAAGGTAATGCATGGATCACCACCTGTTTGATGGTGGTATCGCTGCAGTTGTTAAAATTCACGACGATTTGCTGAACGTTATAGGTTCCCGGTGAAACGTAGATGTGACTAGGATTTGTGAAGTTGGAAGTATTGTTTATACCGCTTGCCGGGTCGCCGAAGTCCCAGTTCCAGCTAACAATATCACCAGCTCCGTTAGGAAATGATGCATCAGTGAACTGAACTACCTGATCTTCACATAGGGTTGGCGAATAGAAAAAATTAGCTATCGGTGCAGAAAGGATATCTACCGAAGCAGTATATGTATCGCTGCATCCTTCACTGTTTATAACCGACAATGTTACAATGAAAGTTCCGGCAGTCGGAAATGAGTGAGATGCATTTGGATCATTCGGGAAAACGATGGTATCAACCGGGCTTCCGTCACCAAAGTCCCAAATCCAGGTGTTAATATACCCATAAGTTGTAGAAGATAAATCGGTGAAGAGGACGGGAGAACTGCTGCAGTTGGGCGAACTATAAGAGAAAAATGCCGAAGGCTCTGGAGAAATGTTTATATAATGTGTTACGGATCCGGTATATCCACTGTCGGCATAAACTGTCAATGTAACAGTATATGTTCCGTAATTTGCATAGCCATGCACAGGATTAACAAGGAGAGAACTATCGCCATCGCCGAATGTCCAGTAAACCGATTGCACACCATTAACTGCCATTACAATGGTATCGGGATAGAAATACGTGAGACCGCCCACACAAGAGCCTGAAAAGGTGAAATCTATCGGGATCGATTGTGAACGCGCTTGTTTTGCAGAAATGCTGAGCAATGTAATAACCAGCATAAAAACGAGACGGGATTTAAAAAAGCTTTTCATGATCTAAAAAATAAATGATGGTTAATAATTAAACATTTTATGGTTCAAATATATAAAAGATTTTTTTATTTCACCACCAAATAAAAAAGACTTAATCATCAGATACTGCTTTGTCTCCTTTTTCCTCCCGGGGCTCGATAGCTTAGGCTCTTAGCTATTAGCCGCTGGCTCTTGGCCGTTAGCCTTTAGCCTTTAGCCGTTAGCTTTTAGCTATTGACCGTTTGCCTTGTGTCTTAGCTTTTTGCCAGGGGCTGTTGGCCTCGCCCCATATCCTGAGACTACGTTAGCACTCCCATTCCGCGAGGAGTTTTAAGCCCGGAGGGCTTTAAAACGACGAAACGGTCTCCCAGCCTTACCGAAATATATGTTCAGCTCCCCGCGCGCCGACTCTCACCATTTACTTTTGCCCTTTGCCCTGCCTTCTTGCCCACAACCTCACCCAGGCAAACTTTTGACTTTTGCCCTTTGCCTTTTGCGTTCTTAATTTTACGTTTTGCGTTTTGCGTTTTGCGTTTCAGTGTTTCAGAGTTTCAGCGTTCAGCGTTTTTCGTCCTGGGTTATTATTGCCTAAAGTACTTAAAGTGCCTGAAGTTTTGAGTTTTCCTTTGACCTTTGCCCTGCCTTCTTGCCCACAACCTCACCCAGGCAAACTTTTGACTTTTGCCCTTTGCCTTTTGCGTTCTTAATTTTACGTTTTGCGTTTTGCGTTCCCCGTTCCCCCGTTCCCCGTTCTTCCTTCTCTTTCTCTGTTTTCCCTGTCATTCTCCCTTCTCCGTTCTCCCTGCTCTCTTGCCCTGCCGTCTTAACCACAACCTCGCCCAGGCAGGTAAACTTTTGGCCCTTGGCTCCTGACCGTATATCATACCTTATCCAGCATTACCAGCGTTTCCACGTGATGCGTGTGCGGGAACTGGTCAAATGGCTGAATATAAGAAATATGGTAACCCTGTGTGAGCATTTTCAGGTCAAAGGCGAGCGACAACGGGTTGCAGCTCAGGTAGATGATTTTGCGCGGCTGCGCTTTCAGGATTGTTTTTTTGATCTCGATAAGCGTTCCCGAACGGGGAGGATCCAACATGATTACATCCGGGTTCCCGTATTTTTCCAGAAAGGAATCATTGAAAGTTGCCAGGCAATCACCCTGGATGAATTCCGCATTGGTTATCCCATTAAGCCCGGCGTTCCGGACAGCATCGTTACAGGCATCCGGCGATCCTTCAATTCCGGTCACTCTCCGGCATTTTGACGCTATGGTAAGCGCAATCGTTCCAATGCCGCTGTAAAGGTCGACTACCAGGTCCTCTTTTTGCAGCTCAGCCAGCCCGGCGATGGTCTTGAACATTATGCCGGCTTGTTCCGGATTAGGCTGGTAAAATGAGTGCGGACTAATGGTAAAAATAAGTCCGTTAGCCTTTTCGGTGATACAGGTTTCCGTTCCGCTCAGGTGGAAAAGCTGAATATCGTTGCTGTTGTCATCGCCTGCATAAGCAATGCCGTAATATACCGAAGTGACTTCCGGAACCTCTTTTAAAAGATGATCGAACAGCGGCTTCCGCATTTCAGGATTGTCCTCGCCGAAAACCACAGTCACCATCACCTGCCCGGTGGTTGTGGTCCTGATGGCAAGGCTTCGCATCAACCCCGACCGCTCTTTGGGATCGTAATAGGAATATCCGTTTTGAAGGGTAAACTCTTTAATACATTGATAAATTTTCCGGCCTGGATCTTGTTGTAAAAAACACTCGTCAATGTCGACAACCTTCGCAGGATTATCTGCCAGGTGGAATCCCAGGGCCAGCCTTTGTTGCGGGTCCTCGATCCGGCCTTCTCCTTCGTAATACCAGCGGCGGTTCGAAAAAGCGTATTCCAGCCGGTGCCTGTAATATTGCTGCCCGGGTGAAGGTATGACCGGCGGCACCTCCGGCGCATCGATCTGATATTTACGTAAGGCATTGATAACCAGTTGCCGTTTCCATGCCAGTTGGCCTTCATAGCTCATATGCTGCCATGAACAGCCGCCGCAAATCCCGAAATGCCGGCAGAAAGGTTCAACGCGGTATTCGCCGGATTCAGTAACTTCCGATACGGTTCCTTTCAGAAAGTCTCCCTGTCTCTGAACGCCTGAAATGTTTACTTTTTCGCCGGGGATGCCGTAATCGGCATAAATCCTTTTGCCGCCGGCAAAGCCAAAACACCGGCCGCCGGAGTGCATGCCGGTCAGTTCGATATGGGTGTATGTCCGGTTTCGGGCCATAAGGGCGCAGCGTTTTGTGAGGCTTCTGTCAAATTGAAAAACCGGGCTGTTGAAACCCGGTTTTTCAGATTGACTTTTCTGATAAGATTATTTCCTGCTTTCGATCAGGATTTCGAGCATTTTAATGGCAGCATCGGGGATTTTGGTACCCGGGCCAAAAACAGCCACGGCTCCGGCATCATACAGGAACTGGTAGTCCTGGGCGGGGATCACTCCACCGACGATAACCATGATATCATCGCGGCCCAGCTTCTTCAGCTCTTCGATAACCTGAGGGACGAGGGTTTTATGTCCTGCGGCAAGGCTCGAAACGCCCAGCACGTGAACATCGTTTTCAACAGCCTGGCGGGCAGCTTCGGCCGGAGTCTGGAACAAGGGACCGATGTCGACATCGAAGCCTATGTCGGCATAGCCGGTGGCTACGACTTTTGCACCGCGGTCGTGACCG
The DNA here is from genome assembly GCA_035403165.1 of Bacteroidales bacterium. Classification (GTDB taxonomy): domain Bacteria; phylum Bacteroidota; class Bacteroidia; order Bacteroidales; family UBA4417; genus UBA4417. The sequence continues at coordinate 6,530 of DAONEP010000046.1, read as the reverse complement.
TCCTGGCCCATCTTGGCAATCATGATGCGGGGGCGGCGGCCTTCGAGTTCGGCAAATTTATCAGCCATTTCGCAGGCTTTATGATAGCTGGCGTCATCCTGGTTTTCGGATGAATAAACTCCTGAAATGGAACGGATCACGGCTTTATACCTCCCATATACTTTTTCGAGTGCATAACTGATTTCTCCCAGTGAAGCACGCTTGCGGGCAGCGTCGATGCTCAGTTCCAGCAGGTTCCCTTCGCCTGTTTCAGCAGCATGGGTAAGGGCATCAAGCGCTTTCCGGACATCTTCGTTGTTGCGTTCGGCGCGAAGCTTCTGTAACCTTTTAATCTGGGCTTCGCGGACGGCGGTATTGTCAACTTCGAGTATTTCGAGGGGATCTTCCTTGTCGAGGCGGTATTTGTTCACCCCGACAATGGTTTCTTTCCCCGAGTCAATTTTGGCCTGGCGGCGGGCAGCAGCCTCTTCGATGCGCATTTTAGGTATGCCGGTTTCGATGGCTTTGGCCATTCCGCCGAGCGATTCAACTTCCTCGATGAGCTTCCAGGCTTTATGGGCAATTTCGTTGGTGAGCGATTCAACGTAGTATGAGCCGGCCCAGGGGTCAACCACCTTGCAGATGTTGGTTTCTTCCTGCAGGTAAATCTGCGTATTCCGGGCGATGCGGGCCGAGAAATCGGTGGGAAGGGCAATGGCTTCGTCCAGTGCATTGGTATGCAGCGACTGGGTATGCCCCAGGGCGGCTGCCAGCGCTTCGACGCAGGTACGCGTAACGTTGTTGAAAGGGTCCTGCTCGGTGAGGCTCCAGCCCGATGTTTGCGTGTGGGTGCGTAATGCCAGGGATTTGGGATCTTTCGGGTCGAACTGTTTCACGATTTTGGCCCAGAGCATACGCGCGGCGCGCATCTTGGCAATTTCCATGAAGTGGTTCATACCTGCTCCCCAGAAAAACGACAACCGAGGGGCAAAAGCATCAACGGGGATGCCGGCCTGTATCCCGGTACGGAGATATTCCAGCCCGTCGGCAAGCGTATAAGCCAGTTCAATGTCGGCGGTAGCGCCTGCTTCCTGCATATGATATCCCGATATGGAAATGGAGTTGAACTTCTTCATGTTTTTGGAAGTGAACTCAAAAATATCGGCGATGATGCGCATTGAGGGCAGCGGAGGATAAATGTATGTGTTGCGTACCATGAACTCCTTGAGGATGTCGTTCTGGATGGTGCCGCTCAGCTTTTCCATCGGGACGCCCTGTTCTTCGGCAGCCACGACGTAGAAAGCCAGTACCGGTAAAACGGCGCCGTTCATGGTCATCGAAACCGACATTTTGTCCAGCGGAATCTGGTCGAACAGGATTTTCATATCGAGAATGGAGTCGATGGCTACGCCGGCTTTGCCAACGTCGCCCACAACCCTTTCATGGTCGCTGTCGTAACCGCGGTGGGTGGCCAGGTCGAAGGCGACGGATAGTCCCTTCTGGCCGGCAGCCAGGTTGCGGCGGTAAAAGGCATTACTTTCTTCAGCCGTCGAGAAACCTGCATACTGGCGGATAGTCCAGGGTTTCATCACGTACATCGTGCTGTACGGGCCGCGGAGGAAAGGCGGAATGCCGGCGGCATAGTTCAGGTGCTCCATTCCGGCAAGGTCGTCAGGCGTGTAGTACGGTTTAACGGCGATCTGTTCGTTGGTAGTCCATTCAGCTTTTTTGGCGGGATTGTTCCCGGCCGGTTTTACGAATGGCGATATATTTTTAAAATCAGGCCTCATAACCTTATAGCTTATTTTTCGGTTATTAAACTTATTAGTTTTCGGATATTCCCAGTTTGTCCTGGATGTTCCTGAGGGTTTCGAGGAGGTTGGACCGGACATGGATGAATTCATCGAACCCATCTTGCTGAAGGCTTTCAATGAGTTCTTTCGGGTATCCGGCAAGTACCACGAGCGCTTTGTTGTTTTGTTCCTTAATGGCTTTAACGACAGGTGATGCAAATTCCGGATATTCTTCGTCGGAACTGCACAGTACAATGATTTCGGCACCCGATGCCAGGGCTGCTTTTACGCCATCGCCGATGGTGGCGAAACCGTTGTTATCGATGATTTCGAAACCGGCGCAGCCGAAGAAATTGGTGCTGAACATGGCACGGGCTTTTCTCATGGCCAGGTTGCCGATGGCGAAAAGGAATACCGACGGGCGTTTGCCACCTTCGTTTACATATAGCTCGGTATTGAGCCTGAGGTCGTCGAAAGCCTCGGCGCCGCGGCCTATTTCCAGTATTTTGTACCGGCCGGCAGGTCCGGTCGTATCTTCAATATCTTCGTTTTCACCGATGACCTGGATTTTATCAAGCATAATTTCTCCCGTATTGGGATACTGGTTTGTGCCCAGGATGGTGGTACGGCGGTTGGCGATATCGGACATCCGCTGTTGTGCCACTTTTTCGATGCTGTCCTGAATGAAATTTGCCTTTATAGCCTCAATGATGCCGCCCATCTCCTCAACATCAACAAATAATTTCCATGCTGCTTCGGCTATCGAGTGTGTCAGCGATTCGATGTAATAGGAACCGGCCCCGGGATCCACCACTTTATTGAGGTATGCCTCTTCACGCAGGATGATCTGTTGATTCCGGGCGATACGTTCCGAAAAATCCTCCGGGTCTTTGTAAAAAGTATCAAAAGGTGTGATGAGGATGGAATTGGCGCCTCCCAGAATGGCCGACATGGCTTCGGTGGTTGTACGGAGGATGTTTACATGCGGGTCGTACACAGTCTTGTTCCAGTGAGAGGTAGTGCAGTGAATGAAAGTTTTCAGCGAGTTCTCATTGGCCGGTTTGTATTGCTGAACGATACGGGACCACAATAAACGGGCTGCCCGCAGCTTGGCAATTTCCATGAAGTAGTTCGAGCCTGTCCCGAAAGAAAATCCAAGGCGTTGAGCAACTTCATCAACGGTAAATCCGTGACCGGTGCAGTAGGCCAGGTATTCGTTGGCAGAGGCCAGGCTGAATGCCAGTTCCTGAACCAGTGTGGCCCCGGAATTATGAAAATACTGTCCATTGACGGTGATGACCTTCATGGCCGGCAGCAATACCTCGCCAAGCTTGACGATTTTTGCCACTTCAGCCATATCGGCCTCCTGCGATTTCCAGAAGTTGCCGTTGAGCAACAGGAAACTTATAGGATCAAAATCCACCGTGCCGCGGAAAGCGTTGGCGGGTAGTTTGTTTTTACCGGCATAATCGGCCAGTAATTTAAACAATTGGGGATATGATCTTGCGGCGCCAAAATAAACCGATACTTTCGGGAAAGAGATTCCTTTGAAAAGGGCTTCGAGATCATCGACCGTTGAAATCCTTGATGCGTCAAATCCAATGCATTCAGCGCCTTTTTCGATAGCATGGAGGGCTGTTTCATTGGCTTTCACGGGATCGGTGACGGCAATCTCCTGACGGATTTCCCATTGGTTGCCTTCGGCTGAATTTCCGCGGATGAAAGGGCTTTTTCCCGGAATGGAATACTGATCGGAAAGTCCGGTAATATCTTCCTCGCGATAATAAGGCTTTACGTTAATACCTTCAGGTGTTTTCCAGATGAGTTTTTTCTGGTAATCGGCGCCCTTCAGGTCTTCAATAATTTTCGCTTCCCACTCCGGCGTTGGTACCGGGGGAAATTCCGAAAAAAGTTTGTTGTTTTTTATCTCCATGTCAGAAGTCATTTACTGAATAATCCGAAATGTATCGGAAATCTGAAACATGAGGCAAAAGTAAACATAAAAACTGAGCCGAAAAGGTTATCAGTTAAAGTAATAACAAAAGGAGATCCGGTATTTTAAGTATTGCGAATCAATATATTATTCTGATATTTAGTATTATAAAAGAATATCGTCATACTGAGCGGGTTGTCATGCCGGAAAAATACGGGCCGGTTGCCGGTCGTAACTATCACCAATGACATTTTCCCGGCATTCCGGCCTTGCTGCATATTGCCGAAGTCCGTTTCTGCAAGGTTCCGATGAAATGAATTTTTCCCGGAGAAAGTCCCGGGGCAGGTAAGTTCTTATTGCTTCAATAATTTCACGACCTGCGATCTGCCATTTCCGAATACAATACTCATCAGGTAAATTCCCGGCGGCAAGGCGGAAAGCGCCTTATCAAAGAAAGGATATGAATTATTCCCGGGAGTGAAATTCAGCGATCGACGGTTTATCGCTTTCCTCCCGGAACCGTCGAAGATGGTACAGTAAAACTCACCGCAAGCCCGCGAGCTCAGCGACAGCGTGAAGCCGGCCGAAAACGGATTCGGGAAAACGGATGCCTGATCCAGGCTGCAGATATGATCGATACCTGCCGACGGACAGCGGTAATGGATTTTCCAGCCGCCGCCGGTGCCTGCATCATCGGATTTAAAATGAAAAGAAACCGCATTCCCGGCGCTGTGAACCGGCCCGGCTACGGTTCCGGCAACAAAAGTATTTATCAGCGGGGATGAATCGTCCGGGCCGTCATAAACGAATAAAGTGTCGTTACTGTCGTCCATCGAAACCTGGTCGAATTCAAGAAAGATGTCATCGCCGGGCTTCACGGCGACAGTAAACCGGTAATCTTCGTTATTCTCATAGCCGAAAGCCGGCCCGCCGGCATCATACAGCGAATCCTCGCAAACCGCAAAAGCGCAACCGGTGAGCTTATCGCGGATCATATCCCACAGTTCGGCACGGCCGTCGTCGTATCCAAGCGCCCAAATTCCGATGCCTTTCAGCCCGAAACGGTTCACGAGGTTATAATAGCGGTTGAAGCTGTGAACATCATCCAGAAAGCATTGGTGCCACCCGTCGGTGCGATAACTGTAATAATTGGCAAAACTGTTGGGCTCAAAATGGAGGTAGTTGTCGGAGTAATGGCCGGCATAATTGTTTCGTATCTGCCGGTAGGTAAGGGCTGAGCCTCCGCCTGAGGCAGCCGAAGGCGCGTATTCCTTTACCGTGGGCCAGTCGCGGCCGTAATAAGGCAGCCCGAGAACCATTTTTTCGCGCGGGACGCCCCGCGACAGGTACCACGAAACGGTCCGCGCTACGCTGTAATTATAGGATCCTGTCATGGGGAACATGCCGGCAACCGGGCCGGCTGTTGAACTGCCGTTCCAATAATAGTCGTAGGCCATGATCATAAAAAAGTCGAGGTGCTCCGAAAGTTCCGGCATATCAAGGTCATAATCCCAGTCAACAGCCGGCGAGGCCATGCTGACCAGGCAACCCGGGATACTGGCATGAAGACTGTCGGCAAAAGCAACCAGGAAATCATTGTAATAGGCTGAAAGCGACGACGGCACGGCTTCAAAATCGAGATTTACGCCGTCGGCATTGCGCAGCTTCAGCAGGCTGATGGTGTTGCTGATAAGCTGTTGCTGTGCCTGCGGATTGGAGAAAAACAACTGGTGGCTCCTGAAGGAAGTGATACACAGATGAACACGCGTACCGTGAGCCTGGGCCGTATCAATAACAGTCGCCGTTTCCCAGTCATGCGTTGTGGTTGCATTTCCGGTTGCAGGATCCACCTCGTAGGAGAAAAAACAAAGGTCGCTGAGCAGGTTCCAGCGATAATTCAGATACTGGCTCCCTGCCCAGTAAGGATGATACCCGAAAACCATTTTCCGGAGGCTGCAGGTGTCGCCGGCCGGAATCCTCATCGGGGTGAAATCGTTGAGGGAGTCGAACCGGGCAACCGATTTCAGGCCCAGGGACCTGTAATACTCCGATTGCTCCCGGTGGATGGACACCTGGGCCATTATCCGGTAAGACGGGAAAATGGTGAATGCCGTCAGTATGAAAATCGCTGAGAAATATATAGAGAATCGGGTCACTGAAACATTCACCATTTTTATACTTTTTTTAGCTAGTGTCCGGGAAACACCAGAAAGTAATTGATAATCAAGCCCTACCTCACCCCAACCCCTCTCCTGAAGGAGAGGGGCTTAATCGACACATATTCAATATTTTATACAATCCATGGCTGTTTAATCCGGACAATAGTGACTTTTTTTTAGCTACCGGATCAGTGTCATCTCTTCCACCAGCCTTTTTGCGCCGGCAACCTTGTCGATCACGAAAAGGCAGTAACGGATATCGAGTGTGATGTTGCGGCACTGGTCGGGGTCGTACATCAGGTCGCTCATGGTGCCTTCCCAGCAACGGTCGAAGTTGATACCCACCAGGTTGCCGTCGGCATCCAGAACCGGGCTGCCGCTGTTGCCGCCGGTGGTATGGTTGGTGGCGATAAAAGTCACGTGCATACTTCCGTCCTTGTCGCCGTAAGGGCCGTAATCCTTGTTCCGGTTCAATTCTTTGAGACGCGGATCAACAACATAATCGTAGATATCGGGATTCTCTTTCTGAATAATACCGTCGAGCGTCGAAAACCAGTTATACTCAACGGCATCGGCCGGTTCATAGCCTTTAACCCGGCCATAGGCGACCCGTAAGGTTAAATTGGCGTCGGGGTAGAAATGCTTTTCAGGCTGAAATTCCATCTG
>DAONEP010000045.1:0-24571 GCA_035403165.1 Bacteroidales bacterium | reverse complement strand
CGTACTTGCATGGGGTGCAAGTGGTCGTCAGTTCGAGTCTGACCACTCCGACTTACAGGACAAGGCTTTCGGGAATCCCCGGAAGCCTTGTTTCTTTTTTACCAACAAAATATTGTTAGCAAATTTTGTTAAATCGAAAATTAAGTCCTACTTTTGCACCCCTTTTTAAGGCAAAGAGGAGATTTTTGATAAACAGCTTATTACAGAAACCGATGAATACATTGAGTTACAAAACACAAACCCCAAAAGGCGGAGAGATTAAAAAGGAGTGGGTACTTGTGGATGCCGAAAATGAAGTATTGGGACGTTTGGCTACCAAAGTAGCCGCCATCCTTCGCGGGAAGTACAAAACCAATTATACTCCCCACCTTGATTGTGGCGATAACGTGATCATCATCAACGCCGATAAGGTCCGCCTTACCGGAGCCAAGATGACAGAAAAAGAGTACATTCATTATTCGGGATATCCCGGTGGGCAGAAGGTTGGAACCGCTAAGGAAATGCTTCGCAAAAAGCCTGCTTTTCTGGTAGAGGAAGCTGTACGCGGCATGTTGCCAAAAACCCGCCTCGGAAGCGAACTGTTCCGTAACCTGCGCGTATTTGCCGGTCCCGAGCACGATCACCAGGCTCAGCAACCTAAACTGATCAACATTCACGAAATTAAATAACCAGCATGGAGAATACAAAAACGGTCGGCAGGCGTAAATGTGCCGTCGCCAGGGTTTATCTCAAAGAAGGAAATGGTACGATCACTGTCAATGGCAGGGATTATAAAGAATATTTCCCCACTGCCATTCTGCAAAATACGGTTGAACAACCTTTTGTTGTCACCAATACCGTTGCAAAATATGATGTAAACGTTACCATGGACGGTGGCGGTGTAAAAGGACAGGCAGAAGCGCTTCGTCACGGCATCTCCCGTTCGCTCTGTGAAATCAATCCCGAATTCCGCCCGGCGCTGAAAAAAGAAGGATTCCTCATGCGCGACCCCCGCATGGTTGAACGTAAAAAATACGGCCAGAAGAAAGCCCGTAAACGCTTCCAGTTCAGCAAGCGTTAACAGATATGTGTTTGAAGGGAGTTTAGTATCTAAATTGCCAGGACTTCGCCTTTGGCGCGGACTACCTGGCAATTGGCTTCTACAGAATGTAAACTAATAATCAGGAGAATAATAAAATGGCAAGAACCAATTTTGATGAACTGCTGGATGCAGGGGCCCATTTCGGTCACCTGCGCCGTAAATGGAATCCCAACATGGCTCCCTATATCTTCATGGAGCGCAACGGGATCCATATCATTGACCTTTACAAAACCATCGCCAAAATCGACGAAGCCGCCGGCGCCCTGAAACAGATCGCCAAAAGCGGTAAGAAAGTGCTCTTTGTCGCCACCAAGAAACAGGCCAAAGAACTAGTTTCGGAACTGGTAAAGCCCGTCAATATGCCGTACGTTACCGAACGCTGGCCTGGCGGTATGCTTACCAACTTTGCCACTATCCGCAAAGCCGTAAAGAAAATGTCGTCGATCGACAAGCTGATGGCCAGCCCGAGTTTCAGCAATATATCGAAACGTGAGCGCCTCCAGATCACCCGTGAGCGTGCCAAACTCGAAAAGAACCTCGGTTCCATCGCCGAACTGAACAAGCTGCCTTCGGCCGTTTTCGTGGTCGATATCATGAAAGAACACATTGCAATTGCCGAAGCCCGCAAGCTTAATATCCCCACCTTCGCCATCGTTGACACCAACAGCGACCCCAACCTCGTCGATTTCCCCATTCCGGCCAACGACGACGCTTCAAAATCCATCGCCCTCGTTGTGAAGAAGATGATTGAAGCCATCGAGGAAGGACTTGCCGAACGCAAACTCGACCGCGATAAACGCGCTGAAGAAGAGCACGAAGAATATGATGAACATGGCGAACGGATCATCCGTGATGTTGATGAAGAGGAAGAAGAGACGGATGAAGAATCACGCGAAGCCGCCCACAAGAAACGCGTTGCCGGCGAAGAAGGCAGTAGTGAAGAACGTGCCAAACGTCCCCGTAAAGTGGTTGCCCGCAAACCAGGCGGAAGCGCTCCCCGCAAAAGGCCCTAACGGTTTCCGGAAATCACATCAACCATATAAAATAAGAGGGACGCAAGCCAATGCGTCCCTTATCCATAACAATAAAATATCAAAACAATGGCTATAACTGCTGCTGATGTTAATAAACTGCGCCAGATGACCGGCGCCGGAATGATGGACTGCAAAAACGCTTTGGTTGAATCGGAAGGCGATTTCGACAAGGCTATCGATATTCTCCGCAAAAAAGGACAAAAACTGGCCCTGAAACGTGCCGACCGTGACGCCAACCAGGGGATCGTGATCGCAAAAGTGACCGACGACAAGACTTTCGGCGCCATCATCATGCTCAACTGTGAAACCGATTTCGTCGCCAAGAACGAAGAATTCATCGATTTCGCCAATAAAGTTATCGATCTTGCCATCCAGGCCAAACCGGCTGATCTTGATGCGCTCAAAGCCCTGACCATTAACGGCCGCACCGTTGCCGAAGGCGTTACCGACCTGATCGGAAAAACCGGCGAGAAAACTGAATTAGCCCATTATAACTGCATCGAAGCCCCGGTTGTGGTTGCTTATAACCATTTCGGAAACAGGCTGGCCACCATCCTCGGATTTAACAAAGCCGGCGTTCCGGGTTTCGACGAAACAGGAAAACACGTTGCCATGCAGGTGGCTGCCATGAGCCCTATTGCTGTTGACAAGGACGACGTAGCAAAAGACGTTATTGACCGCGAAATGGAAATCGGCAAGGAACAGGCCCGCGCCGAAGGCAAACCCGAAGAAATGCTCGAAAAGATCGCTCTCGGTAAGCTGAATAAATTCTATAAAGAAAGCACCCTTCTTAACCAGGAATTTATTAACGACAGTAAACTTACTGTCCGCGATTACCTGCAGAAAGCCGATAAAGAACTCACTGTTAAAAAGTTCAATCGCCTGCAGTTAGGCGCTTAATCCGCATAAAGAATTTCCCTGCTGATCCCGCTCCTGATAAGGGGCGGGATTTTTTTATCAATCTTTCACTCTTTACTTGGCCCAATTTTTCTGTCCCTGCCAAAACCTTACGCTTTATCCGGCGTTCAGGATGCCTCCCAGTCATTATTACTCCCGAACCTTCAAAAGACTTTTTATAGCTCATTCCGGCATTGATTCCGGCTACCGGGGCGCAAAAAAAGCCATGCCGTGGTTCGCGGCATGGCCAGTCTGTAATTACAAGTAAACAAGGTCTATGAACCAAGTAGCCGTTTAATTATCTCTGATATGGCCTTATTATCGGCTTTTCCGGCCAGCTTTTTGGTGGCAGCCCCCATCACCCTGCCCATGTCTTTAATACTTTGAGCGCCGGTTTCAGTAATTATCGCCTTTATTACAGTTTCTATCTCAGCTTCGTCCATCTGGGCCGGAAGGTATTTCTCAATGATGCCGGCCTGGAAAAGTTCTTCCTCGGCAAGGTCGGGGCGGTTCTGGCTTTTGTAGAGTTCAGCGCTTTCGCGGCGCATCTTGACGAGCTTTTGCAGAAGCTTTAATTCCACTTCTTCAGGGATTTCACCATCCCATTTGAGGTCTTTGCCCGTTTTTTCGAGCAGCAAAGCAGCTTTTATAGCCCTTAATGCATCCAGTTTCCGGCTGTCGCGCGCAAGCATCGTTTGCTTGATGTCGTCGTTGATCAGTTTTTCAAGTTCCATAATAAAACCGGTTTTGCTTTAATCAACATTATCATGAAGGAAGGAGTTGTTTTCCTTTAAGCTGTTCGGTTGCTGGTTGTCGTTCATCCCGATCGTATACCTCGACTGAATGCTTCCCTGTGAGGATGACATATCGGTTAGCTCAACATTGCGGCGGATATAGGCAGGCTGACGCTCCAGCTCTTCGATGGTGCCGGGCCTTTTGAGATGCATACTCATTTCCTTCAGCTTCGAAATCCGGTCGTATTGAATGTTTTCCAACTCAGGCTGATTTTTTTGCGCCTCTTCCTTCTTCACGGGATTGTTCACCTGGCAGGTATTCGTAATGACCAGCTCGGGTTCCTTGATGACCGGCGGCGCCACTTTAAACAAAGGTTCCGGTTGTTCGGCATTTTCAGGAATGATGTCTTCAGGTTTACCGGCCATCGCAGGGTTTTCGAACAACGATACCGTCAGCTCGGGTGTGGCAACGGCAATCCGCTGCGGAGTTTCAACAGGCTCGGCAGGAACCTTGTCTTTGGGAACGAGGGTGACTTCCTGGATGGCGGCCGGTTTATTCACCGGCAGGTTCATTACGGATTTATATTGTTCGGAACCGTCGATGTTATGTACAATCCTGTCGCGCTTATCGAAACCGGTGGCAATGAGGGTTATGGATATTTCATCGTCGAGGGCTTCATCAATACTGTCGCCCCAGATCAGATTTGCATCTTCGCCGGCCTGGTCGGTAATAAAATTGGTGATCTCGTTGAGTTCTTCGAGCGAAAGCTCGTTTTTACCGGAGGTAATATAGAGCAGGATGTTATCGGCCCCTTTGATATCGGTATCGTCGAGGAGCGGTGAATTGAGCGCCATCTGGACTGCATCAATGGCGCGGTTTGGCCCTTCGGCAATTCCGGCGCCCATGATGGCTTTTCCGCTTTTCAGCATTACGGTCTTTACATCTTCGAAATCAACGTTTATACGTCCTGTAACGGTGATGATTTCGGCAATACCGCGGGCAGCGATAGTCAGGACGTCATCGGCTTTGCCGAAAGCCTGGCTTAGTTTCAGATCGCCCTGAAGGTCCAGTAATTTGTCATTGCAAATGACCAGGATGGTATCAACAAACTTTTTCAGCTCTTCAATACCGGCATCGGCATACTGATCGCGTTTACGGCCTTCAAAAGCAAAAGGCTTGGTGACGATGCCGACGGTTAAAATGCCCAATTCGCGGGCAACCTGGGCAATTACAGGCGCAGCCCCGGTGCCTGTGCCGCCGCCCATACCGGCGGTTATAAACAACATGGAAGTGTTGCAACTGAACATGTCGCGTATTTCGTCGGCTTTCTGGATAGCCGCTTCACGGCCCACTTCCGGACGGGAGCCGGCCCCCAGCCCGTTTGAACCAAGCTGTATTTTATTCGGAACAGGACTTTGAGCCAATGCCTGGGCGTCGGTATTGCATATTAAGAAATCAACCCCTTTAATTCCCTGTTTGAACATATGGGTTACCGCGTTGCTGCCGCCACCGCCAACCCCGATAACTTTGATAATGTTGGCCTGTTCTTTTGGCAGGTCGAATTTTAGCATATCTGGCATTTTTATTCCTCCGAAATTAATTGATTAAGATAGTAGTGTTTTATGGGCAGGCATTTATTTGTTAACAAAATGAATGTGAATTATCAACTCAGGGAACCGTCGTCGAAAAAGTCTTTAAACCAATCGATAAAGCCTTTGCCCCTGTTCCATGATTTCTGGGAATCGGTCTTTTTCACCCCCTTTTTCGTTTTTTTCTTATCCTGGTCCACGGCTTCCGGTTCTTCCGGGGTAAGTTTCCGCGAACGTTCATTACGTTGCATTCCGAGCATCACCAGGCCTACGCCGGTTGCGTACATCGGGCTTGTAATTTCATCGGACGAATTGCTTGCCAGGTGTTCGTTGGGATAACCGATACGCGTATCCAGGCCGGTGATGAAAGCGGTAAGCTGCTCGGTATGCTTGAGCAACGCCCCGCCGCCGGTAATGACAATACCGCCTATTAAACGCTTTTCCAGGCCAGTATTTTTGATTTCACTGTACACATATTCGATTATCTCCTCCATGCGCGCCTGTATGATGTTGGCCAGGTTGCGCAAGGTTATTTCCTTAGGGGGGCGCCCGCGTAATCCCGGTATGGCGACAACTTCTTCGTTGCGGTTTTCACGGGCCAGTGTGGAACCGAACTTAACCTTCAGGTCCTCTGCATGTTTTTTCATGATGGCACAACCCGTTTTTATATCTTCCGTAATGATTTCACCGCCGAAAGGCACAACCGCCGTGTGCCGGATAATGCCGTCGAGGTAGATGGCAATATCGGTTGTCCCGCCGCCGATGTCCACCAGAACAACACCGGCTTCCTTCTCATCCTCGCTCAGGACCGATTCGGCGGAAGCCAGAGGCTCAAGGATCATGTTCTCGACAAAATAGCCGGCCCTTTCAACGCATTTCCTGATATTCATCGCGGCTGTCATCTGTCCGGTAATGATGTGAAAATTGGCTTCCAACTGATGCCCCATCATCCCTTTCGGCTCTTTGATCCCGCTTTCGCCGTCAACCGTATATTCCTGCGGAATAACGTCGATGATTTTCTCACCGGGATTCATGGCCAGATTATACATGCTGTTGGTAAGGTTGTCGAGCTCTTCCTCGGTGATTTCGGCTTCAGGATTGCGGCGTATGATATACCCCTTGTGCTGGATACTGCGGATATGCTGCCCGGCGATTCCAACATTTACCGTCTTAATGGTAACACCCGAGCGCTGTTCAGCTTCTGCTACAGCACGTTGTATCGATTGCACCGTTTCGCTGATATTTGTGATCAGCCCCCGATGTACGCCTATCGACTCTGTGCGCCCGTGTCCGAGTATCTCAATTTTACCGAGTTCATTTCTTCGCCCGACAATAACGGCAATTTTGGTGGTTCCAATGTCGAGCCCGACAATAATATCCGATTCCATAGAGTTTTATTTTGTGCAGATTACCTGGTTTTTGTAAGCTAAGTTTATCGTTTTATACCGGTTCCACCCGATTTTCGGGAGTCCTGACCTGTAAAAGGCCTCCAGCTTTTCAAACTTCTCTTCAAGGTTTGAAGCATCGCCGATTAAAACGATATGGCTGCCGGCTTTTGTAAGCAGTTTTATTTCACCTTCGGGGCTAACGTAAATTTGTTCGGCAAGCGCCTTCATGATACTGTCGTTTGATATGGCCGCAGCGACCTGAAAAGCCTTGCTCAGGTTTAATATCTCCGGGGCTATGTTCTTTTTGCCTTCCGTCCATGAAGAGATATTTTTACCGATCGGGTTTGTTCCCGTAGCGATCGCTCCGGTAGCCACCACAACACGAACAGGGAAATCAGGATCGGCACGCATGACTTTACCCTTGTTGTCGATATAGAAGCTTTGCCCCGTGAGTGTGACGATCCTCAGGACAGGAACGCATTGCGAAAGGTCGGCTACCAGTTGCCCTTCCACCGTCAGATGGACATCACTGTGATCGATGTACTGGTTCTTTCCCAGGAAACGGTTGATTGCCTCGATTGAGATGTCCCCGATGAGTTTATTCTCAAACTTCCCGAATTCTTTTTTAAGTTGTGATTTGATGATTTCCGGTGTAACGAGTTGCTCGTTGCCATTGCAATCAACATTTACGGTAATGCCGGTGCACCGTTGCTGATTATGGCTTTGATTGGCGAAGCCCATAAGCACTGCAGCCCCCGCAGCGAGAACGATCCATGTTATGATGAGCAATATTTTCAGAAACATCTTCATAGCCTGGCTTCCTGATTATTCCTGTTTTGAATAAAGCCTCTCAGATAGTTTTCGATTGGCAATACCAGCCGGTCGATATCGCCCGCACCCATGGTAATTAACACTTCGAGTGAAGAACCGTCGAGGCAGGCCGGCAATTCTGATTTTTGCACCAGTTTCTTTTTCCCGGCCGTGATCTTTCCAAGGAGCATTTCAGCGTTTATACCCGGGATGGGTTCTTCACGCGCCGGGTAAACCGGTAACAGGATCACCTCGTCAAGAAGGCTGAGCTGCCGGGCGAAATCATCGGCAAAATCACGCGTCCTGGTATAAAGGTGCGGCTGAAAGATGCCTGTAATCTTCCTTCCGGGAAACATTTGCCTTGCCGATGTTATACAGGCTTTTAACTCTTCGGGGTGATGTCCGTAATCATCAAGATACACCAGGCCGCTTTCCTGCAGCCGGATATCGAAACGCCTTTCCACTCCTCTGAACGAGTTTAAGGCAGCGCGTAACTCATTCTCAGTCACGCCGTTTAATAACGCGCATGCCGAGGCGGCTACCGCATTTTCAATGTTATACCATCCGGGAATACCCAGGATCAGGTCGTGAATCACGCCTGAAGGATGATGCAGGTCGAATTCATACAGGCCCTTTTCCAGCCTGATGTTATCGGGATAATAATCACACGGCTCGCCGGATGAGTAACGTAAAACGGCAACCTTCTCCCGGGCCTGCAAGGGAAGGTTCAACCCTTTCTTCAGGATAAGCATTCCCCCGTTCCGGATATTACCGGCATAGGCGGCAAACGACTCGATCATGGATGCAAGGTTTCCGTAAATATCAAGATGATCGGCATCCATGCTGGTGATCACTGCAATATGAGGGTGGAGATGAAGGAATGAGCGGTCAAATTCATCGGCTTCGGCTACCAGATAGGACGATCCGGGAGCCAGCAGCAGGTTGCTGTCGTAATTCCGCGAAATGCCGCCGAGGAAAGCCTGGCATTTCACCTGCGATTGGGTGAGGATATGCGCGGTAAGCGTAGTTGTGGTTGTCTTTCCGTGGGTTCCGGCGATGGCAATGGTTTTGTACTGGTCGGCTATAAATCCGAGGATTTCAGCCCGTTTGAACATTGGTATTCCTGCTTTTTCAAAAAAATCATAATCGGGATGGTCGCGTTTAACTGCAGGAGTATATATGGCCAGATCGACACCGGGCTCTATCAGGCTGGTATCTGCTTCATAATGAACCGAAATGCCTTCCTTCTCAAGGGCTGACGTCAGCAGGGAACGTGTGCGGTCGTAGCCTGCAACTGTTTTCCCCAGGCTCCGGAAATAGCGCGCCAGGGCGCTCATCCCAATGCCGCCGATCCCAAGAAAATAAACCGATTCAACCTTTCTGATATCCAATGTATTCTGTTTTAATAATTCCTACTCCTTTTTAATAAGTTCCAGCGCTTCGGAAGCTATCTGAGCAGCGGCATCCCTGAACGCCATCTTTGTAATGTTTTTATGAAGCTCTTCCTGTTTGGTTTCATCAGCCGACAGGCTGACAACCAATTTGCCAAGTTCTTCAACAGCATCTTTATCGGCTATCACGAGGGCTGCATTTTTAGAAGCCAGCGCCATGGCGTTTTTGGTTTGATGGTCTTCGGCTACGTTGGGCGACGGAACCAGGATGCACGGCTTGCCGGCAGCACAAATTTCTGAAATGGCAATGGCGCCGGCGCGTGAAACCACGAAATCGGCGGCAGCATAAGCCATATCCATCCGGGAGATAAAAGGCATTGTAATTTGTGTAGCTTTTCCGTCCTTGAGAACTGCGCCAGCCGCTTTTCCGGCGTATTTTTTTCCGGTCTGCCAGATCACCTGGATGTTGTTGCCGGCAAATAAAGGCAGGCTCTCGCGGATGCTTTCGTTGATGGTGAGCGCTCCCAGGCTTCCGCCGATGACAAGCAGGGTTTTTTTTGCAGGATCAAGGCCGAAAAAGGAAGCTGCTTCTTCGCGGGTTACTGAACTAAAGGCAATATCCTGGCGTATCGGGTTCCCCACCAGGCGAATCCCGGCTGCCGGAAAAAACTTCTCCATTCCTTCGTATGCCACAAAAATCCGTTTCGCTTTCCGGGCCAGTTTTTTATTGGTGATCCCCGGGAATGAATTTTGTTCCTGAATTGCTGTGGGGATGCCCAGAGCCGCCGCAGCGCTCAGGGTAGGCCATGAAGCGTAACCGCCTGTCCCGATGGCAAGATCGGGCTTAAACTTCCGGATAATGATTCCTGCCTTCACAAAACTGTAAACCACCTTCAACGGGAAAGAAAGGTTATCGATGGTCAACCGGCGTTGTAGCCCGCTGATCCAAACCCCTTTGATCGGATAACCTGCCGAAGGGACTTTCTCCATCTCCATACGGCCTTTGGCCCCGACAAACATGATCACGGCATCAGGGACCCTGGCCTTGATGGCATTGGCAATAGCAATGGCCGGGAAAATATGGCCTCCGGTTCCGCCTCCGCTCAGGATGACTTTTATATGATTAGGCTTCTGCATTTTGAAGTTCGTTGGTTGGCATATCTCCTGATTCCTGTTCTTTGCTTACACTCAGTATTATACCAAGCGCAATGCTGGTAAACCAGATACTGGTGCCGCCCATACTGACCAGGGGCAATGGTTGTCCGGTCACAGGCACAAGGTTCACCGCAACGGCCATATTGATCATGGCCTGAAATACAAGGCTGAATGTTACTCCGATCGCCAGGAAAGCGCCGTAGTTGCCCGGCGATTTTGATACAATCCGGATTCCCCGGTAGAGCAGGATCAGGTACATCAATAAAACGATCACGGCTCCCGCCAGTCCGTATTCCTCGATGATGATGGCATAAATGAAATCATTGAAAGGATTGGGCAGAAAATTCTTCTGCATGCTGTTACCCGGCAGTTTCCCTAAAAGCCCGCCGTTCGCAATAGCGATCTTGGCTTGTTCCACCTGATAGTTTTCCTCGCTGTCGCCGTCAACAAAGTGTTCGATGCGGTTTTGCCAGGTACCTAACCGGCCGCTTGATTTTGGTGAAAAATAAAGGAACGAAAGGAAAAGAGCCAGAACTACCCCACCGATACCGATCATCGCGCCAATATAGCGCAGGTTTACACGGCCGATGAACATTAAAACGATACAGGTTACAAAAAGCAAGGCCGCGGTTGAGAAATTTGCCGGAAGTATCAATCCGCAAATCAGCAATACCGGCGTCAGGATGGGTATGAACGCCGACTTAAAATCCTTAATATTTTCTTGCCTTTTTGCCAACATTCTGGCAACAAACATGATCAGGGCCAGTTTGGCAAAATCGGACGGCTGAAACATTAAATTAATACCCGGCAGCGTTGTCCAGCGGGAAGCTTCATTGATGGAAGCGCCGAAAAGAAGCGTATAGAGCAGTAACGGAACCGAAATAATGATGGCCAGTTGGGATATGCGGGCATAATAGATGTACTTCACCTTATGGGCCAGGAACATCAGGATAAAACCAAACACCAGGATGCTGAGGTGTTTGATGAGGTAGTATTCGGTGTTTCCCTGTCTTGTTCGATACGCCAGTGTGGTGGTTGAACTGTATACGGCAAGAATTGAGAAAACCGTGAGAATGATCACCACTCCCCAGATTACCTTATCACCTTTAATATTTTGCAGCAGTTTGGCCATTGTGGCAGTTTAACATCAACGATCGACGGTTCAGTTACTATTTTTATCGGATTTATAAGCGATGAACGGCATTTTTAAACTGTTCGCCGCGGTCTTCATAGTTTTCGAAAAGGTCAAAACTGGCGCAAGCCGGTGAAAGTAAAACCACATCTCCGGTTTTACCGATGGAATAGGCCAGCATCACCGCTTGTTCGGCGCTTTCCGTTTCATAGATGGCCCCCACTTTGCCTGTAAATGCTTCGATGATCAGAGAATTGTCGGTTCCCAGGCATATCAGCGCTTTCACTTTCGACCGGACAAGATCGAACAACTTGCTGTAATCATTCCCTTTATCCACACCTCCGGCAATCCAAATAGCAGGTTTGTCGATACTTTCCAAAGCAAACCAGGTACTGTTGACATTCGTGGCCTTTGAATCATTGATAAAATCAATGCCGTGAATACGCGCAACATATTCGAGGCGATGCTCAACATTCTGAAAATCGCTCAGCGATTGCTTGATGCTCTCTTTACGGATTTCAGTGAGCCGGGCGGCAACGGTAGCCGCCATCGAATTGTAAATGTTGTGGCGCCCCTGAAGGGCCAATTCTTCCAATGTCATGATAAAGGGGTCGTTATTTATGGTAACTATTAGTTTATTTCGGTCAACAAAGGCTATTTCCGGGCCTTTTTTCCCGTCATAGCTGAAAGGGTAACATCTTGCGGCAATCTGCCGCCGGCTGATCTGTTCAGCAGTAACTTCATCGTCAAGGTTGCAGATAAAGGCATCCTGGTCAGTCTGGTTACGGATTATCCTGAATTTCGATTCGATGTACTTGTTGAAATCGTGATCGTATCTGTCGAGGTGGTCAGGCGTGATGTTGGTAAGAACCGCCATCTCAGCCTTGAAATCATACATGTTATCAAGCTGAAACGAGCTGATTTCCAACACATACCAGTCAAAATTGTTTTCGGCAACCTGTTGGGCAAAACTCTTACCTACATTACCGGCCAACCCGACATTGAGCCCTGCATTTTTCAGGATGTGATATGTGAGAAGGGTAGTCGTTGTTTTACCGTTGCTTCCGGTAATACAAATTTTCTTCGCCCGGGTGTACCTTGCCGCAAATTCAATTTCCGAAATCACCGGTATTCCTTTGGCTTCGGCTTGTTTTACAATCGGAGCCGTTGAAGGAATACCCGGACTTTTTATGATCTCGTCGGCGTCGAGGATCCGGTCAATGGTATGCTTTCCTTCTTCATAGGCTATCCCGCTATTTGAAAGAACGTCAGCGTATTTTTCTTTTATTTTTCCGTTATCCGAAAGAAAAGTTTCCATTCCTTTCGATTGAGCCAGTATTGCAGCTCCCACCCCGCTTTCGCCTGCTCCCAGTATGGCAATTTTCCGGCTCATTTTTTCTATCTGATTTTTAATGTGATGAAAGTCAGTATTGCCAGCATGATGTTGACGATCAGGAACCGCAGCACAATCTTCGATTCATGATAACCCAGTTTCTGGTAATGATGGTGCAGAGGGGCCATCAGAAATATCCTCCTGCCTTCGCCATACCTTTTCTTGGTAAATTTGAACCAGGCGACCTGCATCACAACACTCAGGTTTTCAATAATAAAGATTCCGCAAAGAATGGGTATCAGGAACTCTTTACGGATCATGAAAGCAAAAGCAGCAATGGCGCCGCCGAGAGCCAGGCTTCCGGTGTCGCCCATGAATACCTGTGCCGGGTAAGAGTTATACCAGAGGAATCCCGTACAGGCCCCTACAAAAGCGCTTATATAAATTACCAGTTCACCAACCCTGGGTATATACATGATGTTCAGGTAATCGGCAAAAACAATGTTGCCGCTTACCCAGGCCAGCAAGCCCAGTGTGATTCCGATTATGGCCGATGTGCCTGTCGCAAGCCCGTCCATGCCGTCGGTGAGGTTTGCCCCGTTCGAAATGGCTGTAATGATGAAGGTAACAATGACGATGAAGATAATCCAGGCATATTTTCCTGCTTTTTCACCTGCCCAGCCGATGAGCACGGAATAATCGAATTCGTTATTCTTGAAAAAAGGTATTGTTGTTTTGAGTGATTTGGCCGGTGTTGGCGAGAACTTGGTAATGTGGCTCGATTCGCGTTCAAACGCTGTGATTTCCGAGGTCGTCCTGATCTTCGGCTCCGGCAGCTTTTCCCTGATAACCACGCTGCCATTGAAGTATAATACGCACCCGATTACGATTCCGGCGATAACCTGTCCCAGGATTTTAAACTTACCGGCCAGCCCTTCCTTATTCTTTTTGAACACTTTGATGTAATCATCGATGAATCCGATGAGGCCAAGCCATATCGTGGCAAAGAGCATCAGCAGCACATATACATTGTCGAGCCGGGCAAAGAGCAGAGTCGGAATAAGGATGGCTCCAAGGATGATAAGACCGCCCATTGTAGGGGTGCCGGCCTTTTCACTTTGCCCTTCGAGGCCAAGTTCGCGAATGGTTTCTCCTATTTGTTTAGTCCTCAGGTAATTTATAATCCGCTTCCCGTAAAGCAAGGAGATTATCAGCGATAAAATGGCGGAACAGGAAGCCCGGAAAGAGATGTACTGGAACATTCCAGCCCCCGGAACATCGTAGGCCTTATCGAGATATGTAAAGAGATAGTATAACATTGCGGGTTAGTTAAATTGTTTGTTTGTGCCTTTGGTTAGCGTTACTGCAGGAATTCCCGCAGTTGTTCCTTGTCATCGAAATGATGTCTCACTCCATTTATCTCCTGGTATTTCTCATGGCCTTTGCCGGCCACCAGGATCACATCCCCCGGACGGGCCATGGCACATGCAGTTTTGATGGCTTCGCGGCGATCCGTGATCTTGATTACTTTTCGTGAATACTCACCTTCGATACCTGCCAGCATTTCGCTGATTATAGCTTCCGGCTCCTCGCTCCGGGGATTATCTGATGTTATGATGACTTTGTCGCTCATGCGGCCCGCAATTTGAGCCATTATGGGCCTTTTTGTCCTGTCACGGTCGCCGCCGCATCCCACCACGGTAATCAGGGTTTCGTTTCCTGTTCTCAGGTTGCTTATCGTGTCCAGCACATTTTGCAACGCATCGGGAGTGTGGGCGTAATCCACAATGGCAATAATCCCGTCGGATGATTTCATATAATCGAACCTTCCTTCTACTGAGCCCAACCGGCTAAGTATGGTAAGCACATCGAACGGCTCTTCTCCCAACAGCACAGCGGCTGAATAAACCGCCAGTATGTTGTAGGCATTGAACTGCCCTACCAGCCTGCACCAGATTTCTTTCCCGTCAATTTCCAGGTGTAACCCGTCGAGTGGAGTCTCGATGATACGGCCTTTGAAATCAGCCATCGTCATCAGGCTGTATGATTTCTTCAGCGCCTGCGTATTCTGTAACATCACTCTCCCGTTGCGGTCATCAAGGTTTGTAAGTGCAAATGCCCCCGAAGGCAACTCGTCGAAGAAGCGCTTCTTAGCCTTGAGATACTCGTCGAAAGTGACATGAAAATCGAGATGATCGTGGGTAATATTGCTGAAAATACCTCCGGCAAAAGTCAGCCCTGCAATACGGTTTTGCACGATGGAATGTGAGCTTACTTCCATGAAACAGTAATCGCAGCCTCTATCAACCATTTGCGAAAGCAGGCTGTTCAGTTCAACAGCATCGGGCGTGGTATGGGTCGAAGCAATTTCTTCATCATCAATCCGGTTGCTAATGGTCGAAAGCAGACCGGCATGATAACCTGCTTCTCTGAAAAGATTGAAAAGCAGGGTAACCGTCGTGGTCTTTCCGTTGGTGCCGGTAATGCCGACCAGTTTCAGGTTTGAGGAAGGATTGTCATACCAGGCTGAGGCAATCTGCCCAAGTGCAAAACTTGTATCGGCAACCTGCACGTATGTCACCTTCGGATCAAGTGTTTCCGGCAGACGTTCGCAAACCACCACAACTGCGCCTGCGCTGATCACAGCAGGGATATAGTCGTGCCCGTCGGTATGGGTTCCTTTCACGGCAACAAACAGGCTTCCGGCTTTCACCTTGCGCGAATCGAAAGTAACATCCCCTGCCATGACGTCGCGGTTACCCTTTACCGACAGGGTTTTTACATCCGAAAGTATCTCGCTGAGTTGTTTCATTGCACTGAATATCTATTTGTTAAATATCAAGGTTAAGTTCAACCAGACTGCCAGCCCTGGCCCTGGTTCCGGCCTGAAGCGATTGCCTTCTTACCAGTCCGACTCCTGTTGCACGAACTTTATATCCCTGCTTTTCAAGCAGGAACATTGCATCGCGCATTCCCATTCCGCATACGTCAGGGACAATTCCTGACTTATAGTTCATAGCAACGGTTTTTCTGCCGCTGCTGTCGCTGGTTATCCAGTTGTTGCCGTAATGTTGCATGTTATAGCCCATCCAGCGGCAAATGGTGGCCATATCCCGGCCAAAACCGCCTTTAAAGGGGACGCGGTGAGTTATCTTCACCGAGTCGTCCCAGGTCAATCCCATTTCCATATCGGCAGCGTATACGCGGTCCGCTATCTCGCGAAATACAGGCGCCGAAATAGCCCCGCCGTAATAGACGCCTTTGGTGGGGTTGTTGATCACCACGATACACGAGTATTTTGGGTTATCGGCCGGAAAATATCCAACGAATGTGCCTTTATAACTCGATTTGTTGTATCCCGCATTGTTCATGGCAATCTGGGCAGTGCCAGTCTTACCGGCTACTTTGTACACCGGGTTCCTGAGCGAAGTGCCGGTTCCTTCCTGTACCACGCCTTCAAGCATTATTTTGGCTTTACGGATTGCCTTTTTTGAAGCAATCTTCGGGTTGATGATAACCGGCCCGAATTTTTTAATCACTTTGTCCGAAAGCCTGATCTCATCAACAAACCTGGGTTTTATCATCACCCCGTCGTTGGCAACGGCATTGTAAAAAGTCAGTATTTGCAGCGGAGTGAGGGCTACTTCATATCCGATCGACATCCAGGGAAGCGAAACCTTGGACCAGGAGCGGGCATGGGTGTCTTTGATCCGCGGTTTACCTTCGCCGGCAATTTCCAGGTTCAGCGGTTTATTCACCGAAAAGCTGTAAAGCCTGTCGATAAAAGCCTGAGGATTCGAAGCATAGGCTTTGTAGATAACTTTTGAAACCCCAACGTTTGATGATTTTTCAAAAATTTGCTTGACTGTGAGGACGCCTGTTCCGAGGTGCGAATCTTTCATCGCCCGGTTGGCGTAATACGCGATGCCCCCGTTGCAGTCAATCTTTTCATCAAGGTCGGTCTTATCGTCTTCCAGGGCTGCCAGCAGGGAATATAATTTAAAAGTGGAGCCCGGTTCGGAAGCTTCCCCTATCGCATAGTTGTATTTTTCTTCATATTGCCCGTCAGCATTCTTTCCGAGATTTGCAATAGCTTTAACGCGGCCCGTCTTTACTTCCATGAGTATGGCACAGCCATGGTCGGCATCATTGGCTATGAGTTGCTTCATCAGTGCATCCTCAGCAACATCCTGCAGATGTATATCAACGGTGCTGACGATATCGCTGCCGTTTCGGGGATCAATTTCGTTTTCATTGTTCAAAGGCCTCCAGTTGCCATTAGCTATCCGCTGCATCAACCGCTTTCCGCTTTCGCCTTCCAGTTCATCGCTATAGGCTCCCTCCAGGCCCAGGTCATTCTGTTTGCCTTCCTTATCCCAGCCAATAGTGCGAAAAGCAAGGTGGCTGTATGGTTGAATACGGCGTTCTACTGCTTTTGCAATCAATCCGCCCTTGTTTTTCCCGTTCCGGAAAATGGGAAATGTTTTCAGGGTTTTTAACTGGTCATAATTCACATTCCTTTTCAGGAGAAGATACCGGTTCTTTTCAGCGCGCCCTCTTGTGATCAGAGTTTTATATTCGCGTTTCGAACGGTCTTTAAAAAAATCCGAAAGCCTGTATGCCAGCGAATCGGCCTCCTTTTTGAAAATATCATCTGTAATATAGGGCGAAGCCACATCCATGCGGACTTCAAAAATCGGTACCGACGTGGAAAGGAATTCGCCGTTGGCGTCGTAAATATTGCCCCGTGTTGCTTCAATGTTGAAATACCTCAGGGATAGTTTCCGCGCTTTTTCCCTCCATTTATCCCCTTCGGCAACCTGGATATAAACAATGCGCCCGATGATGGTAAGGCCCAGCACGAACATCCCTATATATACAAGGTATACCCGCCACAATATGTCCTTTTTAGTATCCGTCACTTGGTTCCTGATTTCCGGGTTACTTTTACTCTTCTGCTTTTTCGATCAGTATTTTTCTTGGAGGCACGGTTGACTCTTTTAATCCTGTTGAGGCAATCGTTTTAACAAGCTGGCTCTGCCTCGAGAGTTGCATCAGCTTCGATTTGGTAACTATATATTCGTACCTCAGTTCTTCATTCATCCTCTTTGTTTTTCCGATCTCAATGATCGTTTTATCGGCATAGTTGGTATTAAAAATGAGCACCACGCCCAGCATTGTCACAAACCCCAGGTACGGAAGCAATCCTATCACCCTTTCCCGCGTAAGGAAATTGCCATCCAGGATATTCTTCACTTTCAATGAGAATTTCCGCTTAGCCTTCTTTTCAGGCTTTGGATCTTCTTCCTTCGAAGGAATGTTGAGTTGGTTTTTCGGTTCGTCCATCCTTATTTCCTTTCAGCGATACGCAGTTTTGCACTGCGCGACCGCGGATTGCTTTCAAGCTCCCCGGCGCCCGGTGTAAGAGGCTTGCGTGTAATAGCCAGGAAAGGCGACTGCAAATTCCCGTAAAAGTCTTTTTCGGGTACGCCTTCAAAGTTTCCGGTCCTGATATAGTTTTTCACCAACCGGTCTTCGAGCGAATGATATGCGATAACCACAAGCCGTCCACCAGGTTTAAGTGCTTCCGCAGTTTGTTTGAGCATTGCTTTCAGCACTCCCATTTCATCATTCACTTCAATGCGTAAAGCCTGAAAAACCATGGCCAGATATTTATTTTCCGTTTTCCGCGGGATGCATGACGCAATGGCCTTTTTGAATTCCGCGATGGTCGCCAGCGGCCGGGATTGTGTAATCACGTAAGCCAGTTGCCTCGCATTTGCTATCTCGCCGTATTCAGCAAAAACTGATTTTAGCTTTTCTTCAGGATATGAATTGAGGAGCTGTTCCGCCGTGAACGGTGCATTCCTGTCCATACGCAGATCCAGCGGCCCGTCGAAACGGGTGGCAAATCCCCGTTCAGGAGTATCTATCTGATGCGAAGAAACGCCCAGGTCAGCAAGAATACCATCGAGCGGCAATGCTTTGTGCATGCGTAAAAAGTTCCGGAAATACCGAAAATTCTGGTTAATAAGCAGGAACCTTTCATCATCAATGGCATTATTAAGGGCATCTTCATCCTGGTCAAAAGCTATGAGCCTGCCCTGATCATTCAGCTTTGAGAGTATAGCCCTGGAATGCCCCCCGCCCCCGAAGGTAAGATCGGCATAAATGCCTCCCGGCTTGATTGCCAGGCCTTCGATGCTTTCGCTAAGCATAACAGGTAGGTGATACATAACGTTGTCATTCAGTAGGTGAAATACTTCCCATCACTTCTTCGGCCAGGGTTGAAAAATCCTCCATGCTGCTGCCGATAGCAGCCTCATACTTGTCTTTATCCCAAACCTCAATAATGTTCACGGCCGAAGCCAGGACAATATCGTTTTTGATACCTGCAAAGTTTACCAGGTCACGCGGAATCTGAATCCTGCCGGTACCGTCGAGCGACACTTCACGCACGCCGGCCATGAATACCCGGATGAAATCATTGTTCTTCTTCACAAAACGGTTGAGCTTGTTTACATCCCGGCTTACCATATTCCATTCCGGCCTGGGATACAACTCAAGGCACTGCTGAAAAATGCTCCTTTTAATCACAAAGCCTTGCTCCAGCACATCCAGTAACTGGTTCTTCAACGCAACAGGAAAAAGAACTCTTCCTTTTGCGTCGGCTTTGCATTCATGAACACCTATCAGATCAGGCATATAAGTTTTCCTCTTTTGGCTTGTAAATTTAATCACAGATTCCCACTTACCCACACTTACTACCACATTTTTTTATTAACAATTTCAAAATATGTTGATAACAAGGAAGAAAGGTTTTATATCAGTCCGGAAGATCGAAAAACCAAGGGCTTCAACAATATGACCATTTATAGCCGAACGGCATTTGTCTGCGATGCTATGAAATGGTGCAGCATTTGCAGCATTAATCGTGATTTTAGCTACATTTGTGGAACTAAACCGGATGCCGGAGACATGAAGATGAAAATAAGAGTCTGATGGATGACGTAAATAACGGAACCGAAATTACGCCCGGCTTTATTGACCTTGAAAGGGTTATAAAAAGCAAAAGCGAGAGCCTTAATAAGGCCCTCCCGCGGTTTATTAAGTCTTACCTGAAACGGATTATCCACCAGGATGAAATAAATAAGGCACTTTACCGGAACAGGGATAAAACAGGCCTTGATTTCATCGCGGCCATTCTGACGGAATTTGGCGCTAAACTAAATTTTACCGGGGCTGAAAATATCGAAAACACCCCGCGATTTATCATTGCATCAAACCATCCCCTGGGAGGCCTTGACGGGCTTGCCCTCATGCATGTTGCCGGAAAATTCAGGCCCGACATCGTATTCCCGGTGAATGACATTCTCCTGAATTTGCCGCCCATCAAAAACCTTTTTATTCCTATCAACAAGCACGGCAGTAACGCAGAGAACGCGAAAATAATCGACGATACATTCGCGTCGGATAAATCAATCCTGTATTTCCCGGCAGGCTTATGTTCCCGCAAGCAGTCAGGGGGCATCAGTGATCTTGAATGGAAAAAAAGCTTCATAACCAAAGCCCGAAAGCACAGGCGCGATATAATTCCCTGTCACATCGACGGGCGTAATTCAAATTGGTTTTACAATCTTTCGCGCTTCCGGAACCGGCTGGGTATCAAAGCAAACATTGAAATGCTCTACCTGGTTGATGAGATGTACAAACAACATGATAAAACGCTTACCATCATCTTCGGCAAACCGGTTCCCTGGCAAATCTTTGATAAACGGCATACCGATCTGGAATGGGCGCAACTTATGAAAGAGCATGTTTATCGCCTGGAAAAAACGCCCGATTTAACCTTTGAAGAAAGCATTTAACGCCTAAACCTGCAACCCCGCTATGTTAGAAATAATCCCCCCCGTAGATAGAAAGCTTATTATTGACGAATTAACCCCTGATAAGTTTGTCAAATACACCAATTTTGGCAACAATGAAATTTATATTGTCACCTGGCATAATTCGCCCAATGTAGTAACCGAAATCGGCCGTTTACGCGAGATTACATTCCGGGATGCCGGAGGCGGAACCGGTTTGGATTGTGACCTTGATCAGTTCGATAAAGATCCCGACGTGCCTTTCAAACAGTTGTTCGTTTGGGATCCGAATGAACAGGAAATTATCGGCGGATACAGGTTTATACACGGTAAAGAATTAAGAATCAGGCCGGATGGCCAGGTGGATACTCCAACCACTGAACTGTTTACACTATCCGATACCTTTGTTAAAGATTATCTTCCCTGGACCATCGAACTTGGGAGGTCGTTTGTTCAGCCGGCTTACCAGCCGAATATTGACGTAAGGAAAGGCATGTATGCCCTTGACAACATCTGGAATGGCTTGGGAGCTATCATCGTGCAGAATCCTGATGTAAAGTACTTTTTCGGAAAGATCACCATGTATCCCCATTACAACACCCGCGCACGTGATCTCATTCTTCATTTCATGAATAAGTATTTCAACGATCATAAAAATCTGGTATATCCCAAACAGGAACTGGAACTGGAAACACCGGTAGAGGACCTTGAATCGTTCTTCACAGCAGGCCAGTATGATAAAGATTACAGGCTGCTTGTACAGGAGGTGCGCCGGTGCAATGAAAACATACCTCCGCTGGTCAATGTTTATATGAGCCTCTCGTCAACCATGCTTTGTTTCGGAACAAGTCTCAATCCCGGTTTCGGAAATGTGGAAGAAACAGGCATCCTGGTTACCATTGATGACGTCTATGATATTAAAAAGGAACGGCATATCACTCCATCCCCGCGAAGCTAGGATGAAGGTGAACTGTTACTGTTGACAGGTTCTCCGTTACAATTTGCTAAAATTAAACTGCCAGCTTAAATTCATTTTCATATGAGCACACAACCGGCGAGTTACGTGATGAGCGCCAACGACCGCAATGGCTGCCCGCATGAGAGGTACCCCGAGTATTCTTTCGTCGGACGGTCGAATGTAGGCAAATCGTCCCTCATTAATATGCTTACGGGGGTTAAAGGATTGGCGCGCACTTCGGCCACGCCGGGCAAGACCAGGCTGCTGAACTATTATATGGTTGAAGATTCTTGGTATCTGGTTGATGTGCCGGGATATGGTTTTGCCAAAATATCAAAAACCGAGCGTGAACGCTGGGAACATCTTATCCATGATTATATCCTGCACCGGCAGTCTCTTCTTTACACTTTTGTTCTGATCGACTCCAGGCTGGAACCTCAGAAGAGCGACCTGGCCTTTATCACCTGGATGGGTCAGCATGTCCTGCCATTTTGCCTTGTTTTCACGAAAACCGATAAGATTTCCCATAACAAGGTACATTCCAATGTGGCAGCTTTCAGGAAGGAATTAGAAAAGGACTGGGAAGAACTTCCTCCAATGTTTATTACTTCATCCTTATCAGGTAAGGGAAAAGCCGAAATACTTGAGTTTATCAAGAAATGCAACCAGGAATTCGGCCCGTTGATCAGCGAAGCCAGGCAGTAAGGATTATTTAAAATGCATCAGCACCTGGTTCTTGGAAACGAGGTCGCCGGTTTTAACCAAAAGGTCTTTCACTACCCCGTCGGCAGGGGCGAAGAGCGTATTTACCATTTTCATAGCCTCAAGTTCGAGCAATTTTTCGCCCTGTTTCACCTTGCTGCCTTTTTTGATAAATACATTTATAACGGTTCCCGGAATGAAAGCAATAATTTCTTTCGGATCCCGCGGCTGATAATTCTTGCGGGCCAGAAATTTTTTATTCAGCCTGGTTTTGTAACGGACATCCTCAATGGTGAGTGATTGTAATACTTCCTCAGCCTGGGGCTCCTCGGGCAATGGGTTTATCTGTTGTTCTTTTGATTTTTCTTCCATGAGAGTCGTTTTCGAAACACATGATGGGCAACCGGATAAGGGGAAATTCCATTATCCGGCAACTATTTTTACAGACGGATTGATGATATCACGTCGAAGTGCGCTTAGAAATGAATTAGAACGGCGGCACCCCATGTTTCTTGGTCGGGCGTTCTATACCTTTTTCAAGCGATATCTGGAGTGCATGTATGACCATGTTCCGGGTTTCTTCAGGCTCAATAACAGCATCCACATAACCGTAAGCTGCTGCCACGTATGGATTCGCGAATTTATCCTTGTATTCTTTGATTTTTTGTTTTCTCATTTCATCAGGATTCTCGGCATTCTTAATTTCGTTCCTGAAAATGATATTGGCAGCGCCTTCGGGACCCATCACGGCGATTTCGGCGGTAGGCCAGGCCAGTACAAAATCGGCGCGCAGGTGGCTCGAACACATCGCAATATATCCGCCGCCATAAGCTTTACGGAGTATTACGGTTATTTTCGGCACAGTGGCTTCACTGTATGAATAGAGGATTTTCGCACCATGACGGATAACCCCGGCATGCTCCTGGTCAACGCCGGGAAGGTACCCGGGCAGGTCGACAAGCGTGACCAGGGGAATATTGAAGGCATCGCAGTACCTGATAAAACGGGCAGCCTTGTCGCTCGAATCAACATCGAGCACACCGGCCAGCACAAGGGGCTGGTTTGCCACAAACCCAACCGTATGCCCATTGATACGCCCGAATCCGACAACAATATTTTCGGCCCAGCGGCCATGCACTTCAAAAAAGTCGCTGTCGTCGGCAATAGCGCATATGATTTCTTTCACATCGTATGGCTGACGGGGATTGGTAGGGAATATCTTATTGATGTTATACTGCCTGGTACGTGGCGGTTTTACAGGGAAAGGATCGGCCTTTTTGCTGTTATTCCATGGAATAAAGCTGCAAAGTTGCTTAATCTGCTCAAAACACTCCTGTTCGCTTTCGGCAAAAAAGTGGGCATTCCCCGTTACTTCAGCCTGAACGCGTGCTCCTCCCAGCTCTTCCATCGATACATCTTCACCCAGCACAGTTTTTATTACTTCCGGACCGGTGATGAACATTTTTGAAATATTGTCGACCACAAAAACGAAATCCGTAAGAGCCGGAGAGTACACGGCGCCGCCTGCACAAGGGCCTAATATTACCGAAATCTGAGGAATGACGCCGGATGCCTGGGTGTTACGCCAGAATATTTCTCCATATCCGGCCAGTGAATTCACACCTTCCTGAATACGGGCGCCTCCCGAATCGTTGATCCCGATCAGGGGAACCTTCAGCTTCATGGCATGATCCATAATTTTGGTGATCTTCTTGGCATGCATGTAGCCTAACGAACCACCGGCAACGGTAAAGTCCTGCGCGAAAATACATACAGGGTATCCATTAATTGTACCCGTTCCGGTAATTACGCCATCACCGGGAAGGTATTTGTCGCTCATATCAAAATCACGTCCTGCATGTTCAACAAACAAATCGTATTCATGGAATGATTTCGGATCGAGTAAGGCAATTATTCGTTCACGCGCAGTCATCTTGCCGGTAGCTTTTTGCTTTTCGATGGCTTTTTCGCCGCCTCCGCGTAATGCTTCACGCATCCTGCGCTTCAGATCAGTAGTTTTAGTGCTTAACGACATAGACTTTCTTTTAATTAATAATCAATTCAGATTGATTCATCCCGAAGATTTCAATGCGCTAAAATACAAAGATAATTTTTTCTGAGATGATAACCAACTACATTCACGGGGGCAGCCGGCATAAACCGGTATAAATGAATTTCTTACATTTGCAGTTTAATGGAAAAAAATTCAGCCTTCCATTTTCCTTTTTATTGAACCTGTTGAAGAATGATGCTATGAATATTGAAGATCTCCGGGATTATTGCCTTATAAAGAAAGGAGTTACGGAAGGTTTTCCCTTCGACCAAAGCACCCTTGTGTTTAAAGTTGCCGGTAAAATGTTCCTCCTCACCGACCTGACGGATGCGTTCAGCATTACTGTTAAGTGTGATCCGGATAAAGCGCCCGGGCTCAGGGAGAAGTACCCCTGTGTTACCCCCGGTTATCACATGAACAAAAAGTACTGGAATACAGTAAATATCAA
>DAONEP010000044.1:9028-25007 GCA_035403165.1 Bacteroidales bacterium | reverse complement strand
GGAAAATTCCGGAAAGGAAAATTGCCTATTCAGCAATCGGTCATGTATTCCGATTATGCCCTGAAACGTTTTTTCGAAACGGCAAAAAAAATGCCCTGGTTCTCAAATACGTTGTTTGTCATCACCGCCGACCATACCTCTGAATCGGCTGAACCTTTTTACCAGAGCCGTGCAGGGCAGTATTCCATTCCGATTATTTTCTATCAGCAGGATTCCGTTCTGAACACGAACAGCAATATTACAGCCCAGCAAACGGACATCATGCCGTCAATACTTCAATATTTGGGTTACACAAAACCGTTTATTGCCTTCGGCAATTCCGTCTTTGATGTCACTGCATCTCATGCGGGAATTTCAAGTATCAACGGATCATACCAGATTATCAAAGATGGTTGGTCGCTGGAATGGGATGGCATATCACAAACCCAGTTGTATGATTTTAAATCCGATAGCCTCCTCATGAAAAACCTTGCGAATGTCAATCTGAAGCAAAGGACAGCAATGGAGAACCTGCTGAAATCATATATCCAGCAGTATAACAACCGGATGATCAGTAACAGCTTGATAATAAAATAGGTTATGGCAGGAGAAAAGAAAAAAGTACTGTTTATTATCAATCCCAAGGCGGGAATTACTCCGAAAATCGAAGCATTGCTGAGGCTGCATGTAAGTTTGCTTTTCGGTAATGGCAATGAAACCTCAATTGTGTTTACAAAATACCCCCACCATGCTACCGAACTGTCAGAAAAAGCCATCGAAGACCATTATGATATCATAGTCGCAGGCGGAGGCGACGGCACCATCAACGAAGTAGCAACGGCGCTTTTCGGAACCGGAGTTCCCATGGGAATCCTTCCTTTCGGGTCGGGAAACGGTCTGGCGAGGCACCTTGGCATCCCGCTCAACCTCATTCATGCCATGCGGGTGATAGCCAGGGGAAACACCCGCCTGATCGATACCGTGCAATTAAACGACCGGATTTTTACCAGTATTGCCGGAATCGGCTTCGACGCCGTTGTAGCCGAAAAATTCGACAAATCAGATGTCCGTGGATTGTTATCCTATACTGCTATTATTCTTAAAGATTACAGACGTTATACCTGTAATAAATATCGGCTGCTAATCGACGGGCAATCCATTGAACGCGAAGCCCTTATGATTTCATTTGCCAACAGCAACCAGTTTGGTTTTCATGCGCGTATTGCACCGCAGGCCAGCAGTTGCGACGGCTGGCTGGACATCTGCATAATCCGCAAGCCATCGTTGATCAAGGCCATCTTCTTTGCCGCCCCCCGCATTTTCTTCGGAACGCTAGGAAAAACCAACTATGCCGAATATTTTCGTGCCAGAACGGTTGAAATTCCCGGTACAGCGGGCAGTGTGGTAAATATTGACGGAGAGCCGGCCCGGATTGACAACGACCTCAAACTGGAAGTTAAACCTTTGACGCTCAACGTGATCGTTCCTTAACGCGAACAGGTTCAGGAAGAATCCATAAAAGATCCTTCAAATTATGCCTAAAAAAAGCAGACCAACCGGGGTCGTTTATTCCACTAATCCGGATTTCGAATACCGTTACAATGAAATCCCGGAAACAGAAACCCTGCCACCCCGGATGCAAAACCTGCGGGTAACCCTCGACCGCAAACAGCGCGGGGGAAAACAGGTCACCCTGATAACCGGTTTTATCGGACAACCTGAAGATCTTGAAACATTGGGAAAACTCCTGAAAACCAAATGCGGGACCGGAGGCGCGGTGAAAGACGGTGAAATTTTGATTCAGGGTGATTTTCGGGCAAAAATTCTCGAAATCCTTACCGCTGCAGGCTACAAAGTAAAGCAGGCTGGCGGTTGATTTATCAGGCGTTACCGGAGGTTCTCCCGGTCATTTCCCTTTGGTATAAGCTGGAGGTGAAATCAAAAATGTGTCGGGACAAAGGAAACTGAAAATAGACCGGAAGCCGGAAACCGGCGGATTATAGCCTTTCTTACTTCCAACCGCCCGATAAATGCTGAACTCAAACCATAGTGATTTACTTATAAACTTACAGGTCATTAACTTTGCAGCATAACCTCAATTCCTAAGCACCGTATGTTCCAGCATCTCACCGAAATAATCACCAAATGGCTAACCCGCGCAGGAATGCAGGAGGCAACAGCCATGAAGATAGCGGGCGTCAACGATTTCATCATCGTCCTTGCCATTGCCTGCCTGCTTTACTACCTGGCTAAATTCATTATCATAAGGGTAGTCAGGCGTATTGCCCGAAGGACAAAAAGCATGTGGGATGATGCCCTTCTCGAAAATAAAGTATTCAACCGGATGGCTTTCCTCATACCCGGCATCATAGTCTACCAGTCGATACCATCCACGCTGAGTGAATTTTCCCATTCCACCATCAGCATGGCCATCAAGTTCACCAACGTTTATATCATCATGGTATTTCTGCTGGTGATCAATTCGTTTTTCAACGCCGTCTATGCCATCTGCCAGGATACCGATTATGCCAGATATCATCCGGTAAAGGGATTTATCCAGGTTGGAAAGATCATTGTCTTCACAATTGGAGCGCTCCTGATACTCTCCTACTTTTTCAACCAGTCGCCCTGGGTTATGTTGACGGGGCTTGGCGCTTTTTCAGCCGTACTGTTACTGGTTTTTAAAGATCCCATCCTGGGATTTGTCGGGGGGATACAGCTTTCGGCCAACGATATGGTAAGGCAAGGCGACTGGATCAATATGCCAAAATTCGGCGCCGACGGAACTGTACTTGAGATCTCACTCACTACCGTAAAAGTTCAGAACTGGGATAACACCATTACCACACTTCCCACTTATTCCCTCGTATCGGAATCGTTTCAGAACTACCGGGGCATGACGGAATCGGGAGCCAGACGAATGAAACGTTCCATCAACATCGATATGGCAAGCGTGAAATTCTGCACCCCCGAAATGCTGGAAAGGTTCAGAAAAATTGACATTCTGAAAGACTACATTGACAAGAAACAGTCTGAGCTCCTTCAATACAATGCTGAAAACAATATCGACGGTTCGGTTCCGGTAAACGGACGCCGCCAAACGAACATCGGCGTTTTCAGGGCTTATCTGGGTGCCTATCTGCATGCGCACCCCCAGGTACATAAAGATTTTGACCTGCTCGTGAGGCAATTGCAACCTACTTCTTCAGGAATCCCTGTTGAAATCTATGCCTTCACCACCGAAACGCAATGGTTGAGTTATGAAAATGTCCAATCCGACATTTTCGATCATATCATGGCAATCGTACCGGAATTCGGATTAGATGTTTTTCAGAGCCCATCGGGCAACGATCTGCGGCAGGGATTTTCTGCCCGTTCATAGCCGTCCGGTTACCGGCCTGAAAACAATTCCGGCCGGTTCGCTATTTGCTCCATCATAATACGGAACCACACGGTATACGTCTGAGGGTTTGCCCGCAGACCATTCAGGATATCCTGAACAGGCATCCATTTAAAATCATGAACTTCAACAGGATTGATCATGGGATCTCCGTCATATCTTCCAAAGAAAACATGGTCGAATTCATGCTCCGTCAGCCCATTCGCAAACTGCGCCCGGTAAGTAAAATCAAAAACTTTCTTTAACCGGCATGTTATACCCATCTCCTCCTGCAGCCTGCGGGTTGCAGCCCGATGCGCCGATTCACCGGGACAGGGATGGCTGCATGCCGTATTGGACCATAAACCTGAAGAGTGGTACTTGGTATAAGCCCGCTGCTGGAGAAGCATCTCGTTCCGGCTGTTCATGATGATTACCGAAACAGCCCTGTGCAGCGCCCCTTCCTCATGAGCCTTCAATTTCGGCATTGCAGCAAGGGCATTATCAGAGCCGTCCACCAATATAACCTGATTTTCCGTGGTTGTCATCATATCAGCCAGGTCTGTTTTCATGTCGCCAGTAAAAAAAAAAGAAAAACAAACGTCGGTAAAAATACGCATTTATTGTGGTTTCGTCTTAAACCAGCGCTTGCCCGGCTAATCGCTGAAGGCTGCCAACCCTTTTATTTTCGGTCCGAATAATTTGTTCAGTGAACCGGCAAATCCATTTCGATGAAATTGTTACCTTTGCAGCCAGAGAGCGGCTCCGTAAATACTTTTTATTAAAAAAAATCAGAAAACTTTGTACAACTGATAAAAAATAGTAATTTTGCAGCCCGATTCTGAAAAACAGGTTATAAACGCCAGAAAGATATGTATTTAACGCCAGAAATCAAGAAAGACCTTTTCAAGGACAATGGTAAATCCGATGCCGATACCGGTTCAGCCGAAGGCCAGATAGCACTTTTCACTTACCGGATCAAGCATCTTACAGAGCATCTGAAATCGAACCGCAAAGACCTTGCCACACAACGCTCTTTGATGCGTTTGGTTGGTAAACGCCGCCGTATGCTCGATTACCTTAAGGAAAAAGACATTGAACGCTACCGTGCTATTATCGCCAAGCTCAGTCTTCGTAAATAATACCGGAAATAAAAAATATATCTATCAGGAAAAGGCAATTTTCAAATTGCCTTTTTTTGTATTATTGACAGTAATAAGAAATATAAAACAGAATCGTAAGCAATCCTGTTAAGGGTTTATAAACAACCCATAACAGTGCAATACAAAAAAGCGAGGAAGCTGAATCAGGGCGCCGTTTTCAGCCTCCTCTCCCAGATGTCAACGGCGCACACGTTAATAAAAGAGGTAAAAAAAAATTATGGAAGGAATTGTAAAAACTTTCGACATTGGCGATGGTCGCCTTTGTTCACTTGAAACCGGGAAACTTGCAAAACAAGCCGACGGTTCATGCGTGGTCAAGATGGGTAACACCATGTTGCTGGCCACAGTTGTTGCTGCCAAAGAGGCCAAGGAAGATGTTGACTTCATGCCCCTGAGTGTTGAATACAGGGAAAAATATGCCGCTTCGGGCCGATTTCCCGGCGGATTCTTCAAACGCGAAGCCCGTCCTTCGGATCATGAAATCCTGATCTCCAGGTTGGTCGACAGGGCATTACGTCCCTTATTCCCGGACGATTATCACGCTGAGGTACAGGTTATTATCACCCTGATTTCGGCCGACACCAATATATTACCCGATTCGCTGGCCTGCCTGGCTGCTTCAACAGCCCTGGCAGTCTCCGACATTCCGTTCAACGGACCGGTAAGCGAAGTGCGCGTAGCCCGGATTAATGATAAATACATCATCAACCCGCCCGCTGCCGATCTTCCTGCTGCCGAAATCGATATCATCGTTGCCGCAACCATGGACAACATTATGATGGTGGAAGGCGAAATGAAAGAAGTAAGCGAAGAAGCCATGCTCCAGGCGCTGAAAACCGCTCACGAGCATATTAAACTTGCCTGCAAAGCACAATTAGAACTGGGCAGTATGGTTGAAAAATCAAGCCCGAAACAGGAATACTGCCACGAAACCCATGACGAGGAACTGCGCCAGGCCCTGACCAAATTCTGTTATGATAAAATCTACGCCGTTGCTTCCTCCGGATTAGGTAAAAAAGAGCGCACCGAAGGTTTTGAATCGGTGAAGAAAGAATTTATCGAAACACTTACCGAGGAAGAAGCTTCGGAAAAAGCATTTCTGGTTAATCGTTATTATCACGACGTGGAGAAAAAAGCCATGCGGGATATGATCCTCAACGACCGGAAACGACTTGATGGCCGTAAACTCGATCAAATCCGCCCTATCTGGAGTGAAGTTGATTACCTTCCTGCAGCCCACGGTTCAGCCATTTTTACCCGCGGTGAAACCCAGTCGCTTACTACCGTTACCCTTGGCACCAAACTCGATGAACAGGTCATCGACGGCGCCGTAATCGAAGAAAAGCAGAATTTCATCCTCCATTATAATTTCCCGCCTTTTGCTACGGGAGAAATAAAACCCATCCGCGGCGTTGGCCGTCGCGAAATAGGCCACGGAAACCTGGCGCTGCGCGCGCTCAAAGCCATGATGCCCGATGCAGAAACCAACCCGTATACTGTTCGCGTGGTTTCCGATATTCTCGAATCGAATGGTTCCTCTTCGATGGCTACGGTTTGTGCCGGAACGCTGGCACTCCTCGACGCCGGTGTAAAACTCGTAAAACCGGTCGCCGGTATCGCCATGGGGCTTATCACCGATGGTGAAAAATACGCCGTACTCAGCGACATCCTCGGCGATGAAGACCACCTGGGAGATATGGATTTCAAAGTAACCGGAACAGCCGACGGCATCACAGCCTGCCAGATGGATATCAAAATTGACGGACTGCGTTACGACATCCTGGCCGAAGCCCTTGAACAGGCAAGAAAAGGAAGGCTTCACATCCTTGGTGAGATGGCAAAAACCATTACCAAACCACGTGAAGATTACAAGCCGCATGTCCCGCGTATCGTAAAAATGACCATTCCGCGCGAATTTATTGGCGCCGTAATAGGCCCAGGCGGAAAGATCATCCAGGAAATGCAGCGCGAAACCAACTCCACCATTGTGATTGAAGAAGTAGGTGAACTGGGCGTGATCGACATCGTTTCGAGCAACCTTGAATCCATTGAAGCCGTTAAAGCCAAAATCAAGAAAATTGTCGCTGTTCCCGAAATCGGTGAAGTTTACCACGGAACCGTCAAAACCATCACAACTTTTGGCGCTTTCGTTGAAATCCTTCCGGGAAAAGACGGGCTTCTTCACATTTCGGAAATCGAATGGCGCCGCCTGAAAGACGTTGAAAGCGTCCTGAAAGTAGGCGATGAGATAGATGTTAAGCTCATTGATATAGACAGTAAAACAGGAAAACTCAAACTTTCGAGAAAAGTGTTATTGCCAAAACCCGAAGGCGAAGAGAAAAACAACCAGGCTTAATTTTCAATGCCTTCCGGCGAGTCAATTCCCGGAAGGCAATTTTTTTTCAACCATTTGAAACCTGGACAAAGGTTTCTTCGTAAAAGGTTTTCACAACACTGAATTCTGTCTATGAGGCAATTAAAAATTACTAAACAGGTTACAAACCGCGAAACAGCTTCGCTCGACAAGTATCTCCAGGAAATAGGTAAAGTGGAACTCATCACGGCTGAAGAAGAAGTGATGCTTGCCCAGCGGATAAAACAAGGCGACCGTGCAGCGCTCGAAAAACTCACCAAAGCAAATCTCAGGTTCGTGGTTTCGGTTTCAAAACAATACCAGAACCAGGGATTAAGCCTCCCCGACCTCATCAACGAAGGCAACCTGGGCTTAATCAAAGCCGCACAACGTTTTGACGAAACACGCGGATTTAAATTCATTTCTTATGCCGTATGGTGGATCCGTCAATCCATCCTCCAGGCATTGGCCGAACAATCGCGTATTGTAAGGCTGCCGCTGAACAAAATCGGGGCTATCAACAAAATTAATAAAGCTTACGCCAAACTTGAACAGGAGTTTGAACGCGAGCCCAATAGCGATGAAATTGCCACGATGCTCGAAATCAGCGAAAACGAGGTAAAAGAGTCGATGCGTAATTCAGGCCGGCATGTTTCGATGGATGCCCCGCTGGTTCAGGATGAGGATAACACCATGTACGATGTGCTGCGCAGCGACGACGGCCCTACCCCTGAAACCGGACTCCTGTATGAATCGCTCCGCAAGGAAATCGATCGTGCTATCTCAACCCTGACAACCCGCGAATCGGAAGTGATAAAATATTACTTCGGGCTTAACGGCAGCCATCCGCTCACGCTGGAAGAAATCGGTGAAAAATTCGACCTCACCCGCGAGCGTGTCCGCCAGATAAAGGAGAAAGCCATCCGCAGGCTGAAACACACCTCTAGGAGTAAGATTTTAAAAACTTACCTTGGATAAGTTTTTGGAGCGGCGGTATAGCCGCTCTTTTTTTTTGCTTTCAGGTAATTTCCCTAACTTTAAACTCTCAAACCTGCCTGCCCCGAACCAGCGTTCGTTAAGGCAAGCATACTTTAAAACTCTGAACTCTTTACTCTTAACTTTTCACCCTGCCGTCTCACCCACAGCCCTTCGCAAGGTAAACTTTGACCCTGCCATCCACCCGCCAGCTTACGCAAGGCAGGCAAACTTTGACTTTTGACTTTTAACTTTTGACTTTTAACTTCAATCCCATGCCCCTTATCTCCCCTTCAATACTAACCGCCGACTTTACAAACCTGGCTTCAGCCGTAGAAATGATCAACAACAGTGAAGCCGACTGGGTCCATGTTGATGTGATGGATGGAGTCTTTGTCCCTAACATCACTTTTGGAATGCCGGTAATAAAAGCGGTAAAAAAGATATCACAAAAGCCTCTGGATGTTCACCTGATGATCGTTGAGCCCGACAGGCATTTCACGGCGTTCCGCGATGCCGGCGCCGACATCCTGACTGTTCATTATGAAGCCTGCATCCACCTTCACCGTTCCATTCAACAGATCAAAGAACTGGGCATGAAAGCAGGCGTAGTTCTCAATCCTCATACACCGGTGAATGTCCTCACCGATATTCTCCCTGATGTCGACATGGTGTTGCTGATGACGGTTAATCCCGGCTTCGGCGGGCAAAAGTTCATCGAAAACTCGTACCGGAAAATCCGGGAACTGAAAAAGATGATCCTGGATGTGAATCCTGATGTCCTTATTGAGGTTGATGGCGGCGTTGTGCTGTCAAATGCGCAGAAACTGGCAGAAGCCGGCGTGGATGTCCTGGTCGCCGGCAATACGGTTTTCTCATCTGCCGACCCGAAGGATACAATCCATCGGTTGAAGCACAGCATATAAACTACAAGAAAAAAACGGCAACTCAATAGAATAGAGAGAATTCCCCTTTCTGAAGCGAATCGTAAAAATGTAAAAATGGTTCGCAGATAAAATTCCTTTTATACATTGTTTCGAAACCGTTAAAATCTTATACATTTGTCATCTGTCCATAAGTTTATTTGAAAATGAATGATGTTTTTAAAGGTTTGCAACCAGAAAGAGTTTGGCACTATTTTGCCGAAACTTGCAAAGTCCCCCGCCCTTCTAAAAAGGAAACCCAGATAACACAATATATCCGGCAGGTTGCCGGGGCATTGTCGCTTGAGAATTACATGGATGAAACCGGGAATGTAATTGTAAAAAAACCTGCAACGCCCGGATATGAAAACAGATGCAGCGTCGTGCTCCAATGCCATGTGGATATGGTTTGTGAAAAGAACAGTGATACTTATCACGATTTTGACCACGATGCCATACAACCTTTTATTGATGGGGAATGGGTAAAAGCCCGCGGAACGACCCTCGGCGCCGACGACGGCATTGGTATTGCCGTGCAACTGGCCTTAATGGAAGATAAAACCGTTAAACACGGCCCGCTTGAATTCCTCTTTACCGTTGATGAAGAAACAGGCCTTACAGGAGCTTACGGTTTAAAGCCCGGATTTTTCGACAGTAAAATTCTCCTGAACCTTGACTCGGAAGACGAAGGAGAACTCTTTATCGGCTGCGCCGGAGGCAAGGATACGATTATCAGCATGAACTATTCCAAGGTTCCTGTCAATTACGACAGTGTCGCCTTTACGATCCGTGTATCAGGCCTGAAAGGCGGCCATTCGGGCGACGATATCAACAAAGGCCTTGGCAATGCAAACAAAATCATCAACCGCCTGTTGTGGAACACAGCCCAGAAATATGAAACGCGAATTTCGGACCTAAAGGGCGGGAACCTTCGTAATGCTATCGCCCGTGAGGCTTTTGCGCTCATCACGCTGCCAAAACGATTCCAAAACGATTTCGCCGGTTACGTC
Source organism: Bacteroidales bacterium (assembly GCA_035403165.1). Classification (GTDB taxonomy): domain Bacteria; phylum Bacteroidota; class Bacteroidia; order Bacteroidales; family UBA4417; genus UBA4417. The sequence goes on along the minus strand of DAONEP010000044.1, from coordinate 15,225 downwards.
AGGGATTTTAACAACATGGTGAAAAAGGAGCTAAAAACAACCGAACCTGAATTACTGGTTAGTTATGCCCCGGCCGAACTGCCGTCCTATGTAATCGACCTGTCATCCCAGGAGCGTCTGCTCAATGCCTTATATGCCTGCCCGCACGGAGTAATAACCATGTCGGCCGATATCCCCAATTTCGTTGATACTTCCACAAACCTGGCGTCGGTTAAAATCAACGATAAAAATATAGAGATTACCACCAGCCAGCGAAGTTCTTCGGAGTCAGGCAAAGAAGATGTGGTGAGTATGGTTGCCAGCGTGTTCCGCCTGGCAGGGGCCAAAGTGACCCATGGCGACGGATACCCAGGCTGGACGCCAAACCCCGATTCAAGAATTCTGGAAATCACAAGGAAAGCCTATACCGACCTCTTCCATTCCGATCCGAAAGTCCTCGCAATTCATGCCGGACTTGAGTGCGGACTTTTCGGCGAAAAATATACCGGGCTTGATATGATTTCCTACGGCCCAACCATCAAAGGGGCCCATTCTCCTGATGAACGTCTGCTGATAGCCACGGTTCTGCGATTCTGGGACCTGACAATCGAAATACTCAGAAACATTCCTGAAAAAACAGCTTAAGCCTGTTCTTTTAATAAATTTTGCTCTATACCCGGGATTAAAATTTTCCCGGGTATTTTTTGTAATAGCGGTACTTTAAAATCCCAAACTCATCCCGATCCTGATCAGGGGGTTGTTATAAGGGGAGTCCTGCGTATCGTGCAGGTTCCATAATGCCATAATATACATGGACGCCCTGCCGCCTAACGGTTGACTGTAACCTCCGCCTATAAACAAGCTCCATATATCATTGGTGAATTTTCCCGAAGATGCAGGATTGTCATATTTATACCTAAGGTACTCATATTCACTTTGGGCAAACAATCCCTGGTAAACATAGCATCGTGCAAACACGCTCCCCCCGAAGACATTGGTTTTTAAATCCAGGTCTTTCCCAAAATAATCTTGCCAGTGATAGTATTTATATGTGGGACTTACCCCGATTCCAATGCGGTTGGACAGCTTATAACCAATCATGGGCGAAACATCGATAAGTGTAATGCTGCCGACCTGCAAGCCAAGTCCTCCCCCATAGAACAGCCGTTCCTTTAGCGGGGCGCCTTTGAGGCTCCCCTGATAATCATCCTGGGCACAGGTATGATTATATCCGGCTCCTAAACAAAATATCAGCAGTACGATTACCAGAATGTTGCTGTTCTTAAATTTCATATCCCTTTTTTGATGATAACGGTACAAACCTACGATTATTTAATGCTTTTAAAAATACTGTTGCCTGTAATGAGGGCTGATTGTCTCGGATAAAACCGGATATTTCTGTCAGAGGGGAATTTTAATATCGTGCAAATTGAGAATTAACATACTGTAATTTTCCTCAAACAGCAATCAAATCTTTTTCAACAAAACCCGGAATAAATGGCTTTTTTAGGTCTATACTATTGATCTACTGTACTTTAATCCATTTTTATTGTTAATAAATCATTTAATAACTTATTTCAACCTAACAAAAGCACGCTTTTTTAAGCTTTAAATTTAACAATGGATTAGTCCCGTTTGGAAAAACAGCTATCCGTGAAAAGTACAAATAACAGGCACAGGTAAAACTATTCAGTACTCAATTGCCTTTTGTTGCAGGCTATTCTTGATTTTGGGTTGTGACTTAAAGCATTAATGACTCAGGGACAGTAATATGAAAAAACCTATATTTCTTTCACTCGTTGAAAAGGCATGTGTAACACTGTTGTTGCTCATGCCTTTTATCTTATTTCCGAACCCGGGGGCTCATGCGTCCGGACCTGACAGGTATTCTGTATTCCACGCATCTGAAAATGCCGCCGGTTTATCTGATAAGCGAATTACTGCACATTTACAGCAAGCGCCCGATGCCTATCCAATTTCCAGCCCAGACTGTTCATCATCTCCTGATATTAATTCCTCCAGCCATTCGTTGCTGATCCCTGAAAAATATTACCTGCCTGCAATCCCTGCACAGCCTGTCATCACCTGCCCGGGAAACCTGACTACCGTAACCGACCCTGGATTTTGCACCGCCAATGTCACAGCCGGCCTTTCAGCCATTTATAACGATCCTGACGGAGATATCACTACACTCACCTGGACAATAACCGGAGCCACTACTGGCTCATCGCCTTTGACGGGGATAAATAACCTGACTTCCTACGTTTTTCACGCAGGAATAAACACGGTAACATACACGTTAACCGACGACGGGGGATTATCCGACTCCTGCAGTTTCACCGTAACAGTCAACGATAACCAACCGCCTGTCATCACATGCCCGCTTAATATCCGTGCGACCTATGATGAAGGCAATTGTGATGCAATGGTTAATATTGGAACTCCCGTTGCTGTTGATTCGTGCGGTATTGCTTCAGTTGTTGGTACGCGCAGCGATGGTCTTCTGCTCAGCGACGCTTACCCGGCAGGTCTTACCACAATCACCTGGGTTGCCACTGATGTTAACGGGCTCACCGCCACCTGCACACAATCGGTGTACGTGACCGAAGCCACTCTTCTGACCCGGTACAATTTTGTCGGGGCTGCAGCATATCCAGCCAGCCCGACCCAAACTGCCGGTGGCATCACTTGCGAAGCTACCTCAAGCGAGCCGTTTAATATTCTCGGTACGACGGGCACTGCAGCAGGGAGCCTGGCATTTGTGAGCGATTCTGCAGCAAACCCCGCCATTTTCATGGATCCCTCAACCGGCACCAATACGCGGTATTTCCAGTTCCATGTAGGCGGCGACAGCCTTTACAAGTACCGCAGATTCAAGCTCTATGTTCAGGCCCGGAGGGGAAACCGTGCCGCCCAGGCCATCAACTTTTCCTATAGCACCGACCCTACAAGTTACACGATCAATGGTTCCATGTCGCTGCTATTGAGCAATACCTGGTATGAGAAAGTACTTGACTGGTCGTCGGTAAGCCTGATTAATAACCCGTCGAACCTGTATATCCGGCTATTCGCATCCAATGGCACAGGAGGAGCCGGCGACGGAAGGCTGTTTATCGATAATTTCCAGTTGACCGGCGTCGACGGACCACTGGCCAGGCCTAACTCAGCGACCATCCCGGAGAATACATCAGTTACGCTCCCGATATTGAATAATGATTATTTTCCATGCCATGGGCCTGCAACAGTAAACCCGGTTTCTTTTGTTGAATTGCCTTCACTCGGAACTGCTATCCTCAATGCAGACAATACGGTCACGTATACGCCCAACCCCAATGTAAACGGTGATGACAATTTTGTTTACCAGATTTGCGATTCATACGGCAGTTGTGATACCGCTATTGTTAGAATCCATATTAACGCAGTTAATTATGCTCCTGCCATAACCTGTCCGGGGCCTGTCGTCAATTCAGGATCAGATGTTGGGATTTGCGGGGCAATCATCAACAACATTGCAGCAACTTATAATGATCCCGATAACAATATAATATCTCTTACCTGGATAATGGCCGGTGCAACTGTAGACACCTCCTCTTCAACAGGCATTAATAATATTCTGAACCCTTACCTTTTCAACTATGGCGCTACAGCCGTAACCTATACCGTGACAGATGCCGATGGATTGTCGGCTACATGCAGTTTCACGGTGAATATTGAAGACAGCGAATATCCATCAATAATATGTCCTTCTGATACCATCATTACAATACCCAGTTGCGAAACATTTGCAGGTGGTGTGATACTGACCGAACCCATTGTTGATGATAATTGCGACACTCTCAGCCTCATCAACGACGCCCCGGTGCAATTTCCTCTCGGCGATACTCCTGTCATCTGGACTGTGACTGATATCCACGGCCTTTCAAGTCAATGTGCACAAATTGTAAGCGTTGTTCAGGACCTTCCCATGATACTGAACATGGCCGGCACACCTGTTACCTGCTATGGAAGGAACGATGGAACGGCAACAGTAACCGTAACCAATGGCGCTGCCCCTTATACCTATTCCTGGAATACTGTCCCACCGCAAAACACGGCTACTGCCATAAATCTTACAGCCGGCACCTATACGGTAACCGTTTACGACACGAATGGCTGTTATGCCATCGACAGCATTACGATAACACAACCGGCATCAGCCCTGATCGCATCAATTACAGATATTTCCAATGTGTTATGTTATGGCGATGAAACCGGCTCGGTAACAGCCGTTGCTTCCGGAGGCACTCCCCCTTACCGGTTTAGTATTGACAATATAATTTTCCAGGCTGGAAACACATTTTCAGGCCTTGCTGCCGGATCGTATACCTTATATATAACCGATAACAATGGCTGCGATACCGCGCTGCCCTTCCTGATAACCCAACCCGCTTTACCTCTGACTGTTGCTTTAACCGGCCAGACCAACAACCTCTGCTTCGGACAAGCATCAGGAAGCGCTACTGTTTTAGCCGGCGGTGGAACACCTCCTTACACTTATGTTTGGAACACGGTGCCCCCTCAATATACCGCAACAGCCAGCGGACTATCTTCAGGAACGTACACCGTCAGCGTTGACGATGATAACAACTGTGGCCCTGAAACACAAACTGTCACCATTACAGAACCTTCACCGCTAATTGCGGATGTCGTTTTTACCCCTATACTGTGTCCCGGGGGTACTGCAACCGTTACGATAAATGCTGCAGGGGGAACGGCTCCCTATACATATACCTTTAACGGGATAACCCAGGTTGGAAATGGTGTATTCACAGGCATTCCGGCAAGCGCCGGTTACTTGTGGAACGTATTTGACACCAACCATTGCGATACTATTTCCGGTCTGCTCTCCGTAATGGAACCCGATACCCTCGAAGCCTTTGTTCCCACGCCTCCTGTTTCCTGCTCAGGGAGTACTGCAACAGTCACAATTATGGCAAGCGGGGGAACTTTGCCTTATACCTATACTTTTAACGGTGTCATTCAGGTAGGCAATAATGTCTTTACCGGTATTCCTGCAGGCACAGGTTACATCTGGAGTGTTACGGATGCAAACGCCTGCAGCACTGTAACCGACACCCTTGATATCATTGAATCCGACATTCTTTCAGCAACAGCAATAATAACTGCGCCAATCAGTTGCGCTGGTGAAACGGCTACCGTCACGATTAGCGTTTCAGGCGGAACACCTCCCTATACTTATACATTTAATGGCATAACCCAATCCGGGGATAGCGTTTTTACCGGGATTCCGGCCGGAACAGGATACCTCTGGAGCGTTACCGACGCCAATGGTTGCGACGCGCCGGCCTCCCCTCTCGATATTACGGAACCTCTCCCGGTTACGGCGACCGCTTCGGTCACCGCACCCGTCATCTGTAACGGCGGAACGGCTACCGTTACCATACATGTTTCCGGGGGGACGCCTCCCTATACCTATACCTTCGACGGTGCAACACAGACGGCAGACAGCGTTTTTACAGGCATCCCGGCAGGAATCGGATATACCTGGAGCGTCACCGACGCCAATGGTTGCGGCCCTGTGGCCGGCACACCCCTCGATGTTACGGAACCTCCCGTTCCTACTGCTTTTGCCGCAGTAACATCCCCCATTCTTTGCTACGGCGGAACCGCTACCATTTCAATATTCCCCATCAACGGCGTTCCTCCTTACACCTGTACGTTTAACGGCGTCACGCAAGTTGGAAATTATATATTCAACGGCATTCCCGCCGGGCCAGGATACGTCTGGAGCGTGACGGACGCAAACGGATGTCCCGCTGCACCCCAACCGCCTCTCCCCGTCATTGAGCCACCCCAGATTACCGTGACGGCTTCAGTTACCGTTCCCCCAACATGTTCCGGAGGAACTGCTACGGTTACAATTGTGGCCAACGGGGGAACCCCGCCTTATACCTATACCTTTAACGGCGTTACCCAGACCGGCAACGGCGTGTTTACCGGTATCCCGGCCGGAACAGGATATATCGCAAGTGTGACGGATGACAACGACTGCGGCCCCGTGAACGACACTATCGACGTGACTTCGCCTGACGCACCTGTCGCTTCTGCCTCTGTAACCTCCCCTATCCTTTGTAACGGTGAAACGGCTACCGTCACGATTAGTGTTTCAGGCGGAACACCTCCCTATACTTATACATTTAATGGCATAACCCAATCCG
>DAONEP010000044.1:0-8928 GCA_035403165.1 Bacteroidales bacterium | reverse complement strand
CCGCCGGGCCAGGATACGTCTGGAGCGTGACGGACGCAAACGGATGTCCCGCTGCGCCCCAACCTCCTCTCCCCGTCACTGAGCCGCCTTTGCTTATTGCTTTAATAACTTCGCAGGGTAATAGTTGTACAGGCAGCTCATCAGGTTATGCCACCGTTACACCAACAGGAGGCACACCCGACTATACCTATTTATGGAACTCCACTCCGACCCAAACGACCCAAACCGCCATTGACCTGCCGTCGGGCACATATACTGTGATTGTGACTGACGCCAACGGATGTAGTGACACGGCTTCAGTAACAATCCTGGATATTGAACCAATCACAGCCTTTGCCGGACCCGACCAGAATTTGTGTAATGCTGATGTTACTTTTCTTATCGGAAATACACCGGATCCGGGAATCGGGAGCTGGTCGCTTCTTTCCGGCCCGAACACACCCTCCGTTTTCCCTTCCACGGGAAGCGTGGCGGTAGTCTCAGGTTTGATTGCCAGCCCGACGCCCTACTATTTCATCTATTCGATTGATAATAACGGGTGCGTTTCGACCGATACAATGATGGTCATCAACTTTAACCCGCCTACCCCTGCTTATGCAGGAAATGACCAGGAATTCTGCGACGCAACAGGAAATGTGACTACCCTGCTTGCCGGCAATGTTCCGGTATTCGGAACGGGAACCTGGACGCAACTATCCGGGCCAAATACGGCGACCATAGCTGATCCTTCCGATCCCAACACAGCAGTATCAGGCCTTACCTTCGGCATCTATGCTTTTGAATGGACTATCGTTAACGGTAATTGTCAGGTTTCGGCTGATGTGATGAATGCTTTCATTAACGCGCCGGCAACCGCTTATGCCGGGTTGGATGATACCATCTGTGAAGGTTCCATGGTATTATTGTCAGGCGCTTCAGCCAGTGATTACAGCTCTTTGCTGTGGACCTCTTCCGGTACCGGGATTTTCAGTGACCCCACCATCATCAATCCTGAATACACCCCCAGCGAAACAGATATTCTGAATGGCAGTGTAGCCCTTACGCTTCATGCTATCGCAAATGAACCTTGTCCCGAAGCATCCGACCAAATAATAATTACAATAAACCAATCTGCACTGGTTGATGCGGGACCCGATGCACCGGTATGCCAGAATTCAGCATTTACGGTTACAGGAGCAACCGCCCAAAACTGCATTGCATACAACTGGATAACAACCGGAGCCGGCACGCTGACCGGCAGTTCGACCCTGACTCCTACCTATACACCCTCAGCAGGAGAGTCCGGAGTAATACTGCTCATCCTCAGCGGAACAGCAGCTTATCCTTGTGAGAATTCTGCTGACACGATGCAACTTCAGATCAACCTGCCCGGGACGGTTTATGCCGGCAACGATATCCCGGTCTGTGAAGGTTCAACTGCCATCCTGACCTCTTCATTTGCCTCAAATTACAGTAGTTTGCTCTGGACTACATCGGGAACCGGCACCTTTAACGATCCGACCCTCCTTCATCCTGTTTATTCTCCCAGCGAAACGGATATTATAAACGGATCTGCGATCCTGACGCTACATTTGGCTGCGATTGCCCCCTGCCCGGATAATTCAGACCAAATGGTACTCACAATCACGAAATCTCCGGTGGCAGATGCAGGTCCTGATGACAATGCCTGCCAGGATTGGCCGTTCACCGTCACCGGTGCAACCGCCGAAAACTGTGCCGCTTACAACTGGACAACCACCGGCACTGGTACGCTCACAGGAGAAACTACCCTGACGCCTGTCTATACACCGGCTTCCGGAGAAACCGGAATCATATTGCTTATCCTGAATGGCATTGCCTATTATCCCTGCAACAATGTTTCGGATACGATGACGCTTCAAATCAATTCAACCGCGTTGGTATCAGCCGGTCCCGATACTGCAGTCTGCCAGGGCGAACAATTCCATATCATCGGGAGCACCGCCGCTAATTACAGTTCACTCACATGGTCAACTTCCGGAACAGGCACTTTCGACAATCCGAACATCCTTGACCCTGTTTACACCCCAAGCCCGACCGATATCTACAACGGTTATGTGTTCCTTTCGCTGACAGCAGGCGGAAATGCCCCCTGCCCCGACCGGTCGGACGTCATGAAACTTACCCTTAATAAATCAGCAACCGCATCGGCCGGGCCGGATGAAACTATATGCGAAGGGAATTCTTTCACGGTGACGGAAGCCTCCGCCCAAATGGCCGGCAGCCTGTTTTGGACTACCAGCGGAGCCGGAACTCTGATTGATTTCACTACCCTTACGCCCACCTATACACCTGCTGCCGGAGAAACGGGTGATATTTTCCTCATCCTGACCGCTACCGGCCTGGAATGCGGCAGTGTATCGGATACCATGATACTGGCTGTAAATTCCAAAGCCTCAGCATATGCAGGGCCCGATCTGACGACCTGTAATGTTACACCTGTTCCTGTTATCGATGCGCTGGCGCAGAATTATATTTCGCTGCACTGGAGTTCAAACGGCTCCGGATCTTTCAGCGATCCCTCGTTACTAAATCCGGTGTATACTCCTAGTGTCGCTGATGCAAACCTGGGAATGGTCGTCCTTACATTGAATGTAACAGGTAACACGGGCTGTGCCGATTCCTCCGATCAGGCGATCCTTACTCTTGTTGAGATGCCGGTTGCCGGCGCCGGGCCGGATGCTACTGTATGCCAGGATGAGAGTTTCACGGTTTCAGGAGCTATTGCTGCCTCTTACAGCTCAGTATTGTGGAGCGTTTCGCCTCCATCTGCCGGCATTCTGATAAATGCTGATTCCATGACACCAACCTTTGTTCCGGCATCAGGATTTTCAGGCATTGCCACACTAATCCTCAATGTCCAGGGAAACCTTGCCTGCGGAAGCGTTATCATTTCCGATGAAATGTTTATCACGGTAAATTCAGCCCCGGTGGTAAATGCAGGGCCGGATCAAACAATTCAGCCAGGCGCTTCAACTGTTCTGGCAGGTTCGGCAACAGGCGGTTCCGGATTTTACGGATGGAATTGGCAGCCTGACCAAATGGTAATGAATCCCAATGTCCCAAACCCTGTTACATTACCGCTATATTCCGACACTACATTCACACTTTCTGTCCTTGACCTTTTAACAGGGTGTATGGCAAGCGATCAAACGGATGTCTTCATCAGCGCTTCCGGAGGCGGCATCAAAGCTGTTGCTGACTACGATACAACATTGGTCAACACGCCCACAACGGTCGCCGTATTAACTAATGATATCAACCCGGGCGGCGTGCCCCTGACGATAAGTTTCTGCAGCTTCCCGTCGCATGGCATCGTAATAATCAACTCGGACAATACAATCACATATTCTCCTTATCCGGATTTTGAAGGGGATGATTCATTCTGCTACGAGATTTGCGCCGACGATCAGTCTGGAATTTGTTCCGACACGCTTGTATTTATTCATGTCAAACAACCGGACATCAACGATCTGTTCATTTTCAACGGTCTTTCGCCCAACAGCGACGGCATCAATGATAAGTGGAAAATAAGGGGAATCGAAAATTATCCCGAAAATTCTGTTACCATCTATAACAGATGGGGTGACGTGATTAGAAAAATCGGCGATTACAACAATACAACCCGCTCGTGGGATGGCCGAAACGAAAACGGAGAGCTTATGCCTAACGGAACCTATTTCTATATACTTGAGATTGAAAATTCCGGAACACGTAAAGGATGGATCTTAATGCGGGGGGAGGAATAAGCGATGGCTAAAAACACAACTAAGATGAGAAAACTGATCATAACACTCCTTTTATTTACGGCTTTGAATGGCATGGCGCAACAGGATGCCCTGTTTAGCCAGTATATGTTCAATAAACTTACGGTGAATCCGGCTTATGCCGGCAGCCGGGAAGTCTTCAGCGCCGATATAATCAGCCGTTATCAGTGGGTAGGATTCGACGGAGCGCCCAATACCATTTCAGTGAGCATGCATTCGCCGCTGAAAAACGATCACATGGGACTGGGATGCTATGCATACCACGATAAGACAGGTGCCATGATTGACCAGGGATTTCAGGCGACATATGCCTACCGCATCATCCTGCCAAAGGGCAAACTCTCGTTGGGGCTTTCCGCGGGATTCAAGTACAACTATATCGATTTTAGCAAAGTATTTGTCGAAGATCCTGACTATTACTTTTACGGCAGTCAGAATAACAGGTTTGTTCCTGATGCCAACTTCGGTGTTTACTACTATTCCGATCATCTGTATGCCGGCATATCCTCAAAGCAGTTGTTGCAGAATGAAATGGCCCTGGTCGAAACCAATGATGGCAAAGCCTATTCAAAACTCCTGAGGCATTTTTACGGTATGGCCGGAATTGCAATACCACTCTCCGACCAGGTCATATTCAGGCCTTCCACTTTGATAAAATTCGTGATAAACGCCCCCTGGCAGATGGACCTGAACGCCAGTTTCCTGATCAACAACGCTTTCTGGATCGGAGCTACCTATCGTACCGACAACACGGTAGTTGCAATGACAGAGTTCATGATCGGAAAGAGTTTACGAATCGGATACTCTTACGATTATAACTTCAGCCCGCTGAGGAACTGCAACTCGGGATCGCACGAAATACGGCTTGGTTTCGACTTTGACCTGCTCAGAATCCGAATGCTGACACCCCGGTACTTTTAGTAATTTTTCACTCATCTTTGCAATGCCCCTGATATGAACAGAAAATATTTAGCATGGTTGTTAATACTTACGCTGGCTGCTGAAACGACATTTGCCCAGGTTAAAAAAGCCGACAGATTATACAAGAGTTACAGTTACGCCCTGGCCATACCCTATTACCTTAAAATTGCCCAAAAACCGGGGCACAAGGACCGGGACCATGCCATTATCAGACTTGCTGACTGCTACCGGCTTACCAATGATCAGCTTAATGCCAAAGCATGGTACTCACGCGCTGTAAACCTGCCCTCAAGTCAGGATATCAACTGGTTTTATTACGGACAGGCTCTGCGTTGCACCCAGGATTATGACATGGCCAGGGAAGCCTACGAAAAATATGCGGCGCTGGTTCCCGACGACCCCCGAGGCAAAGCATATGCCGGTTTCTGCACCCAGATTGATAAGTTAAACGATATTCCTGCCGCTTTTGAAATTAAAAATGCTAACAACCTCAATTCCGTCCGTTCCGACTTTGGCCCCGCTTTCTATGGCGACGGCATTGTTTACGCCTCCGATCGCCGGCAAAATTATATGGATGACAAGCGCTATGAATGGACCAATTTCAACTACCTCGACCTTTTTTTCTCATCGCCAAAATACCTGGATCAGTTTTTTCAGGACATGTCCGACCCAAAATCGTTCTCAGGCAAGTTCAATCAGACTTATCATGACGGCCCGGCGACTTTTGCCTGCCACGACAGCCTGATGTATTTCTCCCGGACCGAGATCGGAAATGAAAAAAGAGACGAGGAACATTTCCGCACCCTGAAACTGAAAATTTTCTGGGCTCAGAACAAGGAATCATGGAGTACTCCCGAACCATTCTTTGCCAATTCAAACAGCTATTCGGTAGGTCATCCATCACTTACTCCCGACGGAAAAACCTTGTATTTTGTTTCGGATATGCCCGGCGGATTCGGGGGAACAGACATTTATTGCTGCAACTGGCAGGAAAACAGATGGAGTGAGCCTGTTAATCTCGGTGAGAAAGTAAACTCATTCGGGAATGAAATGTTCCCTTTCATTGATGGTGATACGCTCTACTTTGCTTCCGATGGCTTCCCCGGATTTGGAGGCCTTGATGTGTTTCGTACATCACTGTCCAACGGGAACTGGTCGGTGCCGGAAAATCTCGGGGCCCCTGTCAACTCATCTTTTGATGATTTTTCCTTTATACTTGATAAAACAGGCAAGGCGGGATTCTTTGCTTCAGCCCGCCCCGGTGGATTAGGAAGCGATGATATTTATGCATTCAGAAAATTGCCCGAAAAGGAAGTCCGGAAGAAAAAGGCATCACACGCCCTGGCTGAAGGCGCCGGCATCACCGAAGGAGATACAACCTCTGTTGCGGAAATATCGGGGATAATCAGGCATAAAGAAACGCTTCAGCCGCTGGCCGGCTCTACAGTTTTCCTGCTGAACACCAATACCGGTAAAGTTAAAGTCATAAAGGCTGACGAAAACGGCCAATTTAAATCTCTTGTTTCACGCGGAGTCATGTATGTAGCGAAAGCCATGAAGAATAATTACCTTTCCGATTGCCTCACTCTCAACCTGCCTTTAGATGATACAGCTTCAAAGGTGTTGGCTCCCCGCGACTTCCTGCTTGACAGCCTTTCTCTGAACAAAGTCTTCAGAATTAATAATATGGATTATCAGATTGAAAACATCTATTATGATTTCAACAAATACTATATAAGGCCTGACGCAGCTGCCGAACTAGATAAGTTAGTGCAAGTTATGAAGGAAAATCCTGTTACGATTGAACTGGGATCGCATACCGACTGCCGTGGCAGCAAAGAATACAATTTCGATTTATCACAGAAACGTGCTGAGTCCGCCGTCCGCTACATTGTATTGCAGGGTATTGAAGCATACCGTATAACGGCAAAAGGTTATGGAGAGTCGCAACCGGTCAACCATTGCACCGACGGCGTTTATTGCACTCCCGAAGAACACCAGGCCAACCGAAGGACCGAATTCAGGGTAACGGGCTATAACCATTCCGACGCAAGGAATACATTTGATATGGATAAATTCATTGATGGCGAAACTATCCCTGTATACATGTTTGACAGGGATTTCTTCATCAACTGCCTGCAGGATAAACTTTCAGGGCAAACTCAATCACAGGCTACGGAGGCGTCTGCGGCTCCAGGCCAGGAAAAGGCCATCAGCGGCCAGGACAATTATGTGACCATTTCTCCTGTTAAGAATGAAGAGGCTGTACAGCCGGAAAGTGTCCCTGAGGGTGTCAATATCACATATCGGGTTCAGGTTTTCGCCCTATCAAAGGAAAAATCGTTGTCCGATCCGGAGTTTTACGGCTTGGATGACATTATGATGTATCGCCATAACGGTTTGTATAAATACACTTCCGGCGTATTTAACAGCCTGGATGAAGCCCATGCTTACCGCGATCTGCTTGTCAGTTCAGGATTTGATGATGCTTTTGTTGTTACTTTTGTTGATGGCAACCGGCTTGAATAAATAATAATCAGAGCCGTCCCTGTTCCTGTATCGGGGATTTTTGCAGTAACCATATCATCGCAGAAACTGAGTTGCGAAACAGTAAAAGAGGATTAACACCCCTCTTTTATTGCTTTATACAGTCATTTTTAATGAAAATACATCAGCTCGACACATATTTCGTCTTCCTGAACAGAAAATTTATCCGGTTTATTATTTTGATTCACTTTTATTTATAGATATCCATTCAAATTATTTCAGAATTATTTTTGTAACAGGTATTGTATATTCAAACTAATTTCTACTTTTGCACCCTCGTTTTGAGAGACACGTTCTTTAACAGGTTGCACAAGTGATTCATCAGGCAGGAGTAAGAAAACGTAACATGTTGAAAATTGGCAGGATCGAAAAAAAATCACATTTTTTTTCAAAAATGCTTTGAGATGTTAAATTAAGATTTACCTTTGCACCCTCGTTTTGAGAGACACGTTCTTTAACAGGTTGCATGAGCCATTCACCAGACAGGAGCAGGAAAGCGAAAAATAAGAGAGTTCTGGTAGTTTTAAAAAAATCAGATTTTTTTTAAAAATTGTTTGGAGATGTCAAAATATGATTTACCTTTGCAGCCCGTTTCAATAACGAAACACGTTCTTAAAAAAATTGTGAAAAACTTTTTTCCAGAAAGGTTTGTAGAATAGAAAAAAGTTTTACCTTTGCACTCCCAAATTCAAGGCAAAGATAAAGCAGGGAAGGAAAGAAGGAAGGAACAAAAGAAACACGCAAGATCATTCCCGGAAGGGAAAATATAGATCAAAAGTTCTTTGAAAGACTGAAGCTAAAAACAATCACAGTAGCGAATATCCCTTTTCAATTAAATGAAAAGTGAGGAATAAATCTTGAGACATTAAAGATCATTCTTACAATGGAGAGTTTGATCCTGGCTCAGGATGAACGCTAGCGGCAGGCTTAATACATGCAAGTTGTACGGGATTTCGGGTAGCAATACCTGGATGAGAGTAGCGCACGGGTGCGTAACGCGTATGCAACCTACCTTTAACCGGGACACAACCATGAGAAATTGTGGCTAATATCCCATAACACTGCGATGTGGCATCACAATGCAGTTAAAGCTCCGGCGGTTATAGATGGGCATGCGTGACATTAGCTAGTTGGTGAGGTAACGGCTCACCAAGGCTACGATGTCTAGGGGTTCTGAGAGGATTATCCCCCACACTGGTACTGAGACACGGACCAGACTCCTACGGGAGGCAGCAGTAAGGAATATTGGTCAATGGACGCAAGTCTGAACCAGCCATGCCGCGTGAAGGATGACGGCCCTATGGGTTGTAAACTTCTTTTGTACGGGAAAAAACCACCGGTCGTGAACCGGTGCTGATGGTACCGTAAGAATAAGCATCGGCTAACTCCGTGCCAGCAGCCGCGGTAATACGGAGGATGCAAGCGTTATCCGGATTCATTGGGTTTAAAGGGTGCGCAGGCGGATTGATAAGTCAGTGGTGAAATCCTACGGCTCAACTGTAGAACTGCCATTGATACTGTTAGTCTTGAGTATTGTTGAGGTAGGCGGAATGTGTCATGTAGCGGTGAAATGCTTAGATATGACACAGAACACCGATCGCGAAGGCAGCTTACCAAGCAATTACTGACGCTCATGCACGAAAGCGTGGGGATCAAACAGGATTAGATACCCTGG
>DAONEP010000043.1:0-25537 GCA_035403165.1 Bacteroidales bacterium | reverse complement strand
ATTCCAGGCTTACTTTATTGTGCGATTTTATTGCCATTGATCTTGGGTTTGATGCTCTGATTTACTGCAAACGATAATTGTCGGACTTACTGCCGTGCGACCCGGGACAGAAGGCTTATTTTGCCGGTTCGTGCAACAGGTCCATGAATTCGGTAGCGCGGGCTTCGAGCAGGAATACGATTTTTTGGACCCTGGCAGCCAGTAAGTTATAACAGAAATATGCCAGAATTCCAACAATCAGACCGGCAACGGTAGTAACCATGGCTTCATAAATACCGCTCGAAAGCAATTGGATATCGATGTTATTGCCGGCCATCGACATATCGTAAAATGCGCTTACCATACCGGTAACGGTTCCTAAAAATCCCAGCATGGGAGCCGCTCCGGCGCAAGTGGCCAGCAAGGAAAGGTTCTTTTCGAGTTTGGCAACTTCAAGACTTCCAACGTTTTCGATAGCGGCATTGATATCTCCCAGTGGACGTCCAAGTCGCAGTAAACCCTTTTCAATCATGCGGGCGATAGGCGTCTGGTTATTGCGGCATAGCGACAAGGCTGAATCGAGACGCCCGTTCAGCATGAAATCGCGGATATTATTCATAAAATTGGCATCCTCCTTCGAGGCCTTACCGATGACGAAATACCGTTCGACGAAAATATAAATGGCAATGACGGAGAGCAGGGCAATGGGTATCATCACCGGTCCTCCTTTGATGGCCAGGTCCCAGATTGAAAGCTTTATTTCGGTGGGTTGATGCACCTGAGGAAGCGTATTCACCGCCTGAACAACGGTATCGGCCAATGTTTGTGTGCCTTGAACGATCTGAAGGATGACTCCGGGTATCATATTGCTGATTTTAATCCTTAAAATTAGATAACAATGAGTAACAGGTACTAACAGCCCGGTGTTAATTGTAAACATCGGGCTGTTAATAATAACTCGTCAGAAGGAAAATTATTTTATCGCGGCATGATTCCGTTAAAAAAGGACAAGCATTGCGCCAACGAACCAAAAGCCCGTTTAGTTGACCTGTGCTGTTGTATCATTTACAGTCGCAGCGGCCGGTGGGTTTGCCAATTCCTGTTGCTGTAACTGGTGTTCTTTGCGATGGGGGGCGTGGGGATGCCATCCAACAATGCCCAGCATAACAAAGAAACTGATGATATAGGCAAGCGAGACGTGCCAGCCGTGTTTGACGTATTTTATTACCGATTTGGCTTCAGGGTACATATTCGACAGGGCAACGCCGGCCGAGGACCCGAACCAGATCATGGAACCACCAAAGCCTACCGTATAGGCCAGAATACCCCAGTCGTACCCGCCCTGATCGAGACAAAGCTTTGTGAGAGGAATATTATCAAATACAGCCGAAACAAAGCCCAGCGAGAAGGCAGTTTGCCAGGAAGCGGCAGGTAACTGGTCTACCGGCATCAACGATGCACAGGTAACCAGGGCCATCAGAAATATCGTTCCCTGGATGGATTTGGGGATTTCATTCCAGGGGGCTCTCCGGATAAAAGTTCCGATCAGGATGGCAATCCAAACGCCGGCGGCCGGGAAATCAAGCAGCCAGTTTGTTAAGATGGCACAAACCAGGATCAACAGAACGATGCCGAGTTTTCCCCAGTCAATATGGTATCCTTTCGACTCGTCTTTCTGGATGTGCTGATAGCGGTCCTGCTGAATGGAACCAATGGTCCCGAAAATACAGAATGCCACGATTGATGCAATAAAAGCGTGTGTTACATCCAGCGGGTTGACGCCGTCAATCCACATCAGGGTTGTGGTAGTGTCGCCGACAACCGACCCGGCGCCGCCTGCATTACTGGCTGCCACGATGGCGGCAAGGTAACCGATATGCACTTTGCCTTTGAAGACAACCATGGCGATGGCCCCGCCAATCATGGCAGCGGCGATATTATCGAGAAACGACGAGATGAACATTATGGCGAACAGCAATACCAGCCCCCCCTTCCAGTCATTGGGAAGCACTCTTGGCAGCCAGTCGGGAACGCCCGATTCCTCGAAGTATTTGGCCAGAATGGCAAATCCGAGCAGTAATCCGAGCAGGTTCAATAAAATACGCCATTCTCCCTCTTTCCCAGGAGTGCCTATGATATGGTCAATAAGTGAAAATTCACCAGGCATGAATATGTATTTCGTGATCAGGATGGCGGCAAGCCCGATGAGCGCCACATACATGGTTTTATGATGGAAAACGGCAACGCCGACAAGGGTCAGGGCAAAGAGTATGAATTCAATCCGGATGCCAAATACCATCGGCATGGTGGCGGTGGTGGCTGCAAACGTCATCACAGGCGCCAGGACAAGTAAGGCTGACAGCCCGGCAATACGCAACAAGGTAGATTTTTTCATAAAGGTTACTTTAGTTGTTTCATGAGGAATTTGTCGTCGACAGTTTGTGCCCTGAAATTTAAAATTTGTCATTTAAATACTTGCAAAACAATTAAATAGAATGACAAGATTTTAACCTTCCTTACACCTGATTTTGCGTCAAAGGTACAGATTTATCCATACTTGCAATTCCTGTCTAAAGAAAATTCAAGGTTCTCTGTGCTTGCTCAGGGCAGGTAAACGGCGCCTCCGATTGCTGCCTTAAGGGCGCCCGTAACCGATGGAAGGCAATTCGGCTTTTTCTGCATCCTGAGCGTTCCCAGGAGCGCAAAAATGAGAGCTTCTTTATAATTGATAATCTTTTCATCCGGTATAATGATTTCAACCGGGCAAAGATCAGAGATACGGGAAATCAGAAATTTGTTGAAAGCGCCTCCGCCGGTTATTATCATCCTTCCACCGGCAGAAGGCAAACAACCGCTTATCTGCATTGCGATATGTTCAGTTGCTGTCCGGAGCATATCGGTGGTCTGAACTCCGGCGCCTGAAAATAGAGGAAGTAACTCTTTTTCAAGCCATTCCCTCCCCAGGGATTTTGGCGGTTGCTGGCGATAATAGGGAAGATTGTTCAGTTCATGCAGGAGGCCGGGAATTATTTTTCCACCAGCCGCAAGATTGCCGTTCTGGTCGTACGCCTGCCCTTTCATTCCTGCGAGCCTGTTCAGGATTATGTTTACCGGGCAAATGTCAAAGGCAATCCGTTGACCGTCTTTTTTAAAGGATATATTCCCGAATCCGCCCAGGTTAAGGCAGTAATCAAAATCTCCGAAAAGCAGTTCATCGCCGATGGGTACCAATGGAGCCCCCTGTCCGCCGAAGGCCACATCGGTGGATCGAAAATCGCAAATCACCGGTAAACCGCACTCCGCAGCCAGTGCCGCGCCATCGCCGATCTGTGACGTGAACCCCTTGCCCGGCTGATGAAATATGGTATGTCCGTGACTGGCGACAAATCCGGCATGCAGCTTGTTCCTTTCGATGAACGATCTGACTAACCGGCCGAGGTAATGCCCGTATTCCACATGCGTTTGAGCATAGGTTAAAGCATCACGGGAAGGCAGATTTATCAGCCGCTCTTTCCAGAAATCGGCATAAGGCACCGTCTCGCAGGCATGTATCCTGAACTCAAGACGCTGGTATCCGGATGTGAACGAACAATACGCAAGGTCTACGCCATCAAGCGAAGTTCCCGACATTACCCCGATAACATGAAAAGGCTCTTTTGCTGATCTGTTTTTTGCCATACTGAAAACGCATTTGTTTTCCGGTTACAACGCCTCCAGAACATTTTCCATCCTGCTTCCGCGGGATCCTTTTATCAGGATAGTGAAACCGGCAGGCGGATTTGATTTCAGCCACCTGAAAGCATCGGATGAATCGGGAAAGCAGGTGAAAGAAGAGCCGGTGGCTGCTTTCATGAATTCTTTGCCGGCAAAGATAACCTGGTCGAATCCAAGTTCTTCGACCAGACCAACGATAGCCTGGTGTTCAGCATCGCTTTCAGTCCCTAATTCAAACATGTCGCCGAGAATTACCATTTTCCTTCCGGCATTCAGCCTGCTGAAGTTTTCAAGCGCGGCTTTCATGCTGCTGGGATTGGCGTTGTATGAATCAACAATGATGTGATTTCTTAAGGTGTCAATGGCTTGTGAACGGCTGTTGCCGGGCTGATACGCTTCAACAGCCTTTACCATTTTTTCTGCAGGCACTCCAAACGATTGTCCGACACAGCAAGCTGCCATTACATTTTCGAAATTATACCGGCCGACCAGGCGGGTACGGATATCTGCATTGCCTGAATTGCCCTGGATATTTACCGAAAGGAAAGGATCGGAAGATATGACACTGCCCCTTGCTGAACAACCCGGAGTGGTTCCGTAAAGCGTCCTGTCCAGGTTTGCGGATAGTTCCATCAGCAATTCATTGTCTGCGTTTACAAAAGCATGCTTCTGATGAGAGAAAAGGTATTGGTAGAGTTCGTTTTTAGCTTTGATGACTCCCTCAAATCCCCCGAATCCTTCGAGGTGCGCTTTGCCGATATTGGTGATCAGCCCATGGGTGGGTTTAGCCAGGCTGCATAAAAAGGTGATCTCCCCGGGATGATTGGCGCCCATCTCCACTATAAGCACCTCTGTTGCCGGAGGCGCAGATAATATGGTTAAAGGAACGCCGAGATGGTTATTGAAATTGCCGGAAGTGGCGTGCGTGGTAAAATGGGATGACAAAACCGCGTTGGCGAGCTCTTTTGTCGTGGTTTTACCGTTGGTTCCGGTAATCCCGATTACAGGGATTGCCAGGGTGTCGCGATGAACAGATGCAAGTTGCTGTAAGGTTGTCAGGACATCTTCAACTACCAGTATTTTTTCTCCGGTTTTAGCCTGATTATCGGTAATGGCGAAGGCTGCTCCCTGCTGCAGGGATTGTTCTGCAAAGTTGTTTCCATCAAAGTTTTCCCCTTTGAGGGCAAAGAAAAGACATCCGGGTATGACTTTTCTCGAATCGGTAATGATGACGGGATGTTCTGAATAAATCCGGTAAAGATCCGTGAGTGAGATGCGCATGAATACGGCATTATAAACGAGTAACGAAGGTACAAATAAGGAACGGACGGCAAAAAAAAAACCGTTATGCGATGCTAACGGGTTTTATAAAAAGAATGGTTTAATTATTTACTTCGTTTGCCCGATTGCATCGAAGCGCTTCCTACCCGGCCCATGGCGCAGCGGAAGCCGATATAATTGGTCGACATATCCTCTTCGAGGAACCGGCGGGCCGAAGGGCTCTGGTAAAATGCCCCGTCGCGCCAGGAACCGCCTTTATAAACGCGGCTTTTATCGGTAATGAGCGACGAAACGCCATATTCATACATCTTGTTGGTGATGTTCGCATCGTCGCTTTTCTGAGCCCAGTCAACGCCTACCTGTGACTGGTAATCACCGTCAAGATAGTTGATATTGTTGGCAGTACGGTAGTTATAGCGGCCCATGGCTTCTTCTTCGGTGACTTCACGATATTTAATGCGGCCAAGGCTGTCTTTCGGAACGAGGTATCCTTCAGGATCGGTGACTTTGGTTTTAAAGACGTTTCCACGGAAAGGATTATAGTCATTGACATCTTCGAAACTCAGCGGACGATAAACGTCGAGCACCCATTCCGAAACATTGCCTGCCATGTTGTACAGCCCGTAATCGTTAGGCCAGTAGGAACCCACTTCGGCAGGAATTTCGGCGCCGTCGTTCAGGTTTCCGGCAACGCCCATGTAGTCGCCTCGTCCGCGTTTGAAGTTGGTGACAAAACTGCCGTAATATTTTTTATCATCGGTACGCATGACGGTCCCGTTCCAGGGATACACACGGCGCTCAACAATACGTTCGAAATGTGTGTTGCCAATGAGGCCGTAGGCGGCAAATTCCCATTCGGCTTCGGTCGGGAGGCGGTACTTGGGCAACATGATCCCGTCTTCCATTCTTACGCGGCGTTCGCCGGTGCCATTGGGATTAAGATCAGGTATTGCGTGGTTCACTAAGCCCTCATATTGTCCAGCGAGGTACGCTTCAGTGTTGAAGTTATTCTCGTTTTTCTGATCGGGGTCAAATGAAAGGATACCTTCGCGGACGAGCAGCATTTCGTTAACCCTGTCGGTACGCCAGAGGCAGTAGTCATTGGCCTGAACCCAGCTTACGCCTACAACCGGGTAATCACGGTAGGCAGGATGGCGCAGGTAGGTTTCGATCAGAGGCTCATTGAAGGCCAGTTTTTCACGCCATACGAGCGTGTCGGGCAATGCTTTGCGGCATACTTCGGGATAATCGGTGCCGAAGACACGGCTCAGCCAATAGAGGTATTCAACGTAATCGAGGTTCGACACTTCAGTTTCATCCATATAAAAACTGGTGATGGTAACCCTGCGCGCAATATTGTTCCATTCATACATAGGATCATCGCTCACGCGGCCCATGGTGAAAGTACCGCCTTCAATAAATACAAGACCGGGCCCTGTTGTCGGTTCTTCGTAAGGTACAACCTCAAATCCGCCGTTTTTCGGATTATTGTAATCCCAACCGGTAGTATGCGATTGTGGTTTTGAGCAGGAAGCCAGCAGAGCTATCGTTGCTGCAAACATTAAATTTGCTACGACTTTACTGTGTTTTGCCATTGCAGTTTATGGTTTATTGATCGTTATAACTAAAAACGCGGGCATTTTATTGCCTTGTACTTGAATTCTTTTACCGGGCAAGGGAATTGCCATGAAAAAGATACTTCATGTGCCCCCCCGGATTTTATGCTTAACCTTGATACAGTGAAATCGAAACTGTATCCGATTTTGAATTTTTCATGCTGAAAGCCAACGAGTACGATGGCTGCATCAGGATTATCGATCGTATGCCGGTACCAGGCTCCGGCAACAAACGGGTACAAATTTACATACAATCCTGCATTTATTTGCCTGAAGTCGCCTTGTTGTATGTAAACAATGTTTGGTGAGAAGGATAAATCTTCAACATCGCCGCCGTTTATTCCTTCCTTTATGTCGAAAATTGCACCTGCATGGATTGTATATCGTACGTCCAGCTTGTTCAGGTCATCGGTGTAAAAAGCCATATCGGGCATGGTGATGTGATGCATGGCAGCGCCTATATAAAGCCGTTGGTTGTATCCGGCAAGGATGCCTGTTGCAAAATCGATGGTCCCGATACTCAGGTCAGGCGGCCTTTGTTCCGAGGATGCGATGATTTCGCCGGTGCCGGGAACTATCTGGTCCTCAAAGAGCAGTTTATCCCAATTCAGGCTGTATTGAAGGTAACCGGCCTGTAAGGCAAGATTTAGGACAATTTTGGGCGAGGCTTGCAACCTGTAAGAGTACATGGCGCTTCCGCTGTAAGTATTTAATGCTCCGCCGCCACTCACGTCAGCATCGGCAATAACGCCCAGGCCTCCTGATATCTTATCAATCTGCTGGTCCCAGGACGCGCTGTAACTAACGAACCCTTTCCCCAGGCCGGGCCATTGATTCCGGTAGTTCAGCGTTAGGCGGGGGCATATTTTGGAACCGGCAAGAGCCGGGTTCAGATAGAGGGGACTGGCGTAAAACTGCGAGAAAACATGATCCTGTCCCCAGAGGAAAACTGAGGGCAAAATAACCAGCGTTGTCAGAAATGCTAACTTTGTTCGCATATTCAAGGGCGTCAATATTACGAAGAAATTTCTTTGAAAGGTATAAATGCAAGTGAAAAAATACCTTCCTGGTAATAAAACGGCCCATTCTCCGTTTAGTGTTATGTTCCCCGCTACGTTGAACTTACACGCACGACATTTGTTTTACTAACGTATTCAAAGAACGCAGGGTATTCATTTTTATTATTTTATCATCGAATCCGTAAAAAGTAACTGCATGTTGAAAAGGATTATTGAATTAATTGGTGTGCTGAGCCTGTGCCTGGCCCCCGTATTTATTTACGGGCAGAAGACGTACAGGGTGACAGTGAACTGGCATAATCCATACACAGTACAGTATGAAGATGGTTCTGACGGCAGATACTTTGATTTCGATCATATGGGAGTTGATCCTGCATGGAGCCTGCCTGTCCTCATTGAACACTTCAGCCTGCCTGCCGGTGCCGGGAACATCGGGTTGATCGTTTCGGATATCAAATATATCCCGCTGGCGGCTGAAGAGTATGGTATTGTTGAAGCGGACGGCATTCATCTGACCGATTCAGCCCTTTATAATTTCCGGGTTTCTTCGGCAAGACGGGAAAAATTCGCCGTTTTAAGTTTGCTGCCCTTCAGGGTAAATTCCTCTACAGGAAATGTAGAAAAAATTTCCGGTTTTTCGGTTAGCATTTCTCCGGCGCCTTATCGCGATCAGGAGGTAAAGGATTTGAAACATACCTATGCCGGTCATTCGGTTCTTGCCTCGGGCGTATGGTTTAAGCTGGCCTTTACCGCTACGGGCGTATGCAAATTATCTTATGATGACCTGGTTTCTATAGGGATGGATCCGGGCTCTGTGGATCCCCGGAATATCCGTATCTACGGAAACGGCGGAGGCATGCTTCCTGAAAGCAACCTCGTGGCAAGATATGACGATCTGGTTGAGAACGCCATCACGGTAAGGGGCGAATCGGACGGGAGTTTCGATGCGGGCGACTGTGTCCTTTTCTATGTCGCGCCGCAGACAAAGTGGAATTATAATGCCCAGCACGGCGCCTGGGAGCATGTCACCAACATTTATTCTGACACGGCCTTTTATTTTCTTACTGCCGGAGCCGCCGCCGGTAAACGTATCGGGGAAGAATACAGCACCCAACTGGATGAAACCGTCCGGGTGAATACATTCGACGATTACCTGCTCCACGAAACCGACCATGTTAACCTGATCGGATCGGGAAGGCTGTGGTTTGGCGAAATTTTTGACCTGACAACACAATATTCATTCGATTTTAATTTTCCCGGTATCGCTGAAGGTTCCGAATTGACTTTCAATGTTCAGGCAGCAGCCCGGAGCACTTCTTCAAGCTCCTTTTCCTTTTCGGCTGCCGGTAATTCATGGCCGGCATCAGCATCGCCTGTTTCTACCTATTATAACAGTGCTTATGCCTCACAGGTAAACAGCTTTAAAAATGTACCGGCTACTACCGACCAGGTAACGTTTGCGATTGCCTACAATAAACCGGTAAGTTCAGCCAAAGCCTGGCTTGATTTTGTTGAGGTTAATGCCACGCGTGTGCTTGACTTTCCGGGGGGGCAACTGGCCTTCAGGAAAGCACAGGCTTCCGGTACGGGGAATGTTGCGCAGTATCAGCTCGGAAACGTATCGAAAGCGGTTTCCGTTTGGGATGTTACTAATCCGGTTAATGTTCGCAACGTTCATGCACTTCTGACCGGTACAGTCATGGAATTTCGACTTGCGGCCGATACAATCCGTGAGTTTGTTGCCTTTGACGGCAACGCCTTTATCCATCCGGTCAGTCATAAGCAGATTCCCAATCAGGATCTCCATGCCATGCAGTCTCCCGGCCTGGTCATCATATCTCCGCCTGTCTTCATGGAACAGGCTGTCAGGCTTGCCCGGCATCATGAATCATCTGATGATCTCTCAGTTTCTATCGTCACGCCGGAAACCATCTACAATGAGTTTTCTTCAGGATCGCCCGATGTCAGCGCCATCCGGGATTTCATGAAAATGTTTTACGATCGTAACCAATCGTCAGGGACTGTCCCTTATCTGTTGCTATTTGGCGACGGATCATACGATTTCAAGGATTTTCATAAAGAGAATACCAATTATATACTGACGTTTCAGTCGCCTGAATCCTACGACCCGGTGCACTCTTACACCTACGACGATTATTTCGGATTTCTTGATGATGCGGAAGGCTGCGGCGCATTCGATATGGTTGATGCCGGGATAGGAAGGCTTCCTGTCAAATCGCTGGCTGAAGCAACGTCGGCCGTTGATAAAATCATACATTATTCCATGCAGGGAGGCACGGTGCAGGGTGACTGGCGAAACGTGATCACCTTTGTTGCCGACGATGAAGAAGACAATGAACATATGTTACAAGCCGATCAACTGGCAAGTTACATTGGCCATAACTACGCAAATTATAACATCGATAAAATTTACCTTGATTCCTACCAGCAGTCGGCGACGCCAAGCGGCAACCGTTATCCCGACGTCAACGTCGCCATAACCCAGCGCATTGAAAAAGGGACCCTGATTATCAACTACACCGGGCATGGAGGCGAAACAGGCTGGGCCCACGAAGAAGTACTGCAAATAAGCGATATCAACTCATGGCATAATTATGACAAAATGCCTGTTTTTGTAACCGCCACATGTGAATTCAGCCGTTACGATGACCCGGAAAGGACCTCGGCGGGAGAACAGGTTTTCCTGAACCCGCTGGGCGGTGGAATCGCCCTATTCACCACATCGCGGCCAACTTTCGGAACGCCCAACCTCGCAATTAATAAAAGTATTTATAAGTATGCCCTGCAGTCCCAGCCGGCAGCTACGTTGAGGATGGGAGACATTATCAGGGAGGCTAAACGCGAAGGCGGTTCCGATGAAAACGGCAGAAAGTTCGTGCTTCTTGGCGACCCGGCTCTTCGTATCGCCAATCCCGAATTGAAGGTGGTAACCACACAGATCAATGGGAAGGCAATCAGTGAGGTCCCGGATACAATCAGCGCTCTTTCCGCGGTCACGGTTTCGGGAATTATAACCGATGCTTATAATGTGAAAGCAACGGATTTCAACGGGGTACTCACTTCTTCGGTTTTTGACAAGGCTACAGAGGTGACGACGCTTGCAAACGACGGAGGAACGCCATTTACCTTCAGCCTGCAGAAGAACCTTCTTTATAAAGGACATGTAGAAGTGCACGACGGGGAGTTTTCGTTTACGTTTATCGTTCCGCGCGACATTTCTTATCGTTACGGATACGGGAAGATAAGTTACTACGCCCGGAGTGACGACAAAGATGCAGCCGGGTGTTATGCTAACCTGGTGGTCGGCGGCGATGGCGAGGATGCGCAAACGGATGATGAAGGCCCCGCTATCAGGTTGTATATGAATGACCGGTATTTTGTCAGAGGCGGCACTACCGATGAAAACCCTTTGTTGCTGGCTTATATCAGCGACGAAAGCGGTATCAACACGGTGGGTACAGGCATCGGACACGATCTGATCGCTATTCTTGATGATGATTACGACAATCCGTATGTGCTGAATGATTACTACGAGTCGGAAGTTAATACCTATAAATCAGGGATGGCGCAGTTTCCGTTCGTCGGGCTGTCCGAAGGGCTGCATACGTTGACCGTAAGGGCCTGGGACGTTTATAATAATTCGTCGGAAGGTCAGACCGAATTTGTTGTGGCTTCGTCGGACAATTTTATTATGGAAAATGCCGTTAATTTCCCGAACCCTTTCAGCAATTACACCGATATTACCTTTAGTCATAACCAGCAGGGGAAAATGCTCTCGTCAACCGTTACAATTTTTACCTTGACCGGGGTGCCGGTAGTTACCTTGCATCAGCAGGGCCAGGATTTCGGCTCACGGGCTGTTCCTGTCCGGTGGGATGGGCGGACATCCTCGGGCAACCTGGCCGCATGCGGGGTTTATGTGTATCAAATTGTATCAGTAACGTCGGACGGTCTTTCGGCAAAAACATCAGGAAAATTGATTTACACCAGATAAATTTTAACAGTTAACCATTATGAACAGATCTGCCTGTATTTTAGTATTCATGTTTCTTCTACCGCTTTTAGCAGGGGCAAATGTCACGCGACATGCTGTCAGGCTGCAATGGCAAGCGGTCACCAACATCGGGAACGAATCTTCCGAACCCTTGAATGTTTTATATTTCGACGATGCTGCAAACCTTGCCGGCAAAGGGTATGCTCCCTTCTTCTTTAAAGTGTTCAGGTTTAATAATGATGAAGTCCCGGTACGGGTGTCCATCGAAAACACGGTATATGAACGGGTCGAGCCGTCCGAACTGAAACAGTTGACGTTCCAGCCGGATGTTTCCGATTCCATTAGTCTGGAATATAATTTCTGGACGGAACGCGAAAAGCCTGTGATGACAGTGTCAGTCAGCACTTTGCGGCTTCAAGGCTCCGCTCCTGAGAAACTGGTCTCATTCGACCTGATAATCGAAACGGAACCCGTAACGGAAACCGCGTTAGTGAAAAGTTCAGCCGGTTCGATAAATTCGGTGCTTGCCACGGGCAACTGGTATAAAATCCGGCTGGATAAAACAGGCGTATACTCTCTTACCTATGATGAAATAAAGGCCATGGGCGTGAATATGGCTGAAGTTACGCCGGATAATATCAGGCTTTTCGGCAATGGAGGAGGTATGCTTCCTGAAAGAAATAACAAGCCGCGTGCATCCGATCTTCTCGAAAATGCTATTCAGGTAGTGACTTCTCAACCGGGCACTTTTAAATCGGGCGATTATATCTGCTTTTTTGCAACCGGGCCCGATAAGGTTAACTATGATCAGCTTACCAAGCGCTTCGACCATGAGAAAAACGACTATAGCGATTACTCCTGCTATTTTCTGACGTTCGGCGGAAATGGAAAACGGATCGATGACATAGCCCAGACTACCCTGCCGCCTTCGGAAATCGTCACCAGGTATACGGATTTCATGTTTTATGAAAACGATCTTTATAATCTGATAAAATCAGGAAGGTATTGGGTAGGGGAACGGATGGATATGAGTTCTAACCAGGTCAACCTTCCTGCCTATACATTTCCCGATTTTGATTCCACCAGCCAGTCGTGGATACGTTTCAGGCGGGTAACCAGGTGTACTGTTTTTTCCAGTTATAAAGTGTCGGTCAATGGTCAGGTGGTTTCAAACAGTGTTGACAGCGGATTGAACAACGACCGTGAGTTTGCCAAAACAACGACCGAGGCAAAGAGCTTTTATTTAAAATCGCCGCAGCTCAATGTCAATTTTACCTATCAACCTCCTAACAGTACGGCTCAGGGATGGCTCGACTGGGTGGAACTGAACATATCGCGCAGACTTGTATTCAGGGACGGGCAATTCCTGTTCACGGATCCGGAAAGCGCAGGAAAGAATAAAATTGCCCAGTTCAGGATAGAAGGCACAAATGCCGATGTGGAGGTATGGGATGTTACAAACCCCGTGAATGTTCACCGTATGCTTGCCACGTTTACCGGCGGGCTTACCCATTTTACAACGCCGGTGGATTCTCTCAGGAAATTTGTAGCCCTGGATAAGACAAAATTCCTGAAAGCGGAGTTTGTTGAGAAAGTTGCCAACCAGAATCTTCACGGCATCTCGGGCGTTGAAATGCTGATTGTGGCGCCGGATGTTTTCCTGTCCGAAGCCGAACGGCTGGCAGATCATCACCGCAGTTTCGACGGAATGCAGACAGTGGTGGTTCCGTTGAATGAAATTTACAATGAGTTTTCCTCGGGAGCGCCGGATGCGTCTGCATTACGTGATTTTTGCCGGTATATTTATAAGGATGCCGGTGCGTCGGTAAAACTGAAATACCTCCTGTTATTCGGCGATGGTTCCTATGACAACAAAAACAGGATTGCCAATAATACCAACTTCGTACCGACCTTCCAGACGCGCGAATCGCTGATTACTACTGACTCTTACTCCTGCGATGATTATTACGGGTTGCTGGATGATACCGAGGGACAGGATGCCGCAGGCCTTCTTGATATCGGGATCGGGCGTTTTCCGGTTGATGACGAAGCCCAGGCAAAATCGGCCGTCGATAAGGTAATCTATTATTCTTCGAAAACGCCTGATGTTTTCGGCGACTGGCGCAATCAACTGTGCCTGATCGCTGATGACAAGGACAACAATATGCATATCCGGCAGGCTGAAGACAATCTGTTTCCGATCGTTAAAAACAATTACCCGGTTTATAATATAAACAAGATATACCTCGACGCTTATAAAATGGTATCGACACCTACGGGCGAGTTGTACCCCGATGTAAACCAGGCCATCAATGCACAGATGGAAAAAGGGGCGCTTATCATAAATTATACCGGGCACGGGGGCGAACTGGGACTGGCGCATGAAGGGGTTCTTACCTTACAGGATATTGCAAGCTGGACCAATTATGAAAACATGCCGTTATTCGTCACGGCGACCTGCGAATTCAGCCGTTTCGATGACCCGGGAAGGGTTTCGGCAGGGGAACAGGTGTTCCTGCATACTTCAGGGGGAGGGATCGCCCTGATAACAACAACGCGTCTGGCCAACTCCGGTTATAATATCCAGTTGAACATGGACTTGTTCGATACCATTTTTTCATCGGTCGATAAAGTATACCCCCGTCTGGGTGATGTTCTTGCCTATGCAAAAAATGAAAATAATACCCCCGGGGCCATCCGCAACTTTATCCTGATTGGAGACCCGGCGCTCAGGCTGGCTTATCCAAAATACCAGGTGCTCACCACAGGATTTAACAAACAACCGGTTTCGGCCGAAGCCGATACTGCCAGGGCAATGTCGAAAGTTGAGCTGGAAGGCATAGTTGCCGATGCCCAGGGCAATCTTTTACCCTCCTTCAACGGTGAGGTCCATGTGAAAGTATATGATAAAGCGCATTGGTGCATGACGCTGGGAAATAGTCCGGAAAGCCAGCCGCGTTATTTCGAAGTACAGGATAATGTTCTGTACCAGGGCAAGGCTACTGTTACGAATGGCAAATTTTCACTGACGTTTGTAATGCCGAAGGATATCAATTACAGCTTCGGGAATGGAAAAATTTCCTATTACGCCCAAAGTGAAAGTACTGATGCCAACGGGTATTTTGATAAGGTCATCATCGGCGGTTCCGAAGACGGCCAGATGGCGGATACCGAAGGCCCGGTAATAAAGTTGTACATGAACAGCATGGAATTTGCCGACGGTGTCGTTGTTGGCGAAAACCCGAAACTCATCGCTATGTTGAGCGATGAAAGCGGGATTAACACGGTGGGCAATGGCATAGGCCACGATATTGTGGCTGTGATGGATGAAAATGCTGATGAATCGACTGTGCTTAACGAATATTACCAGTCCGATATCGACAGCTATCAGAGCGGGAAAGTTGTGTACCAGTACTTCAAACTCGATGAAGGACTTCATACCCTGAAGCTAAAAGCCTGGGATGTATTCAACAATTCGTCGGAAGCAACCATCACGTTCACCGTTAAGAAAGATATGGCTGTGAGTATATCCGATATCAAGGCTTATCCGAACCCTTTCACCGACGAGGTGAATGTTGAATTTGAACATAACCATTTCGATTCATCCCTTGATGTGATCCTGGATGTCATCTCGGTTGACGGGCATCTGGTCCGTTCCTTACCGGCGGTTACGCTTGTTTCATCGGGAAACAAGGCTGGCCCTGTGAAGTGGAATGGTTGCAACGAATCGGGACGTAAAGTAAACGGCGGTATGTACCTGTTGCGCGTCAGGGCAACTGATCAAAACGGAAGTACCGGCGTTGAAACGGTGAAAGTGATCAAGGCCTCCAATCCGAAAATGTAGGGGCCAAATTTGTCTGCGGATGCAATAACTTACCGGGAGTGTCGTTTTACATCCGTTAAATCAAAAAGTTTAAATTTGCATTCTTTTCTTAATCTTTAAGACATGTTGAATAAAAAGTGTGTGTTCTTCTTTACATTGCTGGCGGCGATGATCTCCGCAACTATGTCGATGGCGCAGGGGCTTAATACTGTTCAATCAGCCGTTCCGTTTCTGATGGTATCTCCCGATGCCCGTTCCGGATCGCTCGGTGATGCCGGTGTTGCCTCAACCCCCGACGAAAATTCCATGCACTGGAATCCCGCCAAATATGCATTCATTGATAAACAAATGGGGGTTGCTGTTAATTATAGTCCATGGCTTCACAACCTGGTTCCCGATATCAGCCTGGCATATCTTTCAGGCTATTCGAGGCTTGATAAAAACCAGACGATAGCTGCCTCGCTTCGCTATTTCTCATTAGGGAATATCCAGTTTACCAGTCAGTTCGGAGAACCTCTCGGCGATTACAAACCCAACGAATTCGCCCTTGACTTCGCATACTCCAGAAAATTCACAAAAACCCTTTCAGGATCTGTCGCTGCCCGCTTTATCCATTCAAACCTCACCCTCAGGCAGGATGTCGGGAGCCAGTCAACAAAACCCGGAAATTCGGTAGCTGCCGATGTTTCGGTATACCAGCAACTTCCATTGCAGTTTAGCAGCACGGAAGGACTGTTTGCCTGGGGCGTGAATATTTCAAACATCGGGGCCAAGATTTCATACAGCAACGATAATATACGGAAGGATTTTATTCCTACCAACCTGCGCATCGGGTCATCGCTGACCCTTGACCTCGACGAGTACAACCGCATGTCGTTCATGCTCGATTTTAACAAGTTGCTGGTACCTACCACCCCGGAGTACAGCGATACCAATTCAACGGTAATTGTCAGGGGTATGGATCCGGATGTTTCAACAGCCGTAGGGATGCTGCATTCGTTCTATGATGCCCCCGACGGCTTCAGTGAAGAGTTGCGTGAAATAAATATTTCAACCGGGGTTGAATATTGGTATAACCAGCAATTCGCCGTTCGCGGCGGGTTCTTTTATGAAGATCCTACCAAAGGCGACCGTACCTATGTGACCCTTGGCGCAGGCCTCAGGTACAATGTTTTCGGGCTCGATGTTTCCTATCTGGTACCCCTGGCAACGGATAATCCCCTGGAAAATACCCTCCGTTTTTCATTGCTGCTGAATTTTGAAGCTGTCAGTGGCGGGGGAAAGAAATAACCTTCTCAAAGAAATCTGATCCGGGCATTCTACCCGGATTTTTTTTGCCCTGTCAGAAAATGGCGGAAACCTTATATTTGCAGAAAATCACAGGACTATGAACCAGCGGATAGGTTTTGGCTACGACGTTCACCGGCTGGTAGCCGGACGTGAATTTTGGCTCGGAGGAGTCAGGATACCGTCTGAAACAGGCGCTGATGGACATTCGGATGCCGATGTGCTGTTGCATGCCGTTTGCGACGCCCTGTTGGGGGCGGCCGCATTGGGAGATATCGGGAAACATTTTCCCGATACCGATCCGTCGCTCAAAGATATTGACAGTAAAATTTTGCTCCGGAGAGTTTCGGATATGCTGAATTCCTGTGGTTACAGTGTTGTAAATATTGATTCCACAATTGCACTCCAGGCGCCAAAGGTTGCGCCTTACATTGACACCATGCGCCGTATCATTGCCGACATCCTTGGCATTCCGGTGGCTGATGTCTCGGTAAAGGCAACTACCACTGAGAAAATGGGTTTTGAAGGCAGGGGCGAAGGCGTGTCGGCATACGCCGTGGCAATGATAAAATAACCCGATTCCCCGGGAGCGCTGTTATTGCCTTCTACTTTTTCATCGCTTCAGAAAAGCGCCTCTCTACTTCGTCCCAGTTGATATGGTTCCAGAAAGCATTTACATAATCAGCCCGCCGGTTCTGGTAGCTGAGATAATAGGCATGTTCCCATACATCAAGCGCCAGTAAAGGGATTCCCTGAACCGGCGCAATATCCATCAGCGGATTATCCTGGTTGGACGTGGTTGTGATTTCGGGTTCTTTATCCTTATTCAGGATGAGCCAGGCCCAGCCGCTGCCGAAGATTGCTTTGGCGGCGTTTCCGAATTGTTCCCTGAATGCGCCGACCGATCCGAATTTTCTGATGATGGCGGCTTCCAGGTCGCCGGACGGCATATTTCCGGTTGTAATCTGCATGTTTTCCCAATAGAGGAAATGGTTGTAATAA
This sequence comes from Bacteroidales bacterium, assembly GCA_035403165.1. Lineage (GTDB taxonomy): Bacteria > Bacteroidota > Bacteroidia > Bacteroidales > UBA4417 > UBA4417. The sequence goes on along the minus strand of DAONEP010000043.1, from coordinate 7,801 downwards.
CCGCCGGCATTGTTCCTGACGGCAACCGGTTGCCTGCTGATCTCTGCGAAAATTTCTCCGATGGGCATGGTTTCGAGTGGCGTTCCCTTTATGGTGGCGACAAAGTTTTCATAATATCCCCGGTGGTGCCTGTTGTAATGAATGGCTACCGTAAGGCTGTCGATAGCAGGCTGCAGCCCGTTATAGGTATAGGGCAGGGCCGGAAACCGGAAGCCGGTTTGATGCCCGGCGGCATCCTGGGCATATATTTTTAAATCTCCAGTTGTAAGCATTCCTGCCTGGTTGCCGTAATTGTACTGGGCTGAAGCCGAAATGCACAGAAGGAACGAAAGGCTGAGAAAGGTTATCTGCGTTTTCATGGGATCTTTAGTTTTAGGTTTGAAGTTAGGAATAAATTTTGAACTTCATTGTTGTGCGGGAAATGGTAAATACCTGCTGACATGGTTTATTATGATCCATCAGCTATTAAAAACCGGGAGATGCCGCAGCGGCGGCATCTCCCATAGCAACCAACCAAACAAACACAAATCCGTGTTTTATAGAGTAAGCAAAACCTTCTCGTAGTTTTCATTCACCTTTTGCCAGTTTACGATATTCCAGAATGCTGAAACATATTCCGGGCGGCGGTTCTGATATCTGAGGTAATAGGCATGTTCCCAGACGTCAAGCGCAAGAATCGGGATCCCGTTACACTCAGAAATATCCATCATGGGATTATCCTGGTTGGGACTTGAGCAAACGCAAAGGCTGCCGTCGGATTTCACGCTGAGCCAGGCCCATCCGCTGCCAAACCTGTTGATGGCGGCGTCGGAGAAACGGGCTTTGAATTCATCAAACGTGCCAAAATGCTTTCTAAGACTGTCGGCAAGTTTGCCTGCAGGATTTCCGCCACCTGTTGGCGACAGCACTTCCCAGAACAGGGAATGATTATAAAACCCGCCCCCGTTGTTGCGGACAGCGGCAGGCGCCTTCCCGGCGTTGCGGATGATCTCTTCCAGAGGCTTTCCGTCAAATCCGGTGTCTTTTACAGCGGCAAGAAATTTGTCGAAATAGGCTTTATGATGCTTCGTATGGTGTATTTCCATGGTCATCCTGTCGATGTATGGTTCCAGGGCATCATATGCGTATGGTAATTCTGGGAATTGATATATCATGGTAATGGTGTTATTAAGTTTTAATATAAATAACATTTTCCGGACGAAATAGTTCGCCCGGTTGGATGAAAAAGATAAAAAATCAGGAATTTGTCAGCTTTCCGGTTAAGGGCATTCAGACAGGCTGCCGCCGGATATTCACGTTCAGACAGCCGGGCCGTTAAAATTCCACGGAGAGCTTGATGTTTATCTGCCTTGAAGTCAGGTAATTGGGTACGCCATACTGATTTCCGTCGAAATCGCGCACCCACATATAGGAAATGGTATTGTTGATTTGCAGCAGGTTAAGAATCTCTGCGGTCACCCACATGTTTTTAATGTTTCCGAAAAATTTGCGGGATGATTGGCCGGCTTCACGACCGATGATCTGTTTGGCGAAACCGATATCAACACGGCGGTAGGCAGGCATGCGGAAAACATGCTTGTACAGCGGCGTATTCGGCGCGCCGGTAGTAAGCCCTGTCCCGAAGTAAAGCCCGAGATTCATTTTATAGGTAGGATTCATCGGCAGAAAATCCTGGAAAAACAGCCCGAATGTAACCCGTTGATCAGTAGGACGGGGGATATATCCCGGTTCAACCTTCACGGAATCGGTAACCGTTTGGTCCGTGGTTATACCGGCAATTATTTTCTCCCCGGATTGGTTGTAATATTCGTAATAATAATCGTCGTAAAGGTCTTCTTCGGTGCGCATGATGGAAAGGCTGGCCCAGGATTCAACCCCTTTCACAAATTCGCCGTTTACCTTCATATCGATGCCCGCTGCATATCCTTTCGAATCGTTGTAACCGAGATATCGAATCCTCACATTTTCAACTTCGTAGGGGATGAGGTCTTTCAGGATTTTATAATATACCTCGGTAACAAATTTGAAAGGGCGGTCCCAGGCCTGGAAATTGAGGTCGCTGCCGAGAACGAGATGGATTGATTTCTGTGCCCGGACTTCCGGATTAACCTGTCCCTCCAGGTTTCGCAATTCGCGATAAAAAGGCGGCTGGAAATAGTATCCTGTCGAAAACCTGAAGAGTATATCGCGTTGCCAGTTGGGCTTAAAGGAAATTGTCGCCCGCGGGCTGACCAGAAATTGCCTGTTATAGTCCCAATAGCTGAACCGCAGGCCTGTTGTAAGTGTCAGCTTCGTGGAATCGCCGTCGAGGTCCCGGGTGTTCTGGATAAATCCCGTATACCTGTTCGAAGTGATATCGGCCGAGGTCTTCAGGCAGGAATATAACCGGAGGTCAGTCAGGTTGCCCGCCATTCCGGGTATACCCGGAGAATAGGGGGTTGAAAATCCTGCAGAATCGACGAGCATCCACTCGTCGATTTGGTCCTGGATGATTTCATGCTGGTATTTTACGCCCCACTGGGTATTGCTGTTGTCATGGATCAATGTATAACGGTTCTCAATGTTAAACACATCCATATTCAATTCATTGCGGGCATGGGTAAGATATGATCCGACACCTTTATTTTCAACCACTTCGATAGAGTCGGGGGCGTTTTCGAGCAACTGGATCCAATATTGCCCTAAGATGTCAAATGATTCATTTTCCTGCGACCGGTAACCGGATACTATCCATTTTATATTCAGATGCTCTGTAGGTTTGTAGGTAACGGTTGTCGCTCCCAAATAACTGCGGTAGTTATCGGCTTCGCGTCCGTCGAAATAAACCTTCAGCCTCAGCGCGTCGTACATGGTCCCGAAATTTGTTTCCCGTGATTGCGGTATCAGCGTGTAATCGTTGCGGGCAATATATCCCAGGAAGGATACTTCGACCTTGCGGCTGACATTGTAAGTCAGGAGGCTCTGAATATCGAAATACCTGGGCTTGTAATCTCCTTTAGTCTCAAGCGAGTTAAGCAGATACTGGTTGGATTTGTAACGGACGCCAGCCAGGTAGGTGAACCGGTTGTTTTTCGAAACGCCTTCGATATGCCCGGTGGCGCCCAGCAAGCTGGCCGAGGCCGAGCCTGCAAATTCCGAGGGTTTCCTGTACCGGATATCAAGAACACTTGACATTTTATCGCCGTATTTAGCGTCGAAGCCGCCGGCTGAAAACAGCACCGATGAAACCAGGTCACTGTTCAGGAAACTCAATCCTTCCTGCTGTCCCGACCGCATCAGGAAAGGGCGGTAAATTTCTATATCATTGACATATACCAGGTTTTCATCGTAATTACCGCCGCGGACAGAGTACTGCGAGCTCAACTCATTGTTCGACACCACACCGGGCATCGTTTTTACGAGCGATTCAATGCCGGCTGATGCCGAAGGGATCATGGCTGCTGTGTGCGGATCGATGCGGCTCAGGTTTGTATTTCGCAAGGCTTTGTCTTCAACAACCAGGTAGGGCAGAAGCATGGCGGTCTGTTTCAGAACCTTGTTGGCCCGGAAATTTATATTGGCATCCAGGGTAATGCGTAATGTGTCGCTTTCATAGCCCACGAATGAGTATATAATGATAAGCGGTTTCATGGCAGGAACGCGAAGTTCGTAAGCGCCGTCTTTCCCCGATGTAACTCCTCCCGGATATCCTGATACAGCAATATTTGCCATTTCAATGGCATTATTTCTTTCATCGGTTACTTTGCCGTAAATTTTGGCAAACGTTTGGGATTGCCCGGGCAGATAAAACCCCAGGAAAAGAATCAGCAGGAGGGGTGAGAAGTAGCAACGGTTCTGATGAAAATGTTCCCGGTCCAATGTAATGAGTCAGTTATAGGGTTGGTGCTGGTTGGATTACCTTTATTAACGGTAGTTACCGGAATATCGTATGTTACCGTAGCATATGGAATCAGTATTTTTTCTTAAAGTCGCCCCGCTTCCAGGCTTTAATGAATTTTAACCAGGCAAGCGGATCCAACAGGCTGTTTGGCATTGCCTGACCGGCATAATACATTTTGTTGGTATAATTGTCAACATAGTTGCGGTAGTTCATGGCAGCATCCATCCCGTACAGGTCGGGATTGTAATTTTTATCTCTCCGGTCGCGCAGCTCAAGGTAAGCAAGATTTTTGCGCATGATTTCAAGGTCGTCGTCCGGAACGTCAAGTTTAATGAATGCCTGGCGGAATTGTTCTTTGGTCGGCCAGGGATAGATGACGGTTTCGGCCAGCATAATGGTGTCGCTGGTCATAACCTGGATAAGGGAATAGCGGTTTTCGCTGAGGGTGTCGGGGATACGGAATTCTACCTTCTTGAAACCAACAGCCGAAAAATGAATAATATCTTTTTTATGAACGACGATGGAGAAAAAGCCAAAGTAATCGGATGTGGTTCCCCTGTTTGTTTTTTCGACCAGAATATGGGTAAATGGAACAGGCCGTAAACTGTCGGCTGTTACAATGACACCAGAGAACTGCACCAGGCCGTCATCGCGGTGTTGTGCCTGAGCGCAGGCAGTTGCCATCAACAGCGCAATTATAAAAGCATATTTCCTGTTCATTGACTGCAAAGATAATTTAAATGTCGTTTAATGAAAATAGTCACGGAACTGAGATTTAGCGAATAAGGAAAAAGTTTGAACATGGCCGGGTGAAATCGTGTCCGCCGAATAGTAAATAGGATGGTGATGCCGCGTAACCTGCTGAGGGTTAGCCGGTTGTTCCGGCGTAAATAAAAAAAGCTGCTCCCGGGAGGGGGAGCAGCTTTGCGCAATGAATATCGTTGAGGCTACAGGTAGCCTTTTTCGCTGACTTTTTTTAACACGGCGCTGATGCCTTTTTTGTTAATGGTGCGGATGGCAGCAGCCGAAACCTTAAGGGTAATCCATTCGTCTTCTTCAGGAATGTAGAAACGTTTCGTCTGAAGGTTCGGATAAAACTTACGTTTTGTCCTGATATTTGAATGGGAAACGTTGTTCCCTACAAGAGCTTTCTTTCCGGTAATTTCGCAAACTCGTGACATGGCAATGGGGTTTTCAAAAATGGAGTGCAAAGGTCGTAATAAAATTTGATTATCCAATAGTTCGGTGAAAATATATTTTCATCCCGACGCGTTGCTTCCAGCAGCAAAAGTACTCATTTCAACTTTTAAAAGAAGAAAACCTGCGTGCCTTGTTAAAAAGACTATATTTGGATTGAAATTATTTGCATCCCTATTGCTTTATAACCGTTGTTTCAATAACATATCTCATAAATATGAACCTACGTCTTGTCATTCTATCCATTCCATTCCTGTTGGTTTTTATGTCCGGTCGAATAGTTGCACAGGAAATCGTTGCCGATTCGTGCTCCGGATTGGTGTTTTCTACAAAGCTGGAATCAACAGGCTTTGAATCATTTTGTTCAAAAAAGCCTGATTACCTGCTGATGTCGGTAGCCGTTGATCCGGAATCGACTGAAAGCGATCTGGCCGATATCAGGCAAATGATTAAAAATGAAACAGATATACTGAAGATGAAAACGGAAAAAATCAAAAAGCCAGTGAAGGCCCTTCAGATTATCTTCAGCCATGTACAGACCAGTTTCCTTAAGCATTATGATCTTGATGCCGGATTCTCTAAAATGTTTAAGACGGGTTATTATAACTGCCTTACTGCCACCATACTATACAGCCTGATTCTGGACGAACTGGGCTACAGGAACACCCCAAAAGTGTTGCCCGGACATGTCTATCTCATTGCTTATGGCGGGGAAACGCCTTACCTGTTCGAGACTACCGATCCTGAACATGGTTTCATGCAGCTTAACGATGCTGTACTCACCAGTACTTTGCAGAGTCTGCGGCTATTCAAATTCATACAGTCCGATAATATTGAAAATCAGCCGGTAGGAAACATATTTGACCGGTATTACCTGAAACTTAATACTACCAATCTTCGCGGTCTGGTCGGCTATCAATATATTAATGCTATGGTCCAGGCTTCGATGAAGCAACATTCCCTGGAAGCTTATCAGGCGCTGAATAAAGCTATAGTCCTTACCCCCCTGGATGAATTATTGATAATGAAAGAACAACTGCTTAGGGCTTCGATTGCTGAAATGAGTTTGAAATCCGCCGAAAGGGCCAGGTATGTTGTGGAATATTACAACCATACCAAAAACCAGAATAAGGAGGATCAGGTTATCGGGGAATTCTCGTTGATGATCAATCAGTGTTTGTTCGGTTCTTTTCCTACTCCTGATTCCCTGCATACGATTTACAATGCTCTCGTCGACGGAATCCAGGATACCCTGGTACAGTCAAAACTTAAGGAATTGTATTATGTCAATTACACATCCTACCTTTTAATGAATGAAGAAACAGATAAAGCTTTCCGCATAGTATATGATGCATACAGGCAGGTTGCAAATAGCATGCAGGTGAAGGTAATATTATCGAAACTGGTCGAATTTTACACTTCAACGAGTTATACCGATAAACGGAACTTTGAAGTATTGGACAGCCTTGCTTCGGAATACCCCGGGATCAGAGAACTGGATTATTACAGGGCAAGAAGATGCTATCTGACCATATCGCTGGCTTCCAAGGCTTTTGATGAAAACCAGATAGCCACCGGCGAAAAATATCTGACCATGTTTGAGTCCGATGCAGAGGCATTGTCGCAACAGGAACTGGTGTTTTGTGATCCTGCAGAGGCATATGGCGATGCTGCATCCTGTTATTTCAGGAAAGGGAATATGACAAAAGCACGACGCGTTATAAACAAAGGCCTGGTGTATTCTCCCGGAAACTGGATGCTTACAGCTAAGCTCAAACAAATTGACAAGTAAAATGCGCTACAGGTCAATAGCCAGGTTGTATGGTTTTCGAATCTTCATGAGATTACCCCTGTAGGTTTTATACTCGGCTTCGATGATCAGTTTTTTCATCACGAAACTTGAAGCGTTGAAATTCAACACCAGTGTGCCCGTGCCGTTTGACATATTTACTTTTTGTCTTTTATCAGGGGCCGATTGTTCCATGATATAAAATTTGGGAGTGACGCTCTTATCCGAAAGGCGCATCTGTACACGGAAGGTTCCGTCCAATCTGACGTGGTTCACTTCGCTGATGATAATGGTTGTATTGACGGGAATAGGCTTTCCGTCTTTTTTATATTCCTGTAACCCCGGCTGGATTATGTTTTTCCTGAAATTAGCCACCGCCATTAATCCGCCTTCCTGGTAGTATGTTTTTTCAACGCCTTCCTTGTATCCGTTAACATAATCCGTCACGGTGTAAGGCTTCCCGTTGGTATAATAATAGGTGCATTTCCCGTTTTTTAACCCGTTTTGATACGTTGCATCCATGTAGATTTTACCATCATCAAAAAATTTCCGGACTCTTCCGTCAACTTTCCCGTTTTTATATTCAGCGATGGTCCTGAGTTTCCCTTCCGGCGTATATATTTTTTTTTCGCCATTGAAGTTTTTCTCCTTGATCTGCTCCGGTTCCAGGCCGACATACTTTTTACCGGAATCGTCGCAGGAGGCTAGCAGGAATGCCAGAAAAACAACAGATAATGATTTTGTTAACAGATTTTTCATAGTGAAAGAATTAGCAAATGATTTTAGAATCAGATTATGAATTGGTTACTTGTTTTTAAATGGCTTTTAATGGAAATTCCGGCAGCGCCGGTAAAAATTGTCTGTTAGATTGAAAAATATCACTCCACGCTTATTTCGTCCAGAAAAATCCATGCTTTGCCGCCGTTACCCGGATG
>DAONEP010000042.1:0-26522 GCA_035403165.1 Bacteroidales bacterium | reverse complement strand
TTTCTCCACGAATGTGGTGGCTTACGACATGTCAGCCCTGATGAAATATAAGGGGTTTCCGCTGGAGGATGCTGCCGGCGAAGTGGTCATGAAAAAATTAAAAGCACAAGGCGGAACCGGAGGTGTGATAGCAGTGGATAAAAACGGTAATATTGCGATGCCGTTCAACACTGCCGGAATGTTCCGGGGTTATGTAAAAGAGGGGGGAGAAATGAAGGTGGCGTTGTTCGGGGATCAATAAGCCGGATTATGGACGAAAAGAAAGGCACTTCTTATATCCGTCCCACCTGGGACGAGTACTTCATGGAAATATCGCGCACCGTGGCCAAGCGCGCTACCTGCGATCGCGGGCGCAGCGGCTGCGTCATTGCCCGCAACAAGCAAATACTGGTAACCGGATACGTGGGTTCGCCCGTGGGGTTGCCACACTGCGACGATGTAGGACATCTCTTCAAACAGGTGACGCATGCCGACGGCCATGTAACCAACCACTGCATGCGAACCGTCCATGCCGAGCAGAACGCCATCTGCCAGGCTGCCAGACTGGGCATCCCGCTCGAAGGCAGCACCCTGTATTGCCGCATGACGCCCTGCCGCACCTGCGCCATGCTCATCATCAATTGCGGCATTAAGCGGGTTGTTTGCGAGTTCAAGTACCACTCCGGGTCGGAGTCGGAGGAGATGTTTGCCCAGGCAGGGATCGATCTTTCGTATGTAAATCCGGAGGTGCTTCAATACGCGAGACAACAGGCGGATGATGCGGCCCCGGATGATGAAGAAACAGGCAGTTGATGATAATCGTCTGAGATTTAAGAATGCCGTAGATATGCACTTTTGCGGCTCTGCCGAAACCCAAACGAAAATCCGGGATATATTAGAAGTAAATATCCCTTTGTCCGTTCCTGATGCTCGAAATATTCCCGGATATTTTCTCCTGTAACGGTTTCTTTTCTACTTCGCCGACCAGTTTTTCGATCAGGCGGAGCCCTTTTTCCTTCGTTTCCGGAGATGCAAAATCTTCAAGGTATTCTGTAAAGGTGAACATGGCGTTGGGCAAACAGTACTGTTTGATCAGTCCGGGCTTGGCGAGGTCCATGAAATCCTGTCCAACCCTTCCTTTCCTGTAACAGCCGGTGCAAAACGAAGGAATGTAGCTTTCGGATGCCAGGGACGAGATCACTTCATCGAGGGAGCGATGGTCGCCCAGGGTGAACTGGCTTCCCGTATGCTGATCCTCATGGGCATAGGACCCGGGGTTCACCCTTGATCCGGCTGACAACTGGCTGACGCCGTATTTTATCAGTTCATTGCGCATGGTATCGTTTTCCCTGGTACTGAGTATAATCCCGGTGTATGGAAGCGCAATCCTGATTATGGATACAATTTTCTTGAAATCTTCGTCGGAAACTTTCGAGGGGATATTCTCCGAGTGAGGTGCGCCGATGGCATATTCGATGCGCGGAACGCTGACGGTATGGGGGCCGCACCCGAAAGCCCTTTCAAGGTGGTTGGCATGCTCTATCATGGCAAGCACTTCGAAACGGTAATCAATAAGGCCAAGCAGGGCGCCGATGCCTATATCGTTGATTCCGCCTTCCATAGCACGGTCCATGACTGTTAAGCGATATTCATAATTGCCTTTTTGTGTGTCGGCAGGATGAAATTTGGGGTACAGCACCGGATCATAAGTCTCCTGGAAACAAACATAGGTTCCGATTTTCTCGGCTTTCAGCCTGGCAAAATCTTCCACTTCCATGGGGGCCAATTCCACGTTGATTCGGCGGATATAGTCCCTCCCGTCGTGTTCCCTGATGCTGTATACCCTGCGGATGGCCTCTACCATGTAATCCGTACCATTACGCTTGCTTTCGCCGCAAATAAGCAGGATCCTCTTATGGCCTTCACGAAGAAGGGCCCGTGTGTCTTCTTCAATCTCGTCCATGCTGAGGACTTTGCGTTTTATCAGTTTGTTGTCCCTCCTGAAAGAGCAGTAGGTGCAGTTATTGATACATGCATTGCCGGTATACACGGGAGCAAAAAGAACCAGCCTTTTACCGTAAATTTCTTCTTTAACAGTTTTGGCGGTCTCCATGATCTTATGGATCAGGCGCGGATCTTCTATGCGCAAAAGCGCCGCTACGTCTTCAAGATTTAAGCCTTTTAACTTCAGGGCTTTGTTCAGAATATCATTGACTTCTGATTCTCCGGGGACTTTTCCTTCTATCAGGGAATAAAGTTTATCCCTGTCGATGAAAATTTTATTCCTTTCATTCTTGTTCATTATTTTGCTCCTCCTTGTATTTTGTTAGGACCGATTTGACTTCAACATCTTTCAAACGTCCTATTTTTCCGGTAAGAGCATTGATAACCTCAACCGATCCTTCGATGATCAGGGATATCACATGAATATTACGATGATGCATGGGAAGGCCCTGGCGGGCAAGGATAATACTGCCGTATTCCGATAACAGGGAATTTACGGGAGGTACAGAAACAGTCCCTTTGATTAAGATCGTGATAGTTCCAATTCTCTTTTCCATCAGATGCTCTTCTGGATAGGATGTTTGTGGTTGTGAGATATGGACAAACATCAAATAGTTTAAAACTGATTTTTCCGGAATGTCCGGTGCAAAGATAGAAAAATTCCGGTATACGCAATCAGATAATGGTTCATTTGGTCCGATGTGACAGGACACTTACAGAAGTAACACCGGTATTAACTGAAAGACTGCATTTCGCACAGACGGCTGTAAATGCCATTGGCTGCCAGGAGTTCATTATGCGTTCCCTGTTCTGTGATCTTTCCTTCGTTGATAACGACAATTTCATCGGCATGCTGGATGGTGGAAAGCCTGTGGGCGATAACGATGGAAGTGCGGTTCTTCATCAGGTTGAGCAAAGCTTCCTGCACAAGGCGCTCGCTTTCGGTATCAAGGGCCGATGTTGCTTCATCGAGGATCATGATCGGAGGATTTTTTAAAACCGCGCGGGCAATGCTGATACGCTGGCGTTGTCCGCCCGAAAGTTTTATTCCGCGGTCGCCGATATTGGTATTGTATCCATTCTCAAGTCTTTCGATGAATTCATGGGCGTTGGCCACCTTGGCAGCATGAACGATATCCTCCATACGGGCATCCTTCATGCCAAAGGCGATATTGTCGGCAATGGTTCCGTTGAAAAGGATGGTTTCCTGGTTCACGATTCCCATCAACCCGCGAAGATTGTCGATCCGCAAGTCGCGGAGATCCTTTCCGTCGATGAAAATACCGCCTTCCGTTACATCGTAAAAGCGGGGCAGCAGATCAACCATAGTTGATTTTCCGCCGCCCGAAGGGCCGACGAGTGCAACCATTTTTCCCTTGGGAATGGTGAGTTTTATATTGTTAAGCACGAAATCTTTATCATATCGGAAAGAAACATCCCGGTATTCTATTTTATCCCGGAACTCATCAACCGCAAGGGCGTCCGGCTTTTCTTCAATCACTTCGCCGGCTTCGAGCACCTGGTTGATCCGCTGGATGGATGCCGACCCTTTTTCAACGTTATAAAAGGCAGTAGTGATGGCCTTGGCCGGGACGATCATCTGCGAGAAAATGCCAATGTACAGGATGAATTTGGGCGCGGTGAGGGATGCTTCCGACGACAATATCAGCCTGCCGCCATACCATAAAATAAGCGCCGTCACGGCGATACCCAGGAATTCGCTGACCGGCGACGCCAGGTCGCGTTTGCGGAACAATCTTACCATCAGCCGCATGAACCCCCTGTTATTTTCGTCGAAATTGCGGTAGGAATAATCAATGGCATTGAAACCTTTGATGATCCTGAGCCCTGAAATGGTCTCCTCGATCAGGGAGAGCAGTTCTCCCATCTTTTTCTGCCCTTTTTGGGAAGTCCTCCTGAGGCTGCGGCCTATCAGCCCGATCAAATAGGCAGCAACCGGCAATACAGCCAGCACAAACAGTGTGAGCTGCGGGCTGATCTTGAACATGGCAATCAGGTAAATAATAATGGTGATCGGGTCGCGGAAAAGCATTTCGAGCGACGACAGGATCGACCATTCCACCTCCTGAACATCGCTGGTGATCCTGGCAATAATGTCGCCCTTACGCTGATCGGAATAATACGCCAGGGGAAGGATCAGTATCTTATGGTATAGCGAGTTGCGGAGATCTTTGACAACCCCGTTGCGTAAAACGGCAACATAAAACAGCGCCATATAGCGAAAGAAATTCTTCAGTAAAAACAGGATGACAATGCCAATGCAAATGACGAGCAACGTATTAATTTCGCCGCTCCGGGTAATTTCCTGGCTGATGTAAAAATTGAGATTATTGAAAACGACTTTGGTGTCAAGCGCCCATGGCATCAGGCCCGAGACCGGCTCCGACTGCTTGAACAGGATGTTAAGAACCGGAACGAGCGAGGCCAGTGAAACCAGTGAAAATATGGCCCCGAGAATGTTGAATACTATGTTGAGCAAGGCATGCCACTTGTATGGGTATGCGTAGCGAAGTAAAGTCGAAAGTTTTTTCACAAAAAAGTATCTGTCAGGAATGATGGGCCGTAATGGCTTGTTACTTTTATCTGTGCAAAAATAAAATAATAAAGTTTATCCGGTTAAAGTATTCAGCCATCGGAAAGTGCAGTAGCCGGGCAGGACTTCTCCCTTTCATAATTATTGTACCTTTGTATTATGGAAACAACACGTCAACAAAAGATTGCACGGCTGATACAGAAAGACCTGGGTGAAATATTCCAGGTTATGTGCCGTGACCTTTTCCCGGGCAACATGATCACCGTTACAAAAGTTAATATTTCGCCCGACCTGTACGTTGCGAAGTCATACCTGAGCCTTTTTGGCAAAACCGGTAAAAAAGAGCTGCTGGATGAGATCAACACCCGCAAAAAGGAGATCAGGCTGAAACTGGGAAACCGCATCCGCAACCAGGTGCGTTCCATTCCCGAACTGGAATTCTTTATTGACGATTCACTCGATTATATCGAAAACATTGAAAACCTGCTGAAGAGTTAGTTCATTGCAGGAAAGAGTAATAGTAATCAGAACATGGTTTACAGCTTCGCTGAGATTATTATCCGGAAACCCTCAAACTCTCAAACCTGCCAGCCCCTTGCAGGTCTGTGCCTGACAGGCAGGCTCTCAACCCCGTAACTCCGTCCTTATGCAATACGACCCCATCAAACGATCGCTCGGAACTGTTTTTAACCGGACTCCCCGGCTGAGAAAGATGTTTTATCACCTGCTTGATTTGTTGTTGCTGCGTTCGTGGCATATCCGCAGGAATTTGCGCCAATGGTCGAAGCTGGCGCCGGCAAACGCCGCCATCCTTGATGCAGGCATGGGCTTCGGGCAGTATTCCTATTTCCTTTCCGGGATGAAGGCCGGTTACACCGTGAAAGGCGTCGATGTAAAACAGGAACAGATCGATGATTGCAATGCTTTTTTCAAACGCATCGGCCGCAACAATGCTTCCTTCTCTTATGCTGACCTCACAGCGTTTTCGGAACCCCTGGCTTATGACCTCATCCTTTCGGTGGATGTGATGGAACACATCACTGAAGATGTGAAGGTGTTTGAAAACTTCCACGCCTCGCTCAGGCCGGGAGGCATGGTGCTTATCTCCACCCCGTCGGACCAGGGAGGCAGTGATGTTCACGACCATGACGAGGAATCTTTCATCGGGGAACATGTCCGCGAAGGGTACAACATCGGTGAAATTCAGGAAAAACTGAAGAAAGCCGGCTTCAGCCGTACCGAAGCAAAGTACCAGTATGGAAAACCGGGACAGTTATCCTGGAAACTCTCAATGAAGTATCCCATCCTGATGCTGGGGAAATCGAAGCTGTTCTTTATTATCCTTCCCTTATATTACCTGATCACATTCCCGATCAGCTTAATCCTGAACCGGGCAGACGTAACAGGAGACCACAAAAGTGGAACAGGGCTGGTAGTGAAAGCCTGGAAATAAGAAATACCTATAAAAGAGTCTCAATCAGACACTTGGGATTGTTGATCACACAATCCTGTTACGATCGTTACCGTTTAGATAAACGCATGAACGGCGTTGCCGTTTTCCGATAGCTTTACGATGAAATCTCGGTAGTTATCCCGCGCTTTCACCAGGCTGGACCGGTTATGCCTTGACTGTTACAACCGCTCTCTTTCCTCTCATGACGGCGATCCATTTGGGTATAGCATCAATAAATACGACGAGTACGCAGAGAATTATGATCGCGGTAAGCGTAAAGCTGATGATGCCCTGAACCCGGCTGACGGGGTCGTGTATCTGGGGCAGGTAAATATTTGTCATGTTCATGTAAGCGGCTGAGAGGGTCGTCACTCCTACAAAAACCATCGGGATGATGGTCATCCAGGAATAGCGCGCCAGTCCCCGGTTAATAATGAATGAAGTCCCGATTGCCAATGCTACTGTAGCCAGCAATTGGTTTGCCGTGCCGAACATAGGCCAGATTGTCGAAACGCTGCCTGTGTATATAAAATACCCCCAGGCCAGCACTATCAGTCCGCTGGCAAGCAGGTTCCCGGGCAGCCAGTTGGTCCGGCCAAAAGGTTTATAAATTTTCCCGAGTGTTTCCTGGAGGATAAACCGCCCGATGCGGGTACCGGCATCGATGGTGGTAAGGATGAACAGCGCCTCGAACATAATGGCAAAATGGTACCAGTAGCTCATCAGGTGCTGCAATCCGGGAATGGATGAAAAGATGTACGCCATACCGACGCCCAGCGAGACTGCGCCGCCGGTCCTTCCGGCTATTTTTTCGCCGACTTCGGCCGATAGCTGATTGAGGTTCGATTCGGTGAAGCCCATGGCCTGAAGCTGGGGCAGGATGGCCTGGAACTTTTCAACAGGGACATTGATCTGGAAATAATCGAGGGGGAGCAGGCTGGTAGCGGCAATCAGGGCAAGGATGCTGACCATTCCTTCCGAAAGCATTGCCCCGGCGGCAATAAATTTCACCTCCTTCATGCTCATGATCATCTTCGGGGTGGTTCCGGAACTTACCAGGGCATGAAATCCGCTGATAGCCCCGCAGGCAATGGTAATGAAAAGATAGGGGAAAAGTTTGCCGGGGATGATAGGCCCGCCTCCATGGGTAAACGGCGTAAAAGCAGGCATGTGGATGGTCGGCGCCACGATGATGATGCCTATGGCCAGTAAGCCGACCACGCTGAGTTTCATGATGGAGCTGAGGTAATCGCGGGGCGAAAGCAACAGCCATACCGGCAGCACCGATGCTATGAACCCGTATGCTACCAACAGCAGGGTAAGCGATTTATGATCGAACAGGAACAGGGAAGCCGCACCGGAATGTGCGATATTATTGCCGAAAATGACCGCTGCCGATAACAGGATCACACCGGCAATGGTAGCTTCCACCGTTTTGCCTTTCCTTATTTTGAACATCCACACTCCCATAAGCAGGGCTATGGGAATGGTCATGGCGATGGTGAAGGTACCCCACGAACTCTCGGCAAGGGCATTTACCACTACCAATCCAAGACCGGCCATGGCCACGATCAGGATCAGCAGGATGGCAAAGGAAGCCGTCGCCCCGCTTACCTTGCTGATTTCGGTCCGGGCGATCTCGGCCAGTGATTTTCCGTCATGGTTGATCGAAGCCACCAGGATCACCAGGTCGTGCATGGCTCCTGCCAGCACGGCTCCTGCCAGCATCCAGATAAAACCGGGCATGAATCCGAACTGGGCTGCCAGCACAGGGCCCACCAACGGACCAGCTCCGGCAATGGCGGCAAAATGATGCCCGAACAATACCCATTTATTCATGGGATAATAGTTCTGGCCATCGTAAAGCCTTTGCGACGGCATTAATTTCGAATCGCTGATGGTGGCCAGTTTTGCGGCTACAAAACTGTAATAGAAACGGTAAGCAAGCACGAGAACAAGCAGGGCGCCTATCACAAAAGGCATGGCATTCATAGAGCAGTACGTGTAAGAACGTTCAAAATTAGCAATCTGCCATGAAAGGGAAGCCTGAATTCCCGTTTAATTTTTAATTATTGTCCTTCCGAAAACACTTCCCGGGTTTGCCGGGGGCAGTATTGTCAGCATTGGCAAAGCATCAGCCGGGTTCCGGTGAAAGAAAATGCATCTTAAAAAAAATTTCATCAGCCGGGAAAATGAAAGAAAAGTTTCGATGCAGCGGTAAAAGAATGATGATATCAGCAGATTTTCACCAACTGAAAACAAGGTCCGGCCTTGTATGAAAGAATTTATTCAGGGACACCGCCGGCTATATCCCAATTTCAGGACAGGATTATGAGCCGGTTTACCGAACAATGACTTTTGAAACGGCGGTTTCTCCTGTACCGGAGTTGCTGATAATTACCAGATATATTCCCGGCGCCATCGATTTCATATTGAAAGCCGTAATGCCTTCATGGGTATACCGGCTGATAACCTTCTTGCCGGTGATATCCAGGATGCGCACCAGGTAGTTCCCTTTTTCCATAAGGTTCAGGGAAAAAGTTTCTTCACAGGGATTCGGATAAATTTTAAACGTTAAGGGCTCTTCCGCCGGTTCTTCTATTCCCACTCCCGATGTAAACGATACCAGAACATCGTCAACGGCCCATACAGGAGCGGCCTGAGCGGTAGAGTTGTACCGGAAGGCAATGTGAACATCAGGCTGGGCAAAAGACGATATGTCGATATACCCCGAGGGAGTCCAGGCCATCGAGCCTTCAGAAAAGGATAAATCCTGGCTCAGTTCCGTCCATGTGCCGCTGGCCGAAGGATCACCACCGGTATAATCTGTCGAGATAAAAACGGATACCGGGAGATTACCATTGCTGCTGTCGAGGGCAGTGTAAAACCTGAGTTTCGGTTCAAGGGCATGGGAGAGGTCGATGGAAGGAGAAATGAGCCAGTCTTGATTGGCAAGGTTCCCCGATGAATATCCACTCATGAGGATACACCCGCTGTTATTGATTCCCTGACCGGCAGCATAGGTCCAAACCTGTTCACCGGTAACACTGTATTGGGTCCAGGGGGACAGGTCATTATCAAAAGGATAGAAGACCAGCGGCGCCTGGGTGAAAACCTTGGCTGAAGGCACAAAGCCGTTGGTTTTATATAATGGATAATTACCGCCACCGCTCGGGTAAGCATACGGGTAAATCTTCAGGTAATAGGTGGTTGCCGGTTCCAGGTTTTCGAAGGTGAATTCTTCGTTCCCGAAGAGGACATTCACTGTTCCCGTACCGTCGTTTAAGTCCAGGTCGTCGCCCTCCGGTATGGAGTCGACAGGCGGAACCATCAATGAATCGGTACTTATTTTAAGCAGGTTGGCATAAGCCATAATCATCCCTGAGCCTTCAACATCGTTCCATGTTGATGTAACGGACATTCCCCCGGCAACGGCGACAAAATTCTCCGGATAAAACTGGGGCTCTTCCATGTTAATATGGGTGTATAATTCATCCCAGCTCAGGTTGTCAATAGTGACTTCACCTGACGATACGCTGTCGGCCTGTCTGATCGTAATTACAAAATCACCTTCCACATGAACACCTACCCAAAAATCATTGACGTAATTCTGCTGCCCCGATGTAGTGACAGTCCCCGCTAGGGAATCATTAATAAAAACATGGAGGTTCACATTCCCGGCTGACGCCTGCTTGTAACTAAACTTTAAAAGGCTGCAGCCATTGTGCAGTATGCCTGACTGCAGAAATGCCGAAGGAGAGGTGTTTTGCCCCAGGGTGGGCGATGGGGATAATATCGGATTGTCGCCCCGGCAATTTGCATACGTCCACAGTGAACCGTCGGAACCTGCGAATGTCCCGCTATTGTATGTACTGCCGGTTTCCGGAAAATTGGTAAAATATTCCATTCCCTGGGCATACAAAATATTGCCTGTTAAGAGAATGCCCAACAGCAGTGAAAATGCAAGTAAATTTTTCATGGCCGATTAAATTAAATATCCGATCGTAACTTATAAATGTCCGGTTGTAAAATTAATAAATTTTTGTGCCATTTGATATAAATTGGCATCTTATTTTTAGAATTTAAATCAATTCCTGAAATATCCCTAAATGTTTTGTTGATAAAGATATAGGCATATATTCCAATATGAATATATTAAAGTCATTTTCAGAAATTAAGAATCCAACTGTACAAAAGCTTGAATTTTCAGCCTTTTTCCGGGCATTAATCAGGTTCGTTCCTTTTTATTAGGGTAATGCCTACATAAACCGGAAAGCGTTACATTTGCCCTTGACGTAACCAACAACACCGTTTTGAATTTCCCGTTTTACATAGCCCGCCGTTATCTCGTTTCGAAAAAGTCGCACAATATCATTAATATCATCTCGGGTATTTCGGTATTGGGCGTTACCGTCGGGACGATGGCGCTCATTATTGTCCTGAGCGTTTTCAACGGTTTTGAGGGTGTCGTGGTTTCGTTGTTCAATGCTTTTGATCCTGATTTAAAGATAACCCCTGTCAGCGGTAAGACTTTCCGCATGAGCGATCTGCCGGAGGATTCAATAAGCCGGTTGCCGGGGGTAGTACACCTTACCGAAGTGATAGAGGAAAATGCCCTTCTCCGCTATCACGACAGGCAATGTATTGCCACCATCAAAGGGATGGGGAACGGTTATCAGGATTATTCGCCGCTCGACACCATGCTTATCGAAGGCCAGTTTGTCCTTGAACGCGACAGCAGCGAATATGCGGTTCCCGGAGCAGGGATAGCCGATCTTCTGGGCGTTGACTTACTTGATCCGGGCAGTATGATTTCGGTATATGTCCCCAATAGGCATTCCAGCTTTACCGGCCTGCCTGATGAATCTTTCAATACGGGGGTCATACGGCCGTCCGGTATTTTTTCGATATCGGCCGAATTTGACATCAAGTACATGCTGACGCCGGTTTCGTTCGCGAGAAACCTTTTCGGATATTCCGAGGAGGTTACTTCGGCCGAGGTAAGCCTTTCGCCCCAAGCCGACAGGAAACTGATCCAGAAGCAGGTTTCGGCCCTGGCCGGAAACAAATTCGTGGTGAAAAACCGTTTTGAGCAACAGGAAACCCTGTACAAGATCATGAAATCGGAAAAGTGGGCAGTTTTCCTGATACTGGCTTTTATCCTGTTCATTGCAACTTTTAACGTGATTGGTTCGCTGACCATGCTCATCCTCGACAAGCGGCGCGACATTGCCGTGCTCCGCAGCATGGGCGCCAGCGACAGGCTGGTCCGCCGCATCTTCCTGACGGAAGGCTTGCTGATTTCGCTATCAGGCGCTGTTGCCGGGCTTGTGATCGGCGCCACGGTATGCTGGATACAACAGCGCTTCGGGATTATAAAACTGCAGGGCGGCAGCGGCGCTTTTATCATTGACGCCTATCCGGTAAAAATGGAAGCCTGTGACTTTTTATGGGTGTTCATTACCGTATTCCTGATCGGTCTGGCAGCCACCTGGTATCCGGTGCGCAAAATCGCCCGAAAATTCAGCGATCATAAACTCTGATCCATGTCGTATTTTTTAATATTTCATTACACAGATATTTTCTAAAAGTTTACATTTGTGGCTAAATATTTTCCTACCCCTTCAACCAATTAATCCAACATGAAAAACTTTACTTTTATGCGCAGCATGATCTTATCACTGCTTGTGGTTCTAGCGTTGTTTTCATCCGGCTTTGCCGCAAATGAAATACAACTGGAACCCGGAGCAACAAACCGTCTTTCGGTCAATGAAAGCAGTTATTACAGGTTGCAGGTTACCAATACCCTGAATGACCTGAAATTTCTGGACATCAGCACCTCCAAAGGCCTGTTTGCCGAAATGATGGTTTCCGGATATTCAAAATCGAATACAGTCGGCGATCCGGAACTTCCAGTCCTGAGCAAACTCATCGAAATTCCTGCCGATGCAGTTCCTGAAGTAAAAGTGATCAGTTATGATGTAAAGGATTATAGCCTGGCAGATTGGGGAATTGTCAGCAAACTGTTCCCGGCACAACCTCCTCAGCCTAAGAACAGGGAGGCCGGCGACATTGTTTTCAATGCATCGACCTATTCGATCGACCAGTTTATCGGGGGAGAACTTGCAGCCGTAAGCGTGAATGGCTATATGAGGGGCGTGAGGCTTGCCAACCTGGTGATTTCGCCGGTTCAGTACAATCCGGTTACCAATACACTCCGTATCTATAACAACATTGTGGTTGATGTTCGTTTCACGGGAGCCAACGTACAAAAAACCACCGACATGCGCGCCCGTTACGATTCCCCGTATTTCAGGAGCATCTATAACAGCGTCATCAACCTTCAGCCGGTTGAACGCAGTCGCGATACCTTGTCGAAAATGCCCGTAAAATATGTGATTGTCTCCGACCCGATGTTCCAGAGCCAATTACAGCCTTTCATCCAGTGGAAGACCAAAAAAGGATTTAAAGTAGTAGAAGCTTACACCAACGATCCGGCTGTGGGCAATTCTTTCAATTCCATCAAGGCATACCTGCAGAACCTTTATACATCGGCCACTGCAACCGATCCGGCTCCCACCTTCGTTCTGCTGGTAGGCGATGTGGCTCAGATTCCCGCTTATAACTGCGGTGCGCACGTTTCCGACTTATATTACTGTGAATACAGCGGCGATTACCTTCCTGAGGTTTATTACGGCAGGTTTTCGGCCACCAATGCATCTGAACTTCAGCCACAGATTGACAAAACCCTGGAATATGAACAATACCTCATGCCTGATCCTTCATTCCTGGGCGAATGTGTCATGGTTGCCGGAGCCGATGCTACCCACGGGCCGATTTACGGCAACGGGCAGATCAACTATGGAACTACCTATTATTTTAATGAAGCCCATGGATTGCTGTCACATACCTACCTTCAGCCTGAGCCTTCAGGCGCCGGCTATGCGCAAAGTATCCATGCCGATGTAAGCGCAGGGGTAGCTTATGCCAACTATACCGCACACGGTTCGCCAAGCGGCTGGGCCGATCCTTCCTTCAGCATCAACGATGTTGCCAACCTTACCAATGCCCACAAATATCCTTTGATGGTAGGAAACTGCTGCCAGTCTTCAACGTACAATGAAAACTGTTTTGGTGAAGCCCTTCTCCGCGCAGAAAATAAAGGGGCTGTTGGCTATATCGGCGCATCAGATTACAGTTATTGGGACGAAGATTATTTCTGGGGCGTCGGATCAGGACAGATTGTGGTCAATCCTACCTATGAAGACCACGGGCTTGGGGCTTATGACCGCACTTTCCACGATCATGGCGAACCCAGGAGCGAATGGTATTCAACTCAGGACCAGATGGTTTTCGCAGGGAATCTTGCCGTTGAAGAGTCGAATTCGGGCATGAAAGAGTACTATTGGCAGACCTATTGCCTTATGGGCGATCCTTCCCTGATGATTTATTATTCGGTTCCCCCTGTTTTGGAAGCCAGTTATACTCCATTGCTGCCACTGGGGACCTCGGAATTTGAAGTACAAACCGAACCTTACGCGTACATAGCCCTGACCCGGGATAATATTATCCATGGCGTTGCCGAAGCCGATTCCAATGGTAAGGCGATAATGAATATCACCCCATTCACCGAGCCTTGTTATGCCAGTGTTGTGGTTACGAAACAAAATATGCAGCCGTTTATCGACAGCGTGTTGGTTGCATCACCTGCCGGTCCGTACCTGATGCTTCAGAACTACCAGATCAATGACGAAGGCGGAAACAATAACCAGTTGCCCGAATTCGGCGAACCTCTTGACCTCAACCTAACCGTTGTAAATTACGGAAACGCTTCCGCCGTTAACACGCTGGCCACGCTTTCAACCAGCGATCCCTATCTTACCATAACCCAGCCTTCCTTTACCTGGCCGCTTATTCCCAGCCAGCAGAGCGATACGGTAAGCAATGTTTTCGGAATTCAGGTAGCCGGATTTCTTCCCGATATGCACCAGGCAAACATGATACTGAAATTTGATGCCGATACCTGTGAATTCACCTACCAGTTGCCGGTGACCTTGCTTGCGCCTAAACTGCAGGCCGACAACATAACCATCAGCGACGTGGCCGGAGGAAACGGAAACGGGATCATTGAACCGGGCGAAACCATCGAAGTAACCGTTCATACCGATAACGCCGGGCATTGCGCATCGTCAGATGTAATTGCACAAATGATTTATTTCGGGAATTATATCTCTGGCAGCTCTCAGCAGCAAAACCTTGGGCCGATAGCCGCCGGAGGCTCCGTGGAATCCACTTATACCTTCTCAGTAAGTCCAAGCGCTACTCTCGGTTATGAATTTAACGTGTTTTATGTTGCCAATGCAGGGGCCTATAATGCTATTTCAAACCTGGCCCTTACGGTTGGGCAGCAGGTGGAAGACTTTGAATCGGGTTCCTTTACCAAGTACAACTGGAAATTTGCCGGATCAAAACCGTGGACCATCAGCAATACAGTGAAATATGAAGGTTCGTACAGCGCAATGTCGGGCAGCATTTCAAATTCAGAACAAAGCGAGATGTACCTGAATGTGAATATCATCTCACCTGGCAGCATTACCTTCTACCGGAAAGTATCCTCAGAACAGGGTTACGATTTTCTGAGGTTCTATATTGATGACCAGATGATGGGTGAATGGTCGGGCAACCTTGACTGGAGCCAGGTTTCGTACCCGGTTGAAACCGGTCCCCACAAACTAAGGTGGGTTTATGAAAAGGATGAAGCCTCCATTGCATACCAGGATGCCGCATGGATTGATTATATCATGCTTCCCCCGTTCTCCGAAACACAGGGCGGCCCGCTTTCGGTATATACAACTGCTGTTCCCGGCACTATCTGCCAGGGGGCTTCGAGTCAGCTTTATGTATTTGCCACCGGAGGCTGGGGAACTTATACCTACGACTGGGCTCCTGCTTCAGCGCTCAGCGATCCGTCGATTTTCAATCCGGTAGCAACGCCATCGGGCTATACACTTTTCAGCGTCAACATCACCAGCGGAACTTACTCCATGACCGATTATGTTGAAGTGTTTGTTGAACCGGCGCCGGCTACTCCTGTCGTATCGGTATCGGGCGATCACCTGGTTTCGACCGGCGCCAGCAGTTATCAATGGTACGATGGTAACGGAATTATTCCCGGTGCTACGGAACAAACCTATTATCCGTCACATACAAATTTCTATTATGTTGTGACTGGCGATGCTTCAGGATGCACCTCCGAACCTTCCAATGAAGTGTATTTCGGTTTTACCGGAACTTCTGCCGAGGCGTCGGCCGGAATCCTGGTATCTCCAAATCCCTTCACATCACAACTGAAAATTAATTATGTATCTGACGGTTCCTCAAAAGTAAAGGTTGCCCTTTATAATGCACTTGGCTCCGAAGTCGCTGTAATCAGCAACAGCACGATGCATTCAGGAACAAACACGCTTTACTGGGATGGCAGCAACCTTCCTGCAGGCATTTATACCTGTAAAGTATTTGAAGGTTCAAAAACCACCGTCACCAAAGTAATTCATACAAAATAGCATCCCAAAACCGAAATACCCACTGCCTGTTGCGGATACCGGAAGGTTCCGCCACAGGCAGTTTTTCTTTTACCAAGGAAGTTGAATTTCAATTGTTAAATGTTTTTATCATATCTTTATGCCCCTTAAACCCCGGAACTCTCCGGTTCATCATAATCGTCGTTTACCGAATCTTAATAACATTCATTACATAACCAGGATTATATGAGAAACCTTTACCTTACGCTTGTATTGACCGTATTCTGTTTTACGGCCTTCGGAACAGGATGGATTAACATCCGGTCCCAACAACCTGCATCAGCAAAAATAGAACTGGTATCGTCAGATATATCCACTTCTGTTGTCCATTTTTCGCTCGATGGTTTTTACCTCAGTAGTGTGAAAACACAGCAAGGTGAAGAAAACATTGTGACGCTGGGGAACTCCACGCCTATGCTTTTAAAAGGCACTCCCGACCTCCCCAAACTGACAGCCTCGTTAATTATCCCCGATCAGGAAATTATGGATGTGGAAGTGATTTCATCCTCCTACACCGATTTCGCAAATATTTCAATAGCGCCATCAAAAGGAAATCTCAAGCGCGATACCGATCCTTCGAAGGTAGCTTATGAGTATGGACGGCCCTATTCCGAAAACATTTTTTTCCCGTCGCGGCAGGCTGAATTGCGCGATCCGTATATTCTTCGCGATTACCGCGGACAGACCGTAGTGGCATATCCGTTTTCGTACAATCCTGTTACCAAAGTATTAAGGGTTTATACCGACATAACCGTAAAAGTTTATTCGAAAGGGCAGCATGGTTTCAACGCAATCACCCGCAGTGAAATGCCTGCCCGGGTTGATAATGATTTTAAATCGGTTTATTCCCGCAGGTTCCTCAACATCCCAAACACGGATAATACTCCCCTGGGTGAATATGGCAGAATGCTTGTGATTTGTTACGGCAGCTTTATGGAAGCCATGCAGCCCTTTGTCGACTGGAAAAACCAGATGGGTATTCAAACGGAAATGGTTGACATTGCGACCATCGGCAACAACGCAGAAGCTATAAAAGCCTATGTTACGGATTATTACAACAATCACGGGCTGACTTTCCTGCTTCTGGTGGGCGATGCCGCACAGATTGTCACCAATACAGCCGGCAGCATTGGCGGCCCTTCGGACAACGCTTACGGTTACATCCTGGGAAACGACCATTATCCTGATATCATTGTGGGGCGGTTCTCGGCTGAGACCGTAGATCACGTGAATACGATGGTTCAGCGCACGCTGGAATATGAAAAAAGTCCGGATATCAGCGCTGACTGGTTCAGCCAGGGGATCGGGATCGGATCGGACCAGGGGCCCGGCGACGATAACGAATATGATTGGGAGCATATCCGCAATATCCGCACTAAATTGATGGGATATACCTATACAGCAGTAGCCGAACTTTACGACGGAAACCAGGGAGGCGAAGATCAACCTGGAAATCCTACTACTGCGATGGTGGCCTCATTCGTAAACCCGGGTTCCGGCATCATCAATTATACAGGCCACGGCAGTGATCAGTCCTGGGGAACTACCGGCTTCTCAAACAACAATGTGAACCAGCTCACCAACAATCACAGGTGGCCATTTATATGGAGCGTTGCCTGTGTAAACGGCAATTTCCCGGGTGGCACCTGTTTTGCCGAAGCCTGGTTACGGGCTAAAAACGCTGACGGCCCTACAGGCGCCATAGCAACTCTGATGTCGACCATCAACCAAAGCTGGAACCCTCCCATGGAAGGAGAGGATGAAATGGATGCCATACTTGTGGAAACATATCCGGATAACCTGAAACGCACCTTTGGCGGATTATCCGTCAACGGAATGTATAAGATGAACGATACTTACGGAAGCGATGGCGCCGAGATGACTGATACATGGACCGTTTTCGGAGATCCTTCGGTGAATGTCTATACGGCAATGCCAACCAATATTACGGCAACGCATGAATCCCAGATATTTATCGGGTCAACCGGGTTTACAGTGGAAGCCGATGCTGAAGGCGCCCTGGTTGCTCTCTCAAAGGATAGCCAGTTAATCACTGCCGGCTTCATTTCGGGAGGCACCCTTACCCTGGAGTTCCCGGCCCTTGTTGATCCCGATACCGTTGACCTGGTAATTACCGGTTTCAACCGCCTGACCTATACTGCAAGAATCCCCGTCATACCAAACGCAGGCCCCTATCTGGTTTATAATGCCAATACCATCAGCGATCCGGCATTTAACAACAATGGCCGCGCCGATTTTGGCGAAACGGTAAACCTGTCGTTAGCGCTCAGAAACATAGGAGTACTGGATGCTGAAAATGTAAATATCACACTTTCGACCGGTGATGAATATATCACCCTGTCCGATTCAACAGAGTTGTGCGCCGTGATACCGGCCAGCGACACAGTCAACGTGGTTGACGGTTTCACCTTTACCCTGTCCGACAACGTTCCTGACCTTCATACCATAGCATTCCATTATACGGCTGCAAGCGATACCAATGTATGGAGCGGTAACTTTAACATAACCGCCCATGCCGGGATTCTTGAGTTCGGATCCATCAGCATCAACGATGCCATGGGCAACAACAACGGAATTGCCGATCCGGGTGAGACCTTCGAGTTGGTTTTAAGTATTGCCAATACGGGTTCCGCTGAAATAAAAGGAACATCCGGCCAGATATCATTCAACGATCCTTACCTGGCCCTGCTGTCGGCTAACACCCAGTATTATGACACAATCCAGGCAGGGCTGACGGTTGCGAAAACATTTACGGTTCAAGCCGGTATTAATACACCGGCAGGATATGTTGTCCCGTGTGCCTTTGCAATGTCAGCCGATCAGGGACTTGCATCATCCGCCTCATTTTCGGTAGTGATCGGACAAATACCTGTAGCCGTCATCGACCTCGATAAAAACTTTAACTCAGGCCCGAAGATTCTGGAGTCGCTTCAGGCGAACAATGTCTATGCCGAGTATCTGCTTTCGATGCCTTCGGACCTTTCAGGTTATAAAGCACTCTTTGTCTGTCTGGGAACTGGCACCAAAAAGCATGTTGTTACTTCGGCTGAAGGGCAGCTTCTTGCCGATTTCGTAACTGCCGGCGGAAAGCTGTATATGGAAGGCGCCGACGTATGGTATTATGATCCAAAGACTGCCGTTCATCCGCTCTTTATGATCAACGGAATCATGGATGGCGCCAACGACCTGAACAAGGAAATCGGGCAGGTTAGTTCCTTTACCGAAGGCCTGACGTTAAACTATAGCGGTGATAATGAATTTATCGACCATATAGCGCCTACCGGTACGGCTTTTACTATTTATAAAAATGAAAGCCCCTATTTTATAACGGCAGTTGCTTACGATGGGGGAACCTATAAGACCATCGGGTCGGCATTTGAATTTGGCGGACTTGTTAATGGCGAATTACCTGCAACCCGTGACGAATATATGTTGCGCATTATCCAGTTCTTCGGTATCCTGGCTTCGCCGCTTAACGCAAACTTCATTGCACAGCCTTCCACTATTTGTGATGGAAGTACAGCTTCATTTGCAGATTTCTCAACCGGAAACGTCACCACTTGGGAATGGAGTTTCCCCGGAGGGGAACCGGCAACCAGTACCGAACAGAATCCTGAAGTTTACTATGCCAATGCCGGCAGTTATGATGTCACGCTTATCGTCGGTAACGGAATAACCACCGATACACTGACCAAAGACAAGTATATGCTGGTTGAATACTGTACCGGTGTTCCCGAAAGCAGGAACGCCGAAGTAAGCATATATCCGAATCCCGCCGGCACCTCGGCAACATTAAGTTTCGAAGGAATGTCGGGAACCGTCAGCCTTCGCATCACCGATGCGTTGAGTAAAACGGTCCTCAACCTTGCCAACATTCAGGCTGATTCTTCCAAAACCATTGATGTAAAAGGCATGCCGGAAGGTATTTATTTTGTCATCATTACCAATAACAACAAACAATTCATAAAGAAGCTGATCGTAACCAGATAACCTCAGGAATAATCAGCAAAGCGCTTCATAATAAAACCCCGTTCCCTTTTACAGGAGCGGGGTTTTTAATTGGCTGGATGTGTTTTACCGTTAAGATTTTATCAAGTCTACAGTGTATCTATCTTTAATAGCTGTTGCAGTACAAATCCCTGTTATTATCCGGCGCTGTCAGGTCTGTCCCTGAATGCGGACGCTGACAGGTTTCCCTCTTTCCGGTACGGTTTCCCTTCTCCTGGCTGGCAAATACTAATCTGAATATCTTTGTCCTTCCATTTCTTATCTTCTTCTATAATACCCGCCTTTCCTCCCTGGTATCCGCATAAAAAACCCGCTGCCGTTGACCGGAGCGGGTTTTGGATTAATAGTTTACAGTTGTTATTCTGTAATCGCTTTTTCCGTTACCTGCAGCACTTCGTAGGTTGCGGCATCATACAGGAAGGCAATCACGCGGCAGTGTTCAGCATCAATTGGATTGGCATTAAATCCGTTGAGGCTGGTCTGGTACGATTTTATAACAGGATCACCGGAAAGGCAAGATGATGCCAGTATCTGATCGCCCCAGGAACCGTTGACGGCGCCCCGCATCACGTGCATGTGCACATAGTCTTCGATGAGCGGCGTAGCGCCAACCTCCGCATCATTATTTTTCTGGGCTGCCACGATGCTGTCTTCCACGATGATTACCGATAATTTGACAGCCTTATTGCTGATACTTTGCAGAAATGAGGTTTTGGTATGGATGCATAGTTTTGTTGTAGCGGGGTCGTAATCCGTCATCAACTGCAATTCGGCCACAGGGGATTTGCTAAGTTCGTTGGCAATGGCATTTCCCCAGGCTGATGGCGATAAAATGTATTCGGAAGGATACCCGGCCCTGTCGACCATTCCGTTTGGATTACCGACTTTACCAATACCGAAGAAGTCGTCCCAATCGGTACCGGCGGTCGTTCTGAAATCGTAATTGAGAGGCGCATTTGCCGGTTTTGCAAAAAATCCGGCATGAACGGCAACCACAACGAGTGAATTGCCGTACTGTTGCATTAGTTCGTGGGCTGTAACGGCAGCCCTGGGGCAGTTTACGCAGGAGTGGCCGGTATAATCCTCAAGAAGAGCCCGTTTCACAGGATTGGTAACGGCCGGGAATTCCGGAACAGGACATTGCGTTGTGTCAACCACTTCCTTTTTGACGACATACGGTTCATCAATTTTATCGCAGGAACTAAACATCCATGAAATCCCTGTCAGCAGGAGTGTTATCGGTAAAGTGTATAATATCTTTTTCATGTTATTGGCTTTTCATGTTTCAACATCAGAAACTGCTGGTAATTGATATTGTGAAACCATTGGATGCAGGCACGTTGCGGCAAACTCCGCCTACGCAAACAATTCCTTCGCGCTGCTTGCCGTAGGAAACCTGGATGCGGTTGGCATTGTTGTTATATGCCACTGCCACCAACGGGTAGTGCAGCCGGTTATCGCTGTCATCATTCCCATAGTTGTACATATCCGTCACACTGAAGAACCACTTCGGGGCAATGGTATATTCGAGTAAGCCGGTAAGCCAACTGCCATCGTCCTGTTTGGTCTGGAGCACCTGGAACTCTCCGCGGAGCGAATGGGTGTCGGTGAATTTATAGGTTAAATCAGCAATGGCTATATTGGCATGAACCATTTCTTCACCCGGATGGCCTTCGATCACTTCAATATTATAGTCCTCATGCATCAGGGTTAAAATACCTTTAAATTTTTTGCTGAATTTGTGGCCTATCTCCAGGTTGATATCCCGGTAATATAATTCGTCACCAATGGCGAAGAACGGGGATTCATAACCTTTTGTTCCCGGAGTTGAGATAGCTATCGTATCGATCATTTCGTATTTGGGAGAAGCTATGGCCGAGAAATTCAGGGCAATATCCGTCCCATAATGACCCCCAAGCCATGTTCCTTTCTTTATTTTGTAGTTGACCTGTCCCTGAACCCCCATTTCGCCATTGGGCTGGGTTGCGTAAGGGTACATGGCGGCCAGGGAATAAGTATGTTGCCGTGTAATGGCAGGCAGGTAGTTGATATCGAGTACATTGCCGGTTTCGGTACGTTTCGATTTGTAACTCATGTTATCAATCCGTTTTGCCTGTAACATCATTCCCAGTCCTTTTTTTGAATAGGTAGCTGTAACGAGCAGTGACTGCCCGGGACGATAAATATAATTGTTGAGCGCCGATGGGTCGTTGATCTTATAGGCATATTCCGTTGCAAGGCTAAAATTATCGTATCCCAGGTTTACGCGCCCAGCGGTTATACCCACGTTTAGCGGCAGTATCAACTCATTGCCGTCATTGTCGGTGATGGTCTCGTCGGCCTGGTATTTGCTTACAAAACTGCCGCCCAACTGTACTTTCAGTTTGCTGCTTTCAAAATGCCTGATGACGCGGTTCAGGTTGAAATCCACATCGCCGCCGCGTACGATTCCTGCTCCCTGGTCCCAGAAGTAACGTTGCGTACCCCAGATACCTTTAAATTCAACACCATCAACAGGGGTGAATTTCACCCTCACGCCGCGCAATGAGTTGTCATAGCCCAGGTTATGTTCTTCATAAGTACGAAATGCCATTCCCGATCCGAATTGTTCGTAAATATTGCCTGCTGTAACCTGGAACTGGTCGGACTTGTAATCGGCAAACCAATAGGGAACGCCGGCTCCTTTGTAACGAGGGTCATATCCGTTCACCGGGTTGAGGTAAGTTTCGAAACGCATCCCTGCATTGAAATTGCCAAGGTTGTAAGTCAGGTTGGTCCAACTGTTCATCATCATTTTTTCAGGAACCGAGTATGCCTGAATGGCTGAATCGGTCCGGTAAAACTGGGCATCCATCTGGAAATTCCCGTTTACCTGTCCACCGGAGAGAAAGTTCTGGGCAGAAACAAAAACCGGCACTGATAGTAATAACAGTGCCAGTATACCGGTTATACGGAGTATCTGGTTCTTCGACATAAATTTTCTTTATCTGAATTGATCGACATCGTGTTATTTTGAAGTTTCTTCTGTTTTAACAAGTTCCCGTACGAGTTTGATAAGCTCCAGTTCGGCGCCTTCACTGAAACTGGTATGCTGCCACACCACTTCGCCTTTGCTGTTTACCAGGAAGGTATGGGGAACGGCATTTACGTTCATAGCGCGTTTGAATTCATTATTAACATCAAGAAGCACCTTGTAATCCCAGTTTTTACCGTTTACCAGGGGCTTTACCTGGGCCACCGAACGTGAATTATCGATAGATACAGCGAACAGTTTTATGCCGGTTTCGTCCTGCCAGTCCTGGTAAACATCGGCGATAGTAGTGAGTTCTTTGATGCAAGGCTTGCACCAGGTGGCCCAGAAGCTGATAATATAGGGTTTGCCGCCATTGTTAAGTTCGGCGGTATTTATTTTGTTGCCGTCAACATCGGTAATGTTAACGGAAGGAATTTTGAACTGCGGTTTTAGTTCTTCCTGGGCCATAAGGTGTGCCCCTGCAAAGAAAATTAGAGTCAGGACCAGTAGTTTTTTCATGATTGGGTTTGTTTATCTTGGTTTATTATAATGAACAGACAATTCTAACCGGCGATTCCTGGTATCAGGGTACGTAGATTTCAAGTATCCGGGCTTCACCCTGCGGAATGAGCGTGATGTTTTCGGAGCCGGCGGGTACCAGCGCTACTTCTCCTCCTTTTAAAATCTCAGAACCGTCCTCGTAGCCGATAACGCACGATCCCTCTACGCAGAAAAGCGCCACAAAAGAATCAACAGCGCTGTAATCTTTTACAACCGGCGTGCCAAAATGGATCAGGCTGGTGGAGAAGTATTCAGCGTTTACCAGGTTCACCGTTTTATTGAAAACCTTGTCGTATGCAGTACGGTAACTGTCATAATGTTTAAAATCGGCAGCATCGAGGGCCAGATCGGTGTGGAGTTCACGCATCATGCCCTTATCGTCCACGCGGTCAAAGTCATAAATCCTGTATGTCAGGTCGCTGCTTTGCTGAATTTCGGCAATCAGCAATCCGGGCCCCATGGCATGAACCCGTCCGGCAGGCATGAAGAAAACATCCCCGCCCTTAGCCTTTTCAACATTCAGGATTGATTTCAGGGTTTTGTTTTCCATGCAATGCAGGTATTCTTCGCGGGTTATATCCCGGTTGAAACCTGAAATGATTTCAGCCCCCTCATCGGCCTGTACAACGTACCACATCTCGGTTTTGCCGTTCGGAAAGCCCTTTTTCCGGGCCATCTGGTCATCAGGATGGACTTGTATTGAAAGCCAGTCGTTGGCATCTATCAATTTGATGAGCAAGGGAAATTCGTTACCGAACTGCTGGAACACCTTATCGCCGACAAGATCGCTCATATAGACCTCTATCAGCTCGTTCAGGTCGTTCCCTTTAAGAAAGCCGTTCGATACAACGCTAACATTACCGGGATATCCTGAAAGAACCCAGGACTCACCGCAATTCCGTAAAGGAGTAAAATCCTGTCCGAACAGTGTCCTGACTTTCCGGCCTCCCCATATTTTTTCTTTGAAAACGGGGGCGAATTTAAGCGGGTAAAGTGTATTCATCCGTAATCCTGAGATACGATTAGTATCGCTTATGAAGAAAATTGAATGTTTGCAATGCTTCAAAAATACAACTTTATTCATTACGGCATCCACTGCCAAATATTTGTTAAAGCGGTGAAACAGGCTGAAAAACCGTACTTTTGCCAACAATTTCCGGGTGGTTAGTCATCATATTCCGGAATCTTAATATGTTCACAGTTAGTTATTTATATAACCACTTATGTTGCTATGTCAGACGAAAAAAAGGATGTTCTCCGCAAACCGGAATGGCTCAAAATAAAACTTCCTAAAGGTGAAAATTATTTAAAAGTAAAAGGAATACTGGAGGAAAAAGGGCTTCACACGATCTGTTCCAGCGGCAAATGTCCCAATATGGGGGAGTGTTGGAATGCGGGGACCGCTACCTTCATGATCCTCGGTGATATCTGCACACGAAGCTGTAAATTTTGCGCTACCAGGACAGGAAAGCCTCTTCCGGCAGATGAAGAGGAGCCGGAGAAAATTGCCCAATCGATAAAGCACCTGGGATTAAAACACGTGGTGATCACTTCGGTAGACCGCGACGACCTTCCCGATGGAGGCGCTTGCCTGTGGGCGGCTACCATCCGGAGGGTGAAGGAAGTGAATCCGGGGACCACCATTGAAGTGCTGATCCCTGATTTCGGAGGGAATCAAGCCCTCCTGCAGGTGGTGATTGATGCCGCCCCGGAGATCATCTCGCACAACCTCGAAACAGTACGCAGGCTTACGCCGCAGGTGCGCAGCGCCGCTCAATACGACAGAAGCCTGCAGGTGTTGAAACAGATTGCCGACTCGGGCATACCGGCCAAATCGGGAATCATGGCGGGACTGGGCGAAAGTGAAGCCGAAGTGCTGGCAACCATGGACGACCTGCGGGCCGTGAATTGCAGCATCTTTACTGTCGGGCAGTACCTCCGGCCTACTCCCTTGCATCTTCCCGTTGTGGAATATATCCATCCCGACCAATTTGAGAAATACCGTGTTGCTGGGTTGGCGAAAGGCTTCACCCACGTGGAAAGCAAACCGCTGGTACGAAGCAGTTTTCATGCGGAAAAGCATGTTCAGCCAAAAATTTAATAGCTGAAAATTATTATGCTGACCCGGAGGATTCGGAGCGCTGAGGTTCTGTTAGTTACTAATAGAGATTGTTTATACAAAAAAAGTTATTTCCGACCAGCAGAACGGATTAATACATGGACTTCCTCCCAAAAAACCTCACCCCAACCCCTCTCCTAAAGGCGAGGGGCTTCACCTCAGGAATGACGCTGAAACGCCCGCCTGTAAGGCTTTTAATTAAAACTACTGATTTATTTGCCGGTCACTGTTGAAAAAAAATTCTAAATGAAAGTAAACTTCCTCGACCTTGGAATCCGTTCGTACCAGCCAACCTGGGATTATCAGGAGAAGCTCATGCAGGAAATCATCAGCCAGAAGATTGCTCTTCCCAGGGAAGGCCCGGAAGGCCATTACACCGATAACTATCTGCTGTTTGTAGAGCATCCCCATGTGTTTACGTTAGGTAAAAGCGGTTCCGAAGCCAACCTGCTTGTGAATTACCTGCAACTACAGGCAAAGAATGCCGAATTCATCCACACCAACCGCGGCGGCGATATCACCTATCATGGTCCGGGACAAATTGTGGGATACCCCATCCTGAACCTTGATTATTTTGCCAAAGGCGTGCGTGAATACATCCGGAAACTTGAAGAATCCATTATTCTTACCCTGAAAAACTACGGCATTGCAGGCGAACGGCTCGAAGGGGCCACAGGGGTATGGATCGATACCGGTTTCCCCGGCAGGACACGAAAAATCTGCGCTATCGGGGTTCGCGTTAGCAGGGGTGTGAGCATGCATGGTTTCGCCTTCAACGTGAATACCGACCTTTCTTACTTTAACATGATCAATCCTTGTGGCTTCACCGACAAAAAAGTAACTTCGCTGCAGGCAGAATCGGGCAGGGAAATGGATTTTAAAGAGGTAAAAGAGGTGTTAAAAATGAATATTGCCGGCGTCTTTGGAATGAGTTTCAGTTAACTTATGATTGAAGTAAGCCCATGATCTATCAGAGAATTCAGACATCCGGACTTAGGATCCCGGCTTTTTACTCACAGCTTTCACCCTCACAACCTTTTACTTTTTATCTTTGGCTGTTGGCCTGCCATCTTACGCACAGCCAGCCCAGGCAGGCAGGCTGTCAGCCATTAGCTCTTAGCCTTTGGCGTTGTGAGTTTTGGGTTTTGAGTTCTGAGTTTTGAGTTTTGAGTTTCGTGTTTCGTTGTGTTTTGCGTACTCCGTTCTCCGTTCTCCCCTGCCTGCCACCC
>DAONEP010000041.1:0-27029 GCA_035403165.1 Bacteroidales bacterium | reverse complement strand
ATATCAGCGCCAATGGCGAGGATCATGTTGTCCTTGTCATAGGTTTCCACAACCGGAACAGCCGTCGATCCTAACATATGCGTCATATTTTTATCAGCATCCTTAAAAACCGAATACATAGCCCCAACGTTAAGCTGGAAATCAGGGGTAATATTAACAGCCAGTCCGCAGGCGCCTGAACGGGAAGTAAGGCTGTTGCTGAGATCCGTCTGGTAGGTTTCTTTTACGCCCGTCTGGGCCAGCAGGTATCCTGCGCTCACCAGCCACCGTTTCCCGATTTTATATTCGAGGCCCAGCGCATATTCCCTGAAGTTATGATCAATCAGGTCCGTATTATCCACATATTCCCCGCTCAGTTTCTTTCCGTAATCGGCAGCCTCGTCCCAATAGGTATGGAAACCGGCCGAAACCAAAAACTTGTCGGAAACATTATAGGCAGCTCCTATCGACATCATTGCGGGCATATCGTTATAAAACGATTCACCGTCAGGGAACATGGTGATTTCGGAACCGTCGGGTGCAAATCCGCCAAGGACATCCTTCTTGGTATTATTTGTTACCTTCATATGGACGGGCATTTCATATTTAAAACCTATATTAAGCTTCTGATCAAGAAGGTTAACATTCAGGCCAAAAATCGGGGTTATTGCCGAGCCTTTCTGGGTAACATCAGCTTCCTGGTCCGACAACAGGGTTTTCGTTGCCTGGGCTTTGGCTGCGCCGACATTGCAGGTTTGCACAGTCTGGTTCATGATGGCAACCGCCTGTCCGAAAGTTGTTCCGGCCGGAAGGCCGGCTGAAGCTGCAACATCATTGGGCATGACAAGATCGGCAGGATATTGTGAAAATTGTCCGATTGCCGCCGTAGCTTGTTGTGTGCCTGTCAGGTACTTCTGTCTGATGATTTCGATAAAATCAACAGCAGGAATTTCTGTTGAACCCATGATCAGCGTATTGTTTCGCAGGTATCCTTCATAGGTTGTGTTGGCGGCAATAACACGGAAACCGCCAAATATTGAAACATTTTTATTCACTTCGGCGCTGACGCCTAACTGGGCGCCCCAATAAACAGATCTGCCCTTGAAATAGATGTCGGTTTTATACCCTGTTACTCCGCTCGATTGAAGGCTGGGCACAAGGTCAGAGATGCTGTATTCAAACGAAGGCAATCCTTTGTCAAACACAGCCCCGCCACCGCCGCCTATCGGATTGAAACCGAAGGATACTGCAAAGCGGTCAAATTTATAAGCAGCATATACCGACGGAAACACAGGCGCTACGATCTTACCTATATATTCTTTGTTATTCAGATTCAGGTAATCACTTTTAATATTCCGGTCCTGCCAGATGCTCTGGTTCGATACCGACAGATGAAATCCCTTTTTTAACAACATGAGTCCGGCGGGATTAAAATAAACGGCATCAATTCCTGTTGAGGCGTCACGACAAAGCATCCGCACGTAGGCTGCGCTTTGATTGGCATTGGTAACGATGCCGCCGGCGCGTGAAGCTGCAGCGAGCATCAGCAACGCCAGGATAACAAGTACAGTTCTTTTCATGGTTTTGTTTTTGGTTAATGATAGAGAGTCTGGTTTTTCACGAATAAGTGCGATAAAATAAACACTAAATATGCGAACTTCAAAATATATTTTTTGATTTTATAATAATTAATATTTCATATACAAACCAGTATCCTGAGCTATCGGGCTTTTACGGAAGAATTTGTGCACCATAAAAATGTAACGACGGGCAGCATTTCAGCCAAAACAAATCATCCTGAAATAAAAAACCCGCTCAAAAATGAGCGGGCCCGGAATAAATTCCACTGTTTCTTAGTTTGCCAATGTAAACCGGATAGGCAGGTTAAACTGTACACGAACCGGCTTGCCACGCTGCTTGCCGGGGTTCCACTTGGGCATAGCTTTTATAACACGGATGGCTTCTTCGTCGCAACCACCGCCAATTCCACGCAGCACTTTGACATCGGTAACACTTCCATCGCGTTCAACCACAAAAGTAACAAAAACGGTTCCTGATATTCCTGATTCACGGGCCATCTGAGGATATTTCATGTTTTCTCTGAGGAAATTGATACGGGCTTCATCTCCGCCAGGATAGGACGGCGATTCTTCAACAACGGTAAAAATTTCAGCTTCGGCAACTTCTTCTTCAACCACCTGGGTAGTAACTTTTACAGGAGCCGTATACTGCTGCATCTGGGTATTCTCATCGGCTTCGGCGTCAATCTTGAAATCGTCATCAACAATGGCATCATTATTTACAATATTGATTACCGTAGTTGTTGCAGGAGGAGCAGGAGGCGGGGGGGTATTCTGCTGTTGCGTTATCTGTACCATTTCTTCGGGCACATCTACGAAGTTTTTGGTGTCATAACCTTCCACCACTGCCTTGTCATAGCTTTTATATTCGAAAGCTGCAAGGGTAATGGCAAGGGCTACGATGAGCCCGATCTGTAAAAAGACAGTCTTTTTACTTTCCAGATCAGCCTTAGCGGATTTTTTCAGTTCCATGGTAATTGTTACTTTGTTATTTATACTCCACGTACTCTTTTACAAATACAAAATTACAAACAATTTTAACTTTCCTTCCCATCCCGGGCAATATTTTATGCCGTTTATAATTTGCCATCAGCTTCCTGTTGAACTGTATAAACAACAGAGAGAGGAAAGACGCTATTAAAACAGATGCAATTGCAGCCACGTGTACCAGGTAGTGCCTGCTACACTTACATTAAAGCCTTTTCGATCAGGCTTCTATAAGTTTCTGATAATCGGCAGGTTTCAGCAGGTCACCAAGCTGGGAAGCATTGTCGATGCGGATTTTTACAATCCAGCCTTCTCCGTAAGGATCACTGTTTACTACTTCCGGTTTGTTTACGAGGGCTTCGTTGAATTCAAGAATCTCGCCGTCAACAGGAATGAGCATATCCGAAACAGTCTTTACTGCTTCAATGGTACCAAAAGTTTCGCCCATGGCCACTTTTTCCCCCACGGTATCAACTTCAATATAAACAATATCGCCAAGTTCATGCTGTGCGAAATCAGTAACGCCAACAATGGCTTCATTGCCGTTTACCAGAATCCATTCGTGATCGTTTGTGTACAGGAGATTTTCAGGAATATTCATCTTCAGGGTTGTTTAATTATTCGCTTACAAATGTAGAAATTTGACAGAATACAGTAGCCGCGGACTGTTAAATTAGAACTATTCTGAATAATGTCTTTTTCAGGTTGAGAACATCATAACGCCCCGGGGTTACTGGGTAAGGGTAAACCGCAAGGAAATGCCGGCATTGGTTGTTGAGGTGGGAATCTGCGACAGGACGTGTGGCTTGGTTATGGTGGACTCATAGTACAACCTGAATGTCAGTTTCTGGCTTACCATATAATCGGCAGAAGCATTTATAGATACCTGCATGGAGCCTGTTGAAATCTGGTTGTTGTTTTCTTCAATCCTCCTGAGAACGGTCTTGTTATCCCTCACCGATACATCGAGTTTCACGTTCAGGTCGCTTTTAAGTTGCCGTTTAGGCCCGCCGCTCACCGAGCGGACATTAAACCGTATGTTCTTGAAACGATAGCCAACCCCAGTGACCAACTCGTTGCTCCTGACTTCGGTAAGCTGATTATTGACAAAGCTCAGCGACAGGTTTCTCGTCTTTTTATACTCGATTCGCGTCATCAGGCTGTTCTTCATAGTCATCTCCACCCCGAGAAACGGACCGAATTGTTCGGTCAGGGTAACCACTTCCATGTATTTTTGAGGAATAAAATTGCCCAGGTCGTCCATAGCTGAAGCAAATCCAGGCAGATTTTCATTTTCCTGATAGGCGACATTGGTGTTATATCCGCCGATGCTGTATGCCGAACGATAGGAATGGGTGATGTTGAAGGACTGGAAATGATCACGTATGGCTTTTACCCCTGAATGCAGGTTATAGGTCAACCGCCAGTTTGGTAACGGAATGGCGGGGAATGCTTTCAGCGATGCTGAAGAAGGATTCCTGCCTGAATAGGTAGTGAGGAAGGAGTACAGCAAGACCTCGGCCTGGGTTGCACCATAGCCTTGCGGGAAACCGGTTGTATCGTTTATGCCTGCTGAATTTGGATTTTTTTCGGCAAGGCGTCCGGCAATAATATTCCTGTTTTCAAGCATTTGCTGGAATGTGGCGTTTTCATTCGCCTTATTGTCACGAATGAAGGCTGTGGGCCAGATGATATAAGAACTGCTGAAATTGCCTCTTTCCTGCGCCGATGTCATGTCAAATTTACCATCACTTCCGGCTTTCCAGTATCCCTGATACGTCGAAGAATAACTCCTGTCGGCTGTCAGTTCTATTTTCATATTGCGGAATGGCTCCAGGTTAGCCCGTCCGGTAAGTGAGCTGGTAGCCCTGTCGATGTAAGGGTTATTGAGCAGCGTATCGGTACTCAGCCATCCGCGCGATTCAGCCACCATCCGTATATCCTGCTGGCTGCCAAAAATGAAGCCTAATCCAGGTGCATCGTCCTTCCAGTTATTGCCCAACGGGCCTGAAACAGGTTTAAAGCCCGGAAGCGTCATCCCGTTGGTCTGATTGTAGGTAACAGAAGCATCCTTAAAAGCCATAAGCACGCCCAAGGCCTGGTTCCCGATGATTCGCAGGTAGTCCACCTTTGGCTTGTTTTCGGTCGTATCGGCATCACTGGCTTTCTCCGCCTGCTTCTTCACATCTTCCTTTTCCCGGCCTTCCCGTTCCATGCCTTTGCGGGCCGGAGGCGCAGGTTTCTGCGGAGAGCCCAGCTTTTGGTTATAATCCAGGGCTTTTTTCAGGAAAGGCACTTTATTATACAAGGAAGTCATTCTGGCATTACCGTTAAGCTGCAGGTTACGCGAATTCTCAATGGTATTGCCGTACCGGGCCTGCAGCGATTGAGGCGAAGCATCCCAGCGATATTGAGCGCCGTAACGCGCCGAGCCCGTCAACCAGTTCAGCAGGGATATTTTGCTGAAGGGTATCATATAGTTGAGATTGGCAGTTTGGTTGAAGGTATTCATCGATCCGAAACCCAGGATTGACTGCATCACCGAATCGCGGTACGCCTGATATGAGTCGTCACGCCTGTTAACACCGCCGGCAGGTTCATCAACATAAGCCTGGGCGTTTGCGTTGTAATCAAATTTCAGGGATTGGGAAAAATCATATTTGAAATCGTACGACCGGCTCCAGTCCCAGTTTTTCGTATAGGTAGGTTCCAGGATGATCAGGGCTTCGCTCTTATTGCGCAACAGCCTTTCCTCATAAGTGCGGTACATCTCCGAACGGATCGACAACAACTTCGGCATATAGTAAAAATTGAATTCACTGAGCATTTTCAATGACTTGCTTTTTACTATTTTCTGGAACGGCCTTACATTCTTGGGATTGGCCGAAAAATTGTAGCCAATGCTCCCCCGATAGGACTTTTTGATGTCTTTTTCAATATCGGCATTATGCGTGTTGATTTCCGAATAAGCATAAGAGAGATCGAAATTTTCAATATCCCACAAGTGCATCTTTTTGGTATTGCCCACCCTATCCTTCCTGACATTCATCAGGTTCAGGTTCTGGCGCTGCACTACGTCGGATGTGATGGCACGTAACGAATCCCGGTCTTCTTTGCTGAGCGAATTCAATTGTTCGTTCAGCTTAATATCCGGATCGTATGGATTATACTGCGGGTTGGTTACTGACTTTGAATAATCGTAGTGAAAGGGAATCCTGATACCCGATTTTTCAGGCAGGAATTTTCCCAGTTCCAGATTCGTGGCAAAGTCGATCTGTCTGATGCTTTCCTGCTGGCGCTCCGAAACTTTCTGATCAATGCTTCCGAACCCGGGAGTACTGGCAGAACCGCTGACAACTACATTTCCCAGGTCGGCAAGATTGGCGCTGATACGTGCATTAGCGGCCCAGCCCGATTGTTCGTTAAAGTCGGTAAGCCTTAATTCATTCACCCAGATTTCGACATTTTTCGACTGCCCGTCATCGGTATTGTCAAAGGAACTGTCACGTTTCGGGTTCCGTACCCCGATCATGAAGGCGCGGACATCACTGAGGCTGGGTGATCCCACAATCGTGATATTGTTATTCCCGTCTGTAATGGTGAAGGGTAACGATACGCTTACGGCCGAACCGGAATTTTCCATGGCGGCATTGCGCCTTTTTTTGACTTCAACCAGCTTATCGAGTTCGATGTTGAATTCATTGGACAACGGCCATACCGAACGTTGTCCTTCTTCTGTATCGGTATATCTTCCCCAGGGAGTATATTCAACGGGAACTTCATATTCGTAGTAGTTATTTGTAAAATCAGACCCGATGCGGATAAACACCGTAAGGTCGCCATTTACATGGCTTTCAGCTTCAGCGGTCTTTTCAGCATGGACAAACATCTTCAGTCGTTTGTATTCCCTGAAGTCGAAATCGGTGGTTTTATAAGCCCCGCGGGCATCGCCATCCATCAGGTTGCCAACTTTCAACACCATAGCCTGTTCGTTAAGCTCATAGTAGTTGGTCGACTGGGCGTTGATTTCGCGTTTGATGCCAGGCGGTGTTAAATAGTTAATATTGGCCCTGTTATAATTTTCCTCAACATTCACCGATGAAATATCAAAAGCGGTAGCATCCTGGTTGGGATCGGGGATATATTCGCCCGGCGACAACAGGCTGTTGTAATATTTGCGCCATTCGCCACGTTCCAGTTCCAGGGAACCAAACCTGCAAACTACAGGCTGCTCGAAATTGCGCAGGAACATCCTCATGAAACGGATCGATTTGAAATCCTGGATGCTTCCTACAACCTTGTCAGGACTTTGGATAGGAATTTTGAACTGATACCAGTTTACTTTCCCGGAATGTTTATCGTCAATCTGGTACGATGCTTCCAGTTTATCGGTTATGTAATTCTCCCCGACATTCAGCCCCGAAGGGGTCAGATGGATAACATACTGAAAATAACGTTCCTGGTCGCTCAGGGTGTTATCGCTGTTAATGTCCTCCATGTTCGGCGTCGTCGTGGCAAGGGTTTGATATGATTCAGGGTTCATTGCAGGCGTTGGCGAGTTGCCGTCGGGATTGTTGTAATTTTTATACCGTTCGACCAGGCTGCTGTATTTGTCCTCGTTATCGTAATCGCTTCCCCTGAAATAGTGATAGTTATCGGATGAAGGGTCTTTGTCTGCATCCTGGTAAGCCTGGGAAGTGATTCCCCATTTTGCAGCGATTTTGTTAAGAAGTACAGAACTGAAAAATTGCTTTTCGTCGGAGGTGGACAGGCCGTCATACCCCACATCCTGATAAGGACGCGCGGCATCGTCCGAAACGAAGGAAGCGGTAATTGCCTGCATGGTCGGTACCAATCCCCAGATGGTGGTATCCACATTTTCCTTAACTTCACTGGTAGGAAGGCCATGTTCAAACGATTTTCGACCATCGCGGAGGATATCTTCCGAAACATCCCCCAGGTTAAAGTAAAGGTCTCCGCCCTTGTTTGACGGGTCGTCGGCAAACGGGTCCATCAGCCAGAAAGTGATGTATTCGATATTAGCAGCGTCAAAGTCGGAGGTTTCGACACGGCGCATGATTCCGCCCCAGCGCGAAGCAGGATTTTTTAAGGTCCCGTCTTCGTTGATACCGCTCGAAAACGTCGATGCCTCGAC
Organism: Bacteroidales bacterium; assembly: GCA_035403165.1. Classification (GTDB taxonomy): domain Bacteria; phylum Bacteroidota; class Bacteroidia; order Bacteroidales; family UBA4417; genus UBA4417. The sequence continues at coordinate 19,328 of DAONEP010000041.1, read as the reverse complement.
ATCATAATTGTAAGGTCCACGCTCTTCAGGAAAATACGCTATATTAAATACCTGAATATTCGTGGGCTGACCTGTCTCCGATTCCTTCCTGGGAAACAATTCGTTTTGCAACACCACGCGGACTGAATTTTTGCTGATTTCCTCCTTGGTGACGTTCTTTGGACGGAGATTGCTGGAATTATCATAAAACAACGGGTCGATGGTATACCAGGCAATTTTGGCGCGGTTAAAGCCGTAAGCGAGGCCTGTACCGGGAGCCGCTTCAGGAAACAGGGTGCGGATTGTTTGTCCCTGCGGGGTGCTGGCAAGAAACCAGGCGCCGACATTCCGCAAGTCAATCGTGGATTTCGCCCCTTCAAAATCGTCAATATAAGAAGTACCTGTTTTTCCAACAGCTTTGGAATGCCCCGGCAGGAACTGCGCAAATTCCGCATCGATACGGAGTTTGCTGGCTGCATTGGTACTCAGGAAAGGCAGTTTATCTACAATTTTTGTTATCAGCCCCGACTCTTTAGAATAATTTACACTTCCCCCCCAAATGGTATTGGAGATCGGTTCGTCACCGTAGTTTGTCTTTTGGGTGATCGGCCGTTCATAGAGGTTAAGCAGGGTGCCTCCCAATAAAAGGTTCTTGTTTACCTTATAATCGAGATGGGTCCCCATCAGCGTTTGACTGTAAACATTGAACATCGAGTTGTTTTCCAGCGATATATTGATCGGGGTGCCGGAATTCAGGATACCCTGGTTAATGATTTTCACACGGCCAAGCGTATAATCAACGGTATAATCAACATTTTCAACCAGCGGGATTCCGCCTGCCGTCACCGTTACCGATCCCTGGGGTACATTCAGCGCGTTCAGGGATATATCGGAACCCGATTCGGACTTATACTGCCCTTCAAGTATATACTTGTTCTTATCCGGGAATTGCTGGGCCCCGGTTTTTGTCATGGTATAGAGTGAATCAAAACAAACCTTGTCGGCAATGGTCTTATCGTTGATAAGATTTCGCAGGTAACTTCCGAACGGCTCCACGACCGGGAAGAAAACCCGGCCGTTCGACGACTGGATGGTACCTCCGCTGGTAGCTGCATTGCCGATAAAGTCAAAAATTCCGTCAGCCGGCGGATTTGATTGAGGATCCAACCGGTCCAGGCCCAGAAGCTGGATCAACGGCACGCCCTTGATATTATCCGGTCCCGATGTAAAATACCCTGTCGGAACAGCATTGCTGTTTCCCGAGTAAAGAACGTTCAGAATAAAATCCTCGCTGTTTACATTATAAGCCCCAAGGTTGTAAACATTTTTCATCATGAGGTTCCACATGGGAATATGTGTGTTTACAGCGGTACTTTTCAGCAATTTTACCATCAGGTTCTTGGTGGTCGCAATACCCTGATCGGAAAATTCCCCGACCTGGTAAACGCTGTCGCTGCCAATCACCGTATATTGAAATGCAACGGCCAGGGTTTGGTCAGGGTTGAGCGATGAATTCAGCGAGATAAATCCCAGTTTACTGTTAAAGGTATATTCGGTGGAGTTCAGCTTGCGGGCGCTCTCAACCTTTTCAAAATCAACGCCGGGAACATACCCTTTGACCCCCGTCAGGTATTCGTTTACCTTGTTGATATTCCTGACCCTGGCAGTATCGAGATTATTGAGCAGATCGTTGTTGTAATTCGACGGATAGGGATTCAGGGACAAGGGGTTAATATGACTGTTGTAAGGATCGGATTCGCCGAGGTCCTGGAAAGCGACAATGTTGCGGTTTTCGGTAACGGCAGCGCCTATGTTGGTGATCCAGACTTCTATCTTGGTAATGTTGATGTTGGAGGTTATGACCGGGAGCGTTTTAAGCGCTTCATCGTAATGATTCCTAAAATACTGCCCGATAAAAAAGTGCTTGTTCTCTTCATATTCGAGCGACCTCAGGCTAAAATCGGTTGTTTGCGCCCCGCCCTGTACGCTTATATTTTCAACCTGGCTCTGCTGCTGGGAGAAAACTGTGGTAAAGGTAGCCTTCCCGAATTTTAACTGGGTTTTGAGCCCGAACAGGCTCTGGCTCCCGGTTATCAGGGAACTGTTCAGCGGGAGGTTGACATTACCGGCTTCTATCAACTGGATAATTTCGTCTTCCTTGCCTTCATATTTCAATTTGAGCTTGTTCTCAAAATCGAAAGTCGCTTCGGTATTGTAATTGGTATTGAATTCAATTTTATCGCCGATCTTGGCGAGCACGCTCATCTGAATGCGTTCCTGGAAATCGAAATTGGTCGTACGGCGCAAACGCGTGTCAATGGCAGGATCGTCCCGACGGTTCGATACGATCCCGAAAACCAGTTCGGCGCTTCCCTGCGGCCTGATGTCGATGGTGTTGCCGCCGAAAACACGGTCGAAAAGTTCACCGCCTATCCGCAACTGCGGAATTATTCCCTGCCTGCCCCCGACGCCACCGGCGCTTATCTTCTCCTGCCAGTAACGTTCTACCGACTGTTTTAAATCCCAGTCTTTGTATTCATCAAATGAAAACGATGCTGGACGCGTGTAATTAAGGTTACCGATCTTGCGGGTGAGGACATATTCGTTGAGAATGGGGTCATAGATAATTTCTTCCTTCAGGTTTGAAGGGTCTTTCAGGTATAATCCGCCGTTTTGAAGTTGATCATAAGGATTGATGCTCTGCCGGATGGGAAAGCGGAGTGTTGTATCATTACCTTCAGTTGAATCGGGAGGGTTCACAAAATGACCTCCGGATTGTTCCCCGGGCGCATTTCCCCGGCCGGGACTTGTATTCCAGGAAACAAGGATTACGAAAGCAAGTAATGCAAGCCTGAGTATATATTTAACCAGATTCTTCAAACGATAAACTTTATTATTGCTGGTGTTTGTTGTGTTTTTTTAACCTGACAATACGTAGGGGGTAACCGTTTTAACCATTGCCCTGTCAAAAACAAAAGCGAGCCTGTTTCTGGCTTATAATATTTTTAACGCATTTTTAATCATTTGTTCCACAGGCAACGAAAGGCCATCCTGCTTCACGACGGCTTCAAGGGCCTTATCGGCAGCAGCTTTGTTGAACCCCAACATTACCAATGCTGATAACGCTTCTACCTTTGCTGTATTGTGTTTTGCGCCGAATATTTCTTTTGTTACACTTTCCCTGCTGAGCGGTCCTTTCAGGTCGACAATAAGGCGAAGGGCCGATTTGCTGCCAATGCCTTTCACCGACTGCAACGCTTTGACATTTTCCGATACGATGGCATCCGTTATTTCATCGGGGGTGAGAGCCGATAAAATGAGCCTGGCGGTATTGGGGCCAACTCCCGAAACCGAGATCAGCAACTGAAAGATACTCCGTTCCGCTTCATCGGCAAAGCCAAATAAAACCAGGGCATCTTCCCGAACCACCAGGTGTGTGTATACTCGGCAATTTTCTTTGCCGTTCAGTTTTGAGTAAGTGTTCAGCGAAATATTAAGCTGGTAACCAACTCCGTTGCAGTTGAGTACGAGGCCCGCTGGATTCAAATCGGCTATTTTGCCTTCAATAAATGCATACATACCTTAAATATTAACAGTATCAAACAGATCCGGCAATTTTACGGCAAAAATAGGATTTTCCCGTTACATGGAAAAGGCAGCTTAGATCCCAGCCTCGCCTGTTTACCAATAAAATTAAATGCTCTAATATTGCAGCGCTTTTCCAGGCATTGCCCCAGAAAGGCAAAGAGTTATTAAGACTCAGTTTAAATTGAAAGGATAGCTATGTGAAAAACAACATTTTATGTTAAAATCATGTAATTATTTGGTATGTTTGTTATACAGCATTCATGCAAAAACAACGATTGATAATACCCCAATGTCATGAAATCATTACTGCAGAAAAATGCCCTGAGTTATCATGCTGACGGGCGCCCGGGTAAAATTGAGGTCATTCCCACCAAACCGCATGCCTCTCAGCGCGATCTTTCGCTTGCCTATACGCCTGGCGTAGCTGAACCATGCCTCGAAATCAAAGCAAAACCGGACGATGTATATACATATACGGCAAAAGGGAACCTGGTAGCCGTAATCTCAAACGGTACGGCTGTTCTTGGTCTGGGAGATATCGGCCCCGAAGCCGGTAAACCTGTGATGGAAGGCAAAGGCCTGCTTTTTAAAGTTTATGCCGACATTGACGTGTTTGATATTGAAGTCAATGAAAAAGATCCTGAACGGATGATAGCAACCTGCAAAGCCATAGCCCCTACTTTCGGCGGCATAAACCTCGAAGATATCAAAGCGCCCGAATGTTTCGAAATCGAGGAACGGCTTAAGGCAGAACTTGACATTCCGGTGATGCACGACGATCAGCACGGAACAGCCATCATTACCTCGGCGGCCTTGCTGAATGCCATTACCATCATAGGTAAAAGGATCGAAGACCTTAAAATTGTGGTGAACGGGGCCGGAGCGGCAGCCGTTTCATGTACCAGGCTATACGTTAAACTGGGCGCCCGCAGGGAAAATATCGTGATGATCGATAGCAAAGGCGTCCTGAACAAGAAACGCACCGACCTTAACCGCTACAAGATGGAATTTGTCACCGGCCGCGACATCGATACGCTTGAACAGGCGATTGAAGGGGCTGACATGTTCCTTGGCCTCTCTGTTGCCGGGGCCCTTAAGCCCGAATGGCTTCTGAAAATGGCCCCAAACCCCATCGTTTTCGCCCTGGCTAATCCGGTACCCGAAATTGCCTACGATGTAGCCCATGCTACCCGCAACGACCTGGTGATGGCAACCGGCAGAAGCGATTATCCCAATCAGGTAAACAATGTCCTGGGGTTCCCCTATATTTTCAGGGGCGCTCTCGACGTTCGTGCCAGGGCCATCAACGACGAAATGAAACTTGCTGCCGCTTTTGCCCTTGCCGAACTTGCCAAACTTCCCGTACCTGAAGAGGTGAACATCGCCTATAATACGACCAACCTCCGCTTCGGCAAAAATTATATTATTCCCAAACCCTGCGATCCGCGCCTGATCATGTATGTTGCACAGGCAGTGGCCAAAGCCGCAATGGAGACCGGGGTCGCCCGTAAGCCTGTTACAGACTGGAATGCCTATGAAACGGAATTGGGAAAGAGGCTTGGCCTTGTTAATCCTCTCATCCGTTTCATCCGGGACAAAGCCAGGAATGAACCAAAACGTGTTGTTTTTGCCGAAGCTGAACATTATAAAATCCTGAAAGCCGCCGAAATTGTTAAAGATGAAGGCATTGGCTTCCCCGTTCTATTGGGTGATAAGGACAAGATCGGCCAAATCATCAAAGAATACCAACTTGAACTGAACGGGGTTCCGATTATCGACCCGAAATCGGACGAACAAAAAGAAAACCGGAGAATCTTCGCTGAACAATACTATTCCAGGCGTATGCGGCGGGGCACCACCCTGCAGGCAGCCCTTGACCGGATGATGCACCGTAACTATTTCGGTCCCAGCATGGTTGAAAACGGGCTTGCCGATGCCATGATCTCAGGACTGACGACCGAATACCCGGAAACCATACGTCCGGCATTGCGCATCATTGGCAAAAAACCGGGAGTGCGGGTGATCTCGGGAATGTATATCATGCTTACAAAAAAAGGTCCTATCTTCTTCTCCGATACAACCGTAAACATCAATCCGACGGTGGAAACCCTGGTTGAAATCACTCTTGAAACAGCGGCTGCCGTGCGGACCTTTAACATTGAGCCCCGGATTGCCATCCTCTCATACTCCAATTTCGGTTCCGTGGAAGGCGATGTTCCTCTCAGGGTTCGTGAAACAGTGAGCCGGCTGCATCAAGAATATCCGGACCTGATCGTCGACGGGGATATGCAGGCAAACTTCGCCATGAATGAAGAGTTGCTTGCCGAACATTTCCCGTTCAGCAAACTTGCCGATGGAAAAGGCCCTGCCAATACCCTGATTTTCCCCTATCTCACCGCCGGAAACATTGCTTATAAACTCATACAGGAACTGGGCGGAGCCGAAGCGATCGGGCCGGTGCTGAACGGCTTGAACAAATCGGTTCACGTGCTGCAGATGGGGTCGTCGGTCAATGAGATCGTAAATATGACAGCCATAGCTGTGATTGACGCACAAACCCACGGGCCTCACGGCGCCATAGCTCATGAATGCTCCGGGATGCCCGCCTAGGCGGGCATCCCGGCACCTGCTTCCAAGCCCGGTCAGGTATTGGTTTGCACCGGCGTTATGTTTCGGATGAACAATTATCGGTTTCACATGTCTATACTCACATCTTTAATATTTTCGTAATCAGACAGATAAACGATAAAATTAAAACCGATGAGAAAAATAACCGTAATAGGAGCCGGAAATGTCGGGGCAACTGTTGCCAACGTTATCGCTCACAAGGACCTGGCAAGAGAAATAGTATTGGTGGATGTTAAGGAAGGCATTGCCGAAGGCAAAGCGCTGGATATCTGGCAGACTTCATCCATCAATAACTTCAACACCCGGGTAATAGGCGTCACCAATGATTACCTGAGGACCAAGGGATCGGGCATTGTGGTCATCACGGCCGGTTTCCCGCGGAAGCCCGGTATGAGCCGCGACGATCTTATCAAAACCAACGCCCTGATTGTAAAAGAAGTCACCGAAAAAGTCGTCAGGTATTCACCGGAGGCCATTATCATTGTTGTATCAAATCCGCTTGATATCATGACTTATTGCGCTTACCGGGCCTCGCTGAAGGATGAGCAGAAGGTTTTCGGCATGGCAGGTATTCTTGATATCGGACGTTACAACGCTTTCATTGCCGAAGCATTGAAAATATCCCCCAAAGATATTCACTCTTTGCTCCTTGGCGGCCATGGTGATACTATGGTCCCTTTGCCCCGTTATACTTCCATCGGCGGAATCCCGGTCACGGAAATGCTGAACAGGGAGGAGATAGACAAGATTGTGGAGCGCACCCGCAAAGGAGGCGGAGAGTTGGTCAGCCTGATGGGCACCTCCGCCTGGTATGCCCCGGGCGCTGCTGCTGCCCAAATGGTGGAAGCCATCGTGGATGACCAGCAGCAAATTTTCCCGGTTTGTGCAAAACTCAACGGCGAGTACGGCCTCAGGGATGTTTTCCTGGGCGTTCCCGTGAAACTTGGCGCCAACGGGATTGAAGAAATCATTGAATTAAAGCTCAATGAGGAAGAGAAAAAAGCCTTCGGGGAATCGGCAGCCTCGGTTAAAGCGATGATGAACCTGCTCGATGAGATGAAGATTTTCGAATAAGCTATCCCGTCATTTATTAATTTCGGGCTCCTTATCATCGCTTCTTTTTTTCTATGAAAACCAACATTGTAGTTCTTACCGGAGCCGGAATAAGCGCCGAAAGCGGCATCCGCACATTCCGCGACAGCGACGGCTTATGGGAAGAATATCGTATTGAAGATGTCGCCACTTACGATGCCTGGGTCAGAAACCAGGCCCTGGTTATTGACTTCTATAACCAGCGTCGGAAACAGTTATACCAGGTTGAGCCAAATGCCGCCCATTATGCCCTGGCAAAACTTGAACAAAAATATGACGTTCAGATTATCACCCAGAATATTGACGACCTGCATGAACGCGGCGGTTCAACCAATATCATACATCTGCACGGTGAATTAAAAAAAGTACGTTCCACCGTTGATCCCGACCTGATTTACACCCTCGACGGATGGGAACTCAAAGCGGGCGACAAATGCGAAAAAGGATCACAGTTACGGCCTCATGTGGTTTGGTTCGGCGAAGCGGTTCCCCTGATCGAAGATGCTGCAAGAGCTTCTTCCCATGCGGATATTTTCATCGTCATCGGAACTTCACTGGCTGTTTATCCGGCGGCAGGCCTGTTGAGCTATGTTCCCGACGAAAGCCCGAAATACCTGGTCGACCCACAAGCTTCTCCCCTGCCGTGGGTGAAAAATCTGAAGATTATCAGGGAGAAAGCAGGGATTGCCGTACCCGCCCTGGTGGATGAACTCCTTGGCACAGCATAGCCAAATTCACTAAGTTTTACTTCCGAACCGGCGGCCGCCAGCGTATTGTCAGGCATATCGCACAAAATCATACCTTTGTACCGACAATTCCTGAACATGAAAAGACTGCTTCTGCTATTGCCTGTTGCCGCACTGATGTGTCTTACTTCCTGCTTTAAGGAAGAAGATGATTATGCTGCAAAAGATAAAAAGACCATTGAAAAATACATTGCAAATCACGGGCTTACTGCACAATCCACCGCTTCGGGCGTATATTATGTGATTGAAAAGCCCGGCGACGCTACGCATCCCACCTTAAGTTCTACAGTAACGGTGAAGTATACCGGCTATCTGACCGATGGGACGGAGTTCGACAGCAGTGATGGAAAAGCCGTATCTTTTGCGCTTTCAGGGGTAATTTCGGGATGGCAGATCGGCATCCCACTATTTGGGAAAGGCGGAAAGGGAACCTTGCTGATACCCTCCGACCTGGGCTATGGGTCATACTATATCGGCAACATCCCGCCACATTCCGTACTTATTTTCGACGTTGAACTTGTTAGTTTTACCAATTAACGGCCATGCTTCGAAAACAAACCGGCGAACCGCCCGATGCAGCCCAGGCTTTCCGGAAAGCTGCTGATTATTGTGCTTCGCAGGAACGATGCCTTGAGGAAACCAGGATAAAAATGAAACAATGGGGAATTGATGACGCAGTGATCGGTTCCACATTAGACAAACTAACGGAAGAAGGCTTTATAGACGAACAGCGTTTTGCTGCCGCTTTTGCACGCGGGAAGTTCAGGATGCTGAGATGGGGAAAGATTAAAATTTCGTTGGAATTACGTTTGCGTAAAATCCCTGCCGGATATGTCACCAAGGCGCTGAATGAGATTGATCCGGCAGAATATTCAGGTATACTAAAGCTGTTGATCCAAAAAAAAATAAAGAGTCTGGGTGATGTTACCCCTGACACCGAAAACAAAGTGATGAAATATGCAATCGGGAAAGGTTTTGAACCTGAGCTTGTCAGGTCCGCTATAAAAGAGTGTATCCGGCAAACAACAGGATACCCCGAACACTAAATCAGTATTCATAAAATTCATGCTGCCAGATGATTACCGGCGAACAAATTAAAGATCTTACAAAGCGGCTCGAAGCGCTGAGGAGGTTCCTTTGACATTGATGCCAAACTGGAACAAATCGAAGAAGAAGAAAAAGTAACCCATGCCCCGGGGTTTTGGGATGATCCAAAAAAAGCGGAGCAACTCCTGAAGATAATACAAGAGAAAAAAAGCTGGACCAACGCTTATACAGAGGCACAGGCATCGTTCGACGACCTGCTGGTCCTTCATGAATTTTACCAGGCCGACGAAGCTACCGAAGAAGAAGTAGAACGAAACTACGCCGGAACACTCCGGCTTGTCGAAAACCTCGAATTCCGTAACATGCTCAGCAATGAGGAAGACAAGCTGAGCGCCATACTGCAGATCAATTCAGGCGCAGGAGGGACCGAAAGCCAGGACTGGGCCCAGATGCTCATGCGTATGTACCTGAGGTGGGCCGAACGCAACCGGTACACGGTTCGCGAACTTGACCTGAACGAAGGCGATGTAGCAGGTATCAAATCGGTGTCCCTCGAAATTGAAGGAGACCATGCTTTCGGTTACCTGAAAGGTGAAAACGGTGTTCACCGGTTGGTGCGACTATCCCCCTTCGACGCCAACAACCGCCGCCATACTTCCTTCGCTTCAGTCTATGTTTATCCGGTTGTAGACGAAAATATTGATATCCAGATAAATCCAGGCGATATTACCTGGGATACTTTCCGCAGCAGCGGCCCGGGCGGGCAAAATGTAAACAAGGTGGAAACGGCAGTCCGCCTCCGTCACGAGCCCACAGGAATCATCGTTGAATGCCAGGTAACCAGGTCGCAGCTTCAGAACCGCGAAAAGGCAATGCAAATGCTGAAATCACAACTTTATGAAATAGAGTTGCGCAAAAAGCGCGAAGCCCAGGCGGTGATCGAAGGCAACAAGAAAAAAATAGAATGGGGATCGCAAATCCGGAGCTATGTATTGCATCCATACAAAATGGTGAAAGACCTGCGGACCGATTACGAAACATCCAACGCCTCCGAAGTACTCGACGGCGACCTGAACGACTTCATCAAAGCCTACCTGATGGAATACGGGCGCGAAGGAGAATAGGCCAGCGGAAGCTATATATTAGCCCTTCACAGAAGGGTAAAAGGGATCACCGCAGGCAAGTAATTTTATTAAATTCCGGACCGGAAGTAACCGTCAGGGGGGAGTACCGGTCATATCAACGTTGCCGCTGTGGTTTTAAATTCAGGTTGGTATAATTTAATGCCTGTTATGCTTATATTCGCATGACTCAATCTGCAGGGGCCTGCACACACGTATTGTTCGCAATCGCTATTCACCGTCATTTCCATTTCATGAATCACCCGAATATGATCGCCATTTATCATAACCCCAGATGCGCCAAATCGAGAGCCGGGCTGGAGTATCTGAAGAATCAGGGCGTCGATTTTGAGGTTATTGAATACCTGAAACATCCTTTTACCCGCGAAAGCCTGAAAGATCTCCTGATGAAACTAAACCTGGGGCCCAGGGATATTCTCCGCACAGGAGAGGCTGTATATAAGGAGAAATTCCGTGGTAAGAATTTTACCGATGAAGAATGGATTACCATTCTGCTCGAAAACCCGAACCTGATCCGGCGGCCTATCGTGGTGAACGGTTATAAGGCGGTAGTGGCTCAACCGCCAAATGAAATAGACAGACTTTTATCAGACCATGCCATAAATCAATATTGTCATTCCTGAAATAAAAACCTTAGCCTATGAAAACCCGCATCGAAAAAGACACCATGGGGCCGGTTGAGGTCCCTGCCGACAAGTACTGGGGCGCGCAAACCGAACGCTCAAGGAATAATTTCAAGGTCGGCCCCGAAGGTTCCATGCCCAGGGAGATTATCAGGGCATTTGCCGTACTGAAAAAAGCCGCGGCCATGACCAACATGGATCTTGGCGTTCTGGCGCCTGAGAAATGTGAGCTTATCAGCCGGGTTTGCGATGAGATTTGCGAAGGCAGGCTCGACGGGGAATTTCCCCTGGTAATCTGGCAAACCGGTTCGGGAACCCAAAGCAACATGAACGTCAACGAGGTGATCAGCAACCGGGCCCATGTGATGGCAGGAGGTATTCTAGGCGAAGGTAACAGCCCGCTGCACCCCAACGACGACGTGAACAAATCGCAAAGCAGCAACGACACTTTCCCTACGGCCATGAGCATCGCCGCATATAAAATGCTGGTCGAAACCACCCTGCCGGGGGTGGAATTATTACGAAATACGCTGGCTGCCAAGGCCGAAGAATTCGACAAATATGTCAAGATTGGCCGTACGCACCTTATGGATGCCACGCCGCTTACCCTGGGACAGGAATTTTCAGGCTATGTTTCCCAACTTGATCACGGTATCCGGGCCATTAAAAACTCGCTTCCTCATCTTGCAGAGTTAGCCCTGGGCGGGACAGCGGTCGGCACCGGGATCAATGCCCCTAAAGGCTATGCCGAACTTGTGGCCCGGAAAATTGCACTTCTTACGGGCTTACCGTTTGTAACCGCCGAAAACAAATTTGAAGCCCTGTCGAGCCATGATAACATTGTGGAAGCTTCGGGCGCGCTCAAAGTCCTTGCCACCAGCCTTATGCATATTTCGAACAACATCAGGATGCTTGCTTCGGGACCGCGTTGCGGCATCGGCGAACTTCACCTTCCGGAAAATGAACCCGGTTCGAGCATTATGCCCGGTAAGGTAAATCCTACGCAGAACGAATCGCTCACCATGGTTTGCGCCCAGGTTATCGGTTGCGATGCCGCCATCACAGTTGCCAATACGCACGGACATTTCCAGCTCAACGTTTTCAAACCGGTGATAATTTCCAATTTCCTGATGGCCGCCCGGTTGCTCGGCGACGCCTGCGCCTCCTTCAGCGAACATTGCATTGCCGGAACTGAAGCCATCGAACGGAACATCGAAAACCACCTGGAAAATTCGCTGATGCTCGTTACAGCGCTCAACACGCACATCGGGTACGAAAATTCCGCGAAAATTGCTAAAAAAGCCCATACCGAAGGAACCACCCTTCGCGAAGCGGCTCTGGCCCTGGGGCTGGTTACCGATGAACAATTCACCGAGTGGGTGGACCCGAAAAAGATGCTGGGACGATAAAGGATAACCGGAATCCCGAAACCCGACAAAAATGATATTCCGGGAAGGATATCTTTGATTTTTACATTTTTCTGATGGGAGGAAACCACTCCGGCAAAAAACCGTACTTTTGCCCGTCAAATTATTCACGGAATGTAGAAATCATCGTTATACGATTTAAACAGGGGCTCATCAATGATTCAGACAATAAAAATCGGCACCCTCAGATGGCATTATATCCAGGACCCTTCCGATGAAGACCTTGGCTTTCTGAAGAACAACTTCCACTTTCACCCCCTCGACATCGAAGACTGTAAAAGTGTGAATCAACGCCCCAAAATTGATATCTATGACGATTATTATTTCCTCATTCTCCATTTCCCTCATTACGACCGGTGGAATCGTTTCCTGAAAACCAAGGAAGTGAAAATCTTCTGGGGTAAGGATTACATCATCACCATCGGTAAAAGCCACTGGGTGGTCAGCAGTCTTTTCAACAGCGCCAACGAACACAGCGATCCTTATGAAATCCTGCAGGTCGCCACATCCGACGCCCTGCTTTACAAGATTCTGGAAAAACTGATGCAGGAAACCCTTTCCCTCATCAGCAAGCTGGGCATTGAACTGGAACTGATCAACCGTGAACTTTTCAGCAAAAAGGCCGAAAAAACGATTGAGCGTATTTCGCTGACGAGGAAAAACATCATTCACCTCAACACCATTTTTAAACCTCAGCTCCGCCTGTTCCAGAAATTTGAGAGTGGACAGATTAAAGGCTATGCCGAAGACATGGAAGAATACTGGGGCAATATTCTCGATTACTACCAGAAAATGTGGGATATGATCGAAGATTATGAAGAGTTAATCGAAGGCCTGGCCAAAACGTTCGATTCGTTACAGACAAACCGGACCAACGAAATCATGAAAGCGCTGACCATCATATCGGTTATCATCCTGCCTCTCACCCTCATCGCCAGCATGTACGGCATGAATATAGGCCTCCCTTTGCAAAACCACCCGTACTTCTTCTGGATGCTGATGGGCTTTATGGTTGCACTTTCAGGCTTCCTGATCCTGTTATTTAAGAAAAAGAAGTGGCTGTAAGTATATGTGAGGGTTTTGCCTCAGAAAAATGATCTGAACGCTGGTCCTTGAGATTTGAAAGTCATTTATTCCTCTTCCTCCTTCAAACCCATGATCTCTTCCTGTTTCCTGATGCTTTCTTTATGCACCATCTGAAGTAGTTTCAGGAGGAACTCCTTGTCAAGCCCCAGTTTTGATCCAACGTCAAGGCGTTCGGAAATCATATCGGCCCAGCGGCGTATCTGCAATACGGTGATATTGTTATCGCGTTTGTACTGGCCGATGTCTTCCACAATCTTCATCCGCCTGGCAAGTATATCGATTAATTCGGCATCAATTTTGTCAATCTCCTGCCTCAACTGCTCAAGCAGCGATTCAAATTCAGGTGTACCCGAGATATTACGGACGCTCAAACGGCTGATAAGTCCGGCAAGCTGCTGTGGCGTCACCTGCTGATTAGCGTCAGTCAAGGCGTGTAACGGGTCAAAATGTGATTCAATCATCAGGCCCGACATTCCCAGGTCGAGCGCTTTTTGCGACACGCCCTGCAACAGATCGCGGCGCCCGCAGATATGACTGGGATCGCAAACAATCGGCAGACCGGGCGCCAGTCGCTGCAACTCAATGGGTACTTCCCACATCGGCTGGTTCCGGTATAAGGCATGCCTGTAAAAATAAAAACCGCGGTGAACAGCCACAATTTTTGAAATCCCGGTTCTGTACAGCCTTTCAATGGCGCCCAACCATAATTTTACGTCAGGATTGAGCGGATTCTTTACCAACACCGGAACATCCAGGCCTTTCAAGGCTTCACATAGTTCCTGCACATTAAAGGGGTTTACAACCGTCCGGGCGCCAAACCACAATATATCGACACCATGCTTCAAGGCATTTTCAACATGATCCGGTTTTGCTACTTCGACGGCCGTCAGTAAACCGGTTTCTTCTTTCACTTCCTGCAGCCATTTGAGCGCTTCGTTTCCCACTCCTTCAAACGACGAAGGCCTTGTACGGGGTTTCCAGATGCCGGCACGAAATACTTTAACCTGTGGGATTTTCGTTAGTTCCCGGGCTGTTTCCAGGACCTGGTCCCGCGTTTCGGCGCTGCACGGCCCGCTGATTACCAATGGCTTATCAGCAACCGGCAGCCATTCTTCAAGTGTCCGTATTGTAAAATTATTTTGCATACCTGTAAGGATAGTAAAAGTAAAACTTTTCATTCAGGGGGAAATCCCCGGAAAGAATAAAATAACCGCCGGAAACCGTAACCTGGTAGAATGCAACGGAATCCGGAAATATTCTTAAATTTGCTTCCTGGCAAGGAAATCCACAATAGATTAATAGTGAATATTTTATGAGCGCAATGAAGAGAACGAAGATTGAACAGGTACTGAAAAACTATTCCCAGCTTGGCATTGGCAGCATCCTGAATATAAAAGGATGGGTGCGGACAAAACGCGGCAACAAGAACGTGGCGTTTATCGCCGTCAACGATGGTTCGACCATTCACAGCATTCAGGTTGTAGCCGATCTGGCCAATTTTGACGAAGAACTGATGAAACTGGTCACCACCGGATCGTGCCTTTCGGTCACCGGCACCCTGGTTGAATCGCCGGGATCGGGACAAGCCGTGGAAATTCACGCGGCTGAGATCGAAGTTTATGGTACTGCCGACGCCGACACTTACCCGTTGCAGAAAAAAGGCCATACGCTTGAATTCCTGCGTGAAATTGCACACCTCCGTCCCAGGACCAATACCTTCGGTGCAGTGTTCCGTATCCGTCACCATGTATCTTTTGCTATTCATAAATATTTCAACGATAAGGGATTCTGTTACCTTCACACGCCTGTCATTACAGGAAGTGATGCCGAAGGCGCGGGGGCCATGTTCCATGTTACTACCCTTGACCTCGGAAACATTCCAAAAACTGAAGACGGAAATGTTGATTACACGGAAGACTTTTTCGGAAAAAGCACCAACCTAACGGTTTCCGGCCAGCTTGAAGGTGAACTCGGGGCTATGGCGCTTTCCGAAATATACACGTTCGGCCCTACCTTCCGTGCCGAAAACAGCAACACCCCGCGCCACCTTGCCGAATTCTGGATGATAGAGCCTGAGATGGCCTTTTACGATATCAACGATAACATGGACCTTGCCGAGGATTTCGTGAAATACCTCATCCGGTACGTGCTTGACCATTGTTTCAGCGACCTTGAGTTCCTTCAGAAAATGTATGACAACGAACTCATCCAGCGTCTTCATTCCGTCACCGAAAATGAATTTGAACGCCTCACTTATACGCGGGCTATTGATATACTCCTGGCTTCCAAGCATAAATTCGAATTCCCGGTTTCCTGGGGCATCGATTTGCAGGCCGAACATGAGCGTTACCTTGTTGAACAACACTTTAAGAAACCGGTTATTCTTACCGACTACCCGAAAGAGATCAAAGCATTTTACATGAAGCAGAACGACGACGGGAAAACCGTTCGCGCCATGGATGTGCTCTTCCCTCGCATCGGTGAGATTATCGGCGGATCGCAGCGCGAAGAAAATTATGAAAAACTCAGGCAGCGTATTGTTGAACTGGGCATTCCTGATAAAGATATGTGGTGGTATCTTGAAACCCGTAAATTCGGATCGGCTCCCCACAGTGGCTTCGGTTTTGGTTTCGAAAGAATGATTCTGTTTCTTACCGGGATGTCGAATATCCGCGATGTCATTCCTTTCCCGCGCACTCCTCAAAATGCAGAATTCTAAAAAATCCGCATAGATTTTAAAGACCAGGCCCGTTCATCTTTAAGGCTTCAGGGAGGTCTTCCGGCGATATTTATGATTAACTTTGATTAACAAATTCGTAATCCTCATTCAATGCTCAACCAACGATTACAGCAACGAATGTTGCAGAAACTTTCGCCTCAGCAGATACTGCTGATGAAACTTCTGCAGATACCGTCGTTGGCCCTTGAGCAACGCATCAAACAGGAGATAGAAGAGAACCCGGTCCTTGAAATTTCTGACGAATTCGGTGATGAAACGCCTCCCGATACCGATAATGAACCCGACGATGTTCCGGCCGGAGAAACGGCAACAGATGATGAAGGACCGGACAATGATATAAATCTTGCCGATTACCTCGATGATGATGAAATACCTGCTTACAAACTTAATGCAGGAAACCAGTCGCCGGACGATGAACGTCGTGAAATACCCTTTGCTGTCAGTTCTTCATTTCAGGAATCGCTGATCGCACAGCTCGGCCTGCATAGCCTTACCAGGGAAGATAATATCATTGCCGAGAATATCATCGGCAACCTGGATGACGCCGGTTACCTTCAACGCGACCTGAATGCCATGGTGGATGACCTGGCATTCACCCAAAACATCAGCACGAACCGGAAAGAGATTGAGCGGATATTACAAATTGTGCAGGAACTGGATCCTCCCGGAATTGCCGCCCGAAATCTTCAGGAATGCCTGCTCCTCCAGTTGAGACGCCTGGGAACGGTTCCGGGTATCAAACTTGCCATGCTCATTATCGAACGCTATTTCGACGATTTTATCAGAAAGCACTACGATAAAATCATGAAACGTTCGCATTGCAGTGAACAGGACCTGCGTGAAGCCGTCAACATTATCCTGAGCCTCAATCCGAAACCCGGGAATGCCATCAGCGAACAAGGCAGGGACAACCAGTACATTGTTCCGGACTTTATCATTGTAAACAAGGACGGCGAACTGGAACTCACGCTTAATCAGCGAAACATGCCTGAATTGAGGCTCAACAGGACCTATGTTGATATGCTTGAGGCTTATGGTGAAAATAAAGGCCGTAAGAGTTCCGGCAGCCAGAAAGAAGCGGTAATGTTCATCAAACAGAAAATAGATTCCGCCAAATGGTTCATTGATGCCATAAAACAGAGGCAGCATACGCTTTACGTTACCATGAAAGCGATCATGGATTACCAGTATAATTACTTTCTCGATGGCGATGAAACCCGTCTCAGGCCAATGATCCTCAAAGATATTGCAGAAAGGGTAAACCTCGACATTTCCACAATTTCCAGGGTTGCCAACAGCAAATATGTTCAGACACCTTTCGGGACATTCCTGCTCAAGAGCTTTTTCTCCGAAGCTATCCAGAATGACCAGGGCGAAGAGATTTCAACCCGGGAAATAAAAAAAATACTGTCCGATTGCATTGAATCGGAGGAAAAAAATAATCCCCTCACCGACGAAGAACTTACCGCCATACTCAAGAAAAAAGGCTACCCGATCGCAAGGCGAACCGTTGCCAAATACCGCGAACAGCTTAACATACCGGTCGCCCGGCTAAGGAGAAACATCTGAGTTGAAACATTGGCCTGCTCGTTTTTTTTCGAAATGGCCTTCCTGCCTGCATTACCCCATAAATCACCTGAAATTTCATGGAAACCCGAATAGCCCGCATCCTGTCCTATATACTGCACCCCCTGCTGCTCCCGACGTTAAGTTTCATACTCATCGGCACATTGCCGTCCATCTTCGTCCTCGGACTTCCGGTAAAAGCGCAATTGTGGCTGCTGGGGATGGTTTTTACGTTTACTTTCCTGATTCCGGTTACAGGAACATTCATGCTCGTACAATTTGACCGCGTACGGTCCATCGAACTTAAAGAATCGCGGGAACGTACCCTTCCCCTGATGATAACAGGGATCTCGTACATGTTTCTGTACTACCTGGTGAAGGATGCTTCAATACCGGCCATCTACCTGTTTTTTATCTATGGTTCCATCATCGTCATGGTAGCCGGCATGCTGATTAACCTGTTCTGGAAAATCAGCCTTCACACGCTGGCCTGGGGAGCCGCCACAGGAGCACTGACAGGCATTTCGCTCCGTTTTATGCTCGATATTCCCCTGACCATCGCCTGCACGATCATACTTTCAGGCCTTGCCGGGTTTGCCCGTTTAAAACTCAACGCCCACAACCCAACCCAGGTTTACGTGGGTTTTGTCGTGGGCGCCGCTATGATGCTTTTGCTTATCCTTTTATTTTGAGCCGAAAGGCATAAAAGTCAGTCCTACCGAAATCGGGTAAACTTCAGGGCCATAATCTTTCTCAAAGAGCGTTGAAATCTGGTAATTGGCCATGATGCCGAACCACTTATAGCCGAAGGAAATATAGGGGCCATAATGGAAATTATCGATATTGGGCACCCTGCTGTATTTTCGTTTGATGGTAGCACCGGTGGCGTACAGAACATTATCCGCTTCATAACAATCACCCTTATACTTCCAATGGTCGTTGATTTTCCAGCCGACTTTAAAACCCAGGGTCAAGTGCATGTCATTCTTCATTTTATATTTAAAACCAAAAGGAACATCAAAATAGGTTACGGAAATTTTGCTTTTCTTTACATCAATGGTGGTACCTCCAAGGGTATCGGGAAGATTATATAAATAAGTAATACCGCCATCATTCAGACCGATAAGGGCATTATGAAAAAAGTTATGGGCGCCGATGCCTGCTCCGACAAAAAACGAAATATGGTCCTTCCTGTCCATCGGAAACATATAAAGCCCGTAAATATTAACGCCCTGGTTGATAGTCCTCGGATTGATGGAATCCGGGACATCCATCCAGATGTCGTTAAACGGTTCCCAGCTCAGCCTGAACCTTTTGGTTATCGATTCCACCGACGGCTTTTGAGAAAAAGCAGCAACTGAAAACAGCGACAGAAAAACAACGACAGCAATACGTTTCATCGAAAATTGGTTTTAGTGTATATGCCGCAAAAGTAAGTGAAAATCCGGCTCAATGAGTGATTTGTCCCATTCCTGAAAAAAACCGCGGCCAAATTGGCAAAAATTAACAGTTGATGCGGAAAGTCTTCTCCAAAATTGTAAATTTGCACTCAGAAATCCGCTTTTGGCGGTAGACTCTGAAGCAGAGTTTAAGGGCCTATAGCTCAGTTGGTTAGAGCAACTGACTCATAATCAGTAGGTCCCTGGTTCAAGTCCAGGTGGGCC
>DAONEP010000040.1:0-27249 GCA_035403165.1 Bacteroidales bacterium | reverse complement strand
CGTTTCAGGATGTATCAGATGAATAATACAAATCAAGGCAGAACATTCTCAGTGGCAAAAGAGAAGGGAACCACTAAGGCACTGAGACCACTGAGATTCACTAAGAAAATACGCAATTCTCTGTATTCCTTTGGCTCCGTGGCTCCGTGGTAAATCTTTCTTAGTAGCTCCGTGGTAAAAGAGAAGGGAACCACGGAGGCATCGAGGTCACTTAGGTTCACTGAGAATGATGTAATGCTCTGCGTTTCTTCGTGTTCCTCCGTGGCTCCGTGGTAAATCTTTCTTAGTGCCCTGCGTGTTCTGAGTGCCTTAGTGGTAAAAGAAAAGGGCGCCCCGGAGCTGTTCCAGATAACTTACGGGGATGGGGATTTGTGCGTTTCAGGACGTATCAGATGAATAATTATCAACGGAATAAAAGAATGATCGTACTTTTGCGTTTATAAATGGCCGGCCAGGCCGTTTTTTTATGACCAGCGTGAAAAAGAGTAAAGTAAGGAACCATCCGCCATCACATAAAGCATTTATATTCATTGCTTTAACTTTATTGGCGACCCCTTCGGTTTCCAAAGCCCAGCATAAGTTGATTAATTCAAACCTTTTGCTCGAAGGCAGGGTAAACTATGGCTTTTTGATCAACCATCATCTGGAGATGAAAATCTTTAACAGCCATTTCCCCGCCTTTGAGATCAACCTGGGCAAAGAAACTTTCGGGCAGCAGCGATGGGAATCGGAATACGGATACCCGATCATCGGGATATCCTATTGGTATTCGCAACTCGGCAATTCCGAATTCCTGGGACGTTCCAATGCCCTGTTCCCATACATCAATTACCCGATCGTCCGGGACGTGAAACACGAGCTGAATTTCAGGGTGGGACTGGGATTAGGATACCTGACCAAATGTTTCGATCCCGTCACCAATTATAAATACCTGGCCATTGGTTCGCATGTGAATGCCGCCATAAACCTGATGGTTGAATATCGCTGGAGGATGAGCCCGCGGGTTCAACTGGCATCAGGCTTAGCCCTGATGCATTTTTCGAACGGATCCACCAAAACCCCGAACTATGGCATTAACTCCCCTTCGATCAATGTAGCGCTGGCATACCGGTTGAGCAACGAAAACGCTTATCAGAACCGCAAACTTCTGCCGGAGTTGTACAAATTTGAATTCGACGGGAAAAGATCCGTCAACCTGAACCTGGCCGCTACCATGGGATATAAAGACATGGGACAGGAATACGGAAAGACGTTCATGGTTTACAATTTCTCAGGCGACCTGCTTGCACCGTTATCGTTTAAAAGCAGCGGCGGGCTGGGATTTGATTTCACACGAAACCAATCCGACCCTTATTTCGCCGAACTTCAGGATGTCATGATTAAACACGACTATGAACTTTACCGGATGGGAATCAGCCTGGCTTACCAGTTAAGGATGTCGAAACTATCCTATATGTTCAACACGGCGATGTATGTTTTCGGCACCATGGCGCCAAGTTTCGGGTACTTCAAGTTCGGGCTTCAGTATCTTGCCTACAAGAACGTTTTCGCAACCCTCACCTTCCGTTCGCACCTGGCAAGGGCTGATTTTATCGGGTTGGGATTGGGATACCGGTTACCCTTGTACGTATATAAACCGCATTAGTCCCGTTACCCGTCAAAAACTTTAATACCACAGCCATCCGGCAATCGAAATATGAACATGAGAAGGTCCCGTCACCGGTTTTTAAAGAGTGCGAAGCTGCCTGCCGCATTTGTCCTGGCCTTTGTACTCTTCAGCCTTACGTCGTGCAAAAAGGACCATATATTCGATTTTCTGAAGAGCACCGGAGAGGAAGTCACTGTTGCAAGAGAGGTGACCGGCAATTTCACCGCCATCCGCATGGAAGACGATGTGGATCTGAATATCATCCAGGGCGACGAATATAAAATCGAATTGCAGGGCGGTGAAAACATTCTCCCCGGCATAGTAACCGAAATCAGCGACAGCACGCTCGCCATCCGCAACGAGAACACATACAACTGGGTGCGCAGCTACGACAGAAAACTCATCGCCAATGTAACGTTGCCCCATCTTCTGAAACTTGATTATCTCAGCACCGGCACGGTTACCTGTGCCGATACCATTCGGGAAGATTCGCTTTTTATCGATGCACGTGGCGGAAGCGGCTACATCAACCTGATCGTAAAAACCAAACTGTCCCATATGTCTATTCATACCGGTTCGGCCGACATGAATATCTCGGGAATATCAAATGTAAATTTCATATGTGCTAACGGTTATGGGCCCTTTCACTGTCAGGATCTGAAAACCGTATATACGTATATGTCTACTCTCAGCACCAATGATTGCTATATCAATGTGAATTACTACCTTGAATATAAAATTATGAACCGTGGGAATATATACTATAAGGGGCACCCCGAGCAGATTTACGGAGCAAAAAAAGGATCCGGAAATCTAATCCCCCTTGATTAGTAAACCATAACAATCATTTCAGGTCATTGGTTTTCAATGTCAGGTTAATGATAAATAATCCCGGGCGCCTGATCCAATCTGGTATTATTACTCATAAGCCCTTTCCTGATTCTGAAAAAAGGTGTACCTTTCCGGAGGCAGGAAATAAGGCACAACTCATTGAGAAATCAAATCCCGGTATCAGCATTATAGCTTAAATAAATATCTGGTTGAAGACATCCCAAAATCAGAATCTTATGAAATCCATGCATTCAAAGCAATTTTACTATGATTTATTAATCCCGATATTACTGCTGGCCATCAACTTAATAATTAAAGCTCTATTCCTCGGCAATGGATCGTTGGGAGGCGACGAGCCTTTCACCGTTTTTTACTCTCAGGCTGATTTTAGCACTTTTGCCGCCATGATGCAGGATGAAAACAATCCTCCTCTGTATTTCATATTACTGCATTTTTGGATCAAATTGTTTGGCATCTCGGTAGTGTCGGTGAGAATTCTGCCGTTAATATTTAGTTCATTGACCGTAGTTTTTATCTATAAACTTGGACAAAAATTCTTGAACGTCCGTGTAGCTTTGCTTGCTTCATTGTTGTTTACCTTTTCCAACTTTCACACCTTCTTTGCGCACGAAACAAGGGTGTATCCACTCTTTACATTACTGACCACCATTTCAATGTATTCATTTCTATCATTAGCCGGGAATAAGGGCGGCCGGAAGCATTTTATCAGTTTATTGTTTTCCAATACGTTATTGATATACTCTCACTTTCTTGGTTTTTTTGTTATACTGGCTCAGGTGATAGCGGTCGTCTTCATCAGGGATTTCCGCAAAGCCATTTTAAAAAAGTATTGTTTCATCTGCCTGCTGACCTTTGTACTTTACCTGCCATACCTGCGGTTACTGATCAGCCGTTTTTCAACATTCAATGATAAAGGGACCTGGGTGCCTTCGCCGACTCCTGAAGATTTATACACCAATTTATGGAAATTCAGCAATGCACCGGTTAACACAGTGGTATTCATCTTGTTAATGGTCACGGCATTAATACTGTTGATCCTCAACAGAAAAAAAATATCAGGAATTCCGCCCGGTAATATAAAAGTCATCCTTATCTGGTTCCTGGTACCTTACCTGCTGATATTCCTGATTTCGCTTGTAACGCCAATGTTTCTGGACAGATACCTGATTTTTATATCTATCGGATATTACCTGGTTATTGCTGTTTCTATCCATTTTATCGGCTCCGGCAAGAATTGGATCTTTTATCCGCTTTCGGTAATGGCTGTTTTCCTGATGCTTTTCACTTACAATCCGCGGACAGGCGATGAGCGCAATACGCAGGAGCTGGTAAACACAATAAGGCAGTGGAAAACAGGGAAAACGGCTGTATATCTCTGTCCGGAATGGATTGATAAAGGCTTCGTTTACTATTATAACCCTGAATATTTTAAAGATTATAAAAACACCCGTACCAGGTTGAATACCGACCACGTTTTCCCAATCAACAGTGCACATCAGGTGAATGATACCCTTCTGTTAAACTGCGAGAGCGCAATTTATCTCGATGGATGGTCGGTACAGGTTGATCCCGAAAACATGATCTATAGAAAATTGGCAGGAGCCTTCCGGAAAGTAGAATGCAACGAAAATTTCCATGGTTATAAGATTTATCATTTTTCGCGTTGATAGTCAGGTAATGCAAAACCATCAATAACCGGACAGAAGGAAATGAAATAATTTCGCACCGGTCTTTTTACCAGCCTCACACCCAGTATATACTATTATCGGCATGCCAAGCATATTTGGATCACATCCTTTCTTATCGCCTGAATTTTTAGCAAGGCAGCCTTTGGTTCCCGGTTTCTCAATCCCGCGGTAATGATACTGGCAACAACAAATACAGAAAATCAACGAATTTGTTTAGATTTGACCATCGAAAAGTTCATGACGATCGTCACCGGATACCGGATGTCAACCTTGGAAATTGAAATTTAAAGAGCTGAAATGAATCATTTTATCAAACATCGTTCAAGACATGCCAAAATTTAAAAAAGTAAGTCTATCGTTTCTGGTTGTACTTATTTACATCATTGTTATTCCGATTGTCGATTTCAACCATCAGCAATATAAAGGGAAAGAAGGAGTTGTGGTCTGGGATATTAAATCCTACTATGCCTATTTGCCGGCCGCTTTTATCCAAAAGGACCTTACGTTAAAATTTTACGAAAAGGATATCCAAACATGGGGTAAATGGATCTGGCCCATTGAGACGCCGACCGGCAAAAAGGCGATTCTTACCACCATGGGCATGTCGTGCATGTATTCGCCTTTTTTCCTTATCGCCCATGAATACGCAAAAATATCAGGTAAATACGCTGCCGACGGTTATTCGTTTCCCTATCATGTGGCGCTTACTTTCAGCGCCTGGGTTTATTTCATCCTGGGGCTGATATTTCTGCGAAAACTGCTGCTAAGGTATTTTTCTGACACAGCAACAGCATTTACGATACTGATCATAGGCTTTGGAACAAACCTTTTCTATTATGTCACTTACGAGGCGCCGATGTCGCATGCCTACAGTTTTGCATTGATTTCGATATTCATTTATCTGGTCGATCAATGGCGGGAGAATAGTTACAACTGGAAATATTCAATTTTGCTGGGACTGTTGGCAGGTTTAATCACACTGATAAGGCCTACCAATGCTGTTGCGCTGCTTCTGATCCCGCTTTTCGGGATCGCAGCCATGAAAGATTTCGGGAAACAGGTACCGGTTTTACTGCGCCAATGGCCAAAGATTATCGTGATGGCGCTGCTGTGCATCCTGGTGTGGGTGCCGCAATTCCTTTACTGGCACGAGGTTTCCGGGCAGTTTCTCTTCTTTTCCTACGGAGAAGACGGCAGCGCCTTTTATTTCAATCATCCCCGGTTGCTCAATATATTGTTCAGCTACCGGAAAGGGTGGTTTATTTATACTCCTGTGATGCTTTTTGCCGCAACCGGCATTGTTTTTCTGTTTAAACAAAAACGGCCTTTCTCCTTTGCCGTCCTGATATTCTTTCTGGTTAACCTTTTTATACTCTCATCCTGGTGGAGCTGGTGGTTTGGCGGAGGTTACAGCAACAGGGCCTTTATTGATAGTTACGGATTGATGGCTTTACCGCTTGCCGCTCTGATTGATGAGTTCCGGACTAAAAAGATAGCGAAGGCCCTTGTCATTACCTTTTTACTGATACTGACTTCCTTTAACCTGTTCCAGATACAGCAATACCGTCACCAGGCCATTCATTACTACTGGATGAACAAAGAAGCCTATTGGGAAGACTTTCTCAAATCGAGGCCAACCTGCAAATACTTTAATATACTCAACCAGCCTGATGTCCTGAAAGCGCGAACGGGCATCTATGAAGCGGTGCCAATTGAGGATGATAAAATATCGAAGGACGATTTATTCAGCTTCCTGGAGGCGGAATTAAAGGATAAGAAACCGGTAACCGACAGCCTTCAGGAAGTTTCGCAACGTAAGGGCCAGCCGTATGAACAGGTCACAACAAATTATATCAATTACATCATTTACAGCGGACAGGCAAAAGCGGAATATAAAGCGTTGCGCATCGCATACCTGAAATCACAGATGGAAGGCTGCAAATCATGGCGAAAGGAAATCGAAAGGAAGGCGCTGAAAAACAACCTTACTTTTGACCGTATGGCGTCCCTGGAAGCCGAAAGAATATTTAACGCTTACTCCCAAAAGTACATTAAAAAAAGCGTTCGGTAAGCATTTTGCCTGCTCGAAGCCATTGCTGTTTGTTACATTCCCGGGTATAGCGTCAGTTCCAGGTCAAAACGCCCGATGGCGTCAGTGCAGTTTGCTTCCGAGCAGGTGGAGAAACTCGGCGCGGGTTTTATCAATCAGAAAGGCGCCGGTGAAATCGGAGGTGGTGGTCACCGAATTCTGTTTCTGAATTCCCCTCATGCTCATGCACATATGCTGGGCTTCAATCACAACGGCCACGCCCAACGGCTTCAGCGTGTTCTGGATGCATTCCTTGATTTGGGTGGTAAGGCGTTCCTGTACCTGCAGCCTTCGCGCAAAGGCATCGACCACGCGCGGAATCTTGCTCAGTCCCACAATATGTCCGTTTGGGATATAAGCCACATGCGCTTTCCCGAAAAACGGGATCATGTGATGCTCGCACATCGAATAAATTTCAATGTCTTTAACAATTACCATCTGTTTGTAATCTTCTTCAAACATCGCCGAACGAAGCATTTCCTCGGGGTTCAGATCGTAGCCATGAGTAAGGAACAGCATGGCCTTTGATACCCGTTCCGGGGTTTTTAGCAGTCCTTCGCGGCCGGGGTCCTCGCCGACAAGCCTTAAAATTTCTTTATAATGGCCGGCTAATTCCCCGATGGTTTTCTGATTGTACAAGTCGCGTTTCTCATAACCATCCTGAACAGGATAATCGTCCATGTTGTTTTCAACCTTCATCGGGTCATTGATTTCGCTGCTCATGGGGGTCAGTTAATAGTGCGTAGTAAGTGTTTTATGGTTTGTCATCAGCTTAAATTGCTGAAAACATGCCTTTTAGTTTCCGAAGTACTCAACAAAATTATTTTCGGTTTCGCATAGCTTAACACAATACAACTCGGCGCCCATGTTGCGGACCGGCGCTGCCAGTTCATTCCATATCCCGATAGCCAGGTTCTCAGCAGAGGCCAGTTTATCTTTCATGAAATCAACTTCCAGGTTAATATTATGATGGTCAAGCTTCTCGATAATCAATTGCCCGATTAAGCTGCTCAGGGCTTTAAGGTTAACCAGGAAACCGGTCTCTGGATCCGGTTCGCCTTTTAGCGTCACAAAGAGTTCATAATTATGCCCGTGCCACAAAGGATTGCTGCATTTGCCGAAGACCTCCGCATTTCTTTCATCCGAAAAATCGGTCCGGAAAAGCCGGTGGGCTGCATTGAAACGCTCTCGACGGGTGATATAAATCATTGATTTATCGATTGAACTGCAAAATTAACTAAAAAACGGGTTTGTGTTGATCCCGGTCAATGATCAACAAAAGAATAAAGAAAAAGTTTTAACAGCCAGGAAAAAGCAAACGCCCAGAAGATTAGTTGTCTCCCCGTATTTTCAGGAGCCAGATGACTTCAAAAATCAGGTAAGCGAAAAATAAAACCAGGAGCGAAACGGAAAAGCGAAGCGCATCGTCGCGTCTCAGATAAAGGTAAATTGCTGTGACCACAAGCAGCATGAATATCTTTAGCATGCTCATCACCATGTAAAAATTTACAAACCGGCTTAATTTTTCACGGCTTGCTTTCAGGGAGATATAAAAAACGGCTAATGTGATCACAAAGAAAAATGCCAGCAACCAGGGAAGCATTGGCGAGCACAGCGCCGGAATGAAGATAAAAAGCGCTGCGCAGGCTGCGGCCACGACGAGTGTAAAAACAATCAAATTTCGGAAAAAGCGGCTGAGTGTCGTCTTCATTTCTTTCGGATAAAATCCTTTATGGCGATATAGATTGCGGCTAAAAAAGAAAATACTGTTAAAATCAACGTAAAAACCGGGAAACGCAGCTTAAGCCATTGGTCAATTTCTACACCGCCAAATACTCCTGCGCCAATGATTACACACATCTGAATGGCGAGGTTCGAATAGCGGGCATATCCATCAAATTGTTTACGCCCTTCTTCAAGCTGGTTCCGTTTGTGCTTCGTCCGTTGTTTTACCATTGACGGAATTCTGACTTTCCATTTTGCAGGTACCGGTGAAAACGGCACCGGGTTCAATGGCGAGTTTATTGGTGATGATATCGCCGCACAGGACAGCCGTGGCTTTAAGGGTCAGCAGTTCCGCCACTCTGACGCCTGCCTTTACTTCGCCCGAAATATCGGCATTCTGGCAGATGAGTTCGCCCTCGATCCGGCCGGTGGAGCCGATTACTACTTTGCCCGAGCAGTTTATCGTACCGTTCAGGCTGCCATCAATGCGAATATCGCCATTCGAACGGATATCGCCGTTAATTTCTGTGCCGCTGCCAAGCAGGTTTACCGAAGGCGTTTCGGGAAGAGTAGGTTTAGTAATTGCCATTGTAAATATTTCTTTGTAGCAAAAATAACTTTTAATCCGATAATACAATGAAATGTACCGGAAAATTTGGCGGAACCGGTGTTGAGGGGCCCGGCTTAAAAAGAAGAAATCAGCAGAGGTCTACCCTTTATAGTATTTATTGAAGAAATTAATGTAACCCTGGTATTTCTTTTCCCTGTAGAAAACGGGATAATTTTCCATGGATATCACAAAGCTCCGGTAATTGGCAGTCTTAAGCTGTGAAAGCACATAATCGCTTTGCATGATCGTATTGAAATAATTCATGGCCTTTTCCGAGTTACCGAAACTGCTGACCGTCAGCATCTGCCATCCGCTTTCAAGCACAATAGCATTCACCGTAATGTTATCATTCGGGAAACTCTTCAGGTTGAAATCCGCTATACGGACCTTCAGTGCATTAATATTAACCGTATTCTGGTCAACCATCATGATAAAGAAATGCGTCTGCTTAGGATTGAACCTATAGATATCCGGAACAATAGTATCGGAAGTAAAGATAGATCCGGTTGTTGCCGGAGCGGAAGCCGGAGCCTGGGCTGGAGCACTTCCCTGCTGGTTTCCGGTTGTCGCGGCCTGTGCGGTGGCTGCCGGCGAGGCTGCCGGCGGCTGCTTTTTGCTGTATTTCTGTAAAACTTCCTGAACGAGCGGGATGATGGGACTTGAAGGATAGTCAACGACAATATTATTCAGCGAGACAAGCATTGTATCTATCGAAACGGTTTTCCCCTGCGATATCGCCCGCAGGTATTCGAAGCGGGGAAGCAAGTCTTTGTCTTTGTAACTGCTGATGGCTTCATTGCAATAAAGCATCACCATGCGGTACTGCCCTCGTTCAAAAGCCTGGTAGGTTTCTTCGTACAGCGACAGCGCCCGGTTTTTCCTGGCCAGGATCTGCGCCAAATAATCGGGATCCTGCAAGGTACGCGCGTATTCGCTCCCGGGGAAAAGGTTCAGTATGGTATTTTTGTACTTTTCCGCATTAGCCGAATCAGGAATACCTGAATAGATGAGATATAACTGATAATAAATACGCTGGGCATTCTTGCTGTCGGGGAAACGTTTAATCAGGTTTTCAAAAGTCTGTATGCTGTTCAGGGTATCCTGCAGGCCGTCCTTGTAAATATATCCCAGGTTCGTCAGGGCATCTTCGATGTGCTTGTTCGACAAAGCCAGCGCTTCAGGAGTCCTGGGGAGTTGCTGGAGGTAAGTTTTCGGGTCTTTCGGGTCGGTACTTTTCTTCACAAATTTTACCGAATCCACAATATTACTGGCTGAATCAGAAGGCTCATTTTCTGCCACTTCCGTTTCATCCGCCGATACGACGGGCCTTTTATTGCTCAAACGCCAGTTATCTTCCAGCTTGCGTCGCCCCCATTTGCGAATAAATTCGCTGTAACCAAAGCTGATAGCCGACGGATTATAGAAATACCATCCGCCGCCGCCTATATTCTGGATATTCTCGTTACGCATATTCAGGGCATTGGTGGGCGCCGCCATCTGGGATTGCTGAAGTTCTTCCTCTTCTTTACGGCGTTGTTCTTCCTTTTTATAGTCTTCAACAATCTTTTGAATAATGGCATTGAGTTGTTCATCCGGCATCCCGGCCAGGCGCTGCAGACTGTCTTCATATTTTACCACCTGCAGATTCTGCACCAGCTCGGTTAATGTGACGGTACGGGAGTTGATAGCGTTATAATCGGGATAATCCAGGGGGATAACCTGCAGCGTGGTATCGTAATAAGACTGAGCCATTTCATAATTCTGCCTGTCGAAGTACATACCGGCAAGCTTCAGCGCAGAGGTCGTTTTTTGAAAATCATTATCCGTGCTGGTTGCAACCGACTTCTTCAGGTAACTCATGGTCAGCGTATCATTCTGATCAATTTGCGAGAGTTCTGCAAGGGCATAATATATCTGGTCGCGGAAATCCTTGTTCTTGCCATCCCTGAGCATTTTCCGCAACTCTTTTTCAAGACCTGCCTTATCGCCTGAATAAACATCGAACGACCTGGCCAGGCTGATTCGCGCGTTGAACGCCATTTCGAAAGAGGCAGGCCCTTTGGCTGCTTTGGTGAAATACTCCGTCGACATGGCGAAGTTCTTTTCCTGCTGGTACAACTGCCCGAGGATATAATACAGCCGGACCCTGGTTTTACCGCCCGTGTTTAATTCAATGCCTTGCAGCAGGGCATTGCGGGCCGCATTAACATTCTTGGTCCTCAGATAATAATCGGCATATACAAGCGGTAACGTCTTGCGTATACGGAATGGCACCGTTTCCCTGGTGAGCAGTCCATCAAGTTCATCAAGGCGGACAAGCGCTTCTTCGTATCTCTTCTGCTGGATATTGGCCTGGGCTATCCAGAGCAAAGCTTCATAATAAACGGGCTTGCCCTGGTATTCCGACATTATATGCTCAAAAGTACGGATTGCCGTACTGTAATCCTGCTTGTAAAACTGCGCTTTGCCGATCAGCATGAAGCAGTCATCAATCCATCTGTTATATTCCTTATTACCAAAAACCATGGAGTGCCTGCGTATGCCTATCGTAGCCTTTTCTATGGCCCTGTCCATACGACCGGTCACCTTTTTCGCCTCTTCAGGCGTGCCGTAATTGAATACCGGCAATACTTTATTATAATTGTCGCGCACAGCGGACTGAAGCTCCGTCACTCCCGTTTTAAAGCTTTCATTTCCATTCCAGTACACGTTATAGTGTGTATTTACGTTGTGGAACGCCCGGCGGGTAAAGGTATTCTTCTTGGTGCTGCATGAAAACGTCAGCGCCAGGCCAAGAAATAAAGCCGGGATCAGAATATATCGGGAAAGAGTACGAAATTTCAAAATAACATTTTTAAATGAATGATGCCTTGTGCCTTATGGGTATTCTAATAACTCTCAGAATGCAAAAATATTTTATTTTTCAGTAAGAACCAATAAGGCTAGCCGCAGAAGGTTTACCGCCGGCAGCAGGGTTCCGGGTTCCTTTCCGTTTTTCGCGACACATTCCCGTCGCTGGTTCAAACGGCATAATATACCGGCCCCGTCTATACAGCCGGGAGCCAGATTTCTCTTCATCTCCGGTTTATCTTTCAGCCTTACGCCTTCCTTTATCCGACCTGCGCCTCAGCCGTATTCTCCGCATACGGTGCATTTTCCCCGCCGTAACGGCCGTTTTGCAGATCAGACCGTTCATCCGGTTCCATTCTTCGAAAAGCATAATAAATCTTAAAATACAGGCTTAATAGTGATTGGGAACGTGTTATGCTTGTTTTTTCCGATATTTGCACCATTAATCCGCATGATTCCGGAATTATGAGTGGAATAAAAGAAGAAGGCGAAAAAATCTGGCAGGTACTGCAGGAACGCCTTCGCGTTAAATACCGGCTGGTTATACTGAATGAAGAGACTTTTGAAGAAAAGCTATCATTCAAATTAACCCGAATGAATGTATTTGTTGTGTTAGGTCTGCTTTCCATCGTGCTGGTTTTCATCACCTCTTACATTATTGCTTTTACCCCTCTCAGGGAATATATCCCCGGATATACCGATGTAGCCATGCAGCGGCGTATTTATGAGCTCCAGATGCGCAGCGACAGCATCGAACGCGCTATGGAGAGCAACCAGCTCTATCTTCAGAACCTGAGGCTGGTGTTGGGAGATTCATTATCCGTACAGAAAAAAGCGAAATCCGATACTGCCATCAAAAAGAGCTATACCGATATTTTCGACAAACGGTCGCCCGAAGACTCGTTACTCAGGCTTGATTACGAAAACCAGAGCAAATACAACCTGTTTTATTCTGATGCCCCTTCTGAAAAGAGTTCCGCTACCAGCCGGAGTTATACTTTCTTTACGCCGGTTAAAGGTGTAATCAGCAGTAAATTCAATCCTTTGCTTAAACATTTCGGCATTGATATTGTTGCCAACACCGATGAACCCATCAAAGCCGTTCAGGATGGAACAGTTATTTTTTCGGGATGGACGGTCGAAACCGGTAATGTTCTTGCAATCTCGCACCCTGGCAACATTATTTCGGTTTACAAACACAATTCGGTGTTATTGAAGAAAGAAGGAAGCGTAGTACGTGCCGGCGAAACCGTTGCCATTATCGGCGAATCGGGAGAGTTAAGCACCGGCCCGCATCTGCACCTTGAATTATGGATAAACGGCAGTCCGGTAAACCCGGCCGATTATATTCTCTTCTGATTACAAACACATCATTCCCGTGCCGAGCAATAATTCCACTTCCATGAAACGTCAGATTGCCGTACTTGGCTCTACCGGGTCCATTGGTACGCAGGCATTGGATGTAATACGGAGCCATCCCCGCGAACTTGATGTGGAAGTGCTCACCGCTCATTCCAACGCCGCATTGCTGATCCGCCAGGCCATTGAATTTAAACCCAATGCCGTGGTTATAGGTATGGAATCCTTATATCAGCGTGTGTTTGAGGCGCTGGACCCGTACGATATAAAGGTATATGCCGGGCATGAGGCCATCTGCCAGGTTGTGGAAATGGAAACCATTGACATGGTGCTTGTAGCACTTGTCGGGTTCCAGGGGCTGAAGCCTACTTTAAATGCCCTCAAAGCCGGCAAGGCCATTGCGCTGGCCAATAAGGAAACCCTCGTTGTGGCAGGTGAAATGGTTACCGGTTTGGCCCAAAGCAAAGGAATCAACATTTATCCTGTCGACTCGGAACATTCGGCAATTTTCCAATGCCTGGCAGGAGAATTTCATAACCCTGTCGAAAAAATCATCCTTACGGCTTCCGGGGGGCCTTTCAGGGGCAAAGACCGGTCCTACCTCGCTACCGTAACCAAAGACGAAGCACTGAAACACCCCAACTGGAGCATGGGAAATAAAGTGACCATTGACTCCGCTTCTCTTATGAATAAAGGATTGGAGGTAATCGAAGCAAAATGGCTCTTCGGATTGCCACCTTCCCGGATTGAAGTAGTGGTTCATCCGCAAAGTATTGTCCATTCGCTGGTTCAGTTTACCGACGGCTCCATAAAAGCCCAGCTCGGCCTGCCCGATATGCGCCTTCCCATTCAATACGCCCTCGGATATCCCCGGCGTTTAACCAGCGATTTTCCGAGGTTCAGTTTTACGAAATACCCTCAGCTCACTTTCGAAAATCCTGATCCGGATACCTTCCGTTGCCTGCCTGTCGCTTATGAAGCCCTGGCAAAAGGCGGGAACATGGCCTGCATCATGAACGCTGCCGACGAGGTAGCCGTAAATGCCTTCCTTCGCGATGAGATAGGATTTTTACAGATTCCAGATCTGATAGAGAGTTGTATGGAAAAAATCAGCTTTGTCGCAGCGCCATCCTTCGGTGATTTTGTTGCAACGGATACCGAGACACGGCTTGTGGCCCAGGAATTGATAAAATCACTTGCCAGATGACATTCGAAAACTTTTTTCGTCCAGTTTACACCCCGAAGAACCCAACATAACCTATGGAAATTCTCATCAAAACAGTCCAACTTCTATTTAGCCTTACGATCCTCGTATTCATTCATGAATTGGGCCATTTTTTGTCCGCCAAGGCTTGTAAAGCGCGGGTAGAAAAATTTTACCTCTTTTTCGATCCCTGGTTTTCGATTTTCAAGTTTAAAAAAGGGGATACGGAATACGGAATTGGCTGGCTGCCCTTAGGCGGTTATACAAAGATTTCAGGAATGATAGATGAATCGATGGATACCGAGCAGATGAAGCAACCGGCCCAACCGTGGGAATTTCGCGCCAAGCCGGCATGGCAGAGACTCATTATCATGGTGGCCGGCGTTATCATGAATATAGTCCTGGCTATCGGCATCTATATTGCCACGCTGGCAATATGGGGCGAACAATATCTTCCGACTTCTGAAGTGAAATACGGTATCGCCGTCGATTCACTCGGATATGAACTGGGGCTTCGTAATGGCGATAAAATCATCTCCATCGACAATGCTGTTGTGGAAGATTTTTCGAAGATACCCAGCCATATCCTGCTCGAGAAAGCGCGGACCATCCAGGTTGAACGTGACGGCAAACCTGCTGAAGTCGTGATTCCTGAAGGATTTCTTTCAAAGATGATCAAAAGCCAGTCCGCCGATTTTATCAGCGTCAGGATTCCTTTCGAAGTGGATGATTTTGCCAAATCGTCGCCTGCCAAAGCTGCAGGCCTCAAAAAAGGCGATAAAATTATCGGCATTGATACACTGAGCACGCCATATTTCGACATGTTCCGGGCCGAAATACAAAAACATAAAAACCAGGAAGTAACTGTAGTTGCCTTACGGGAGAACGATACGGTCAGAATCCGTGTAAAAGTCCCGGAAAAGGGACTGATCGGCGTGGCCCCCAAACCACCGGTCACTTATTTCAACCTCAGCGAAAGGCATTATAATGCATTTCAGGCTATTCCGGCAGGCTTTGTCAAAACCTGGAAAGGCATCGATAATTACTGGAAACAGTTGAAACTGATCTTCTCAAAAGACGTTAAGGCATATGAATCGGTGGGAGGCTTTATCACGATCGGTAAAATTTTCCCTGCAACCTGGGACTGGGAATCGTTCTGGGCTTTGACGGCCTTCCTGTCGATCATGCTGGCAATCCTGAATATACTGCCAATTCCGGCGTTGGATGGCGGACATGTACTGTTTGTCCTCGTTGAGATCATCACCGGGCGCAAACCCAGTGACAAATTCCTGGAATATGCTCAGATTGTGGGCATGGTCCTGCTCTTCGGACTTCTGATTTTAGCCAACGGCAACGACATCATCCGATTGTTCAGGTAAACGTATCCGCGTTTACGACTGATCTTCCACTTTTTCGGAGAGCGATTTAAAACCTTTCCCGAGAATTTCATAGGCGTCGAGAACGGCAACAAAAGCATCCGGATCAATCCGGTGTATATATTCCTGTAGCATCGACAATTCCCTCGGATTGACCACGGTAAAAATTATCTGTTTCTGTGCCTGGTTATACATTCCTTCACCATGCAGAAAGGTACCGCCGCGATGCAGGTCGGTGATAATACTGTCGCGAATCTGGTTGTATTTTTCCGATACAATGAATAAGGTTTTGTCGTAAGAAAATCCATGCATGACAGTATCGACTACCCTGCCAATGACAAAAATTGTGATCCAGCTAAAAAGGGGAATTCGCCAATCACCAAAGGCAAGGAAGCTCAACAAGACGATTGACGAATCAACGATCATCATCAGTTGCCCGAGCGGCCGGTGAGTGTATTTAGCAAGAATCATGGCAACAACGTCGCTGCCGCCGCTGGTGGCTTTTGCCTTGAACGTAAGCGCCACGCCGATGCCTACCAGCAATCCGCCGAAAATTCCCGATACCAGTGTTTCGCCTTCCACAAGCGGTGCATTTCCGTGAAAATACGACAACAGATCAACAAATACGGAAGTCAGGACGAAGGCGACGACTGTTTTTACGCCGAAACGCGGCCCGAGTATCCGGGTGCCGATGATGGTCAGCGGAATATTAAAAGCCAGCGCCGTGAGTCCGATTGGAAGTCCCAGCAAATGGTGAAGCATGATGGCTATCCCGTAAACTCCGCCCGGAACTATCTTTTCGGGACTGATAAACAGGACATATCCACACGCCATGATGAAGGTACCGATCACAATATAGGAATATGAGCGGAACCAGTTTGCAGAAAATATTTTTTCAGGTTGCAGAAAACTCGGACTTTTTATCATTTTTCTAAGTTTTATGGTATTGACATTCCCCGGACAGTTCACCGGTAACATGATTGCCCGGTGAAGGATTTGAACTTATTGTTCACGCATATCAAATAACGCAGGCGGCAGGCCGGAAGCCGGAAACGGAGCATCTGTAATCAGCCGGTATCTTAAAACCAGCAGCTTCTAACCTCCCACATTACAAACAATCGCACGTTTGTCTTTTTTCACCACCAACGATGATGCCGGCCTATGCTTTAATCTGAAATCTTATCCCTCAGCGACTTAAATCCCTCGCCCAGAATCTCATTGGCTTCGAGTACGGTAACAAAGGCTTTCGGGTCAACCTTGTGGATATATTCCTCAAGGATAGCCATTTCGCGGCGGTTAACAACCGTGAAGATAATGGTTTTACTGGCTCCGTTATACATGCCCGATCCGGGAATATAGGTGCCGCCGCGCTGTAAGTCATTGATAATGCTGTCACGGATTTCTTCAAATTTGTCGGAAATGATAAACAGCGTTTTATCGACACTCATTCCCTGAATTACCACGTCAATGGTCTTTCCGGTAACATAAATAACGATCCACGAATATAAAGGAATTTTCCAGTCGGCAAATACTACCAGTCCAAGCAGAACGATCGTTGAGTCTACATAAATCATTAATTGTCCCAGGGGAATGTTGGTGTATTTGGCAATGATCATGGCGATGATATCCGAACCGCCCGATGTGGCTTTCGATTTGAAAATGAGTCCGAGCCCGGCGCCGATGAGAACTCCGCCAAAAATGGAAGAAAGGAGTGCGTCGCCTTCAACCAATGGCCTTTCACCCCAAAACATGGTGATGCCATCCATAAAAACCGATGAGAGTACAAATCCCACAACTGTTTTCACACCGAATTTCGGGCCCAGCACCTTTATACCAATAATGGTTAGCGGAATATTAAGGATCAGCCCCATCAGCCCGATAGGAAATCCTTCCGGCGCCCAGGAAAATATCCCTTTCGTAATATAGTGGATAACAATGGAAATGCCGTAGACGCCTCCGGGAACAATCCGGTAAGGCGAGATGAAAAATACGAAACCTGCTGCAAGGATAAAAGAACCTAGCGTTATCAGCCCATAATCAATGAACCAACGTTTTGAAAAAAGTTTTGCGTTTCCTGAAAACATCATGATTTAAGTTTATATGATTGTATTACAGCGCGTTAGCGCCTGCGCTTTAGCGAGGTGCAAAGTTCGGAAAATTGTCTGTCATTAAAAAGATAAGAAAAAAAAGGGAGAGCTTTTAACTCTCCCTTCTCATTATTAACACAAGCCTAACCAAAGCTTCCACTAACCATTTACCGCGTTAAAGAGCAGATCGGCATCAAATTTAATCCAATCGTTGGCGGTGGGGTCCCATACCCATTGAATGGTATAGTACCAGGAACCGGCTGCTACTTTATGATCTTCCGCTATAACGGAATTATATTTTATACCGCTGTCAAAGTAGGTTTTCCATTGCTTTGTAGCTGCGTCCCATTGTAATATTTTCTGACTGAACCACTTTGGGCATTTTTTATCTTCCGAAACCCCTCCG
Source organism: Bacteroidales bacterium (assembly GCA_035403165.1). GTDB lineage: Bacteria > Bacteroidota > Bacteroidia > Bacteroidales > UBA4417 > UBA4417. Next base: position 9,355 of record DAONEP010000040.1, on the reverse strand, counting down.
TAGATAAGGCAGCTAACAGCATTCTTCTGAACTTCGTTGAAAGCAAATGCCCTGCTGTTATCGCTGGTGTATACTTCAGCGCTGTTTTTTAAAACAATATCCGAAGAAACTTTTGAGGGATCAAACTGATTGAGTTTTGCCATATCCTGCTCAGTAATCTGCGGAACTTTTCCCGGCTTCTCAGCGGGCTGTTCAACCTGCGCCGGTTGCGAAACGGCAGATTCCTGGCTGTTTGACTTTGAACATGATGCTAAAATAAGAAGCCCTGCACAAAATAAAATGATGTTTCTGAGGCGGTCGATTTTCATAAGTTTACGAGTATTGATTTCTGGTTTGTTTGCCTGATGAGTTTTTTTGGCAAATATCAAATATTTCATTTTATATTTATAGTCCAGTTGATAAAAAGTAATTACTTAAAAAGAAAAAAAAGTGAAAAAAGTTAATTTTGTATGAGAACTATACTACTCAAGCGATTCTGGCGTTAAAGGTCAGTTTGCTTACCACATGAATCCGGGTTCCGCCAGATTACTTTACTGAATGTCAGTAATAAATAGAATATAATTGGGTAAAACCTTCAAGATTCTTGAAAATCAATGAACCAGAGAATAAAAAATTACTACTTTAGCGTCGTTTTTTAAGTATTGTGCCGCTCCAAGAAAAAATACCTGCAATTCTGCGCTTCACAGTTGTTGTGCTGTTGATGATCAACTGTCCCTTTGCTGAAATTTATGCTCAGCAGGAGCCTCAGTTTACGCATAACATGTTCAACTATTCTGATGTGAATCCCGGCCATTACGGATTATCGGAAGGAATATGCGTTACGGGAATTTTACGCGAACAATGGCTTGGGTTTAAAGACGAGGACGGCAACAAAGTCAATCCGCAAACTTTATTAATTGGCGCCGATTCCCCGATTAAATTTCTTCACGGGGGAATAGGCCTGAATATTGTCCAGGACAAGTATGGTTTCTATACCGATATGGCTGTAAAGTTGGGATATGCCTATCATCTTACTGTCGGCAACGGAGTGCTGGGAATTGGCGTGAACGCCCAGTTACTCAACAAAGCCCTTGACATGAATAAACTACACGGGGTTGATGAAGGCGACCCCCAGCTAAGCGGGAAATCATCACAAGGAGTTGTAATCACGGATATGTCGGCAGGCATTTTCTACAATAATCCCAAATACTACCTTTCACTTTCGTCGACTCAACTGCTTCAATCGGAAAAAGATCTTGGCGGAGCGGAAGGCGTGGGAACGTTTACCCTAAGAAGGCATTATTATGCCGGAGGCGGCATTAACCTTGCATCTCCAGCCTTTCCGGCTTTCATATTAACGCCATCAGTTTTTGTAAAATCCGATGGATCTACCCTGCAGGCTGATTTTAACGGAATGGTCACATACAATAAAAAAGTATGGGGAGGCGTTTCTTACAGGCTATCTGATGCTATAGCCCTCATGGTAGGACTGAATGCCAAGGAACTTGAAATTGGATACGCCTATGACATACCTACCAGCCGGGTAGGCGCCACAGGCAGTCATGAAATAATGTTACGGTATATATTCAGGATTGAACGTGAAAAATCAAGATCAGGCTACCGTAATACCCGATACCTGTAATTTTTATGAATGAAGGTGTTTTTCATACATTTGCATTCGGAAAATACGGGAATAAAATAATAAAGCAACGTAAAAACCGTTATTTGCATACTGCAATGATTCTGTCTGATTATTACAAAGCGCTGGAAAAGTGATTAACCTTCATTCAGGCTTTTGATAATTTGCCATCTGTAGGAACAAACCTATGCAGTATGACCGTGATGGCAATAGAATCAAACAAAACCAACCTACAATGAAAAAACTGCTTTTATTTTTACTCGTGGCATTAGTTTTAGGAAGTTGCCGTAACACCGGCAATGGAGAACTTATTGGAGTGCAGGATAGGGAAAGGTTTTATCAACCCGATCCGTTCGGAATGACTTATGTCCCTATGGGCTCATATACGATGGGCCCCGGCGACCAGGACGTCCCGTATGCACATCTGAATACGCCGCGAACCATTACTGTAAAGGCTTTTTGGATGGACGAAACGGAAATCACCAATAATGAGTACCGGCAGTTCGTGTACTGGGTCCGTGATTCCATTGCCCGTCGTATCCTTGGTGATGTAAACGCAGAAGACTTCCTGATTTCGGAAAACAAGAAAACCGGCGAAACCTATGACCCGCCCTTCCTGAACTGGGAAACCGAGATCGAATGGCAGTCCGAGGAATACCGCGATCAACTGGAATCCATGTATCTTCCTGAACACGAGCGCTATTTCCGAAAAAAAGAAATTGACACCCGTAAGCTTTTTTACGAGTACTACTTCATTGATTTAAAAGCAGCATCACGTAAAGATTATTCAGGTCAAACCGATTCGAAAAACGCCGGTTTCGCCAACCGTCCCCAGGGCATGAAAGACCGTTCGGTTTATATCCGCAAGGAAACCGTCAACGTTTATCCCGATACCCTGGCATGGCTGCATGACTATGCCTATAGTTATAATGACCCTATGGTTGAGCAGTATTTCTGGCACCCGGTTTATGATAATTATCCTGTTGTCGGCGTAAACTGGAAACAGGCCTCTGCTTTCTGCATCTGGCGCACCCGTCTGATGGATTCTTACCTGGCACGTAAAAACAATGCTTCGCTCAGCGAATTCAGGCTTCCTACCGAGGCTGAATGGGAATGGGCAGCCCGCGGCGGCAACAGCTTCAGCGCCTATCCCTGGGGCGGCCCTTACACCCGAAACGATAAAGGCTGTTTCCTGGCCAACTTCAAGCCATTGCGCGGTAATTACATTGATGACGGCGGAGCTACTCCGGTAATCGTAGCCCATTATCCAGCCAATGATTTTGGATTGTATGACATGGCTGGCAACGTATCGGAATGGTGTTCCGACGCATGGGACGAATCATCCTCCAATTTCACCTGGGATATGAACCCTACCTATCAATACAACAGCAAAGAAGACGATCCTCCCGCCCTGAAACGTAAAGTTATCCGCGGAGGTTCATGGAAGGACATATCGTATTACATCCAGGTTTCAACGCGCGCCTATGAATATCAGGATTCTTCCAAATGCTACATCGGTTTCCGTTGTGTGCAGGATTTCATGGGCAGGCAGAAGGATGATAACCCCTCCAGGGCCTCACGCATCTATAATTAAAATAACCTGCAAAATTTCGTATGACCTTTTACGAAAAAACTCATCAATATACGAGCAAAAAATAACGTGAATAAAAACAAATAAAACAACAATACTATGGGTTTAACAAGTTTTGTTAGCAGTAAGGGATACAAAAATTTCATGTCGAAATTGTATGGCTGGGGCGCATCCCTCGTTATCCTTGGCGCACTCTTTAAAATTAATCACTATACGGGAGCCAACGAGATGTTGATTCTGGGTATGTGTACCGAAGCTATCATTTTCTTTTTCTCAGCTTTCGAACCACCCCACGTTGAACCCGACTGGAGCCTTGTATATCCGGAACTTGCAGGAATGTATCATGGTGGTGCAGGAACGCCAAGCGCTGCTCCGCATAAAGTACATACCGCCACCAAATCGACCACCCAGGAACTGGATGATATGTTGTCGAAGGCAAAGATAGGCCCCGAACTTATTGAAAGCCTGGGCAACGGCATGCGAAAAATGAGCGAAAACGTCGCTAAAATGTCGGATGTCACCAATGCCGCCGCCGCTAACAGCGAATTCGTTAAAACCGTTCAGGATGCAAGCAAGTCAGCTGGTGAACTGGCCGTTTCGTATAAAAAGACGGCTGATGCTCTGAACCAGGATGCCAATTCGGTCGGTGAATTTTCAAGCAGCGTTAAATCGGCTGCCACATCAGCCGGCACATTGGCCACTACTTACAACGATGTTTCAAATTCGATAAAGAAAGAGCTCAGCGCCACCGAACAGTTCTCCAATACCATGGCTGTTGCTTCGGAATCGGCCAACCGGCTCACCGAAAAATATAACAAAGCTGCCGAATTGCTTTCAAAATCGGCTGAATCGCTCAACTTCACGGCACTCGATTCGAAATCATACAACGACCAGTTGCAGAAGATTTCCCACAACCTCTCGGCCCTTAATGCCATGTATGAAATGCAACTCCAGAGCTCGAACGAACAACTCGAAGTCGGAAATAAACTGCGCGCTTCCTTCAATTCGTTCCTCGGAAGCATCAATGAAACCTCGGGCAACATGGATAAATACAAAGAAGAGGTCGAAATGCTTACCAAAAGGGTTACCGCCCTCAATCAGGTATACGGCAATATGCTGGCTGCCATGAATGTTAATCCGAATAAATAGCGTACTCATCGCAACCTCATATAATAAAATCGTTAAACTTTGAAAACCCTGAATTATGGCTGGATATAAAGAGACACCGAGGCAAAAGATGATCGCGATGATGTACCTGGTGTTGACTGCTATGCTGGCTCTCAATGTATCGGTGGAGATATTGAATGCATTTCTCGTTGTAAACGAAAGCATGGAAACCACTAACCGCGTATTCCGTGCGAAAACCGAGAACCTATATCGTCAGTTTGAGATCCAAAACATGCAGAACCCTGCAAAAGTCGGCCCTTATTTCGATAAGGCCATGAAAGTGAAAAAACTTTCGCAGGAAATGAGAGATTATGTCGAAAATACCAAGTTTGAAGCAATAGCTTTTTCCGACGGAATTTCGATGGATGCAGCGCGCACAACGCCCCTTCGCCAACTTGCCAGTAAGGATAAATACGACAAGACAACAAATTTCTTTATCGGCAACTCACAGGACGGGTCGAAAGGCCGCAGCCGTCAGTTGAAAGATAAAATAATCAAGTACAAGCAGGATATGCTGCAGATGATAGAACCTGCCAAGCGTAACCAGATAAAGCTGGGTCTTGATACCGATGGCCCTTACTATGATGCAAGCGGAGCAAAGCAGAATTGGGAAATGTACAACTTCTACCATACCATTCTGGCTGCCGATGTAACCATCATGAACAAAATTGTAGCTGAAGTATTGAACGCCGAACAGGATGTGGTTACACACCTTCTGTCGGAGATAACCGCCAGCGACTATAAATTTGATGCTGTCGGCGCTGCTGTTGTTCCAAAAAGTCAATATGTTTTCCTGGGTGAAAACTACGAAGCCGAAATTTTTGTCACCGCATACGATACCAAGCAAACCTTTACGGCCAACATTGGCGGGCGTGGGGTTTCGAGCACCGAAGGAGTGGCAAAAATTTCCATTCCCGCTACTACTCCGGGTCCTGTATCGCTGAAAGGATTTGTAAATGTGAAATCCCCTTCGGGCGAAATGCAAAACTATCCTGTAGCCGTTGACTACATTGTAGCCCCTCCTACGCTGACTGTTTCCCCTACCAAGATGAATGTATTCTATGCAGCCGTTGATAACCCGGTCTCCATTTCGGCCGGCGGTGTATCCGATGCCCAGTTACAGGCTTCCATCTCCAACGGCTCTATTACCAGATCAGGAAGAGGATGGAACGTACGCGTCAATGAAACCGGCAAAGCCGTCATCAGTGTCTCTGCCAGAATGGGCGACCGCGCAAAATCGCTTGGCGCTGCCGAATTCAGGGTGAAACGTGTACCCGATCCTACCGCTTATATTGCAAATACATCAGGCGGCCCGGCATCGCAGCAAATGGTACTTGCTTCGGCCCTTATTCCCCGAATGCCTGCCGATTTCGACTTCGACCTTACTTTTGAAGTTACCGGCTTCACTTGTTCCGGAGTGCGCCGCGGCGACTTCTGGTCTCGTCCGGCCCGTGGCAACAGGCTTACCGAAGAAATGAGAGACTTCATACGTGGTTGTAAAAAAGGTGATAAAATCTGGTTCGAGGATATATATGCCAAAGGACCCGACGGCACCCGTAAACTCAACTCCATCATAATTACCCTTCAATAAAATAAATCTTCAGACACCCTAGTAATGAAGAAATCTGTCTTAATAATGGCTCTCCTGGTGTTTTTTATAGCAACAGGCGCCTCAGCCCAGCAACTGCTCAATACACCTCCCCGCGACGGCGTTGTTGATGAAGGAGATAGGCTCGAAAAGAACCCTATCCCGTATCCTTGGGTGCGGTATGCCGATTTTGTATGGAAAAAACGTATCTGGCGTATGGTTGATGTCCGCGAAAAAATCAATCAGACCTTTTACTATCCCGAAACGCCGCATAATAACTGGAAGAATTTCATGACAGTTATTATGGATGCCCTTAAAGAAGGCAGCATTACCGCTTACGATGCCGCTTCGCCAACCGATGAATTCATCGTCCCTCTTACCTACAAGGAGTTGATGGCAAACCTCGAACGGACCGATACCGTTCCCATGCAACGCCCTTATCCCCCTTATGACTGGTATGATACGGTAATGTCGAAAAAGTTCAACCCCCTCGATGTCAAACGGTTCAGGATCAAAGAAGACTGGTATTTCGATAAACAACGGTCCATGTTTGAAGTAAGGATACTGGGCATTTGCCCCGTACGCGACAACTACGATGAAAACGGAAACTTCCGCGCTTATGAACCGCTCTTCTGGATCTACTTCCCCGAAGCCCGTGCCGTTTTTGCAAAAGCTGAAGTATTTAACAGGTTCAACAATGCTGCACGGCTGACTTATGATGACCTGTTCTGGAAACGTATGTTTAACAGCTACATCTACAAAGAAGAAAACGTTTACGACCGTAAAATCGCTGAATACGCTACCGGTATTGACGCACAGCTCGAAGCTGAACGCATCAAGGAAGACCTGTTTAATTTTGAACAGCAATTGTGGGAATACTAATCACTTGCTGAGATAAACCCGATTACCGACAGCTCTCCGTTTGGGGAGCTGTTTTGTTTTGTTAACTTTGTTACCCATGCGGAAAAAGTTCCTTAAGATAAATGACGGTTGATATTCTTGATACTCCTATTGAATTCCTGAAAGGCGTCGGCCCCAAAAGGGCTGAAATTATGCGTTCGGAATTCGGGATCAGTACTTTCTATGACCTGCTTACCTACTACCCTTTCCGTTATGTTGACAGGAGCCGTTTTTTTTCGATCGGCGAAATTAACAGCGACGCCGCCTGGGTCCAGCTTAAAGGGAGAGTGACCGGCACGCAACTAGCCGGAAAAGGCGTATCAATGCGATATATCGTTACTGTTGCCGATGAAACGGGATCTATTGATCTTGTTTATTTTCAGGGTATTAAATGGGTTAAAGACAAATTTCAGTCCGGCTCGGAATATGTCATTTTCGGGAAGCCGTCGCTCTATAACGGCCGCTACAATATACCGCATCCGGAAGTAGAAACGGCTGCCGAATTTTATGCCCAGCCTGCCGACCCTCTTCATCCGCTCTATAGCACAACCGAAAAGTCAAAGTTGCACGGAATTACCAGCCGCGCGATGGCTAAACTGGCCAAGACGCTTGTTTTGCAGGTACACGGAATGATCCCTGAGACCCTGACCCGTGAAATCATGGATGAACTGAAACTGATTCCCCGTGACGAAGCATTAGCCAACATTCATTTCCCGTCCGACCATACGATGCTGGCAAAGGCAGAAGCACGGATAAAATTCGAGGAATTGTTCTTTATTCAGTTGCGGCTGTTACGATACAAATTGTTCCGTTCGCGTACCGTGAAAGGACACAGATTCGCAATAATCGGAAAAAATTTCAATACTTTTTATTCGCAATATTTGCCGTTTGCTCTCACGGGCGCCCAGAAGAAGGTATTGAAGGAGATAAGGGCCGATATGGGCAGCGGTAAACAAATGAACCGTTTACTGCAGGGCGATGTCGGGTCGGGGAAGACTGTGGTTGCTCTCATGAGTATGCTGATAGCGCTGGACAACGGTTATCAGGCATGCCTCATGGCGCCGACCGAAATTCTCGCCAACCAGCATTTTAAAACCATCAGCAAATTGCTGGATGGCACAGGCATTACCTGTGACCTGCTTACCGGCAGTACCCGTCAGAAGCAGCGGAAGGAAATGTTTTCGCTCCTCCGGAACGGAGAATTGCACATCCTGATTGGCACGCATGCGCTTATTGAAGATACGGTCCAGTTTAGCAACCTGGGCCTCGTGGTGATCGACGAACAACACCGTTTCGGGGTAGCCCAGCGCGCCAAACTCTGGAGTAAAAGCGCGGATCCTCCGCATATTCTGGTCATGACCGCTACTCCAATCCCCCGCACCCTAGCCATGACCCTGTACGGCGACCTGGATTTTTCGGTAATCGATGAGTTGCCCCCCGGACGAAAACCGATCAAGACCTATCATTTCTTTGAAACAGGCCGTGAAAAGGTGTACAACTTCATGCTGCAACAGATAAAATCAGGGAAGCAGATATATGTAGTGTTTCCTTTGATTCAGGAATCGGAAACCCTGGATATGAAAAACCTGGAAGACGGATACCAGCATATTGTGGAAGCCTTTCCGCCTCCGGCGTTCAGGGTGAGCATAGTGCACGGCCGGATGAAACCGGATGAAAAGGATGCTGAAATGCAACGGTTTTCGAAAGGCGATACCAACATACTCGTGGCGACAACGGTAATAGAAGTTGGCGTTGATATTCCCAATGCCTCGGTGATGGTGATTGAAAGCGCCGAACGATTCGGGTTATCGCAGTTGCACCAGTTGCGTGGCAGGGTGGGCCGCGGTGCTGATCAATCGCATTGCATCCTGCTAACCGGATATAACCTTGGACCGGAAGCCCGGACCCGCATGGAAACCATGGTCCGGACCAGCAACGGCTTCGAGATTGCCAATGTGGACCTGAAACTTCGCGGCCCCGGCGACCTGGAAGGAACCCGCCAGAGCGGTGTCCTCGACCTGAAACTGGCCGATATCATCCGCGATGAAGCCATACTCCGATATGCGCGCCGGGTTGCTTCAAACCTTCTGAACGAAGACCCTTCGCTGGAACAAATTAAAAACCGTCCCCTGGCAGAGCAACTGAAATACTTAAGCCGCAAAAACGCCGACTGGTCCATGATCAGTTGAGACTGTACGTTCTGCGTCTCGCGCTCTGCCCTCTCCCCTGCCATCCTCTCGCAGTCTTACTCAAGGCTCTTAGCTTTTGGCTTTTGGCTCCCTGCTCCTCGCCCCTTGCTCCATGACATTTACCTCCGTTCTCCGTGCTCCCTTTGGCTTTTAGCTTTTAGCCTGCCGCCTTGCCCACGACCTCGACCAGGCAGGCAGGCCGTTAGCCGTTTGAGTTTTGAGTTTTGAGTTCTACGTTTTGCGTTCTGTGTTCTGTGTTTGTCTTATCATGATTTTGGTTGACAAAAAAGACCAAACTTCTA
>DAONEP010000039.1:0-27702 GCA_035403165.1 Bacteroidales bacterium | reverse complement strand
AGGGACCAAACATTACCATCGAAAACCTGGGAGGTGTATTAACTGATACGGCTGGTTGGACTCAAGGCCCGACGATGGCCTATATCGGAACGGAATACTCATCCGGAGCCAACACACTGAATCAGGATATCTATACCATTGAAGACAACCTCTCCTGGTACAAAGGGAATCATACCGTTACTTTTGGCACCCACAACGAATTTTACAATATGTACAACCTTTTCATTCAGGCCAGTAACGGTGCTTATTACTACCACTCGCTGAATGATTTCCTTAATGATAATGCTTACAAGTTCGGTTACAACTATTCTGATTATGACCTGACAGGTTCATATAAGTGGGCTGCTACCGTAAAAGCGGGACAACTTGGATTTTATGCCCAGGACAAATGGAGTATTTCAAACAACCTTGATCTCACCTATGGCTTACGTCTGGATATTCCGACATTCTTCAATAAACCTTCTACCAATGCTGAGTTCAACGAAAGCAATTATGCCACGGCATACGACGTAAAAACCGGTGACGTTCCTGCAACAACGGTAATGGCATCGCCCCGTCTTGGTTTCCGTTGGTACGCAAATGACAGCCACAAGACTTTGGTTCGCGGCGGTACCGGATTATTTACCGGTCGTGTACCGTTTGTATGGCTGTCAAATAACTGGAGCAATACCGGGATTGAAATGAAGGGTACTACCATTACAAGCAATGTTCCTTCCTTTGCAACATTTGGCAATGATCCGGTTGCAGCCATGAATTCGGCCTCAGGTTCTGCTTCGAAACCGACGATCAACACTGTATCAAAAGATTTTAAATACCCCCAGGTATTCCGTTCGAGCCTTGCTCTGGAACAAGTGTTGCCGGGAGATGTAAAAGTAACCCTCGAAGGTTTGTATTCAAAAACGCTGAACAACGTTTGGTGGGAAAATCTAGCCCTTACCGATACCCTTGGCAAAAAAGTTTATGCCGTCAGCGCTGATGTTGAAAATTCAGCAGCCACCTACTGGTCAAGAAATACCGGAAGTTACTATGCCATCATTAACCTGAAGAATACCAATAAAGGTTATACGTATGCCTTAAGTGCAAAACTCGAAAAAACCTTTGACTATGGACTTGACCTTATGGCAAGTTATACCTATGGCCATGCTTTTTCCGTAAACGACGGGACCAGTTCTGTGGCTTATTCCAACTGGAAGTATAACTACGCTATTAATCCGAATAATGCCGATGAGCTTTCATACTCATTGTTCGATGTTCCTAACCGCATTCTGGCTGCCGTCACTTATACCTCACCGAAATATTTAAACAAAAGGCTAAACACTGTCGTCTCCCTTGTTTATAATGGATCTAATGGTCAGCGTTATTGTTTGACCATGAACGAAAGCAAAGATTTCAACGGCGATGGCCAGTATGGCAACTCCTTGCTTTACATCCCGACAAAAGATGAACTTGCAAAAATGACCTTTACCAGCGAAGAAGATCGTGCAGAATATGAAACCTGGATTGAAGGTGACAAATACGCCAAGGATAACCGCGGACAATTTGCTGAACGCTATTCAAACAGCGCTCCCTGGGAAAACCATTTTGACCTTCACCTGGCCGAAGATTTCTACTATATGAGTGGTAAAGACGGCAAAGTATCATTGACAGTCGACATTCTGAACATTGGCAACCTTCTCAATAAAGAGTGGGGCGCTAACTATTCATCATACTACAATGTACAAATCCTGAAAGTAACCTCATTAACAACGGATGAGAATGGAAATAAGATTCCTACTTACTCATACCAGGGCAGCGAAGTTACCAAGAGCGATTTCTATAGCCGCTGGCACGCCCAGGTTGGCCTGAGAGTAACTTTCTAGGTAATTGAACAACAGCCAGATCAATTAAAAATAAAACTGCCGGCAAAAACCGGCAGTTTTTATTTTATCCCTTCTTGTGCCTCCAATCCCCCCCCGTCATTGGAAAAAGAAGGGGCGACTTTGAAATATGCAACGATACACAACTAAATTTGCACTGATAAATACCGTTTAAAACAACAGATTGAGTTCCGGAACAATAAAGCCGGTTCAAAATAAAAACGCGTCATGAAATATTTCATCATAACCGGCACATCCCGCGGAATCGGTGAAGCTATTGCAAGAAAGTTGCTGATGACCGGCAATTCCCTTATTTGTACTTCCCGTTCGCTGAATGAGGATCTAACGGAAACGGCGTCGAACATGAGTATCCCGTTGTACTACCATCCGTGCGACCTCAGCCGGACGTCATCAGCCATGGAATTCATAAAAACCGCATTCCGCATTATCGACCTGAAAAACGCCGAAAGCATCGCTCTTATCAACAACGCCGGAATGCTGGCACCCATAGGGCCGGCTGGCAACCTGAAACCCCTGGATATTGAACGGCATTACAAAACCAATATCCTGGCGCCGGTTAACCTGACCAACGAATTTATTAAACGCACTCAAACCCTGACCCTGCAAAAAGTCATACTGAATATTTCTTCCGGTGCATCGGGTCACCCTTATCATGGCTGGTCGGTATATTGTTCTTCAAAAGCGGCCCTTGAAATGTTTACCCGGACGGTTGCACTGGAGCAGGAGACAGAAAAACATCCTGTAATAGTTTTCGCACTCAAGCCGGGGATCGTGGATACATCCATGCAAAGCCTGATCCGCCGATCCGATCCGGAATTGTTCCGCGACAGGGATAAATTTGTAAAATTGCATGATAACGGACTTCTTGTGAAATCTGAAACTGTGGCTGACGCCATCGTTTCAGCTATGCTTTCCGGAAATATCCCCCAGGGCGGGATCCTGACCCTGGACGACCTGATCAGGATATCAAGCTTGTAAGACGTCCCAAAATGACAGCCATCAACAAAATTTACCGATTATGCTTCAGGCATTAAACCAATTCGACACATCGCTGCTTCTTTACCTTAACAGCTTGCACAGCCCCTTTTTCGATCATGTGATGTGGCTGGCCAGCGATAAATTCATTTGGGCGCCTCTTTATATCTGGTTCCTGTGGTTACTTTACCGGGAATACCCCAAACGCTTCTGGCTGATACTGGCGTCGGTGGCTTTGATGATCCTGGCGGGAGACCAATTGTCGCGGCTGTTTAAAGACATGGTAGGGCGATATCGCCCCACCCATGAACCGGCTATTCAGCAACTGGTACATACCGTGAACGGATACACGGGAGGCGCCTACAGCTTTTTCTCCGGACATGCTACAAATTCCTTTGCCGTTGCATTGTTTATGATCATGATGCTGCCGGAAAAACGCCGGTATATGCTTCCGTTAACCCTGGCTTATGCGGTCCTGGTTTCCTACAGCCGCATCTACTTAGGAGTCCATTATCCCATTGATATTCTTACCGGAGCTGTGGCAGGATCGTTCATTGGCTGGGGCGCATCGAAAGCATACCGCTATACCGACCTCAGGCTCAGCAGGAAATAAGCACTACGGGTCAGCAGTTTTCACCTCACGTAACCGAATACTTTCCCCGAAAACCTTTTTACCTTTATTTTATAGGTGCACACCTCGCGAAGTGAAGGCGGATTATACCTGAATTCCCTGTCGGTATAATTGGACATGATGATATTCAGTATCTCAACTTTTTGATTGTCATCTTCAACAAACTCCACATCCCCGAACGCCTGGACGCTGCGATAATGCATGCTGTAGCTGCATGCAACCTGTTCGCTTTGATGATGTAACTGGTGGTCGGCGCTGAATACCACACATACGCCGGGATTTTTTTTAAGTATGTCAATTTTCATCCCCTTCCTGGAAGAATGAAGATAAATTACCCCATCCTTATATCCGAAATTGAAAGGTAACACATAGGGCATGCCGTTTTCGTCTGCCATTCCGACATAACATACCTGGCATTTTTCGATAATCTCGTCAATTTCACGTTGCAGCGTGATGAATTTTGCTCGCATGGTTTTCAGGTTATGTGGTGAACGTCTTATTTATTGAAGGCACCATCAGGATTCCTTCTTTTCGCCGGCTAAGGTTTCGAGTATCCAGGTTGTCAGCGTCACGATGATACTGAAGATGAGAGCCGTCATAAAACCATCAACGGCAAAACCAGCCAGCAGTTTATCGGCAATCAGGATAATAAAAGCATTGATCACCAGGAGGAATAAACCGAAAGAAAAGACGGTAAAAGGAATTGTCATCAGGACCAGCAAAGGCTTCAGAAAGGCATTCAGCAATCCCAGGACTATGGCCAGCAATACCGCCGTCGGGAAACCATTCAGATGTACCCCCTTCAGAAGATAGGCAGCAAAAAAAACGGCCAGCGATGAGACCAGAATCCTGAGGATAAACTTCATGGCTTAGGATTTATAAGACAAAGTTAACTGAAATAAGGAAATCGAGAAACCATTCCGATTTTTGCGGCAGATACCCGATGCGCGTACCCAGGTCAAAAGGAAAAAGGAAACGGAATAAATACACATCGGTAGTGAGTTCCGCGCCGGTCGACTCGTACCTGTCAAATCTGCCGGCATCGCCGGCGTATGTCAGATCATAAAACAGGGCGCCCTTAACCCGTTTAAAGTAGGCAACATCCCCTGCAGAGTAATCAGGGTACAGAAACGGGAATTTATAGGTCAGACCGGCGCTGTACATCCTGTTATTTTTGAGGGCATTGTATCCTCGCGGAGAATTCACCAGGTTGGAATAGGAATAATCTCCCTCCTGCCGGTATTGCATTCCGGCATACACCCTGAGACCATGATGCTTCAAAATGCCGGGAAAGAATAAAAATGTTTCGGCAGATGTAATATTGCCCAGTTCGTTAGCGCCAAACGGCGAATGGCGCAGATTGAGGTCAATTGCCTGTCCCCAGCGGGGATAGATATCCCTGGAAGCCTGTTTTATGTAATGGTAAGCATATATCCGGTAATCGATGGTATTGATTGTGCCTGAAATTCTCCCGGAATCTGCCGATGTATTGTGGGTTATGTTGGTCCAGGTGGTACGCACCGAAGGCTGAAGCCCGCTATAGTACTTTCCGTGTATGAAACAAAGAGGGATTTTCACGCCTCCGTTCAGGGATGTTTCACGCCAGGTGTAGCGGTGGCTTTTCCCCTCATCCGACTCCTCGTATGCAGCCCGCTTCCCTTCCGTTACGCTCACATCGAGAACCGGGTACCAACCGGCATACTCAAAATTCAGCCGGTAACGGCCGACGCCTTCGGCAATATCCCAGTCGTAACCTGCCAATGTAGTTGCCGTACTTAGCTCATTTTGCGAAGCAACCGAAACGCCTGAATTTAAATAGGACGAATTGAAATCGATGAAAGCCGGCGCCCAACTGTGAAACCTGAACAAGTGACACGCCTTTTTATATGGCTCGGAATCGAAAACCCTGTTGCCTATTGAAGATGAATCAACGACTCCGGATTCCTGCGGCAAGAGCCATTTGTACAACGACACCGAATTGTCCTGCACCTCCTCAAGGGGCTTCCATCCGGCCGGATCAAAAGCTGATTCTACCGGATGATAACCGCCCGCAGAATATTCGGAGTAAACAATCCTGTTAAGATGCGGATTAAAGGATGCGTTACAGGCGCCAAATTCTGCCGATGTAACCCTGAAACGGTTTCCGGAAGCAGTATCTACCGCATAAATATTCTCGATCCCGGAATAAGAACCGTTGTACAGTATATATCCCCCGGCAATCATAGGATTTGCGATATCGGTAAAGCCCGGTTTCACAATAGTGCGGGAGGTAACGGTATTTACATTCAGCATCCTGATACTTTTCCCGCTGTTGTTCAGCACTGTAAAAACAAGCATATGCCCGTCAGGCGACCAGGAAGGTGTCATATAAAACTCGTCGGGCGATGAACAGAGCACTTTCATAATATCGCCCGTCAGCATATCCAGGATTACAACAGAACATATATTATGGTTTGTAACCCTGACAGCAGCCATGGATTTTCCGTCCGGTGAAATGGAAGGAGCAAAAAGCCTGCTCCTGTCAGTCAACTGACGGGTTTTACCCGACTTAAAATCGAACACTTTGATGACGGAATAATTTCTTTGCTGCCATCGGGGGTCTGCGCTTTTCTCGGTCCATGCCAACACCCCCCCGACCAATGAGATATTGTCGGCAGTGAAAGAACCCGGCTTATTCAGACTGTAACCCGTTCCAAAACCGCTATTGACAGTGAAGTAGTCCGCTGAGAAGAAACCGGGTGTAACAATAATTTTCTCCTTCCCGGCCCTGTCGATCAGGACAAACCTGCTGATGTCATCGAGGGTAGTCCTTTCCGCGATAAAAACACTGTCGTTAACATACTGGGGATACTTGTATAATGAATAGGTTTTCGCTGTTTTTACGGGCAGGGGACTTCTTTCCGAAAGTACTGTTTTTGATTGTTGTATGCGCCACAGGCTGTCCAGGTAAGTGAGCGTCTGCCCATACAATGCTTTTTTACCCATGCCTGTCACCGATTTCAGCGACCGGTCGAAAGGAACAATGGTATATGGTTTGCGCGCTACATTGGAAAGAACCATTTCCCATGACCGGGCGCCATATAGTCTCCGGGTATTTGCTACGATCTGATAGCCCAGTTCATACTGATTGGGAACATAATCTTTATACGACCCGAATACAGCTTTATCATACGTATAGATTCCTTTTTGCATAACCTGGGCCCGTATTGCCTGTTCAAAGGAAGGGACCCTCCCCCTTCCCGAATGGCTGATGGCCGTTTCCACTGATACAGCATCCCCTTCCATGAACCAGGTCGGGATAAAAAGGCCAAGGACAGCAGCAAGAGCCTGTTCCCCGGTTATTTTTGACAGGATGCGGGTAAATCCCTGATCAAGCATACTCACTTGGATGGCATGGCGGTATTCGTGAATTGCCAGTTGTTCCATCCAGTCCTGTGCATAGGTTTGCTGCGAAGGGCACATATACATCTCGATGCGTTTTGGAGCCCATACGGTGAAAGCGTTTGGCTCGACCGTTGAAGTATGAAGGATTACAGGTATTGACGAAGGCGGCCTTGTTAACGAAAAGGTATCCAATGGGAATGTACATTCCAGGATATTTGCCATTCGCTGAGCCTTGGATTCAAACTCGCCGGGATAAACCAGCCTGAAGTTTTTCAGCCGGATTTGCCTCCACTGGATGGAGCCCGGATCCTGGCCTAAGTTATAATATTGTGCATTTGCAACCTGACACGATATGAGAACCTGTATGATTAAGAACCACTTGAAACAAGGTTTTTTCTTCGGGCAGACGAATACTTTCATAAGCGAAAAGTGTTGGACAAATGTATTAAATATGTGCCGGCAGCGCATCAAAAAACCCCACCTTGAGATGGGGTTAACCTGCAATGAAAAAAATGATATAGTAAAAAAAGTAGTTTTTAAACCAGGTTGTGCTGGTAAAATAGCGTGTTAAATTCTTCGAGGCTGAAGGGTTTACGGGCGTAACCATCTACACCGGCTTCAATACATTCAGCTTTATTGGCGTTTGTGGTAATCGCGATTATGGTTGTATGTTCTTTTTGCTGATTGTCCTGTTCCATGCGGCGTATTTCCTTTACAGCCTGTAATCCATCCATTTCCGGCATTTGAATATCCATGAGAATAAGATCATAATGTTCATTGCTGAACTTACGCAGGGCTTCAGATCCGTTACGGGCAACATCTACATCGTGCCCGCATTTTTTAAGGTAGTATGAAGTGATCTTTTCGATCATTTCATCATCTTCAGCCAACAGGATTCTTAATCTCTTCATAATTTGTTAACTAGCCGGTTTTAAATAATGTTATTCGTGCTCTGTTGATTTAATAGCAGTAAAGTTTGCATGTCTCAACCTTCTCTCCGGTTTCAATCCGCGTTATATATACCCGGCCAGGCGAAACCGGTATTTTGACTGCCGCCAGGGATGTTACAGCCGACCGGAATATTCTTTTCCCGTCAACGGTAAATACTTCGATAATGCCGGAACGTCCTTCAGCATCCTTTATATCAATGGCTGAACCTCCGGCCGTAACCGAGATTGTATTTGTTTCATTTTCCTGAATTCCGCCCGGTAAGGCAAAATGCAGTTTGAAGTGACGAACAGGATCTCCGTTTTCGGATTCAAAACTGTAAACCGAATCGGCACGAAGATCCGTGTATATGCCGGTGCTTTCATCTTCAAGATAGACGGGATATCTGAATTCAAATGCAGAAGCCCCCTGAACCTTTATGACAGATATTCCGGCATACGGTATGATAACATCTATCGGGATAATTGACCCGGAAGAAACAGATCCCAGTGTATTTATAGCCAGTTTGCTTCCGTCGGCCAGCGTGGTATAAATGCCCGGAGCCGTGTTGAAGCCCTGCAATTCGTATGCATCATAAGCGATATCAAAATCGCCTGAGGCATCCGGATTAAACCGCACCACTGCTTCATCCGAAAAATTATTGCCTTCGATTTTGAATTTTAAGGCTGACAACGGCAATGGGGCAACGAAATCACCATCTTCAGCATGGATACGCATCTTGTTGGTCGTACTTATTTCACCTGAAACACCGGCTTTCACAAAAAAGCCCTGCATCGGATGTACAACCGGACTTCCATTGTTAATGCAGATGGGTTCCTCCCCGGCGCAGAACACTGAGAAGTTGCCCGATCCGGAAGGATCCCAATAATATATGGTACTCATCCCCGGGGGAAAATCTCCGTGATCATATCCATTGCCAAGCAGACTCCAGTCGATACTGCTGGGATAGGGATTGCCCACCAGGTTCCACCCGTCGCCATCGGAAGTGATGGCAATCTTTTGTTCGCCGGAAAGAGGCACCCCCGTAAAATTGCGGTAATCTTCATAGGTGGACAACACTTCGTAACCCTGCATCGGATTCAATGGAACTGTTGTTGGCACGATATATTCGCCCCATCCCGATTTTTGCTCGTTATAATTACGGAGGTACATATTCAGGAATACCCCTGACTCGGCTCCTGATACCGGTGAAGAAACCAGCAGATTTTCATTGGCCGGAACAGAATATCCCGCCGAGACATTTCCTTCGACGGGCCCGTAAGTAATCAGTGAGCCTTGTTTATTTTTACTGTCTTGAAGAGTGAACAAAGCTCCTGCATCAACATGCAGCAATCCGTTAACGGTGACTTTGCCCTCCGGCATCAGTAGAAAAGATGCAGAACCTTTTACAGTAAGGTTTAGAACTTCCAGGCGGCCGGAACATTCACCGGCAGCATCGGAGCTGATATTAACCGTACAACCAGGCGCCAGCAGCGAACCTTCTTTTTCGATAATCAGTTTGCCGGTGTTCAGTTCAAAATTATTGTACATCAATATTTCATGACGGACCATGATCGTATCATCTCCCTGGGGAGTAACCGCGCCGGTGGTTCCGTTTTGAACAATGCGCCAGGCGGCTGGATCGTCCCATGACAGGTGATTCCCGGCAGAACAGATTTTTAAGCCTGCACGGCTGAAACCTGTCAAGCCCGAGCAAAGCAGAAAAACCAAAAGGGTCCATGTCAGCAGCCTGTATTTCATTCTCAAAAGTATGCTTCAGATAAACTGTTTTTCCATTTTTGCATTCATGCCCCAATTTACACGTTGCAGGACAGATCCACAGATCATCCCGCAATAAACTGATAACAAATTATTTAGAAATCATTAATTTCCCGCCTCATTATCGGTTTCCCATGTATATTTGAACGCACCGCCATATTTAACAAAAGATATGCCCAAATTTACACGCAGCTATTTTTCAAACGATTACACCGGTATTCAAAAAAATTAAAATGATTGAAATGTCCTAAATTGGCAAACCTTACATCAATTTTCGCCAATTTGTTTTCTGTTGAAGGATCGGGTAACACGAATGACCGGGTGCATTTGGTCCCAATTAAATAAAAAAAAGAATCTATTGCTTTGGCAACCCTGAATTATAGGCATTAACCATAATATTCCAAACCTTTTCAGGATGTGGAGGGGCCGTTACAGAAATATTTAATTTAGAAACCGGGTGAATAAAATCAATCTTTCTTGAATGAAGATGTATTGAGCCATCGGGATTGGAGCGGGGAGAGCCGTATTTCAGATCGCCTTTGATAGGGCATCCGATAGCGGAAAGCTGCGCCCTGATCTGATGATGGCGCCCCGTGTGAAGTTCAATTTCCAGCAAAAAATATCGTTCACTGCTGGCAATCAGGCGATAATGGAGTTCAGCAACCTGCGATCCCTTGCGCGGGCCGGCGACAACATAGGATTTATTCTGCGCTTCATTCCTGACCAGGTGATGAATGAGCAATCCTTCCCCGGCAGGAGGTTTATTCCCGGTCACTGCCCAGTAAGTTTTGTGTATTTCATGGTTTTTCAGCATCAGGTTGAGCCGGGTAAGGGCTTTACTGGTGCGGGCAAAGATCACGGCGCCACTCACAGGCCGGTCGAGGCGGTGGACAACGCCAAGGAAAACTTCACCGGGTTTGTTATATTTTTCCTTTATATAGCCCTTTAACGTTTCCGAAAGCGGAGTATCGCCGGTTTTATCGCCCTGGACAATCTGCGAGGGCATTTTATTGACGATGAGAAGATGGTTATCCTCGTAAAGGATACTATTGCTGATCAGGGTAAAACTGTCAGGCGAATCAGTACTGTTCGCGTTCATTCGGGAAATCCAGTGATTTTACGTCGGAGATATATGATTTCACCGAGTTGATGATTTCCTCGCTGAGGTTGCTGTATCGTCTCAGGAACCGGGGTGAAAACTCGGTTGTAATGCCCAGCATATCGTGAAGGACGAGAACCTGCCCGTCAACATCCGGACCGGCCCCGATGCCGATTATCGGTATTCTGGCTTTTGAGGCTACTTCGGCCCCCAATTTTGCCGGTATTTTTTCCAGAACTACGGAAAAGCACCCTGCTTCTTCAAGCTTTTTAGCATCATCAACCAATTTTCGGGCTTCCGGTTCCTCAGTTGCACGCACCACATAGGTACCGAACTTATGGATTGACTGCGGGGTAAGTCCCAGATGTCCCATTACGGGAATTCCGGCCGATAAAATCCGTTCCACTGATTCAATAATTTCCACCCCACCCTCCATCTTGACGGCATCGGCTCCGGCTTCCTTCATGATCCTGATGGCAGATTGCAG
This sequence comes from Bacteroidales bacterium, assembly GCA_035403165.1. Taxonomy (GTDB): domain Bacteria; phylum Bacteroidota; class Bacteroidia; order Bacteroidales; family UBA4417; genus UBA4417. Next base: position 16,543 of record DAONEP010000039.1, on the reverse strand, counting down.
GGCTTCGCGTGAATTTCCCTGGTATGTTCCGAAAGGCATATCAACAACAACGATGGCCCTTGATACGCCACGTATCACCGAGCATGCATGGTATATCATCTGATCCAGGGTTATCGGCAGCGTACTTGTATGGCCTGCCATGACATTGGAGGCGGAATCGCCGACCAGGATAACATCAATGCCTGCCCGATCCAGCAACCTTGCCATTGAATAATCGTAAGCAGTAAGCATGGCAATTTTTTCACCCTTGAGCTTCATTTCCTGGAGCACATGCGTTGTGACCTTTGACACTGAACTGAATTTTGACATATCAATTGCTTTTTAAGAACCTGATGTATTCTCAAATCAGATAAGAAGGAGCATACCGGCATCGCCTGCGAATTGCTGCGATTTCGGTCAATTGAGGATGCAAAACTACAAAGAAAATATCCGGACAGGCAAAAGATAATTTAAGGGCTGGTTCCCGACTGGTAAAATATATATAAATTTGCCATGCTTAATCGATTATCACCCATGAGACTTTCTGCCATGAAGCGTATCCCCTTTCTTATTCTGCTTCTCCCTTTCGTTTTTTCACTTGCTTCCTGCGAAACCGACTTTGACATAACAGCCGGCTACAAAGACATAACTGTAGTCTATGGCATCCTCAGTCAAAACGACAGTATCCACTATCTGCGCATCAATAAAGCCTTTCTGGGAAGCGGGAACGCACTGGAATACTCTCATATCCCCGATTCCTCTTCCTATGGCGGCAACATTGAAGTCACACTCGAAGAAGTAACCGGCGACGGAACAGGTAACATATTGACCTTTGACACCATTACGCTTGCCATCAAGGATTCCGGCGCTTTCTACTACCCCGACCATCTCTACTACATTGCCAAAGGAACATTAAACCCAACAGCAACCTATAATCTAAAAATAGTTAACAAAAAAAACGGGAAGGTTGTAAGCTCTTCTACTAAACTGGTACAGGATTTTAATATTTCAAATCCAAACTACTGGTTAAAAACATTAAATTTTAAAAAAGCAAATACCACCACTCAAAAGTTCGAATGGGAATCGGCTGAGAACGGGCGTCTGTATCAGCCTGTACTCTATTACTTCTACAAGGAAACTTCATCGCCCGGAGACACTATCGTTCGTAAAGTTGAATGGAAATTTCCAGCTAAAAGGTCATCATCATTAGATGGCGGAAAAGCAATGTCGGTTGAGTACCTGAATGCAGATTTTTACGCGCGCTGTACTGCCCAGATCCCATACGCGGATGCGGCTGCCGAAGAAGCCGTGATTGCCCGTGTCGCCGATCACCTGGAATTGATTTTTACGGTTGTCGGCGATGACTTCAATACCTACATCGAAGTAAACGAACCAACCACCGGTGTCCTGATGGAAAAACCGGAATACTCAAATATTACCAACGGCATCGGATTGTTTTCATCACGTTATCAGAAAAAGTCGGACTACATGTTAGGCAAGGACACCCAACTTGACCTCTACAATAATACCAACCTGAAGTTTGTGAGGCCGGTAGGAGATTAAAGAAGAATTCCGGCGGCAACAGTGAACCGGCAATTGAAAAACGGGAATCCTGCCAGGCAGCTCATCCCTGACAAGGAAATACCTTCCTGATCCTGATTGCCTGATGCCGCGTGAAGCTGGTTATTCCTGAGTGGTGACCCGGCTCTTATCCCGACGAATACCGCCCTTTCTCCTGAATGGTCCGTTACGTTTCAAACAGGCTGACTTTTTGTCACCATCGCCCTGACAAGCCGGTATGAATAAATGCTGTTCACTGGCCTGAAGAACCGGCCATCGCCTCTTTATAGCTATTGCTTATCAATAAGTTACAATTCGCTTTTAGATATTATCGCGTTTCTCTTCCGGAAGATAATCCGATAAATATTAAATTCAGCTATCATTTATGGCACAATGATTGACAATGCTTTTTGTCTCAAAAGAAATTCTGAAAACTAACAATTTATATACCGATACTATGGGAAAGATCATTGGAATAGACCTTGGAACTACAAACTCCTGCGTAGCCGTTATGGAAGGCAACGAACCGGTTGTCATCCCCAACAGCGAGGGACGTCGTACTACTCCTTCAATTGTTGCCTTTACCGAAAACGGTGAACGAAAAGTAGGCGATCCTGCCAAGCGTCAGGCTATCACAAATCCGCATAAAACGGTTTTCTCCATCAAACGATTTATGGGAGAAACCTTTGACCGCGTTACCAAAGAAGTCCAGCGGGTGCCTTATACCGTTGTTCGCGGGGATAATAATACGGCCCGCGTAAAGATTGACGACCGCATGTATTCGCCTCAGGAAATCTCAGCTATTGTTTTACAAAAGATGAAGAAAACGGCTGAAGATTACCTTGGTCAAACCATTACCGAAGCCGTTATTACGGTCCCGGCATACTTTAGCGACTCACAACGGCAGGCAACCAAAGAAGCAGGCGAAATTGCCGGGCTTACCGTTAAACGAATTATCAATGAACCTACTGCTGCAGCCCTGGCATACGGCCTCGACAAAAAGAACAAGGACCTGAAGGTTGCTGTTTTTGACCTTGGCGGCGGAACTTTCGATATTTCAATCCTTGAACTTGGCGAAGGCGTTTTCGAAGTCAAATCAACCAACGGGGACACCCACCTTGGAGGCGACGACTTTGACCATCGCATTATCGACTGGCTTGCCGATGAATTTAAAAAAGACGAAGGCATCGATCTGCATAAAGATGCCATGGCCATGCAACGGCTGAAAGAAGCTGCCGAAAAAGCCAAGATCGAGCTCTCGAGTTCCACGCAAACAGAGATCAACCTTCCGTATATCATGCCGGTCGACGGTATTCCCAAGCACCTTGTCCGTACGCTTACCCGCGCTAAATTTGAACAACTGATCGACGACCTGGTGCGCTCCACCATCGAACCTTGCCGTAAAGCCTTATCCGATTCAGGATATACAGCCTCCCAGATCGACGAAGTCATTCTGGTCGGTGGTTCGACCCGTGTTCCCGTAATCCAGAAAACAGTGGAAGATTTCTTCGGAAAAACGCCTTCAAAAGGTGTAAATCCTGACGAAGTGGTAGCCGTCGGGGCAGCTATCCAGGGCGGAGTGCTTACCGGTGAAGTAAAAGACGTGCTCCTTCTTGACGTTACCCCGCTTTCATTGGGCATCGAAACGCTCGGCGGTGTAATGACAAAACTGATCGAATCGAATACCACCATACCTACCCGTAAATCGGAAGTATTCTCAACGGCAAGCGACAACCAGCCTTCGGTTGAAATCCATATTCTCCAGGGAGAACGGCCTATGGCATCAGGGAATAAAAGCATCGGCCGGTTCCACCTTGACGGCATCCCGCCTGCGCCCCGCGGAATTCCCCAGATCGAAGTAACTTTTGATATCGACGCCAACGGCATTCTTCATGTAACTGCCAAGGACAAGGGAACCGGTAAAATGCAGCAGATTCGTATCGAAGCATCTTCCGGGCTCAGCGAAGCCGAAATTAAGCGAATGAAGGAAGAAGCGGACGCCAATGCCGAATCAGACCGCAAGATGAAGGAAGAAGTGGATAAAATCAACAGTGCAGACGCCCTCATCTTCCAGACTGAAAAACAACTGAAAGAATTCGGCGATAAACTTCCCGCCGACAAAAAAGCGCCCATCGAATCAGCGCTGGCTGAACTGAAGGAAGCTCACAAAAACCATAACATTGCTGCTATCGACGATGCCATGAACAGGCTGAACACAGCCTGGCAGGCTGCCAGCGAAGAGCTGTATAAAGCATCGCAGGGTGCGCCCCAGGACAATCCCGGCGCCGGGCAACAACAGCAACAGCAACAGGGCGGAGGATCACAACCCGATCAGGAAGTGACCGACGTGGATTTTGAAGAAGTTAAATAACTGATATTTATCTCACTAAATCAGAAGAGGCCATCTCTAACAGAGAGGCCTCTTTTTATTAGGCAACGATTCAAGTGATGATAAATTAATATTAATTCACACTATTGGCAAAAATGACAAAGCAATATGTAATATATTTGTAGTGAAACTTTACACTAAAAAAAAACGAATATTAATACTAATCTAAATCCATATGAGAAAATTTACTCTGTTTGCCGTGACAGTTACGGTATTTTTGTTTTTTGGCTTTCTAAAAGTCGGAAACAGTCAGGTAGTAATTAGCCAGATGTACGGCGGAGGTGGTAATTCCGGTTCCACCTATACTAATGACTTTATTGAGATTTTCAACAGGGGAACTTCCAATGTGAATCTAGCCGGGTGGTCCGTTCAGTACGCCTCGGCAACGGGATCGTCCTGGCAGGTAACAACCCTTACGGCAGTCTCATTAGCGCCTGGGCAGTATTACCTGATACAGGAAGCCGCCGGTTCAGGAGGCAGCGTTCCCCTTCCAACTCCCGATGTTATTGGTACAATTCCGATGTCGGGAACAAATTGTAAAGTTGCCCTCTGCAACAGTTCTCTCGTATTGACTGGCGCTTGTCCTACCAGTGGACAGATTATGGATCTTGTTGGCACAGGTACAGCCAATTGCTTTGAAGGTTCAGCAGCAAGTGTAGCTATGAGCAATACTACTTCTGTGATCAGAGCATCTGACGGATGTCAGGATTCTAATGACAACTCACTTGATTTTTCGTCTTCGGCTCCTACGCCCAGAAATACTCTTTCGCCAACACATACTTGTTCAACTACGGCTGCAGCGCTTCCAACCCTTGATCCTGGAACAGGTTATTATTATTCAACACAAAATGTTACAATTACATGTGCTACAGTAGGAGCATCAATCTATTATACTATTGATGGTACTGATCCCAATAATACCGGGAATGGTACATTGTATACCAGCCCAGTTGCCATAAGTTCCACTACAACACTGAAAGCACGTGCTTATGCTACGGGTTACGATCCAAGTTCCATCGCCTCTGCAACATATACATTCCCAACAGTAGTCAATACTATAGCAGCTCTTCGCGCTGGAACTCCGGGTGAAATTTACGTCTATACCGGCCAGGGCGTTCTCACATTCCAGCAATCGTACCGTCATCAGAAATTCATCCAGGATGCCACTGCAGCCATCCTCATCGATGATAATGCCGGAAAAATCACTACCACCTATGCACCTGGAGATGCCATCACGAATATTACAGGAACCGTGACAGAATTTAACGGCATGATGGAATTTACCCCTGAAGCCGATCCCGGCGCCCCGGCATCCACAGGAAACACCATCACACCGGAAGAAGTATCCCTGGGCGACCTGTTAGGCAACTGGGAAAATTATGAATCAGAACTGATTAAAGTGCCCGATGTTACGTTTACCAGTCCGTCAGGCAATTTTGCCAACGGCACAGTATACCCTGTGACAGATATTAACGGCACCAGCGGAAATTTCCGCACCACCTTCTATGATGTTGACTACATCGGCACTCCGGTTCCATCAGCACGCGAGGATCTCGTCATTATTCCCAACTCACGTTCCGACGGAGATTATATCACATCCCGCAGCCTTTCTGACTTTACCTACAACTCAAGCGACAACATTGTGATCAATGAGATTATGTACAATCCGCCCGATGCAGGTAACGACACCATCGAATTTATCGAGCTTTATAACAAAGGCGTTACCGACGTTAACCTCAACGGCTGGTATTTTTCACAGGGAATCGACTATGTGTTTCCAGACACGACCATCAGCGCAGGCGATTATTTTGTGATAGCCCGCAATGCCCTTTCGTTTGATTATACTTTCGGGTTTACGCCGGCACAATGGACAAGCGGAATACTCAACAATTTCGGCAGCGAGATCGAAATCAAAGACGCTATCGGCAACGTAAAAGACTATGTTCATTATCTTCCCGATCTACCCTGGGATACCCTGGCAAACGGACATGGCCCCAGCCTGGAAATATGCGATCCGAACGCCGATAATTCACTTCCCGAATCATGGTCGGCTTCCAGGGTATTTGCCGCTGTAAATACAGCCGGCGACAGTATTTTCGCAACACCGAACGCCAGGTGCGGAAGCGGTGCAAATCTCGTGATCACCGAAATCATGTACAACCCGCCTGAATCAGGCACCGACACCCTCGAGTTCATCGAAATATACAATAACGGGAATTCCGTAAACCTGGAAGGATTCACCTTCACCGAAGGCGTAACCCTCACGTTCCCTTCTGTTGACCTGCCTTCCGGGAATTACCTCGTGGTAGCCGCCAATGCAGCCGCTATCCAGAACACTTTCGGAGTCTCCGCCATCCAATGGACATCAGGAGCCCTCAGCAATTCCGGCGAAGCAATTACCCTGCAGGACCCTTACGGGTACATCATCGACCAGGTTACCTACGACGACCAACTGCCCTGGGATTCCATTGCCGACGGCTACGGGCCTTCATTAACCCTTTGCGATCCCAACAGCAACAACGCGCTTGCCGAAAACTGGAAAGCCTCTGTTGAACTGGCTGCTGTAAATGCTGCCGGCGACAGTGTTTACGCCACGCCAGGCTCAGGCTGCGTCAACCCTCCCGCTTTTGCCAACTTTACCGGTTATCCTACCACCTTACTCGAAGGAGAATATGTTCAGTTTACCGACCTTTCAGCCAACAATCCCATATCCTGGGAATGGAGTTTCCCCGGCGGAACGCCTGAATCATCAACCGAACAAAATCCTAACATCCGCTACAACACATTCGGCGTATACCCGGTAACGCTCACGGCTACCAATGTGTATGGTTCGGGGACGCTTACCAAAACCGATTATATTCATGTGGATATCGACGGAATTGCCCGGATTCCTTCTGACGCAGTAAGAATTTACCCCAACCCTGCTCACGAAAAAGTATATGTAACCAATCCGACGGACAAATCAATTAATATATCCGTGTTGTCGTTGCTGGGCAGCGAAGTTGTGTCGATAAAATCGGCAGCAGAAATTATACCGGTGGATATGAGCCGGTTCCCCGATGGGATTTATCTGGTTCGCCTGACCACCAATGACGGCAAAACCATAACAACGCAGAAACTGATCCTGAAATAAAAGTAATAACGGTAACTATGCGAAAAAAACTACTGGCTTTAGCTGCAGCCTTCCTGGCTGCAGCAGGCCTTTCGGCCCAGAATGCATGGATCAACGAAATCCATTACGACAACACCGGCACCGACGCCGATGAATTTATTGAAGTGGTCATCGAAAATCCGGGCAGTTACACGCTTTCTGATTTTGCGGTAGATTTGTACAATGGTAATGACGGAAAAACATACAGCCAGAAGTTACTGAGCGAATATACCGTGGGAGCCACCAGCGGCAGTTTCACTTTTTATTACCTGAATTATACGGCTGCCGGACTGAGCATACAGAATGGCGCTCCCGACGGATTGTGCCTGAGCTATCAGGGAACGGTTATCCCGGCTCAATTCCTGAGTTATGAAGGTACCCTTACTGCTGTTGACGGGCCTGCCAGTGGCATGACCTCTGTCGATATCGGGGTTTCTGAAGTCAATTCACCTGTGGGACAGTCATTACAACTGTCCGGAACAGGAAGCCAGTATGCCGCATTTGTCTGGCAGCCCCCTGCAACGGCTACCATGGGACAGGTAAACAACGGCCAGGTGCTGGGAACGTATACCCCCGATCCTGAACCTTCCGCTTATCCTGCCTCATTTACGGCAACAGGTCAAGGCCTTTCGGCACTGTTAACCTGGGTTGACGCTGCCGGAACACAGTTGCCAGCCGGATATCTGATTAAAGCATCAACCTCTTCAGCCATCACACCGCCGGTTGATGGCACGCCTGAAGCCGACGATGAAGATTTGAGTGACGGTAAAGGTGCGTGGAATGTTACCTTCGGCGCCCAGTCGCATACATGGAACGGGCTTGCTGCATCAACCCTTTATTATTTCCGGATTTTCCCTTACACCAATTATGGCCAGTATATCGACTATAAAACGGACGGAACGGCACCTGCCGCTGAAGCCACAACCCAGGCCATCGTTAAGTTTTATAACTTCGACGACGGACTTGAGCCCTGGACTCAATACAGCGTTATGGGCGACCAGATATGGGTGTATGATTCAATTCACGGAATTGACGGAAGCGGATGCGCCAAAATGAGCGGTTATTCATCCGGAAATTTCGAAAATGAAGACTGGCTGATTTCGCCAGCCATCGACCTGACCGGAACCCATGAAGCCATGTTCAGGTTTTTCTCCGGCGAGAATTATGGCGATGGCAGCAACCCGATGGTCATTCTTCTCTCGACAGATTACACCAGCGGCAATCCGGCAACCAGCGGCACCTGGATCGACGTGAGCCAGGGAATAACGCTTTCACCGGGATCGTGGACATGGACGCCTTCAGAGTATATTGACCTGTCATCCTACGATCAGCCAAATGTCCGTATTGCCTTCAAATACACCTCCACAACGAATGACGCGCCGACCTGGGAAGTTGATGATGTTTTAATCACAGCCAGCTCCGGGGTCGGAATGGAAGAAACGCCCAAAGATGTTGCCTTTGAAGCATATCCCAATCCCTGCACGGAATGGTTCTTTCTGAATGTCGCCGAAGCCGGTGATTATTCTTTCTCCCTGATTAACTCATCCGGAAAAACAGTTATAAACCGTCAGGTTCAGGATGGCGCAACCCGGGTTGATGTAAAATCACTGTCGCCAGGCCTCTACATTTTATCGGTTTATAACCATCAAACTGGAACTTTTTCCACTTCACGCGTTGTCGTCAGATAACGCCGGTCAGCGGAAATAATACCAAAGCAGCCTCTTCAGGCTGCTTTTTTTACGCTTGTTTAGGACAAAGCGATACCGAATTATTAATTTTGAATGTCCAATCTGCCGTTTATGCTCCGAAACTGTTTAAATATCTTACTGCTTATCCTTATTCCCGTGATGGTTCTGCCCCAGACGGCCCAACCGGTTCGGTTTGAGGCGCCTACCCGTTCGGGAACTGATCCTTTTAACCATGTTGCCTGCGGAGACCAGGGAGTATGCCTGTTTTATCCCACCATCGAAGAAAGCGGGAAAGACTCTGTTTCATGGTCATTTTATCTTCTCGACCGCAACTTTCAGAAAATATGGCAACAAAGAATTCCCTTGCGGGAAGATGTCAGTTTCCTGAAAAGCATTTACCGCAACAATTGTTTATACCTGCTGTTTCACGATACCAAGCGGAATGATAAAGGAAACATCTCGGTATTCTTTTTTATTCCTTCGAAACAAATCCTCACCGAACACCACAGCGACATTCCATACAAAGCGGATATCGTGGATTTTGAAGTGCTTAACGATCTGATTTTCATTGGATATAACGAAAAGAAAAGCAAACCCGGCCTCATAGCATTTTCGCTGATCGATGGCCAAAAGCGCAATTTCGAGATCAGCGCCGAAGACGATGCGCTATTGCTGGATGTTGCCGTCGACAGCATCTACAAAGGCGTATATGCTACCTATAAGGTTCAGAAAACCGCCACACGCAACAACTTGTATATTAATAAATATGATTTGTCATCGGCGCTCCGCAGCACCACCACTTTCGAGGGGGAAGTCGAAAAACGGATCATCAATTCGGCTGAATACATACCGCTTTCCGATACGCAGGGACTTGTTGCAGGCTGCTATGGTTATTCCAACCGCGGACGCCGGACCTATGACTATTATAATGACTACTACAATTATTATTATTACAACAGCCTTTACAACCGTCCTTATACATACGATGCCAACAAGGATAACACACCGGTTTCGGACGGTTATTTTTCTTCGTTGGTGGGCGGAAGTTCGCCACCTGCGTTGAAGTATTACAATTTTGTAGATTTCAACAACGCCCTGAAGATAACCAGCGATATGGATATTCTCCGTCTTCGCCGCCGGAACGAAAAAAAAGAGAAAACCGGACTGACGGGAGAGGATAATACGGTTGATGATGACAATAACTCGCTTAACTATCGCATTCTGATGCATAGCATCATTGCATCCGACGGAAAATTCCTGCTTCTCGGCGAAACTTATTATCCGGAATACCACACCATGACCCAAATGGTTTATGATTATTACGGCAGGGCATTCCCTTCAACCTATTCGGTATTCGACGGCTTCCGTTATTGCAACGCTTTCCTGGCTGCCTTTGACTCATCAGGGGTTAAAGTGTGGGACAACGGCATGGAAATGCGTGACATCCTGACGACTTACCTTAACCACAAAATGAATTACATATTCGATGGCGACGAGATGACGCTGTTTTATAACGCGAACGGTAAACTGGCGGTAAAAACCATTAAAGGCCCTGAAACCGTTGAACATACCGAATATGTAACCATTGCCCCAAAACGTCAGACCGATGAGGTTACTTCTGAATACCTTGGAACGATGGAGCACTGGTACGGCAAGTATTTCCTTGCCTCCGGCTATGAAACAATACGGAACAACTTCCTTACCGAAAACAAGCGCAATGTATTCTATCTCAATAAGATGGCTTTTGAATAAGCTATTCGTTGAAATGTGCTGATCCGGAAAAGGACGAGGCCGGATGAGGAACGGGAATCAACATACATCTGCTCCGCGATTGATCGTCTGCTGATCGTTTACCGAAGATTCAGAAACCCGGATATGGTGATGGCCGGTAGAAAGAGGATAGTACCCGCACAAAAAAAAGCCGGAATTCTGTTATTCCGGCTTTTCTGCTTATCAAGGATACGATCTAGTGCTTTATTTCTGATATTTCCACCCTGCGGTTTAACGCCATCCCTTCGGGGGTTTCGTTAGAAGCAGCCGGCTTGGTTTCGCCGAAGAACGACTTTTCGACACGCGATTTCGGAATTCCAATTTTGATTAAATAGGTTACAACATAACCGGCACGTTTTTCCGAGAGCGCCATATTATATCCTTCCGACTCTCGTGAGTCGGTATGCCCGGCAACGTTTATTACAATACCCGGATTTGCTGTGAGAAAACCGGCAAGTTCATCAAGCGCTGCTTTATATTTATCAATTACAACATGTTTATCCGTATCGAAATAAACAACATTGGGTAACCCGATTTTCGCTTTTGGACATCCTTCATTCTCGGCAACGCCTGCCAGCCGTGGGCATTGGTCTTTATTATCCGGAATGCCGTCGCCGTCGGTATCGGGACACCCGCTGTATACTAAAGTACCCGGCATATCCGGACAGCTATCGTCAATATCAGGGATACCGTCGCCGTCCCGATCGGGGCAACCTTCAAAATCATTTTTGCCTGGTACATCAGGGCAACGGTCATCTTTATCGGCAATACCGTCGCCATCTTTATCCGGGCATCCGTTCAATGCTTTAAGCCCAGCTTCCGTGGGACAAATGTCGTCCTTGTCCGGTATACCGTCGTTATCAGTGTCAGGGCAGCCTTTAAATTCCACCAGCCCAGCTATATCGGGACAGGCGTCGTTTTCATCTATGATGCTGTCGCCATCTTTATCCGGGCATCCCTGAAAAACCAGTAAGCCTGGTGCGTCCGGGCACAGGTCCTTCCTGTCGATGATCCCGTCATCATCACTGTCTTTTTGGTATAGCCTTAATGTGAGGCCTGCTGAAATATAGGTGTAATGATCCCGGCGATCGGTAGAAGCCAGAAAATCGAGTTTGTCATCGCTGAAAGTAATATGGTCGCCATATTCAAGATTAAGGTCCACTCTGGACGACAGTTTTACATTCATGCCAAATCCGTACGGCATAATATATTCATTGGTGCGGCCATCTGTTTCATAGAGCTTTACATCATCCAGATCGGTAACAAGCGAGTGATAGGAAGAAATCCCGGGGCCTCCGAACAGATAAAAATTGAACAGGCGATCGGAATTGTACCGTCCGAAGAGCTCATTGATGTTTAACGTGAGGTTCAGCGAGAGATCAAGAAATTGTGAATTCAGCTTTCTAAAATGGATGTCTGTGCGTTCCGATTTCAGATTTCCGGCAACAAATTGCCCGCGCAGGCCGAATACCGGGCTTATCTGGTAACCGCCCAGCAGGCCGGCTCCCCATCCCAGCTTTGAATTAAAATAATCGTCTTTGTTCAGATCTCCTAAATATTCGGAGGCGCCAATGCTAAATCCAAAGTAGCCATACCCGCTGAATACTTCTGATTGAGTTCGTTCTTTCTGCGCAAAAGCATCAGAAGGTTTTAATGAGATGACAGATAGGAATATAAATCCCGCCAGAATGCATCCAACAGCAGGTGACTTTTTCATACAGTGGCTATTTGTTGAACAAGATACGATGAACCTTAAGAGCATAAGCAAATATATATATTAAATCAATAAATTATTCCTGCTAAATAAATATTTGAAGAAGTTTATCGCGGCAGGTTCCAATACCTTCTGATACAGCATTGAAACATCAATAAATTCTTCATTCCCGCATAAAATACCGGCGCCTGCTCAGTAAACAAATAATAAGTTCAATGATTAAAAGTTCATCTGAGGAAGTAACTTATTAAACATTTCCCATAAAACAATACCGGCAGTGACCGATATATTGAAAGAATGCTTCGTTCCAAACTGGGGGATTTCAATACACTGATCAGCCTGAGCCATGGCTTCATTGCTTACGCCGTTCACTTCGTTCCCGAATACCAGGGCCAGTTTAATTCCGGCCGGAGATATAAATTCAGCCAATGAAATGCTTCCTTCTGCCTGTTCCACGGCAATAATTTTGTATCCTTCCGATTTCAGTCCCGAAAGGGTTTCGGTCACATCGGCAGAATAGCTCCAGCTCACTGATTCGGTGGCCCCCAAAGCTGTTTTTTGAATTTCACGGTTGGGCGGGGTGGCTGAAATGCCACATAGCACTATTTTTTCCACCCTGAATGCATCTGCCGTCCGGAAAACCGATCCGATATTATGCTGACTCCGGATATTATCCAGGACAATTACTACCGGCATCTTTTCCAGTTCATGAAATTTATCCACGCTTACCCGGTTGAGTTCGTTCATCTGAAGCTTACGCATACATGTGTTTTCCAGTTTACGGCGCAAATTTAAAACTTATCAACACCTTTTAGGCCAAAAGGCGCATCTCAAAAGAAGATTTATAAATTTGCGACGGGGATTTGTAATCTACCCAATGATAATGTCATCCGTTTGAAAAGCTTAACTTTTACCCTTTATTTTTAGCCTAGCCGGCAATCAACGTTAATCTTATACCTCTTGGCCTCTTCCGAAAATAATATCGTAATGACTCCTTTGATGAAGCAGCACCATGCCATCAAAGCCAAGTACCCCGATGCCCTGTTATTATTCAGGGTGGGCGATTTTTACGAGACCTTCGGGAGCGATGCCGTCAAAGCGTCCGAGATTCTGGGAATCGTCCTTACAAAGCGCGCCAACGGGGCCGCCGCCTTTGTAGAACTGGCCGGTTTCCCGCACCATGCCCTTGACACTTACCTCCCCAAACTGGTTCGCGCCGGTTACCGGGTAGCCATCTGCGACCAGCTCGAAGACCCCAAAACGGCCAAGACACTCGTAAAACGCGGCGTCACCGAGCTTGTGACGCCCGGCGTATCCTACAACGATAAAATTCTCGAAAACAAGGAAAACAACTTCCTGGCCTGTATTCACCTGTTGCCGGCATCATCGGGAGTATCTTTCCTCGACATCTCGACCGGCGAATTCCTGCTCGCCCAGGGTTCAAATGATTACATCGACAAGCTCTTCCAGACTTTCCGCCCCAGCGAGGTTATCGTCCAGAAGAATAAACGGCAGCAGTTTACGGAAGTATTCGGCAACCGTTTTTATCTAAGCTATTTCGAAGATTGGGTATTTACCTCCGATTTCGCCAGCCAATTGCTGACCGATCATTTCGGCACTACCTCGCTCAAGGGTTTTGGCGTCAGCGAACTCACCAACGGAATCATTGCAGCCGGAGTCGTACTGCATTACCTGTCGGAAACACAGCACGACAGGGTCCGGCATATCAGCAAAATATCCCGCATCGAAGAAGACCATTACGTTTGGCTCGATAAATTCACCATCAGAAATCTTGAATTACTCAACACCGCTGATGAAAATGCCACCTCCCTCCTCTCTGTGATCGACCGCACAATTTCGCCCATGGGCTCGCGGCTGATGAAAAGGTGGATCCTGCTGCCGCTCAAGGACAAGCAGCCTGTCATCGAGCGGCACGACATGGTGGAATGTTTTATCAGGAATGAATCCTTTGCACAAAAAATAGAACATGAACTGAAGGTAATCGGCGATCTGGAACGGCTGATTTCTAAAGTTGCCGTCGGGCGGGTTTCGCCCCGCGAAGTGCTGCAGATCAGGAGAGCGTTGCAGGCCATTATCCCTGTAAAGGAGGCCTGTGCGGCTTCGGACAACGCCGCATTACGCCACCTTGCCGATCAGTTGAATCCCTGCGAACTGATTTCCGAAAAAATAGGCCGCGAAATCCATCCCGATGCCCCGGTATCGGTTGTTAAGGGGATGGTCATCGCTTCAGGCGTTTCGGAAGAACTGGACGAATTGCGCAATATCCAGTATTCAGGAAAAGACTACCTGGTACAAATCCAGCAGCGCGAATCGGAACGGACCGGCATCAGTTCCCTGAAAGTTGGCTTCAACAATGTTTTCGGCTATTACCTTGAGGTGACGAATTCGCATAAGGACAAAGTACCCGCCGAATGGACGCGCAAACAAACCCTGGTAAATGCCGAAAGGTATATTACCGAGGAACTAAAACAATACGAACAAAAGATATTAAGCGCCGGTGAACGCATTCTTGAACTTGAAACGCAATTGTTCAATGAACTGGTGCTTAGCCTCTCCGGATATGTTGAACCTGTGCAGGTTAACGCCCAATTAATCGCCCAACTCGACTGCCTGCTTTCGTTTGCGCGCATCGCCCATGAATACAGGTATGTAAAACCGGAGGTTAACGACGGGCCGGCCATCGACATCAAGCAGGGGCGTCATCCCGTCATAGAACGATTGATGCCGGCAGGAGAGGAATACGTCGCAAACGATGTACTGCTGAACAACGACCAACAACAGATCATCATTCTTACCGGACCCAATATGTCGGGCAAATCGGCCCTGCTCCGGCAAACGGCTCTTATCGTGCTTATGGCCCAGATCGGCAGCTTTGTCCCGGCTAAGGCCGCCAACATCGGCATCGTCGATAAGATTTTCACCCGGGTAGGCGCATCCGACAACCTTTCGTCAGGCGAATCTACCTTTATGGTCGAAATGAATGAAACGGCCAGTATCCTGAACAACATCTCGGACCGGTGCCTGATTCTGCTCGATGAAATCGGACGGGGAACCAGCACTTACGACGGCATTTCCATCGCCTGGGCCATGACCGAATACCTGCACGAACATCCGCTTTTTCGGGCCAAGGTTCTTTTCGCCACCCACTACCATGAACTCAACGAGATGGCCGATACTTTCCACCGGATAAAAAACTATCATATTGCGGTAAAAGAGGTCGGCAACAAGGTAATCTTCCTTCGTAAGCTGACTGCCGGCGGCAGTGAACACAGCTTCGGAATCCATGTGGCACGTATGGCAGGAATGCCGGGCGGTGTCCTGCGCCGTGCCGAGGAACTGCTTCCCTTGCTTGAAAAAAAGCACAGCAACGAACAACTGGCCGGAAATGCCGCCCTGAAAAAGGCATCAAAAGCAGGCAACGATCCGTACCAGCTTAGCCTGATCCAGTTGAACGATCCCCTGCTGGAACAAATCCGCGACGATATCATCAACCTGGACATCAACACGCTGACGCCGGTGGAAGCTCTGATGAAATTAAACCAGATAAAAAAAATGTTGGAAAAATATTGAGAGGACTATTACAATTTAAAAATCTTGTATATTTGCACCCTCAAATCCAACGAACGCGGAAGTAGCTCAGTTGGTAGAGCACAACCTTGCCAAGGTTGGGGTCGCGGGTTCGAGTCCCGTTTTCCGCTCAAAACCTGAGACCTCCTGTATTCTTCAATCAGGAGGTTTTTTTTGCCCGAATGGTGAAACAGGTAGACACGAAGGACTTAAAATCCTTTGGCCATTGCGGCCGTGCCGGTTCGATTCCGGCTTCGGGTACTTATTTAAAAGCCTGGAATACAATAAATTTCAGGCTTATTTTTTTCAGTATGGCAGCATACCATGTTTACGTTATAAAAAGTATTTCGCACAACTATATTTATGTTGGCATTACCGATAACCCGGACAGGAGGATTCATGCCCATAACCAGGGGTACAGCCGGACGACCAAACCCTACAGACCTTTCCGTGTAATTCTTACCGAGGTTTTCGCTTCAAGGCCCGAAGCCAGAAAAAGGGAAATTGAACTAAAAACAGGCGCCGGCAAAGCTTTTCTGAGGAAACTGGCCCATGAAACAGAAAGCCGGGATTAAACGATTTATAATAAGACAGATTCTTTCGGCCATTGCGGCCTGCCTGCCCCCCGCAGGCTTGCGCCAGGCAGGCAGGCCGTGCCGGTTCGATTCCGGCTTCGGGTACTTATTTAAAAGCCTGGAATACAA
>DAONEP010000038.1:2251-28752 GCA_035403165.1 Bacteroidales bacterium | reverse complement strand
CTGAAACCCTGCCTCTTCCCACAGCCCTGCACAAGGCAGGCAGGTCTGAAACTCTGAAACTCTGAAACACTGAAAGCCCACGAACAACGAATCACAAAACGCAAAACTCAAAACTCAAAACTCAGAACTCAAAACTCAAAACTCAGAACTCAAAACCCAAAACTCACAACGCCAAAGGCTAAGAGCTTACGGCTAAAAGTTTACCTGCCTGAGTGAGGTTGTGGGCAAGATGGCAGGCTAATAGCCAACAGCCATCCCGAATGCCACAGGAACAACACCGGGAAAACAATTCATCATCAAAACAGGCCTAGCGGCTAATGAATTCTGAAACATCTATATAATGTATAACTGGAACCTGAATTTCAAGATACAAATCAACCGGACTGCACTTTAGTTCTGTGGTTTCAAAGCCTTGTACGGCTTGGAGGCTTTTTTACGGCCACAGAAATAAATCATCCTTTCTTGAACATTTAATCCAGCATCATGAATTTAATAATTGATTCACAACTACTTACTTTTGAATTACTTGAAAATGTCCTTAAGGAAAACGCCCGGCTATCGCTAAGTGACGAAGCCATCGGGCGTATCAGGAATTGCCGGAACTATCTGGACAGCAAAATCGGGAACCAGTCAGAACCCATCTACGGAATCACAACAGGATTCGGTTCCCTCTGCAACCACACCATTTCAAAGCAGGACCTCTCGCAATTGCAGAAAAATCTTGTGGTTTCGCATGCCTGTGGCATCGGGGATACCGTGGACGACGATATTGTACGCCTCATGCTGATCCTGAAAGCTTTCGGCCTGGCAAAAGGCAATTCGGGAGTGCAGGAAATCACGGTTCAAAGGTTGCTCGAACTGTTCAACAACAATGTGCTGCCGGTAGTGCGTGAACTGGGATCTCTCGGCGCTTCGGGCGACCTCGCTCCGTTGGCACATCTTGTGCTTCCTTTATTGGGGCTGGGAGAAGTAAAATACAAAGGACAAATCCAGGCTGCCTCTGCTGTTAACTCCCTGCTCAGCCTCGCTCCTATCGGCTTGCAGTCGAAAGAAGGGCTTGCCCTGCTCAATGGCACACAGTTCATGAGCGCACACGGCGTTTACATTATGCTGAAAGCAAGGAAACTGCAATATATTGCCGATATAACCGGAGCCCTGGCCCTGGAAGCCTATAACGGGCGGATCGATCCCTTTATGCCTGAGCTTCATGTCATCCGACCGCATAAAGGGCAACAGGAAACAGCCGCCAATATCCGTTCGATGCTTAAGGGCAGCCGGCTGATAGAAAAACCCGGGAAAGCGGTCCAGGATCCATACTCATTTCGTTGCATACCGCAGGTTCACGGGGCTGTGAAGGATACCCTGGAATATGCCGGAAACGTCATACTCACCGAAATAAATTCCGTGACCGATAATCCGACAATATTTCCCGACGGGGATAAAATCTTATCCGGCGGCAACTTTCACGGTGAACCCCTGGCTTTCGTGCTCGATTTTACCTCGATAGCCCTGGCCGAACTGGGCAATATCGCTGAACGGAGGGTGTACCGGATGATTTCAGGCCAGCGTGGTCTCCCTGAATTCCTGGTTGCACACCCGGGACTAAATTCCGGATTCATGATCCCTCAATACGCCGCTGCATCGGTAGTAAGCCAGAATAAGCAGTTGTGTACGCCCGCATCGGTCGATTCCATCCCATCGAGCAACGAGCAGGAAGACCATGTCAGCATGGGGGCAAACGCAGCTACCAAAGCTTTGCGTGTTGTAAATAACGTTGAACGCATCCTGGCCATTGAGATGATGACGGCATGCCAGGCGCTCGAATTCCGGGGACTTAGCGAAACATCCCCCTTCCTTCAAACCATCGCCGGAGAATTTCGTCAAAAAGTTCCTTTTGTCAATGAAGATGAAATTATGTATCAGTTGATCGACAGAGCCGTTTCATTCCTCAGGGATTTCAATTTCAGGAATGTACCGTTAGCTTAAAATAGCCTGATAGAATACAGTTCCGGAAGCTACCCTGCCGCCCTCGTAAATAAATCCTGAAAAAATTAATTGACATTGTAACGGTACAAAGGAATTTTTTTACGGATATTTGCCCCTGACGTACACCCATAAACAACAGAAACCAATGACACTAGTTATCACCGGAAACGGCCTCACCATTGAAGATGTAGTAAATGTTGCCCGCTTCAGCCAGAAAGTTGAACTTCATCCCGATGCTGTCAATCGTATCAATGCATGCCGCGCCATGCTCGAAAAAAAGATCGAAGCGCACGAAATCATGTATGGCATCAACACCGGAATCGGCGAATTTTCGGAAATGGTGCTTTCCGACGAGCAGGTAAAGGACTTTCAGAAGTATCTTGTGTACAATCACGCGGCCGGGATTGGCGAACCAATGCCGTTAGAGTGGGTCCGGGGAGCCATGTTGGGGCGTATCAATGTCCATGCCCACGGCAATTCGGGCAACCGTCTGGCGATTACCCAGACCTTTGTTGAGATGCTGAATAAAGAGGTTACTCCTTTTGTTTGCCGCAAAGGATCGGTGGGCGCCTGCGGCGACCTTGCCCCTATGTCGCAGATCGCTTTGCTGATGATGGGCGAAGGCCATGCATATTATAAAGGTGAACTGCTCGAAGGCAGGGAAGCTTTCAAACGGGCAGGTATTGCGGTTCCGGGATTGGAGGCACGCGATGGCCTTGCCGCCATCAACGGATCGAATGTACTCACAGCCATGAGCGCCATCATGCTTTATGATACGGACAAATGGCTTAAACAGGCTGAAATTGCCTGCGCCATGACACTCGAAGCGTTAAAAGCGAATTTTGGTCCGTACAATCACAAGATTCATGAAGTGAGGGGCTTCGCCGGAGCCATCAGGAGCGCTGCAGCCATTCGTAAAGTTGCCAAAGGCGGCGACCTTTTTGAAAAAAGACTGAAAGTAAAAGTTCAGGACGCTTACAGTATGCGTTCGACACCGCAGGTTATCGGCGCTGCCCACGATGCCGTAAAATGGGCACGCCTTCAGGTGGAAACCGAATTAAACGGCGTGGGCGACAATCCGATCTTCTTCGCCGAAGAGAACCTTCAGCTTTCGGGCGCAAACTTCCAGGGTTCGCCGGTTTCGTTGCCGATGGATATGGTTGGCGCCGCAGTGACCATGGTTTCGGTACTCAGCGAACGCAGGATGAACCGGCTGAATAACCCGGCACTGAGCGTTGGGCTCCCCCCTTTCCTCACGGCCAATCCGGGTATGTTCTCGGGATTAATGCTCAGCCAGTACACTGCCGATATGCAGATAGTTGAGCAACGTATCCTTTCAGCGCCTGCATCGGTGCACAGCATTCCTGCCGCCGCCGACCAGGAAGATTTCGTTTCGATGGGCATGAATACTGCCCTCAAGAATTTCCAGATACTTGAAAATGCCTATGGCGTGCTGGGGATTGAATTCTTTGCCGCCACCCAGGCCCTCGACCTGCGTGAAAAACTGGAAACGCCATACAGGTATGGAGAAGGCACACAAAAGGCACGTGAAATCATCCGCCAACATGTAAAGTACCTCGATATTGACCGGCCGCTTTATCCTGATCACAACCGCATGAAAGAGCTAGTCAGGACGGGTGAAATACTGGCTGAAGTTGAAAAACTGACTGGCACATTGAGTTAACAGGATATATTTGTAGTGAGTCTTCCAGGGGATTCTGAGTTATTAAAGGTATGGATGAATACAATGAAAGCGAACCGGTTAAGGATGCAACCCCTCAACCGTTAGGGTTCCTGAAATTTCTCTGCACGCTCACCTTCATCGGGAGTGGCGCGGCATTATTTGCCTATTTCATCATCGGAACTTTTTATGACATCTTCATCACGGCAGATATGGGGCCTCTGGGCGAAGACGAACAGGAACTGATCCGGGTAATGCTCTCGGCAGGAAGGCAATTCTTCCTGCTGAGCGCATTCCTCTACTGCATTTCGCTCTATGGCGCCATCAAAATGTGGAAACTCCGCAAAGTAGGATTTCACCTGTACACCACAGCCCAACTGTTGCTCCTGATCATGCCCCTTCTTTTTATCAAAAGTTTCAGGATGCCGTTCGCCACAATCCTGGTGACTGTGACTTTTATTTTCGGTTATTCTACTTTCCTGAGATCAATGAAATAGGAAGACACCTTTTATCCTTATGAAGGTAAGCGGCCGGCAAGGCCCTCACAATTTTCTTAAGTAAAAACAAAACCGGGCAGAAATATTTTTTTAGGCCGCTCAGTCTTCTATCATCCTGATTTTTAAAATTATATACATCTAAACCTCTGTTTTCAGTCATTTTTCCCTCAGCGATATTGATTTTTTTTTACGCAAATTCAATTTTTTTTGAATATTAACATTTCTAAAAAAAAATCTTTACATTTGTAAGAATCAATATACTATTTTACAGACTGATGCATGCCGGTATTATTCTTTAACTTGCTGAAATACTGCTATTAACGCCGGGATCATTCAGATAATAAACCAAACCCGATCAAACCAACCGCCTGATAAAAACAAGTTTTATTGACATCCGGCCGAACGATCTAAAAAAACTTTTGATACTTTGCGTATCATCATGTTTTAATTTTTGTAATTTCAACCGGTCAAATTGAAATTAATGTTGCCTGTTTCCGAAATTTTTTCTACACAACCAGTACAACAGCGCAATAAAAAAAGATAACTTTTACATTTTGAAAGCATTGCGTGAACATTAACCAACCAATTATAAAACAAACAACTAAACAAAAAAAGGAAAAAGAGAACAAGTAAACAAAACACAAACTTACAAGTCAAACAATCAAAAACTTAACTAACCAAAATCAACAATTTATGAGAAAACTAAGCCTTTTGCTTGCTCTGTTGGTATTTACCAGCCTTCAGGTGCTTGCACAACGTACAATCACGGGCAAAGTTACCAGCGCTGAAGATGGCCTGGGAATGCCCGGTGTCACGGTCCTGGTTAAAGGCACCACAACAGGAACGTTGACTGATATGGATGGTAAGTATCAGATCTCAGTACCAAGCAATGCTACTGCATTAATTTTTTCATTCATAGGGATGAAATCGCAGGAAATTGCTCTGGGCTCATCCAATGCCATCAATGTCACACTGGAAAGCGAAACCAAAGTAATCGAAGGAGTGGTTGTAACTGCATTGGGCATATCGCGTGAAAAGAAATCACTGGGATATGCAGTGCAGGACGTTAAAGGGGGCGCCCTTCAAACCGACGGGGCCGCTAATGTCTCCAACCAGCTCTCCGGACGTGTTGCCGGCGTACAGGTTACATCGGCTTCGGGAAACATGGGCGGATCAACCCGTGTCCTCATCCGTGGTATCAACTCCATTTCGGGCAATAACCAGCCTTTGTACGTGGTTGACGGAACTGCCATCGACAACAGCGACTTCAACACTGCTGATGCTGCACGCGGTGCCGGTGGTTACGACTACGGCAACATGGCCCAGGACCTTAACCCCGACAACATCGAATCAATTTCCGTGCTGAAGGGAGCTAACGCTGCCGCCCTTTACGGATCGCGCGCTGCCAATGGCGTCATCCTTATTACTACCAAGAAAGGCGGAGCCCAGAAAGGCAAAACAATCGGCGTTGAATACAACACCGGCCTTAATTTCGAACAGGTTGCTTACCTCCCCGAATACCAGAATTCATATGGTGGCGGTAACGGCGGACTTGGCGCTACCTGGGAAATCAAAACTTACGATGACAACAGCGGTTACTATAAAGTTCCTGCTTCCGATGGCTCATACCAGTCATTTGACCTTGGAATGGACTACGGCATCGACGAAAGTTTTGGCCCGGCTTATGCCCTCACTGCCGGCGAATACCTTAAACAATACGATATCGATTTAACCGGAACTGAATACGCCGACAAGCCCATCTTCTACCGTCCCTGGTACAGTTTCGATGCATGGGATAAAGAAAACTACGGAAAATCAGTTGAATGGAAAGCTCCTGAAAATGATGTTGAAAGCTTTTTCAAAACCGGGCTTGGCTGGACAAACAGCGTCGCTTTCAATGCCGGCGGAGAAAAATCCCAGGTTCGTCTTGGCCTTGGCACCTTCAACTCCTCGGGATATATGCCTGAGTCCAAACTTGACCGTTATACCGTCAATTTAAGTGCAACCGCCAGCCTTACCAAAGCGCTGAAGGCTTTCACCGATATCAATTACATCAGCACTACTACCAAAGGCCGTCCTGAAACAGGATACGGCGATGTTAACCCGATTGAACGTTTCAATCAGTGGGGACAGCGCCAGGTTGACATGAAAACTCAGGAAAGCTATATTAATCCTGACGGAACACAACGTTCATGGAACCGTACTTCGATGGATGACCCAACGCCTGCTTATTCCAATAACCCTTACTGGGACCGCAATATGAACTACCAGAATGACTCCCGTGATCGTTATTACGGAAACTTTGGCCTTTCATATCAGCTTACCCCCTGGTTAAAGGCTCAGGGCAAACTGAACATGGACGGTTATACATTCCGTACCTACGAACGCGTTGCCATTGGTTCAGCATCCCAGTCATTCTATCGCCTGCAGGTAAGGACCAACTCCGAAATCAATGCTGAATACATGTTCCTGGTTGATAAGGCCATCACCAGCGACCTGCAACTGAATGGTACCTTCGGCGGCAATATGATGGACCGCAAGTATAAGATGAACGGAGCTTCCACCATCGGCGGACTTCTCATTCCTGAACTCTATACGATCAGCAACTCCCTTACCAATGCTTCGCTCGAATATCAGAGCTGGAAACGTATCAACAGCTTATTTGGAAGCGCTTCGCTGGGTTGGAAAAGCATGGTTTACTTAGATTTCACCCTGCGTAACGACTGGTCATCAACCCTGCCCGAAACAGATAATTCGTATCTGTATCCCAGCGTTTCGTTAGCCTATGTTCTCACATCAATGCCTGCCGTTAAAGATCTGGGCTGGCTGAGCTTTGCCAAAATCAGGGGCGGTTATGCCAAAGTTGGTAATGATACCGATCCTTACCGTACCTTACTTAACTATGATAACTTCTATGATGCTGACGGATATCCTTATCACTTCCAGCCGGCCGCTCTTTATACGTTGCCTACAACCCTCAACAATCCTAACCTGAGACCCGAAATGACGAATTCGGCAGAAATCGGCGGTGAATTCAGGTTCCTGGATAATCGTCTGGGCATCGACTTTACCTATTACAATAAAGAATCACTTGATCAGATCATTCCTGTAGCTGTATCAGGCGCTTCCGGATACTCCTTCCAGATCCTGAATGCCGGAAAGATCACCAATAAGGGTATTGAACTTTTTGTAACAGGCACACCGGTAAGGACCAAGGACAACAAATTCGAATGGACCATTACCGCCAACTTTGCCAAGAACAAAAATCAGGTCGTTGAGCTTTATCCCGGCATCGATAACCTGCAGTTAGGCACCGCTCCCTTCCTTGTAACCGTTAACGCAAAAGTAGGCGAGGAATACGGCCAGCTTATGGGCACTGACTTCATCTATGATCAGGATGGAAACAGAGTAGTAGACGACAATGGACGTTACCTTCAGTCAGCCGTTAAATCGCTGGGAAGCGTGCTTCCTGACTGGAACCTCGGTATCGGCAACGAATTCAACATTTACGGAGTCAACATCCGCACCCTGGTCGACATTCAGCATGGCGGTAAATTCTTCTCAACTACCAAGATGTGGGGAACTTATACCGGTATTCTGGCTGCTTCCGCAGAAAACAACATCCGCGAAGACGGCGTCGTAATTGATGCTATGGTAGCCAAATATGATGCCGATGGCAACGTCATCTTCAATGAAGACGGAACTGCACAGGTAAGCGGCAAGAATGAAGTCAACATTGATGCCTATACCTGGACAACCGACCATTACAACGGGCCTGCTGCTCAGAACGTTCTTGATGCAGATTATATCAAACTGCGTGAAATCACGGTTTCCTACAACATTCCTTCAAAATATACCGGACCCATCCAGGGCCTGAAAATCGGTTTATATGGCAGGAATCTTGCCACATTCGGAACCGCTATGAAGGGTATCGATCCTGAACAAAGCACCAGTTCCGGAAACGTACAGGGTATAGAAGGAGCAGGATTACCGTCGCTTAGGTCCTTTGGTTTTAATCTTGGCTTTAAATTCTAATCTTGAAAGGAACACAATATGAAAAATATAATTAAATTATCTCTGGGGTTGTTTTTGGTACTATTCATATCTTCCTGTACCAAAAACTTTGATGAAATAAACGATAATCCCAACCTTCCTTCCGAAGTTACGACTGCCTCATTGCTCACCGCTGCCCAAAAAGGCCTTTGTGATGACATCTACGACGAATGGTGGGGCGGGCGTCAGAGCATGTTATGGTCGCAGTACTGGGTACAACGCAACTATCCGTCGGAAGACCGTTTTGCTATCCGCCAAAGTGTCAATAACCAGTATTTCCGCAGGATTTACCACGATGTGATGAATCTGATGGAAATCATCAGGCTCAACAGCGATGAAAATACCAAGCCTGCTGCCGCTATCTATGGCGACAATAAAAATCAGATAGCAGTAGCTACCATCCTTAAAGTGTGGGCTATGCAGATCATGGCCGATACCTACGGCGATATCCCTTACTCCGACGCTTTCAAAGGCAATGTAGATCCTGCACTCTCAGAACCTACGCCTAAATATGACAAGCTTCAGGACATCTATGCCAGCTTCCTTACTGAATTAAAGGGCGCCGTCGATATGATTGACATCTCTGCCCCGGGTTTCTCAGCAGGTGACATCATCTATGGTGGCGATATGGAAAAATGGCAGAAATTCGGAAATTCACTCCGCCTGCGCGTTGCCATGCGTATGTCCAAGACTGATGACTATGCAACTGCCAACGCCATCTTTAATGAAGTTGGTGTGGACGGTTTCATGACCTCCAACGCTGATAATGCTGCATTTCCGTATATCGGAGCCGCCCCCAATAATTCACCGCTTTATGATGCATGGTGGACCTCGGCCCGTAATGACTTTACCGTGGCAAAACCCATTATCGACCTGCTGAAAGGTGTGGACGACACCTTAAATAACAAGGTAAATCCTTTCCATGGTCTGGTTGACCCCAGGTTACAGATGTATTCGAGGCCAAGAGGCGGAAAATATATGGGAATTCCTTACGGCATGACTGAAGGACAAACCCAGGCATACTGGGGAAAGAAACTTGCCCCAAGTTTCTACGGCCCGGCAGCATACAGTTCGGCAACAGCCCCTGTAATCCTGAACGCAAAATACGCTCCGGTTTATATGGAATATGCCGAAGTTGAATTTATGCTCTCAGAATTGCTGAATTGGGACCAGACTCACTACATGGCTGGTATCAAGGCCTCTATCGATTACTGGAAAACCATTTGCGCAAATCTTGAAGGCTGGACCAATGAGGACGTGCTTGCTCTTGATGCTGAACGTGATGCCTACCTGGCAGCAGTACCGGCTGCAAATAAACAGACCGTGCTTGCCCAGAAATACATCGCATTCTACAATCAGGGCTACCAGGCATGGGCCGAATACAGAAGGACCGGTGAACCTTACTTCCTGGTAAAACCGTATGAACACACCAGCGTAGCTTCGGATGGTTCCTACATCGACTTCCTTCCTTTGGTCGACATTAATACAATTCCCTGGCGACTGACTTACCCGCAACAGGAATTCACCGTAAATGGCGACAACGTTACTGCTGCTGCTGCTGCAATTGGCGGCGACAAAATGTCAACCAAATTGTGGTGGCAATAAAAATTACAGATTTCTGTAATTATAAACAAAAGAGGTTGTCCTTTCAGGACAACCTCTTTTGTTTTATTCCTTTCTACGAAATCCCGTTATCGCTTCTCCATACCGGCGTACGGCCTGTTAAAATCAGCCTTTCGTTGCTCCAGACTTTTCTGAAAGTGAATTGAAATTATCGCAGGTATTTCTGTAACATTTATTATCAGCCGACGTCATATAGACGAAAAACAAATGTTACCTGATAATTGTTACAAATACAAACCAAAATTCACGACCATGAAAACGATTAACACCTTTATAGCCCTGGCTGCCACGCTGACAATTTCATTTACGGCTTTAACAGCCACCCATAGCAATCCCCTGATGGGCCAGAATAGCGTAGGTCCCGGATTAATTGCCCATGACACTCCTCTGATAGCCGACGGTACCCTTACGAAAAGAAGCCCCGAACAGGCGGTGTTCAGCAAACCTGAAATCACCGGATTGACCGAAGCAACTAACATCAGAGAAGAATACAACTATCTTCGTTTCGATGTGAACGGCTACTATAACGAAAATGAAACGGAAATCACGGAACTCCCGGACCCGGAATTCAATTATCTGAAATTTGATGTCAATTTCTTCCAGGATATGAATCCGGTCAATCCTAAAGTAATGCCTGTAAGCGAGTTTGAGTACCTCCGCTTTGATGTAAACCAGTTTATCAACGCTGATAATCCTGGTACCGACGAGGCCGAAGAATTGTTATCCGCAGAATAGTCTGTTATAACCAAAGGAAATCTCTCCTGATATAGCCCTGATGATACATCAGGGTTTTTTTTGTTTCAAATTTCAGATATTGAATGAGTTCAACAGAAAAAATATATCTTTGCACGATTCTTTTTTTACATCATTACCTGCAAAAGAAATATCTTTTACGATGTTTGACAGAGCCTGGTTTGCAAAATTCATGCTGATTTTCGGCTACCTGATGGTAGCTGTTTACATCGGGATGGGAATCCTTTTATTCCTGCCGCAGGTTTTTCCTTGGGTTCCCGGAAATGTAAAATTTGCTTTTGCCGTTTTTTTTATCGCTTATGGCTTGTTCCGGCTTGTCAGGATCATATCCGGGAAACGTAAATCCAACGAAGATGAAGAGGAGGAATAATCATGAAAACCAACAGGCTTAAGCTTTATCCACTTATTATTATCGGGTTTGTTTTCTGTTTCGGCGCGTGCCGGAACCCGATGGGCAAGCAACCCATCAAAGAAGCTCCCACTCAAGGCAATATCCGCATAAGCGTCGACGAATCATTCAAACTTTTATTCGACACCGAACTCTATACTTTTCAGTCCTTGTACGAAAACGCGAAGATCACACCTGCATACAAGTCAGAAAAGACAGTTTTTGACGATTTCATGAACGATTCGGTCCGAACTGTTGTTCTCACCCACGATCTTACCAAAGAGGAAAAGGATTACCTCTTATCGCAGAATATTGTAGTGCGCACTACCAAAGTGGCCCATGATGCGCTGGCTTTAATCGTGAACCCTGCAAATCCTGATACGCTGCTACTCGAAAGCCAATTTGCCGGCATCCTGAAAGGCAGCATCACAACCTGGAAACAACTAAATCCGAAATCACCCGATAATACCATCAATGTTGTTTTCGACAACAACAAATCCTGTAATGTTCGTTATTTCCGCGAAAGGTTCTCGCTCACAGGGAATTTCCCCGCCAACTGTTTTGCGGTGAACTCGAACGAAGAGGTTGTCAACTATGTGAAGAACAACCGGAGCGCCCTGGGAATTATCAGTGTAAACTGGATCAGCGATTTAAACGACAGCACTTCAAAAAATTTCCTGAAATCGGTCAGGGTAGTGGAAGTCGGAAACGAAAGCACGTCCTATTGTAAGCCGTATCAGGGCTACATCGCCGAAGGCTCATATCCATTCTGCCGCGATGTTTATATGATCAGCAGGGAGTCATTTGCCGGACTTGGCACCGGATTCATCTCATTTGTAGCCGGCGACCAGGGACAGAGAATCATACTGAAATCAGGACTTGTTCCTGCTACCATGCCTTTAAGACTCATTCAAATACATAAAGACTAAAACATTTATACAGAGGAGGATAAAATGTTTCGTATTCCGGGAAGTATCGCAAAAGCCCTGGTTGGGCTTGGTCTCGTTTTCATTTACACTGGCTCGCGGGCCCAGGACCTGAAGGCTGCGCTCAACATGACCTACCAGCAACAATTTGAAGCAGCCGACAGCGCCTTGAACAAATTAATCCAGGCAGAACCTTCAAACGGCAAGTACTATTATTACCGCGGTGAAAACCAGCTTGCCTCCTATTTTGTTGATACTGCCAATATCTCGTTCAAATCAGTAGCCGGAAAAGCAACGGAGTGGTATAATAAAGGTATTGCCGCCAACCCGAATGAACCCCTCAACTATGTAGGACTTGGAAAAGTTGAATTAATAGAAGGGGATAAAACAACGGCCGGAGTAAATTTTTCAAAAGCCCAATCCTTTATACCTGTAAAGAAGTCAAAATCAGGTATGCCTAAAACGGAACAGGCGATGATACTGATCCGGATTGCCGATGCCTATGTTCAGGTAGGCAGTCGCGACACCGCCACGGTTCTCGGACTTTTCAGGAGGGCCGAACAATTGGATAGCCAGAATCCTGATCTTTGGCTTATCCGCGGCGACTACTGGTTTTACACACTGAATAACGGCAGTCAGGCAGCCCAGGATTATAAGCTTTCGCAGGACTTATTGCCTCAATCAACAAGGGCCCGCGTGCGGCTTGGCCAACTTTATACGCGCATAAAAAGATATCCGGATGCCCTCAACTATTACCAGGAAGCCATTGACATTGATCCTTCCTTTGCACCCGCGTATCTCGAAATGGGTTTTTTATACGCAAAAACGAATAACCCGGAAGAGTCGAAAAAGAATTTCAGAAAATATCTGGACCTGACAAAAAGCAATATAGCAGCCAAACGCAGATATGCCAACATGCTTATACAAACGGAAGATTACACTGAAGCCATTGAGCAGATTTCACAGATCCTGGCCATTGACTCTGTAACTTTCAACGACCTGAACCGTGCCCTGGCTTATTCCTACTTCGAAGAAAAAGATTATCAGAAAGCCAGTTATTACATTAACAAATTCTTCAGCAATTCGCCTGCTGAAAAAATCACCTCGAAGGATTACCTGTATTCAGGCCGCATTCTCATCAAGAACGGGCAGGATTCGCTGGGAATCATTCAGCTTGAAAAGGCCGCCGCCAATGATACAACAAACACGGACCTGCTGTATGAAATTGCACAGGCGTACAGTAAGATAAAGAAACCAGCCGATGCAGCCCGTACATACCAGGAAAAAATAAACCGGTTTAACGGGACCACCAATGATTATTACAAAATGGCCCGCTGCTATTTTGATGCCAAACTATGGACAGAAGCCGATTCCGCTTTTGCAGCCGTCAACAGGCTCAGTCCTGATTTTGAACCAGCCTATCTGTTCAGGGCCCGGGTTTATTCAAACCTCGATCCGGACACCAAAGAAGGCCTCGCCAAACCCTATTATGACAAAGTAGTTGAAAAAGCCCTGGCTGATTCCGTTAAGTATTCAAAAGACCTGCTGGAGTCATACAGCTACCTCGGCTACTATTACCTGGTTAACAGGCAGTATTGCGAGTCGCTGATGTATTGGGATAAAATTCTCGGCATCGATCCTGCCAATGAAAACGCAAACAGTGCCATCAGGGATTTGAAAGCCCGGTGCCCTGAATTCAAACCGGTATATCTGAAACCCTAAGAACATCCCGTCATACGGATCCAATCTGATCTGCCGATTATCCGGCAGCCTGCGCACTCCCTGACACTCTGGAATAAGTTCCGCCCTGAAGGTTATCGAGGACGTAGAATGTTAAAACGACATACTAGCGTTTAATAACCTTAAAGGGGATACCAGCCTGCAACCCATGTCATACTTATGAAAGCGTGGAAATAGTAAAATTTATACTTCCATTTATTAAAAAATGTTAATTTTACTGTTACTTTCGTGCTGTACTAACAGAAGAAACAACTAAACAATAATCCATAAATCTTAAATCTTAACCACCAATGAGCAAAAACGGTCAATCATTGAAAGACGCGTTACAATCGGTCTTCGCAACCAGTGTAATCATTATTGCATTTGTCATTGCAATCCTGATCTACAAATTCGTTTTAGGAAATCCTGTCAACTTTGAAGGAATGAATCCTAAAGGCAGTCCATTAGCCGGTAACTATATGGGAATGGTTTATAAAGGAGGTTTCATCGTTCCCTTGCTTATTACCATCATCATTGTCCTTCTCACCTTTGTTATTGAAAGGTGGTTAACCCTTCGTAAGGCCAGGGGTACCGGAGCCATCAATGCTTTCGTTGCCAGGCTGCAGACTCACCTGAACAACAATGAGATTGAACAGGCTATCTCCGCCTGCGACAAACAAAAAGGATCAATCGGAAATGTGATGAAAGCAGGGCTTAAGAAATATAAAATTCTGCAAACTGAAACACATCTCGACAAAGACCAGAAACTGGTTTCGCTCCAGAAGGAATTTGAAGAAGCCACAGCACTTGAGCTTCCGATGTTATCACGCAACCTTGTTTTCCTGTCGACCATCGCCTCCATCTCGGTTCTTATCGGTTTGATCGGTACCGTGCTGGGTATGATCAGGGCTTTCTCCGCTCTTGCACAGGCAGGTGCCCCCGATGCCCTCGCTCTGGCTACCGGTATTTCGGAAGCTCTTGTAAATACAGCATTCGGTATCACAGGATCAACCCTTGCTATTGTATTCTACAATTACTTCTCGACAAAAATCGATGCAATGACTTATAAGATTGATGAAGCTGGTTTCAGCCTCACCCAGACATTTGCATCACAAACCAAATAAGGTTGTTCACCTTCGTTCATTTGCCCCGGGTACATCAGACCCGGCTTTCACAATTTCAAAAAAGAAAACATGCCAAAAATTAAGCTACCGGTAAAATCTCCCCATATCGACATGACGCCTATGGTGGATTTATTTTCCCTCTTGCTTACCTTCTTCATGTTGACAACGTCTTTCCGCCCCCAGGAAGCAACCATTATTGATACGCCGAATTCCATCAGCGAAAAAGTTGCCCCGGAAAAAGATGCCATCACCATCCTGGTAGGAAAAGACAATAAGGTGTACCTCTCATTTGATAACGGGCCCGACACTTCGGTTCTCATTCGCAAGGAAGTATTGACAAAAATGGCTGAACAATACAATCTGAAGTTCACTGATAAAGAAATACATACCTTTACCATCTGGACATCTTTCGGTATGCCTGTCGACAAGCTTAAAGCCTGGTTGAACACCGAAGATCCGAAAGAACGCGAAAAATTTCAAACCGGCATCCCTGTTGACTCCACCGATGACCAGCTAAACCTCTGGGTGCGCTTCATCCGCATCCAGAATCCTGATGCTGTGGTTGCCATCAAAGGAGATGCCGATGCCGATTTCAAAGCCGTTAAACGTGTTATGGACATCTTGCAGGATAATCAGGTCAACAAATTTAACCTGGTCACTAACCTGATGAAGGAAGAAGCAAAGTTGGAAGAATAAGTTAACAGGATGACATCCAATTAAAAGAAACGAAATTATGGCTGAAATAATCCAAGAAGAACAAAAACAAAAAGGCGTTAAAAAGAAAGCCAAAAAGTTTTCTACGCGCATCGATATGACCCCTATGGTCGACCTGATGTGCCTTCTTATCACCTTTTTCATGCTTACCACTGCTTTCAGCAAGCCAAAAGCTATGGATATTACCATGCCTGAAAAGAAAGATGATCCGAACATTAAAGCTCCTGAAATTGCGGCCGACCGGACCATCAACATCCTGATTACAGGTAATGATCAACTATACTATTACTTTGGCGCTGCTGATCCCAAAAAGCCTCTTCCCCAGCTTATCAAAACCGATTACAGCAAAGACGGAATCCGAAAAGTTCTCCTCCAGAGAAACAAAACTGTTTTCAAAGCTGTTGCTGAACTCAGGGAAAAAGTGCTGAAAGGTGAATTGATAATGGCTGATTCGACATTGGACCGAAAAACCAAGGAGTTGAAAAAATCGGATAAAAATGCCCCGATAGTTCTGATAAAAGCTGATCAAAAGGCAAAGTATAAGAACTTGGTTGACATCATTGATGAAATGGCTATTACCACCATTGCAAATTATGCAATTGTGGACATTTCGCCTGTTGAGCTGCAGATGCTTGGCGAATCGCCTGCTCCTGCGCCTGCTGCGCAATAAATCAATGATTTTTGACAACAATGTGATTGATATAATTAAACGTCAAAAACAGTAATGACAAAACAAAAAGAATATATCGCTCCTCTGGACGAAATCGTCTTTGAGCATAGGAACAAATCTTATGGGGCATATGTTTTGCGTAAGCTGTACAATAAATACGTTACCAGGTCGCTGTTGGTGGCGGTGGCATTCCTGCTGGCTGCCCTGGCCTACCCGCTGGTATCAAGCTATTATGCGCAAAAAAGATCAAAATATATCGAAAAAACGGCTACTGCCGAATTTATTGATATGAACAAGCCCCAGGAAGAAGCAGCTCCGCCTCCTCCCCCTCCTCCTCCACCCCCGGCAGCTCTTGAGCAAAAAGTAAAATTTGTCGCTCCTGTCGTAACTACGGAAGAAGTTGTTGAAGATGCCGACATCTTTAATCAGGATGAACTGAACAAGACCGTTACCAACGAACCGGTAGTCCTCGAAGCTTATGAAGCTCCGGTTGCCCAAGCCGTTGAAGAGGAAGTAATTGAAGTAGAAGAGTCAAAACCGGTCTTTACCATCGTTGAAGAAATGCCTACCTATCCCGGTGGTGAACAGGCCCGTCTGCAATTTCTTGCCGATCATATCAATTATCCGCAACAGGCTTCCGAAAACGGAATCCAGGGAATTGTATATGTCGCCTTTATCATCGACTCCAAAGGTAATGTTACCGATGTAAAAGTGGTACGCGGCATTGGCGGCGGTTGCGACGAAGAAGCTATCAGGGTCGTGAAACTTATGCCACAGTGGCATCCGGCCAAGCAATACGGGAAAGCTGTGAGGTATCAGTATAATATGCCCATTACTTTCAAATTGCAGCAGCAACAATAACCCTCCGGTTATACCAACTAAAAACGCCACCTTTAATAAGATGGCGTTTTTTTTATGAAATCGCTTTTAATGCTGTTGCTGGCAGAGCTGGCACTAATTCTGGCGGTCGGTCGCAAACCGGTACCCGGCCTCGAACGCATCCAGGTTAAGCTTAACAATGTCGTCACCCTTACGTTTAAATATATTCCGGATAGCGCTGCGCATCTTATCCGGCGATATTGCAAGGAACGGCGTAGCAGCGCCAAGAATGACCATATTTGCCGAACGGGCAGCGCCAAGATCTTTGGCAATTGTCTCAGCATCAAGGGCTATATGCTTTTTCAGCAATTCAATCTCCGCCATCACCGATTCCATCGGCGGGTAATTGTTAATATTGATGAAAGGCTGCGTATTGGTAATCAGCCAACCATCTTCCGAAAGCATTGGTAAATAACGCAATGATTCCATTGGCTCGACCGAAATGATGAGGTCTGCCTGGCCGCAGGGAATGAGGTCAGAAGCAATTTCATAATCTGCAATCCTGAGATTTGAGGAAACATCGCCTCCCCTTTGGCTCATACCATGAACTTCGGCCTGCTTAAGGTTAAGCCCTGAATCAAGTGCAGCCATCCCGATGGCTGTGGCAATGGAGAGAATACCTTGTCCGCCGACACCGGCGAGGATAATATCACGTTTCATTGATGAAGGTTAAAGTCTAAAGTTTTTGTGAAAGTTTATTGGCAAAAGGCGCAAAGCGACCTGGCTTATTCAACGGCTTCTTTTTTGGCCGCTTTAAGCTTCCGGGAAGCAGTCTGGATACATTCACGGCGGGGAATGATCACCGATACGCCCTGGTAACCGAGTTCACGTTTTATGGCAGCAATGTTTTCAGCATGGTATTTCGGAAGCGGGTTCAGCACGACAATATGGTCGGGGTCAACGCCGACGCCTTTACAGATTTCCTCGATTTTCCCGTAACCGGCCGAATCCTGTCCACCGGTCATGGCAGTAGTTGAATTATCAAGGATCATGACGGTTACCGCCGAATTATCGTTCACGCAATCAATAAGGCCTGTCATCCCCGAATGGGTAAAGGTACTGTCGCCGATCACGGCAACCGACGGGTTTAATCCTGCATCGGCAGCGCCTTTTGCCATAGTGATGCTGGCGCCCATATCAACACAACTGTTGATGGCATTGAAAGGAGGCAGCGCTCCCAGGGTATAGCATCCGATATCGGAGAAAACCCGGCCTTTGCTCCACGTTTCAAGGGCTTCATTCAAGGCATTGTAGGAGGATATGTGCGGACACCCCTTGCATAATGAAGGCGGCCGGCCCACCACAACCGAAGGCACATCGCGGCCGCGCGTATCTTTCAAGCCTAAGGCAACAGCCACAATATTCGGATTTAATTCGCCGTCAAAGGGAACGGTTCCGTCAAGCCTGCCATGAATGGCTTTCCCATGGTTCAGATAACCGCGAAGCATCTCTTCAACCAGGGGATATCCTTCTTCAAGTACAAGCAGGGATGAACATTCGGAATATAATTTTTCTACGAGTTTCCGCGGCAAAGGGTATTGCCCGATTTTCAGTATCGGGAAGGACACCTTACGGTCGGGAAAATTTTCCATCAGATAATTGTAGGCAATTCCGGTAGTAATAATTCCCATCGTTTTATCGGTACCTTCGATGAGCCGGTTAAAACCGCCGGATTCACTCATTGCCGTATAATCTTCCTGCTTGGCAACAAGGGTTTTATATTGTTTTCGGGCAATTGCCGGTAACAGGATGAATTGCTTCAGGTTATCGGGCAATTTCAGTGTATTCTGGTCACGGCCGGGCATGCGAAGCACTCCTGCCCTCGAATGGGCAAGCCGGGTGGTTACACGCAGCAAAACCGGTGTTTTTAGTTTTTCCGACAATTCAAAGCCATATAAAACCATATCATAGGCTTCCTGCTGATTTGACGGCTCTAAAATGGGGATCAGGGCAAATTTCCCGTAAAACCTTGAATCCTGCTCATTCTGTGACGAATGCATCGAAGGATCATCGGCCGAAACAACAATAATCCCGCCATTAGCCCCGGTTATAGCCGAATTAACAAAAGCGTCGGCGGCAACATTCAGCCCCACATGTTTCATGCACACCATTGCCCTTTTACCGGCATACGACATGCCCAGGGCTGATTCCATAGCCGTTTTTTCATTCACCGACCATTTCGCATGAATCATACCTTCTTTTGCCTCTTTTGAATTCATGATGAATTCGGTTATCTCGGTCGAAGGTGTTCCCGGATAGGCATATATTCCCGAAATACCTGCATCAATGGCCGCCTGGGCAATAGCCTCATCGCCAAGCAACATGAGTTTCGTCATTACAATTAAATTTAAGTGTTATACTGGTAGCACAAAGCTATGAAATTACCTGTTCATGAGGAATGGAATGATTCTAAATTGATTGCTCCCCGGAGCATGAACCCTGGCTGCAGGTTCAGGAAATGCTTATAATCCTGAATCTGGCAGGGTTATTCTGCCATTCAACAATTCCCGGACTTTTCTGTTCAAATAATGAGTATGTTTGGTTTACTTAGAACCCTGAAATAAACACCCTGTTGAATTACCTGGCACATTTATTCCTTGCAGGAAATGATACCGGAAAAATCGTCGGCAATTTCATCGCTGACGCCGTGAAGGGAGACGATTATCTGGATTTCACCCCCGACATCCGCGCCGGCATCATCATGCACCGGCGAATTGATGCATACACCGACAGCCACCCTGTGGTAAGACAGAGTATCAGCAGGCTGCGCCCAAATTATCATAAATTTTCAGGAGTGGTCGTGGATATGTTTTATGACCATTTCCTGGCCGCAAACTGGAACGATTTTTCTGAAGAAGAACTGCCGGCCTTTACCAGCCGCAGGTTTGCCGTGCTGATGGACCATTTTCACATCCTCCCGCACAGGATGCAGTATATGTTGCCATTGATGATCCGCAACAACTGGCTTTTGGCTTATGCCTCTATGGATGGCCTCAACCGTGCGCTGGCCGGAATCTCACGACGGACTTCCTATGTTTCGGGGATGGAGCATGCCGTGGAAGACCTGAAATCCTCCTACCGTAATTACCAGGAGGAATTCATGACATTCTTCCCGCAATTGCAGGAATACGTTTGTTCCAACGGTTTTGACCATCGGCAGGCCTTAAATCCGTAATACGGATTGTCATTCGCTGAAAAAAAACAATACGATGGTTTTCATCCTCCCTAAATTCTGAAACCAATCCGGCCTCAGTTTCAACGCCGTCAAACAGAATGGAGTGGCGCAATACTGTAAGGCATAACCCACGCCGGCAGGCAATTCCTTCCAATCTTCAATATTTATAATATTCATTTCGTTAAGTTATACCTGAAACTTTTATAAGTTTGTATGTTCAAAATAATGCGCAATTATTGCCTTTACCTATGCAAACACCCAATAAAAGCCTCTTCGCAATTCTGCTATTCTTCTTCTCAGCATTAACTCCACTGTTTGCACAAAACAACATTATCAGGGGATTCGTCTACGATAAGGAGACCGGTGAACCCATTATCTTCACCAATGTTTACCTGTATAAGACATCTTACGGAGCCGCCACTGATGAAAACGGTTATTTTTCAATCACCAGAATCCCTGACGGCAACTACACACTCATGGTCACATTTCTGGGGTATGATACATTGCGCGAGCCGGTAAGCGTTAAGGGAAATACAATACTGAACAGGAAAATTTACATCAACAAAGGCAGTTATGAACTGGAAGGCATAAGCATTACCGCCGAATACACCGAACAACGTACCGAAACACGAACATCGGTAGTTAAAATCACACCCAAGCAAATTAAACAAATTCCTACGATCGGGGGCCAGGCCGATCTTGCCCAGTACCTGCAGGTATTGCCCGGCGTAATTTTTACGGGGGACCAGGGCGGACAATTATATATTCGCGGCGGGTCGCCCATTCAGAATAAAGTAACGCTCGATGGCATGGTTATTTACAATGCATTCCATTCCATCGGACTATTTTCGGTATTCGAAACCGATATATTGCGCACTGCCGATATTTACACCGGAGGATTTAATGCCGAATACGGCGGACGTATTTCGTCAGTGATGGACCTCACAACGCGCGACGGCAATAAAAAACGGTTTGCAGGAAAGGTAGGGGCAAGCAGTTTCGGCTCAAACCTGCTGCTCGAAGGGCCTCTCGTGAAGCAGAAATCATCCGGTGAGGGAAGTTCCTCGTTTATTCTTTCCTTTAAGAATTCATACCTGGAACAAAGCTCAAAATTACTTTACAAGTATATTGACAAGGACGGCCTGCCTTTTAACTATACCGACCTGTATCTCAAAGCATCCCTGAATGCAGCGAATGGCAGTAAAATAAATCTGTTCGGGTTCAATTATTCCGACAAGGTTGAGTATCAGACTATTTCCGATTTTAACTGGGATGCCTATGGCGCCGGAATGAACTTTGTGATCATTCCCGGCAAAAATCCCATGCTTCTGGAAGGCAACATTGCCTATTCATCGTACGACATGAGCCTGTCGGAGAATACGGCTGCTCCCCGCACCAGCCTGATTAACGGTTTCAACGGGGGGATGAATTTCACCTATTTCTTCGGCAAAGACCAAATGAAATACGGGATTGAAATGCAGGGGTTCCAAACGGTTTTCGATTATTTCAATTCTGCCAACCGTAAAATTGACCAAACGGATTTCACTACTGAAATTGCCGGTTATTTTACCTATAAAATTTCCCGAAACAAATTCCTGATCGAGCCCGGATTCAGGCTGCAATGGTATGCTTCGCTATCCGAATTCTCACCTGAACCAAGATTCTCGATGAAATATCTGGCTACTGAAAAGTTGCGGTTTAAACTGGCCGGAGGATTATATTCCCAGAATTTGGTTGCCGCCAACAGCGACCGTGATGTGGTCAACCTGTTTTACGGATTCCTGTCCGGCCCCGAAAACCTTCCCGACGAATTCAACGGTAAAGCTGTTAACAGCAAATTACAGAAAGCACAACATGTTGTTCTGGGCGTTGAAGTTGACGCTTCGAAAAACCTTCTGGTGAACGTCGAAGCATATTACAAAAATTTCTCTCAACTCACCAATATCAACAGAAATAAGGTCTTCGACGATAATGCAGACTACCATGACGTTGCAGACTATCTGAAAAAAGATTTCATCGTTGAAAACGGGTCGGCCAAAGGTATTGATGTTTCCATGAAATATGAGAAGAAGAAGCTTTACGTATGGATTGCCTATTCGTTTGCTTATGTTAACCGCTTCGACGGGATCAGCCACTATGTGCCCCATTATGACCGCCGTCATAATGTTAACCTGGTGGCATCCTACAAATTCGGGCGTCTTGACAGTTGGGAAATCAACGGCAGGTGGAACATGGGATCCGGTTTCCCGTTTACCCAGACACAGGCGTTCTATGAAAGGCTTAATTTTACCCAGGGAATCTACTCCGACCTGCTCACTTTAAATGGCGACCTGGGGATCATCTATGCCCCGATTAACAAAGGCCGTCTGCCGTATTATCATCGCCTTGACCTTGGAATTACCAAACGATTTTCGCTCAGCGAAAACTCTACCCTTGAAGCAAATGCAACGGTGACAAATGTT
Organism: Bacteroidales bacterium; assembly: GCA_035403165.1. GTDB lineage: Bacteria > Bacteroidota > Bacteroidia > Bacteroidales > UBA4417 > UBA4417. The sequence goes on along the minus strand of DAONEP010000038.1, from coordinate 6,102 downwards.
TACGACCGCGATAATATCTTTTATGTAAACAGGGTAACCAACGAAAAGGTATATCAGTTGCCGGTCATGCCGAGTGCAGGGCTAACCCTGAACTTCTGATACGATGGAGCAAACAGTTGCCGTACCTGTCATTCCTTGTTTTTCGTATCGATAATAATGGTTACAGGGCCGTCATTGGTCAGGTTTATCATCATGTGTTCCCCGAAACGACCGGTCATCACCGGTTTTGCCGATTCCTTTTCCATTTGCCTTATAAAGGATTCATAAACAGGAATGGCTGTTTCGGGTTTTGCAGCACGAATGTAGGATGGCCTGTTCCCCTTTTTGGTGTTTGCATGCAGCGTAAACTGGCTTACGACCATGATTTCGCCGCCTGACCCGGTCACAGGAATATTCATCACACCCTCTGCGTCATCAAAAATGCGAAGCCTTGCAATTTTCCCTGCCAGCCACTCAACATCATCCTGGTTATCCGAATCTTCGATCCCGATCAATACCAGCAATCCTTTACCAATACGGCTGAATTCCTCACCGCCGATAAAGAGGCTGCATTCCGAAACCCTTTGTATTACTGCTCTCATAAAACAGATTGATTGTGCCGGGCTTATAGTTCCTGACTTTACTTTTTCGGGCCTGTTGTAACTATCTCTCAATCATATTCAACCACATCCAGACTTTCGTCATTCAAAATCCCGAGATAATTATGATACCTGCCCTGGTCTATTTCACCTTTTTCCAGGGCCTGTTTCACTGCACAGCCGGGTTCATGGACATGCGTGCAGTTTGTATATCTGCACAAGGGCAACAGGGCGCGGAATTCAGGAAAGCGCTCCCCTACTTCGCGGCTTTCGAAATTAATCAGGCCGAATTCTTTGATGCCGGGAGTATCGATAATATAACCGCCCGTTGAAAGCTTATGCATTTCAGCAAAGGTAGTGGTATGTGTTCCTTTGAGGTGATAATCCGAAATAATCCCGGTTTTCAGGTTCAGGTTTGGTTCAATTGCATTGATAAGGGCCGACTTTCCGACTCCTGAATGGCCCATCAGCAGACTGGTTTTATCTGTGAGCAACGTTTTAAAATCGCTCATTCCGTCGCCTCTAATGGCAGATACAGCCAGCACAGGATAACCAATTTTTTCATATAATTCCATCAGCGCCACATACCTTTTGCCCGATTTTTCGCTGTATATGTCAATTTTATTAAAGACAACAACCGCAGGAATGTGATAAGCCTCAGCCGTGACCAGTACCCGGTCGATAAAACCGGTAGAAGTCCTTGGCTGCTCTATGCTGGCAATCACAACAAGCTGATCGATATTCGAGGCAATGATGTGTGAGAATTTCGACAATTTGATCGACTTCCGGATAATATAATTATACCTGTCGCCAATGGTATGTATTAAACCGCAGGTTTCATTTTCGGGATAATCAAATTCCACGTTATCGCCGACGGCTACAGGATTCGTCGTACGGATACCGTGAATCCGGAATTGCCCTTTGAGCCTGCAATTGTATATGGCCCCATCTTCGCCCTGAACGGTGTACAGGCTCCCTGTCGATTTAATAACAACGCCTTTCAATGTAGAGCAACCGGTTGTAAATTATTGATATATTTGTATTGAACGTCTTTCACGGCGTAAAACTACAAATTCTTAATTATAATTGAATTTTCTAATCTCTCATTTCCGATGGATGCATGCACTGTTCTGCAATTTGCTGTAGCCCCGGCTACATTCATGCTCTTGTTCCTGTTCCTGAAATCCAAATACCTGCACGGTGACTTCTCTCTTTTTTTCAGGGTTTACCTTATCGGATTGCTCAGTGTTGCATTGATCCTCGTTGCAGACCGGCTCATTCGCATGGCCGGCCTCGACAACCTGCACAGCTTCCACCGTACTTTGTTTTATGCTTTTATCCTCACAGCCGGACTTTTCCAATTGGTAATATTCGCGATCATGCGGATTTTCGTTTACAGGAACAGACGCTTTGTGAATGTAAGCGATGGGATTGTATATGCCTTGGCTGTTTCGCTTGGTTTTGCGACATCATACGCTGTATACGTTTACTTTGCAAAACCCGCCTTCATTGACCCCTGCACATACGCCTGGAGCAGTGGTCCGGCTGTAACCTGCTTTGCAACTATGATGGGATTTTTCTTCGGAATGGCGCGCAACCGTCGCAACAGTTTCATTGACCTTCTCACAGGGCTCGGGGCAGCAATCATATTAAACGGCGTCTATCGTTTCTGCCTGTTGTACCAGGATAAAACAATGCTTCTGCTATCGCTTATCGCAATGACAATCATCGCCCTTGTACTGATTGTGAAGGCCATACGTTCAGGTGAGCAATCAGCATAAACGATAAATCTTACCGGGCATACAGCGAATGATACCATCAAATTCGAGGTTTAGCAATGCCGATGCCGCTTTTGACGGCTGCAACCCGATTTTCTGAATCACCGAGTCAATATCCTGGTCGCCTTCGTTGCGTAATAAGTCAACCACCCGTTGCTCGTCAGGTTGCAATTCAACAAAGAGTTTCCGCTGAACGGTTTTCTTTAAATTTTTATGACTATCCCAGTTAAGGATGTACCTGATATCGTCGGCAGATTGGATCAGGGCTGCCCTGTTGGTTTTAATGAGGTTGTTACAGCCTTCGGAAAAAGAATCGGAAATGCGTCCCGGAACGGCAAAAACATCCCGGTTATATGAATTCGCAAGGTCGGCAGTGATCAAAGCCCCGCCTTTGACACCTGCTTCTATTACGACGACGGCATCGCTCATCCCGGCAATAATCCGGTTCCGCATCGGGAAATTCTCGCGGTCAGGTTTGGTATGGCTGACGAATTCCGTGATCAGACCTCCGTTGACCAGCATTTTTTCAGCCAGCGAACGGTTTGTATAAGGATAAATCTGATCGAGACCATGCCCGAGGGCTGCCACCGTCGGCAGGTTATAATCGAGCGCCGCTTTATGCGACCAGGTATCAATACCGTAGGCCAGTCCGCTGATTATAAGAACATTGGATTCAGAAAGGCCTTCCACGATTCTGTGGCACATATCACGCCCGTATTCAGTAGCCTTTCGCGTACCGACTATGGCAACGATCTTCTCGGTGTTGAGGTCTGCATCCCCTTTATAATATAACAGGAGCGGACTGTCGGTGCATTGTTTGAGTCGTGCCGGATAATCGTTATCAAGATAAAAGAGAGGTTTTATCCTGAATTTTTCAATAAACCCTATTTCCTCTTCCGCCCTTTCAAAGGCATTGTGATTAATGATGGAATTTACCGTTGCTTCCCCGATTCCGGGAATTTTCATCAGAAAACGCTTCTTCTCGGTAAAAATCGCTTCAACCCCACCGCAATAAGCAATGAGGTTTTTCCCGTTCACACAACCTACGTTGGGTATGAGGGTGATAGCAATTTTATAGATCAGATCATCCATAATAAATATCAAACTTATGATTTTTTTTGACAATCGTGACCGGCTAATAATCAATATTTTATTGAAAGCTTTACAGGGGGAAAGCAGGGTCATTCCTAAAGAGAAGCCCCTCTCCTTTAGGAGAGGGGTTGGGGTGAGGTGCCACTTGTGCTTCAACCAAATGATCCGTACAGTTGGTTATTCGTGACTTTTCTGATCCTAAACATACCTGAAAAATGGGCGTTAGTGCGGTAAAAGTCAAAACTACTATATTTTATATCATTAATTTTCAGCTACTTGAAAAACACCACCGCACTAATTTTATAAAACGTCAGAAGTCAGGAATATTTCATTTAAAGCTTTACAGGAGGAAAGCAGGGTCATTCCTAAAGAGAAGCCCCTCTCCTTTAGGAGAGGGGTTGGG
>DAONEP010000038.1:0-2151 GCA_035403165.1 Bacteroidales bacterium | reverse complement strand
GGTGCCACTTGTGCTTCAACCAAATGATCCGTACAGTTGGTTATTCGTGACTTTTTAACTTTATTTCACCTGTCGGGAAATCCATTGTTTGCCTATCTTTGAAAATATCAACAATGGGAAGCGAACAGGCAATAAAAGTTCTCGTATGCCCGCTCAACTGGGGGATCGGACATGCCACGCGGTGTGTTCCTGTAATAAGATCGCTTGTCGGCAGGGGCTTCCGTGTTGTGCTGGCCGCCGACGGACGGTCGATGCACTTTTTGATGAATGAGTTCCCCGATCTTGAGTTTATCAGGTTCTCCGGATTTTCACCCCGGTATCCATACCACGGGAGCATGGCGCTGAAAATGCTGGCATCTGTCCCGGCGTTTGTAACCTCCATTTTCAGGGAACATCATCAGCTAAAAGAAATTGTCAGCGAACACCACATAGGCCTGGTGATCTCCGACAACCGATACGGTTTATGGCACCGGCAGGTAAAAAGCGTCATCATGATCCACCAGGTGATGATCAAAACGCCCGGGTTTCTGCGGTGGGCTGAACCCTTGCTTTATTTCATAAACCGGTTGATGATCAGCCGGTTTCACGAATGCTGGATCCCCGATTTTCCGGGCGTAGTGAACCTCAGCGGCGATCTTTCACACAAGTATCCGTTGCCTTCAAACGCCCGGTTTATAGGCGGGCTATCCCGCTTTGAGCCCGGCCGGCTGAAGCCTGGAAACACTTCCGGAGCGCTGGTTGCTCTCCTCTCAGGCCCTGAACCGCAAAGGACCATTCTTGAGAATATTCTGATCAAGAAATTGAGGGCGGCAAATATTGACTGTATCGTTATTTCCGGAAAAACCGAAGCCGTCAGCCAGCCGAAAACAGTAGATGGCATTACCATTATTCCGCACTTACCAACCGGGGAACTGGAAAACATGCTGCGTTCAGCCCCGCTGGTGATTTGCCGGCCGGGATATTCCAGCATCATGGACCTGGCAGCTATCGGTAAAAAGGCCCTCTTTATCCCTACTCCCGGCCAAACCGAGCAGGAATACCTGGCTTCATTCCATGAGAAACAAGGCACTTTTTACTATGCCGAACAACGAAATTTTGACCTGGAAGAAAGTCTTCATAAAGCATCAGGCTATTCAGGCATAAGCAGTTGGCCGCAAGAAAGTTTACTGATGCAAAGGATTGACTCTTTGGCGCTGCTGCCCGAAGAACACGCATAAACAATTCTCACTACATTTACCCGTCAAAAAAATCACCATGATTCTTCAATTCATTACCTGGAAAGTAAACCCTGAAATTTTTTCGATCGGCTCGTTTGCTGTACGATGGTACGGGTTGCTCTTTGCCGCAGCTTTTGCTATCGGTTATGTCATCATGCTGCGCTTCTTTAAAAAGGAAAACCTGCCGGAAGCTTTGCTTGACAAATTATCGGTATATATGGTCATCGGGACTGTAGTCGGTGCAAGGCTGGGACATACGTTGTTCTATGAACCTCAGTATTATCTCAGCCATCCGGTTGAGATACTGAAGATTTGGGAAGGCGGCCTTGCCAGCCATGGGGCTGCCATCGGCATATTGCTGGCTTTGTACCTCTTTGCCAGGAAAAGCCGGCAAACATTTTTATGGACAATCGACAGAATTGTGATTGTAGTAGCGCTTTCGGGGTTTTTCATCCGTATGGGGAACCTGATGAACAGCGAGATTTTCGGAAAGCCTACAGAACTTGCCTGGGGGTTCATCTTCGTGAGGGCCGGCGAAACAGTTCCGCGTCACCCGACCCAGATCTATGAAGGGCTCTGTTACCTTGCAATCTTCTTGTACCTGCTCTGGTATTATTACAAAAAGAACGGGAAACCTGCAGAAGGGTATCTTTTCGGTATGTTCATGATCCTGGTGTTTGGGGTGCGCATCCTTATCGAATTTTTAAAGGAGCCCCAGGTCGATTTCGAAAGGAGCATGGTTTTCAATATGGGCCAGTTGCTCTCCATTCCTTTTGTCATTGCCGGGGTGATTCTCGTTTGTTTAAGCCTTAAAAAACAAAAAACCGTTAGCTGAAAACAGCCCGGATCCAAATAAAAAAAAAGAGGCGGCCCTTTCCGGGAGGGCACTGAAAAAGTCCATCGGACATAATTGTTAAAATAAAAGCAGTAAAGT
>DAONEP010000037.1:0-30680 GCA_035403165.1 Bacteroidales bacterium | reverse complement strand
ACTGAGCATTAAAAACAAAAAATTAAAATTATTCCGGTTTACCGGACAACAATGACTATTTTTGTAAAAGAGGCTTCTGAATAGTAAAATTTCGTGTACATTTATTCATTGGAAATCAGTCACAGCAATGTCCCCGAACAATCAAACTGAAAGAGTGCAAAAAAAGCGCCGTCGGCTAAGCCTGACGAATATCATCTTCATTCATATTCTGATTATCGTTACTGTCTCAATGATCGCCATTGGCACATATTCAATAATCAGAAAGATACAAACGTATAATCACGATGTAAGCCGGTTAAGAACCGAGTTCCCGATGCGGCAAAAAAACGAACTTAAGTTCAGGGTGCTCGAAGCCAAGGAATATATTAACTGGGTTGTTACCTATCCCGAAAAGAGTATAAACAGTCACCTCCCGAAACTCAGCATGAGATATGCGCGTCTCATGGAAAATTCAAAAATCAGTAAAACCGGCAGTTCTTATTTCATACCGCAAAAAATTAAAGATACCCTGAACTATGCGAACCTGAATTGCGTGATCAAAATGGCGGTATATGACTCTGCTTTTCAGCCTGTTTACCTCCCTGAACTCAATGATCTGCCCGGCGAGGTACAATATATGCCGTTGATAGAAAAGACTATATCGGCGATTAAAAAGGAAAAATCAGAAACGGGTTTCTATCCAGCTATCCGGAGCATCAGCGAAAAATCCGGCTATGCTGCCATGGCTTCCGTCAATAACGGGGATTTCTGGGTGGCGGCTGTATTTTCCGGGAACGACCCGGGGAAGGCGTTGCAGGAAATTGTCCTTGATAGTCTGAGCCGTGTTAAATTTGAAGATAATGAGTATTTCATTATAAATTCCGCGGACGGAAATGCCTATCTCACACGTACCATCTGGGACAAGGATCCGAAAAATATCCTGACAGGAGATGATGAAAACTGGAAGAAAATATTCCGAAATGAGTTATTGGTAGCCAGACATCCCGGCGGCGGATATATTCTTTACAACTGGAAAAGGAAATACACCGATTCCCTTTCGACCAAGATTTCTTATTTCACAGGCATCAGCCAATGGAACTGGATCATCGGTACCGGTAAACATCTTGATGCGCTCATTCCGTTACTGGAAAAAGAAAAAAATCAGCTTAGGGCAGAAATACGCGCCGACATCTTAAGCAAGGCGATCTTCGCCATCATCATTTTTGCCTTCATAATTTTTCTCGTTCAGTATTTTTCCAGGATGATTTCGTCAAACCTCAGGCATTTTAACCTGTTTTTTCAGAATGCCGTACATGGAAATCAACATATTGACGAGGAAAGCATCCATTTCAGGGAATTCGGGTCATTGGCCAGATCGGCTAACCTGATGATCGAAGAAAGAGAAAAAATGCGGGCCATACTTGCCGAACAGCAGTCGCGGTTGCGAAATATTATTGATTCGGTCCCCGACCTTATTTTCTTTAAAGATACCGACAGCCGGTTCTTGGGATGTAATAAAGCCTTTGAAAAATTCGTCGGAAAAAAAGAAGCAGAGATCATCGGAAAGACAGAATTCGACCTTTTCACCCCGGCCCAGGCCGAAATGTACCTGGCCTCCGACAAGCATCTTATGCTTACCGGAGAAATAGCGCGGAACAAGGAATGGAATAGGTTAAAGGAAGGTTACAGCATATTGCTCGATACATTGAAAACCATTTACCGCGATGAAGAAGGTAAAATTTTGGGCATTATCGCTATAAGCCGTGATGTTACCGAAATGGAGGAAACGCGCCAACGGCTCGTGTTAGCTAAAAACAAGGCGGAAGAATCGGATCGGCTGAAAACGGCATTTCTTGCCAATATGTCGCATGAAATCCGCACTCCCATGAATGCCATAATCGGTTTCTCCGACCTGCTGGCCGACGATGACCTCACTCCGGAGGAAAAGCAGGACTTCATCGCTAAGATCAAACTATCGGGTGAAAACCTGATGAACCTCATCAATGATATCATTGATATTGCAAAAATTGAAGCCGGCCAGCTAAAAATCATGGAATCAACCTGCAACGTGGGTAAGTTGCTTGAGACGTTGCACGGCACTTTCTCTGAAATCAGAAACCAGCAGAAAAAAAACGCTATTGAACTGCGCTGTTACAAGGAACCTGATGAAGGCGATTTAATCATAATTACCGACCCGCTGCGGTTACAACAGGTGTTAACAAACCTGATTGGCAATGCCCTTAAATTTACAGAACAAGGATACATTGAATTTGGCTGTAAAAGGAAGAATGGCTTCCTGGAATTTTTCATCAAGGATACCGGCATCGGTATACCTCAGGACAAACATGATATACTTTTCCAGCGGTTTTCACAGGTCGACGCTTCTAAGACAAGAAAATTCGGCGGCACAGGACTGGGACTGGCTATTTCGAAAAACATCGTGGAACTATTAGGCGGCAGCATCTGGTTTGAATCAGAAGCAGGCCAGGGATCCACTTTTTATTTTACAATTCCTTATAAACCTTCGTCGGGTGGAGAGTTGGCAAATTCTTCGAAAAGGCCGGCTACTGATTATGACTGGTCGGATAAAACCATTCTGGTAGCCGAGGACATTGATGAAAATTTCATGCTGATTGAAGCGGCATTCAGGAGAACCGGAGCTAAACTGATTCATGCCTGCGATGGTTTAGCCGCCGTAAATGAAGCAAAAAGCAACGATTCCATCGACCTTATCCTCATGGATATACAGTTGCCTATCATGACCGGCTATGAAGCCATCCGGAATATACTGATAGCAAAACCTGACATGCCGATCATCAGCTATACGGCCTATGCCCTTGCCAATGAACGCGAAAAGAGTATTGCTGCCGGCTGTGTGGATTATATCGCAAAACCGATCCGGCATGAAGTTATCCTGCCTATTATCAATAAATATTTAAAGCCCGGAACCTGAAAAAGGTTCGCGGGCTTTAGCACAAAAAAGTAAAATGCGGCCGTCAGACTGCCGGAATTTTATTTCTTCGCAGAATAAAAACAGCGCTTCGGCGATTCAATTTTTCCCGACGCAACAAGGACTTTGATTGCTTTATCGACATCTTTCTTGTCGATACCGGCTTTCTCGGCGATATCTCCTGCTTTGAGCGGCTCTTTCGACGAGGCGAGCGTTTGAAATACCAAATCGTTTGTTTCCATGATATGAAGTTTTAAGAATCCAGCTTATGAATTACCAGTCCGCTTCTCAGTTTGGGTTCAAACCAGGTAGTTTTTGGAGGCATAATGTTTCCTGAATCGGCGATATCAATAAGTTGCTTCATCGATACAGGATACAGCGCAAAAGCGGCTTTCATTTCACCGCTGTCGACACGTTTTTTAAGCGCGCCTAAGCCCCTGATGCCTCCCACGAAATCAATACGTTTGGAGGTACGAAGGTCGGTTATGCCCAGGATACGGTCCAGCACAAGATTGGATAAGATTGTAACATCAAGTATTCCGATCGGGTCATTATCGTTGTATTGCCCGGGCTTGGCGGTAAGTGAATACCAGTTTCCTCCCAGGTAAAGGCTGAAATTATGCAGGCAACAGGGTTTGAAAATTTCAGTCCCTTTTTTTTCAATCGTAAAAACCTCTGAAAGTTTATCAAGAAATTCTTTTTCAGTGAGGCCATTCAGATCCCTGACAACCCTGTTGTAATCGATAATTTTCAATTGGTCGTCGGGAAATATAACAGCCATGAAATAATTATACTCCTCTTTACCCGTATGAGAAGGATTGTGAGCTTTTTTCTCCTGGCCGACCCGTGCTGCGGCAGCAGTGCGATGATGCCCGTCGGCTACATATAAACTCGGAATTTCATCCCTGAATATCTCCACGATCCTGCTGATCATCCTGCTGTCGTTGATAACCCAGAAATGGTGCCCGAATCCGTCGTCAGCAACAAAATCGTATTCAGGTTTGTTCTCCTTAACATATTTTCCGATCATGTCATCCAACTCCTTATGCGAGGGATATGAGAAAAATACCGGTTCTACATTGGCATCGGTGATGCGGACGTGAATCATGCGGTCGTCTTCCTTATCCTTACGGGTAAGTTCATGCTTTTTAATGACATTGTTGAAATAATCATCAATATGGCAGCAGCCTACTATGCCGTATTGTGTCCGGCCTTCCATCGTCTGGGCATAGATGTACAGTTTTTCTTCGTTATCCTGTACAAGCCAGCCTTCTTTCTGGAACCGGTCAAAATTCACCACTACCTTATCATATACCGCCTGGCTGTGCTCATCTATACCGGGCTCAAGGTCTATTTCGGCTTTGGTAACATGCAACAATGAGTAGGGATTTCCTTCGGCTTCAATCCTTGCTTCGCTGGAGTTGAGAACATCATAGGGCCTCGAAGCCAGTTTTTTTACAATTTCCTTTGGTGGCCTCAGGCCTTTGAATGCTTTTAAAATAGCCATAGCAGTTTCTGTTAGTTATATAGTTCGTTAAAAGAATTTTACAGTTTTTGCAGGTCTTTCAAACCGTTTGGCAAATTTATAAAACACTTCCCACTTATTCCCTGAAAAAAAAAGCCCTGCTGAAACGTTGTCAGCAAGGCAGGAGTGTTGCATCAATAAATGCTGAGGATGCCGGATCAATCGTCATCGGTATCGGTGATCCCGGCCGAACGCTGCAACGATCCGATAAGGGCGCCCAGCATTTTTGTCATTTCCATTAACTGGTTCCGTGATTCTTCTTCTTCGGTGTGCGAAAGGAATCCTTGTTTACTGGCCATGGCCGTGTGGACGACACATTCCCTGACAGAACTTTTTGCCATCTTCAGGTAGTAAATAAACTGGCTTTTATTCCGGGCCGAACCTTCGGCTATGTGCAACGCAATAGCCTGGGAGGAATCGAAGAACCTGCGGCTCATGGTCGAGGAACCGTCTTCGGAGAATTTGTTCACTTTCCTGTAAACCCAATCAATGTAGTCGAGCGATTTGTGGTACACTCTCAGGTCTTCAAAACGAAAGAATGTAGTTGTTTTTTCAAGTTCCGAATCCATAGTAAAAGCTTTTGTGGTTAGTTGGTGGTTAGTTCTGGTTAGTATTTCATAAATAATGAAAACATGATGAAAATCTTAGCTAATATAATCAGAGATAGGATACAAAAACAAAAATGTTGCCTGATATTTTTCTCATTATCGTGAAAAATCCTCTGAAGACTTTTCGGCTGCTGATTTTTTCCAACAGCATTAACTAATAATGATTAAAATTTCAGGCAACTAATTTGAATGCAAAAACAAGGTGTGTAATTGATTTTCAGGTTGTTACTTTTTATTTACCTGAAAAGTAGTATCACCCGTAGCGAAAAATGAATTTATCTGGCGTGCTGCAGCCAGGCCGGCATTGTTGTTGGCTTCGGCTGTCTGTGCCCCCATTTTCTTTGGAGTAAAGAAGAAGCGCCCTGTATATTTTTCAGCAAAATCCGATTTGCAATCGGGCTCTACATCCGACATATACTTAAAATCGGGACGTTGGGCAAATACCTGCAGCAATCCTTCTTCGTCGATAACTTCCTTGCGCGCCGTATTGATAAGGGTTGCCCCTTTTGGCATTTTTGAAAGCAGTTCGAACCCGATGGATTTTTTCGTCTGCGGTGTTGCGGGTATGTGCAGTGAAATATACTGGCACTGGCTGTATAACTCATTCACATTGTCAACCGGGATAATGCCGTCGCTGATCATCGCCTTTTTATCAACAAAAGGATCGAAGGCATACACTTCCATTGAGAATCCTTTGGCAATAGCGGCAACTGCTTTGCTGACGTGGCCGTAAGCATGCAATCCGAGTTTTTTTCCTTTAAGCTCGGTGCCGGAAGTTCCGTTGAAATTATTGCGCGCGGCATAAACCATCATGGCAACAGCCAGTTCGGCAACGGCATTTGAATTTTGTCCCGGCGTGTTCATGGCAACTATACCAGCTCCCGATGCAGCTTCCAGGTCAATATTATCGTACCCGGCTCCGGCCCTAACGACAATTTTCAGGTTTTTTGAGGCAGCAATTACCTCTTTATCAACAATGTCGCTCCGGATTATCATGGCATCGGCGCGGGCAGCCGCAGCTATCAGTTCGGCTTTGGTAGTATAGTTTTCGAGCAGTATCATCTCGTGACCTTCACCTTCGATGATGCCTTTTATGCCTTCGACGGCGGCTTTGGCGAAGGGCTTTTCGGTAGCAACCAATACTTTTTTCATGATTTGTTTATTTTTATGAAAAAGCAGCTATCCCGGCAATTGCCTTGCCAGGATAACTGCCTTTCTGTTAATTATTTACGCGTTTTCCTTTTCAAAATCATGCATGCAGTCGATCAGCGCCTGAACGCTTTCAACCGGTAATGCATTGTAGCAAGATGCCCTGAAACCGCCTACAGAACGATGGCCTTTTATACCTACCATGCCGTGCGCTTTCGCAAATTCCATGAATGCGTCTTCCTTGTCCTTGTACTGTTCTTTCATTACAAAGCAAATATTCATGATGGAACGCGAATCCTTTTCAACTGTGCCAACAAACATTTTGCTGCTGTCGATGGCATCGTACAACAATTTTGCCTTTGCCTTATCGAGTTCTTCCATCTTCTTTACGCCACCAATACTCTTGAGCCATTTGAGCGTTTCCTTCAGGGTAAAGATGTTAACGCAAGGCGGCGTGTTGAACATAGAACCGTCTTTAATATGAGTGCGGTAATCGAGCATGGTTGGGATTGCCCGGTCAACTTTGCCAAGCATATCTTCGCGGACGATCACGAAAGTTACACCGGCAGGACCTGCATTTTTCTGGGCGCCGCCATAGATCATGGCATATTTTGAGATGTCAACAGGCCGGCTGAGTATATCGCTCGACATATCGGCGATCAAAGGAACGGGGCTGTTGAAATCTTCCCGGATTTCGGTTCCGTAAATGGTGTTGTTTGTTGTGATGTGGAAGTAATCAACATCCGTCGGAATCGACCATCCTTTGGGAATATAGCTGAAGTTTTTATCGGATGAAGATGCAACCGTTACAACTTCGCCGAATAATTTGGCTTCTTTTAAAGCCTTCTTAGCCCACACGCCTGTTTCGAGGTATGCGGCTTTTTTATTTAGGAAATTATAAGGCACCATGCAGAATTGAAGGCTGGCGCCGCCGCCCAGGAAGAGTACCTGATAACCTTCGGGGATTGCCAGAACCTCCTTAAACAGAGCTACCGCTTCATCGATCACAGCCTGGAAATCCTTGCTACGGTGAGAGATTTCAAGTATCGACATGCCAATACCATTGAAATCCAGAACAGCGTTGGCCGTGTTTTCAACGGCGATGCGCGGCAAAATGCAGGGGCCGGCATTGAAATTATGTTTTTTCATCCTGAAAAAATTTAGTGAATATATTCTGATTTAAATCATTAAGCAACGTTTGGTGACGATTTCCTTAAACACCGTTTCTGTTACAAAAGTAGAAAAAGGCTTCCGGCATTCAAAGATAATGCAGAAAAAATCATTTCGGCGGAAACAGGTTGTAATTGACCGGTTTATGTTCACTGGCATTTTTACCTGTGGGAGGGTTTCCGACTTCCACCCCTTCGGCAAATGACCATTTACCTTTATTAAAGAAATAGGCATCATAGCTGTCGCCCGACGGCACATAATACTCATATTGCCCTTCGAGCTGCGGCGTCATCGGAACAAGGTGATCGGTCACTATCATCCACATACTCTTCCTTTTCACGCCTTTCCCCCTGGGCAACAACAAGGTCTGATAATCATAACGCAAAACCAGCGAAGCGTTTTCGGCATATTTGATGATCACCCTCGGCACAACACCTTTCGGAGTATGAAAAACAGGCATGCCGAACACCGGAGAGCCATCAGGGGCAAAACTCAATACCTCAATCAGTTTGCTGTTCATGTTATCATCAATCCCATCCCAGCCCAGCAGCAAATAAATGTTTTTTTTACCGCTTTTTGACGGGATTATTTTATAATACAGCGCCCCATACCAATGTTCCGGAGTGGAAAAATCAGCATTTGCCAGGTTTTGTTTACCGGGAACATCGGTAAGCGGAAATACCGCAGGATGTTCCCCACCGGTTACCAAAAGCCCGTCATAGGAGAATTTTCCATCCGACGAACGGCAGTTCCAGGTGAATATCCTGAACCGCTTGTCTTCGGAGGTAATGCGGCCTATCTCTTTCAGAGAATCGAACGGATAATCAAAACTTCCCGGTAATTCCATCACCTGCCGCAACTGTTCGGCAAACTTTTTACTGTATGCCTTCACGTGCTGGTCGTCTTTCTGTTGCCATATTCTGATGCTCATCTTTGCCAGTGAGTCTTCCAGCGCAGCAAAATCGGCCTGCTGCCCGTAACTGACTAACGATAAGGCAATAAAAGCCAATACAAGGAAGGTATTAAAAAGGCTGTTTTTCATAACCGGAAATCCTGAAAGATGCATTAACGGAAATACAAACGGAATTAAACGCAAACTTAGTATTTACCTGCAGATATCGCAACATTCGCCTTAATTTTGCATCCAGGGTTTGCCGAAGCAAGCCTTCACCGGAGGACACGCAAGATGATTACACTTGAGAACCGCATCAGGGCTTTTATAAAATTAGGAAATCTGATGGGACAGGCGTCTGCAAACCTGAAGCCTGCAGCAAATGAACCCTGTTATACGGCTTTTGAAAACCTGATAAAGGCCATGAAACAGGCGTATATCCAAAATCCCTGGTTCACGCCCGATAACATTGCCGCATCCTTCAGGGCTTGGTCATATTCCCTGTCTGAACAAAAAATAAGACAATGGCTGAATCCATATGTAACCCTGCTGGCTGATGATCCTGAGCCCAGGAAAACAGCCGTGATCATGGCAGGAAATATTCCCCTCGCGGGATTACATGATTTAATCTGTGTCCTGATATCCGGGAACAGTTTACTGGGAAAGGTTTCAGCCGATGACGCCTGCCTGCTTCCTGCCATTGCCGGCCTGTTATGCGCCATTGAACCCGGTTTCGGCCCCCTTATCGAGTTTTCTACGGAAAAAATGTCGGGTTTTGACATGGTTATAGCAACCGGCAGCAATAATACTTCCAGATATTTCGAACAATATTTTGCCGCCTATCCCCATATCATCCGTCACAACCGAAATGGGATTGCCGTCCTTAACGGACATGAAACTCCGGCCGAACTTGAAAACCTGGGCCACGATATTTTCAGCTATTTCGGATTAGGCTGCCGGAGCGTGTCAATGATGTATGTTCCGGAGAATTATGATTTCTCTCTTTTTTCGGGAGCTGTAGCTGTTTACCGTGACCGGATGATCATGCATCATAAGTACATGAACAATTATACTTACCGGAAAACAATTTTTATGCTGAACAATACACCGTTTATAGATGGCGGTTTTTTCCTGGCATGCGAAAATCAGGACTTTATCTCACCCATATCGGTGATCCACTATTTCCACTATAAGAGTCTGCCGGCGCTGGCTGAATATCTTGAAAATGAACATGATAACATCCAGTGCATCCTGAGCAACATTTCCACACTTCAGCATGCTGTTCCGCTGGGGAAAGGCCAGCAGCCGGAACTCTGGGATTGGGCCGACGGAACCGACACCCTGAAATTTTTACTGGAAAATATGCCTCCTTTCGAAAAAAATGAACAAGGCACTGTTAAATAAATCTTTCATACTGTTTGCTCGAATTGAAAATATCATTACTTTTGCACCCTCGAAAACAAAGCCTTCATTATCATGAAAAAAGACATTCACCCTAAAGAATACCGGCTGGTAGTTTTTAAAGATATATCGAACGATTATGCTTTCATGACGCGTTCAACCGTAGCCACCAAGGAAACCATCAAGTGGGAAGACGGAAAAGAATATCCGCTTGTAAAACTCGAAATCTCAAACACTTCGCATCCTTTTTATACCGGTAAAATCAAGCTGGTTGACACCGCCGGTCGCGTTGATAAATTCCGTCAGAAATACGAGAAATACCAGAAACTGCGTAAACAGTCAGAACAGTAAGACTGGCATAATGTTATTGAAAAGGCTGTCCGCTCTGGCGAACGGCCTTTTCTTGTTATCTGCTCAGGTATTTTTTTAATTTTATGTCAGGATAGAGGCCAATGAACAAATTTGCCGGATACCTGTTAGCAGGAATATCGCCAGCCTGAGTACTGGCACAATAATTGACATGGCAGCATCATCCTGTACCAATTCACCATTCTGACATCCTGTCACCCCGACTGAAAATGAAAGCAAACAAAGACTACCCTATCTTATTATCAAACATCCTGGACGACGAAACGGAATTTATTCCGCTCCTGTCAGCCGAAGATGAAGAACATATCAATGCCGAAAGCGTACCGGAAGTTCTGCCGATATTGCCGTTGCGCAACACGGTTTTATTTCCCGGGGTAGTAATTCCTATTACCGTCGGACGCGATAAATCGATCAAACTTATCAAAGAGCATTATAAAGGTGAACGGATCGTCGGCGTCGTCGCTCAAAAAGATCCTGATGTGGAGGACCCTGGTTTTGATGATCTTCACGGTATCGGAACGGTAGCCTATATCATCAAGATACTGCAGATGCCCGACGGTAGTACGACCGTTATTATCCAGGGGAAGAAAAGGTTTGAACTCGGGGAACTGGTGCAGTCGGAACCTTATTTTAAAGCATCTGTAAAAGCATACGGGGCTTCGCCGGAAGGCAAGAAAAAGAAAGACAAGACTTTTGAGGCCCTGATGTCCTCCATCAAAGATCTGGCAACCCAGGTAGTTCAGCAGTCGCCCAACCTGCCCTCAGAAGCCGGCTTTGCCATTAAAAACATTGAAAGCCCTGTTTTCCTTGTAAATTTTGTTGCTTCCAATCTCAGCATCGATCTTTCGGAAAAACAAAAGCTGCTGGCCATTCCTGATTTCAACGAACAAGCCAATACCGTGCTCGGATTGCTGACCCGTGAGATCCAGATGCTCGAACTGAAAAACCAGATTCAGAATAAAGTGAAGATTGACATGGACAAGCAGCAGCGCGATTATCTGCTGAACCAGCAGTTGCGCCTGATCCAGGAAGAACTCGGCAACAATCCTCACGAGCAGCAGATTAACGAATTAAAGACGAAAGCCTCCAATAAAAAATGGCCCGAAAATGTCTCCCAGGTATTCGAAAAGGAAATTGCCAAGCTGAGCCGCATGAACCCTGCGGCTATGGAATATTCCATCCAGATGAATTACCTTGAAGTGATGACCGATTTGCCCTGGGATGAAGTCACAGACGATAATTTCGATCTGAAAAATGCGCAACGCGTGCTTGACCGGGATCATTTCGGCATGGAGAAAATTAAAGAACGTATCATAGAGTACCTGGCCGTGCTGAAGCTAAAGAGGAACATGAAATCTCCCATCCTCTGCCTGGTCGGGCCTCCGGGCGTTGGGAAAACATCGCTGGGTAAAAGTATTGCACGGGCGCTGGGACGTAATTATATCCGGATATCGCTGGGCGGACTGCATGATGAAGCTGAAATCCGCGGTCACCGCCGTACCTATATCGGAGCCATGCCGGGACGAATCATCCAGAGTATCCGGAAGGCAAAATCATCCAATCCCGTTTTCGTTCTTGACGAAATTGATAAAGTTGCCGGTATGACCGTAAACGGCGACCCGTCGGCTGCCCTGCTCGAAGTGCTTGATCCCGAACAGAACTCGGCATTCTACGATAACTTTATGGAGGTTGAATACGACCTTTCGAAAGTGATGTTTATTGCCACCGCCAACACGATGAGCACCATCCACCCTGCCCTGCGCGACCGTATGGAAGTCCTCGACCTGAGCGGTTACCTGCTCGAAGAAAAGATAGAAATCGCCAAACGGCACCTTGTGCCCAAACAACTGTCGGAACATGGCCTGACTTCAAAGCAGGTCACCTTCACAAAACCGGCATTACAGAAAATTATCGAGGATTATACCCGCGAATCAGGCGTCAGGAACCTTGAGAAAGTCATTGCCAAACTTATCCGCAACAGGGCCCGGTATGTAGCCATGAATGAAAAAATTCCTGCATCGGTTACTCCTGCCGATATTGAAAAGATACTCGGATCGCCTCACTTCCAGCAGGAAAAAAGCCTTTCAAATAACATTGCCGGAGTTGTTACCGGCCTTGCTTGGACTGCCACCGGAGGTGAAATCCTGTTTATTGAAGTCAGCCTCAGCGCCGGTAAAGGAAACCTGACCCTTACCGGAAACCTGGGCGATGTAATGAAAGAATCGGCTACGCTGGCATACGAATACCTGAAAGCCCATTCCGATCTCCTGGATATTGACCCGGGCGTATTTGAAAAATGGAATGTTCATATCCATGTACCGGAAGGCGCTACGCCAAAGGACGGGCCATCGGCTGGGATCACCATGTTTACGGCGCTTGCTTCTGCATTCAGCCAGCGCAAAGTAAGGAGCAAAACAGCTATGACGGGTGAAATCACCCTGCGGGGAAGAGTGCTGCCGGTTGGCGGGATCAAGGAAAAAATTCTTGCCGCCAAGCGGGCTAAAATCACCGATATCATCCTTTCGGAAGATAACCGCAAAGATATTCTTGAGATTAATCCAATCTATATCAAAGGATTAACATTCCATTACATCAGCGAGATGATTGAAGCGACAAACCTCGCCCTGCTCAATGAAAAAGTCGGCCATCCTCTCTCACTGAGCTGAGAATGACCGGCTTAAACATGACTTCCGGCTTCTACTTCGAAACTACCAGCTTTACCGAATGAACCGAATCGACGGTCTGAAGCCTGCATGTATAAATGCCGGATGCCAAACCGGATGTTTGCAGGTTAAAGGTATGATCTCCCGGGTTCAGATAACCGTCCATCATCGAAGCGACTGCTTTTCCGGCCATATCAAAAAGCATCAGCTTAGCGTCGGAGGCTTTCTCAATATGGAAGGCAATGGTTGTTTGGCTGCCAGCCGGGTTCGGTGAAATGCTTTCGATATAACTCTTATTTTCGGCTACCAGCGGCTCATCTGTCGAAACGATGGTACTCCCTTTTTTCAGGACTATCTGGTTGTTTGGGTCAAAGAAAACAGTTCTCGGTTCTTTGTCCGTAAAATCGAACGTAAAAATCTGGTCGTTGTAAGAGTTAAAAACCTTGACAAGGGTATCCGACTGGTCCTTGAAGGTTATCCTTAATTCAACCGGCATCTGCCAGTAAATGGGCGCCGCTGCCTGACGACAGGTAAAAGTTACCCTCCAGCCGTTGCCGTATGGTTTGATATCATAGACATTCTGATACTTGGGATGGCCGCCGGTATAAATCCATTCATCAAAGAAATAATCCAGTTCCTGTCCCGAAACCGATTCGATTTTTTCTTTGAAATCGTAAATGGTAGCCGATTTGTACTTAAAATCAACCGTGTCGGTGGCATAAGCCTTTATAGCGGGGAAAAATGCGCTGTCGCCCATAACATACCTTAACTGATGCAGGACGCAACTTCCTTTCATATAGGTAACACCATAATCAAAAAGGATGTCGACCGAAGGTGTTGTCACAGCCCATGCCGGATCGGAGATAGGCCAGGGACTGCCATAGGCGAAATAGGTACTGGCATTATTCTTAATCTCGTTTTTATAAGCGGTATAGCCGTCTGTATTTTCGATCCAATGGGCCTCGGACCAGGTGGCAAACCCTTCGTTGAGCCAGATATCAGCCCAGGTAGCGCAGGTAATCATATCGCCAAACCACTGATGGGCAAATTCATGGGCGACGAGCGATTCGGTCCAGCAATTGGGACAAAGGCTCGTCAACGTTTGATTTTCCATACCGCCCCAGGTGAAATCACTGTTCAGGGTGGCAAAACCATTTTTCTCAAAAGGATGGTCGCCATATTCCTGCGAATAGAAAGTTACCAGATCGGGGAAAATGGATTCCATGCCATCCGGGTTTTCACCGGGGTTGGAATAAAAACGCATCGGGGTCACTTCGCCTGTATTCGGATTGGTCCAGTTGACAACATCCAGGTTATAACCGGCGCGTGAAGTAAGAATCGTCAGGTAGGTGGCCACCGGATCGCGGCTTATCCAATGATAGGTCAGGATGTTGCCATTCACAGTAGAGTCCTGCAACCTCCCGTTCGATGCCAGTTTTACATTCAGCGGTACCCTGGCGGTAAGATCTGTGGTGGCTTTATCCGAAGGGTGGTCATAACAGGGAAACCATTTCCGGGCGCCTTCGGGTTCACAATCAGTGAAAAGGAATCCGGAATTCACATAAAACGCGCCATCCGAAACATTTTTATGATGATAACTCACTTTTACCGCTGCCTGTTCACCGGGATTATAAGTTCGGTCAAGGACAATGTTCAGCAAATCCGAAGCATGGGTAAACGACACCCCGTTCATACCGACCGAATCTATCTCCAGTGAAGTATTGACTGCATTCAGGACGATGTGGTCGATCACCGAATCAGCTTCAAAGGTCAGGATGACACTACCGGTAAAACTCTTCGGGTACGGCGAAATGTAACAATTGTAAAGATCAAGGTCGAATTTATAATTCAGCACATCGAAACTATGCACCGGCGCATTCGGTGATAACATCCTAAGATCGGGCAGTTGCCGGATGTGCGATTTGCGGTACGAACACAACTGGGAACCGCTCATGGTTGAGAAATCCTGTGCCGACAGAATTCCGTAAAGTCCGAGAAAAAGAAAGAGGATGGTAAATTTTTTCATATTGACTATTTTTCAGCAGCAAATGTAATTTATTTGCAATGATCCTTCATGAAAACTTAATGCACTATTTTTGAAAACCAAATTCCCCTTAAACAAGCGATGTTCCGAAAAACGGCCATTATACTGATATTATCGCTGTTATGCTTTGCCTGCCACCGCCATCGGCCCGGCGATGCCGGAAAAACAGTCTTCAGGTATAACGAATCAGCCGGCATAACCTCGCTCGACCCCGCTTTTGCCAGCAACCAGGCCAATATTTGGGCTGTAAACCAGTTGTATAACGGACTGGTTCAGCTTGATGACGCCCTGAAAGTCAGGCCCTGCATTGCAAAAAGATGGGAAATTTCGAATGACGGGCTTATCTATACCTTTTATTTACGCAACGATGTTTTCTTCCAGGATTCGCCCATTTTTAAAGGCGGGAAAGGGCGAAAAGTCGTTGCCTCCGACTTTGTTTACAGTTTTCGCAGGATTGCCGATCCAAAAATCGCATCCCCGGGAGCCTGGGTTTTTGGCCAGGTAAAATCAGCAAACGGACTACCTGAATTCCGGGCCGTTGACGATACAACACTCCGGGTTTTCCTGAGCGCCCCCTTCCCTCCGTTTCTCGGCTTATTGACAGTTCAATACTGTTCTGTCGTTCCCCATGAAGCGGTTGAACAGTATGGCGCTGATTTCAGGCGCTCACCGGTCGGCACAGGACCCTTCCGATTGAAAATGTGGAAAGAAGGCGTGAAACTTGTCCTGGTTAAAAACGAAAACTATTTCGAAACAGAAGGAAAGCGCCGCCTGCCTTTTCTTGATGCAATAGCTGTCACGTTCATCGTGGATAAACAATCGGCGTTCCTCGAATTTGTTAAAGGTAACCTCGACTTCATGTCGGGGATTGATGCGAGTTATAAGGACGAATTGTTAACGCGTGACGGGGACCTTAATCCAAAATACAGGAATAAGATTTCCCTGGTTACGAGTCCTTACCTGAACACTGAGTATCTGGGCATACTTGTCGATACCGGCAACAAGCTGGTCAGGACCACCCCGCTGCGCCTGTTAAAGATCAGGCAGGCGCTCAACTATGCTTTCGACCGCAAAAAGATGATGCGATACCTGCGCAACAATATCGGGATACCGGGAGTTGCCGGAATGGTGCCGCCGGGTCTTCCTTTCTTCGACCAGGCAAAGGTATACGGCTATGATTATAATCCGGAACGCGCCCGGCAATTACTGGCCGAAGCCGGTTTCCCCGGAGGAAAAGGTCTGCCGTCGATCACCCTTACTACCAACGCGTCGTATCTTGACCTGTGTAAATACATCCAGAGCCGGTTGAATGAAACGGGATTCGACATAAAAATCGACGTTACGCCGCCGGGAACCTTGCGCGATATGATAGCCCTTTCGAAAGTAAACTTCTTCAGGGGATCCTGGATCGCCGATTATCCTGATGCCGAAAACTACCTCTCACTGTTCTATTCCCCTAACTTTTGTCCCGAAGGACCAAACTACACCCATTTTGCCGACAAGGATTTTGACCTTCTGTATCGCAGGGCCGCGGCGGAAGCCAACGATTCAATAAGGGGCAGACTATACATGGAAATGGACAACCTCGTGATGCGGCAGGCGCCTGTTATTGTCCTGTATTATGACCAGGTGTTGCGGTTTACGCAAAAAAATATTCATGGATTGACTCCCAATCCGCTGAATTTACTTACCTTGAAACACGTCAGGAAAACGAAATAATATGCTAAGACAATCTCCTGTTATCGATGAATTAAAGAAGCTGGACAAAAGTGTATTTTCCATGCTTGATGACGACTGGATGCTTATTACTGCCGGCAATTTATCGGCGTTTAACACCATGACCGCCAGTTGGGGCGGTTTCGGGGTACTCTGGAACAAGCCCGTGGCTTATGTTTTCGTGAGGCCAACGCGCTTTACTTTCGGCTTTATGGAGCAATCGGAACTATTCACACTCTCTTTTTTCGAAGAAAAGTACCGGCATATCCTGCAATACTGCGGAAAGGTTTCGGGACGCGATACCGATAAAATTGCCGGGGCCGGCCTCACACCTTTAAAATCACCGTCAGGCGCCGTGATGTTCAAACAATCAAGGCTCGTTTTCGATTGCAGGAAAATTTACACTTCCGATATCAATCCTTCAGATTTTCTTGATCCTGCCATTGAGAAAAACTACCCGGACCATGATTACCATCGGATGTATATCGGGGAAATAACCGCTTACCTGACTGACCAGGATATTTCCGGGACGCCGGGCTGGTAAAAGTAATTTGCTCACCTGATCAGGATTTTTTAATTTAGATGTTCTTCCGACAAAAAAACCACCAATAAAATATTAATTTCGCATCTTCCAATTCAAACGAATCTTGGGATTCTTAAACAACATACGTCAGAAACTCGCCTGTCGCCGCCTGAACCAGGAACACCAAAAACTGGCCCGGATCAGGAAATCTACCAGCCTGGAGAATGCCCGGGCTATTGGCATCCTTTACTACCTCCCTGATGAGGACACCTACAAACAGGTAGAAGAGTTCATCAGGTTATTGACCGATATGAACCTGAAAGTCCGTGTAGCCTGCTATACCGACAATAAAATTCCGCCTCATTACTTTATTCCGAAACTGTTGCAGGATATAATAACCCCAAAGGATTTAAGCTGGATTGGCGTACCTGAAAAACTATTTGTTCCCGACTTTTTAGCCGAGAAATTTGACATACTTATTGACCTCAGTCTTACCGATCACTTCCCGCTGCTATATCTTGCCGCGTTATCCAAAGCCTCGTTGAAAATCGGACGTTACGATGCCAGCCGACAGGAGTTCTTCGATATGATGATCCACACATCGCCTGATACATCGCTTCAGGAATTCACAGAACAGATTTTACATTATCTGAAAATGTTCAACAATACCAATAAAGCATGAATTCCAAATTTAAAGGCACAGGGGTAGCCCTTGTGACCCCGTTTCACAAACAGGGAACTATTGATTTCAGTTCCTTAGGAAAACTTATTGAGCATACCATCGAAGGCGGAGTGAATTACCTTGTGGTTCAAGGCACTACTGCCGAAACGGCTACACTCACTAAGGAAGAGAAACATGCGGTATCGCAGTTCGTCATCGATACGGTTGACAAACGGGTGCCGCTGATGCTGGGCGTTGGATGCAACAACACCCAGGAAGTGGTAAATACGCTGCGTACCGCTTCCTACGAAGGTTTCGATGCTGTTCTTTCGGTGACGCCTTATTATAATAAGCCCCAGCAAAGAGGCCTTTATCTTCATTACAAGAACATCGCCGCTGTAAGCCCGTTGCCCATCATCATGTACAACGTCCCCGGCAGGACCAGCGTTAATATGAAAGCGGAGACGACCCTTGAACTGGCCCACGAATTCGACAACATCATCGGCGTTAAAGAAGCATCCGGAAACATCGAACAAGTCATGGATATTATCCGGCAGAAACCGAAAGACTTCCTGGTAATTTCGGGTGACGACCTGCTTACTGCCCCCATGCTGACTATGGGCGCCGACGGATTGATTTCGGTTGCCGCCAATGCATTCCCAAAGGAAATTTCGGACCTGGTGATGTACGGTATGAAAGGCGATCTGAAGAAGATGCGCGAAATTCATTACCGGATGACGGATTTTATCAAAGCCATTTTCGCTGACGGCAATCCGAGCGGGATAAAAGCCGCCCTGGAAATAAAAGGCCTCATTTCCAATAACCTCCGGCTGCCGCTCGTCAAAATCGAAAAGAATCTCTATAATACTCTCGCCACCCTGATTCAGGAAATAGAACCCGGAAACTTGTCATAACTCAGAAAACATCTTTTTCCCAACAATGAAGAAAACAATCCTTTTTGCCTGTATTACACTTTGTGTAACGGTTAACGTATGGGCTCAGCAAAACGCGGCAGAAATCAGCAAGGCTTACGAGGCCATTAATGCCCGCGGCGAAGTGTATTTCAGCTTTAACATATCCGACCGTAATGAAATCGGAGCCCTTACGAAAATCATATCCATTGATGATGTTAAAGGGAATACCGTTTATGCATACGCCAATTCGAAAGAATTTAATGCTTTCAGGCAACTGGGCTACGATTTCAAAGCGCTTACCGCCCCTTCATTAATGTTTGAAGCCGCCATGAGTAACAATCCGGACCAGGTTCTGGGATGGGATTATTATCCTACATACTCCGCCTATGAAAGCATCATGTCGCAATTTGCTGCCGATCACCCTGACCTTGCCCGGCTTATAACCATAGGAACCCTCCCCAGCGGACGGAAACTTCTGGCTATTAAAATAAGCGACAACCCGGACGTTCCCGAAAACGAACCTGAATTCCTTTATACATCCAGCATACATGGCGATGAAACCACAGGGTATCCCATGATGCTGCATCTCATCGACTACCTGCTGACCAATTACGGAACCGATGACCGCATCACCGATTTTGTCAATAACATGGAAATTTACATCTGCCCCCTGGCCAACCCCGACGGCACATATCATGGCGGAAACACTTCGGTTAACGGCGCTATAAGGTATAATGCCAATAATGTAGACCTCAACCGCAATTATCCTGATCCAGAGCCCCTTGATCCGGGTAATCCCAATTACGACCATATGCATCCCGATGGTCTCGCTTGGCAAAATGAAACTGTTGCCTTTATGGATTTTGCTTCCCAGCATCATTTTACAATGGCAGCCAATTTTCACGGCGGCGTCGAAGTCGTCAACTATCCCTGGGATACCTGGGCCAAATTAACAGCCGACAACAACTGGTGGGTTTATGTAAGCCGGGAATATGCCGATACCGTGCACGTCAATGCTCCCAACGGTTATATGACCTATTTGAACAACGGCATCACCAACGGTTATGCATGGTACAGGATCACCGGCGGCCGGCAGGATTACATGAATTATTTCAAACATTGCCGTGAAGTCACCATTGAGATTTCGGACACCAAACTTGTGCCTGCCAGCCAGTTGATCCCGCACTGGAACTATAATTACCATTCACTTCTGAATTTCATGAACGAGTCGCTGTATGGCTTACACGGAATAGTCACCGATACGGTAACCGGCCTGCCCCTGGAGGCTAAAATATTTATCACCAACTTCGATAAGGACTCCTCGCATGTGTATACCGATCCGGCAGTGGGCGATTATCACCGTTTGCTGAAAGCCGGAACCTATAACGTGACCTTCTCTGCTCCGGGATATATCTCTAAAACGTATCAGGTGCAAATCGCCGACATGCAAAAAAAGACGCTCGACGTTCAGTTATTCGACGGCGCCCTTACAGCGTCATTTTCGGCCGATACCACCAATATTTACCCGGGAACAGAAGTTCATTTCACCGATCACACCCTCGGATATCCTGCCAGTTGGCAATGGGAATTTGAAGGAGGAACGCCGGCAACTTCAACGCAACAGAATCCGGTAATCACCTACAATAATTACGGCAGTTTTAATGTAAAACTTATCGTCAGCCGTACCGATGGTTCCGATACCCTGCTCATGCAGAATTACATTTCGGTTGCACCGAGCTACCTTCAGGGTAACTATTATTTCACCACCTGTCACGGGAATTACTTTGATTCGGGCAGGGAAAACAGCAATTATTCCGATAATGAATTATCGGCCATTACTTTTGTTCCCGGCGAGTCAGATAAAAAGATCACCATTTACTTTGTTGACTTTGATGTTGAGCAAAGTGCAAACTGCGATAACGACCGCTTGACTATTTACGATGGACCAAGCACTACCGACCCCGTAATAGGCAATTACTGCGGCACATCCATCCCCGAATCGGTTACGGCCACTAATGCCGGCGGCGCCCTTACGGTTTTATTCCGTTCAAATTCATCGGTAACAGGAGCCGGATGGAATGCCTATGTTGTTTGTTCCCCCAATACCGGCATAGCCGAAGATGAAGACGCTTCCATAAAGCTGTTTCCAAATCCCGCACTCAACGGGAGCGCTACCCTTATCTCACCGGCAATCATAAATTCCTTGCAGATAACCGACTGCCTCGGCAAAGTTGTTTACAGGCTCAATCCCGGCGCCAATAATGTGCAGATACCTTCCGGTCTTGCAGCCGGCCTGTATTTCGTAGCAGTGCAAACCGGAGAGCAATGGTATGTAAAGAAATTACAGATAATGCGGTAAGCAAAAATCTTGAACTGAAAAAAGCAGGCGTCCGGCCTGCTTTTTTATTTCTGAAACAGCCGAACTATATCAGGAACCGGATATAATCGACAAGCAATGGCAATTCCTCCGATTTCACGCCGTTTGCTTCGAGCACCGGGGTATCGTTCTGTATCACTTTTGCAAATCTGGCAACGCTCATGCCGGGCTGCCTCAAAGCCTGCATGTAATACTCCATGGCTTTCTGTTTAAAGGCAAGGCAGTATTCCACATGCCCGGCATTGATATAGTCGTTGGCTGTCGGCTCCGATTCAAGGATGGTTTGGAGATAGTTGCGGGCGATTTCAAGCTTTCCGCTTACAAACGAGCACCAGGCTATAGGGCGGAGCACCTTTTTGTTATCCGGCGCCAGAAATTCCACTTTAAAATAATGTTCCAGCGCTTCCTGGTAGTTTTTCAGGTCGAAGAGGCAATTGCCGGCCATCGTATTGATATAAACATCATCAGGGTCAATCGACAGGGCTTCGTTGCACCATTTCAGCGCTTCTTCATATTTATTGAGTTGCCTGAGGCAAAAAATGATCTTTTTAACGCTCCACAGCCGGTTTGAATCGAACATTTCGCTTTGACGGTAAAAGCCGAGCGCTTTTTCATAGTTACCAAGCCGCTGGTATCCGTATGCTATTTTGCCGATCAGGGCGCCTGAAGGTTCCGGTTGCGAAACCAGGTGATTTAATAACGGGATAGCTTCGTTGTAACGTTCCTTTTCGAAAAGAAATTCGGCAAGGTCGTTTACCAGCGCGTGGTTCGATTTGATTATTTCAAACAAAGCGCTGCCGGCAATATCCCATTTCATGGCAAAAATATCCCTGAAATCGGATCGGAACGGATGAAGTTTGTAAAACCTGTACAAATCCTGAACGTACTGGGTAAAAATGTAACTTTCCCGTCGCGGATTGGCCAGCAGGTTTTCTTCGTCTTTCAGTTCACGGAGGCTTTCCGCTTCCATGTTAAACAATCCGATGATTCCGTTTCGCTGGTTTGCCGGAAGGTGACTGATGTTGAAACAGAAGGAATACTTATCGGAGTTGCACATGTAAAATGAATTCTCCATCCCCTCAAGGAAAGCACCCCCCTTTTCGCCTTCGCCGGCCACAGATGATCGCACAGCTTCGTTTTCCTTGTAAAAAGGCCTGAACCAGTTCGAAATATCGCGGAAGAAGTCGAAATGCTTCAGCATGGCAAAGGTCCCCATGAACAAGTCGGAACCTTCCATCTGCATGTTCGACATTTTTTCAATCTTATCGAGCAATCCGGGCGAATCTTCGAACAGCGTCTCCCAGTCAGGATTTTTATCCTCGATAATATCGCTTTCCAGGATGTTGTCAATGTCAAGCTTTTCGCGGATTTTCTCTTCTATTTTCTGGATATCAGGACTTATATCTTCCTGAAATTTGCGGGTGACTTTCTCGGTTTCAAGCGCTTTAAAGAGGGCAATCAGCACCTGTCCCATATCACGATAAAACTGTTCATCTTCCTGATATTCCAGGATTTTCGCACTGATAGCCGGGTAAAAACCGATGCGGCGGTCGTAATAATAGATGGCAATTACAATTGCCGAAAGCGCCCGCTGCCATACTTCATTCTGACGCTGTTCATAAAATTTGAACAACAGCAGAAATTTTTCAGTGTCATAACAATTTAACAGGCTGAGAGTAATCGCACTCACAACCAGGCATTTTTCATACCACGGCAGTTCTTCCGAAACCCGGATAGCCTCTATAAGCCGGATATCGGTATCGGTATATTTATCCGACAGCCAGATCATCTGGAAGAGCTTGGGAGTAATTTCATGCAGACGACCCTTTGCCGTTTCACCCTGCGCCTGAAGTTCTGTTTCGGAAAGCACGCGCTCCAGTTCCTTGTCGAATGAGAGCGTGTCAAAATTCCGGGCAGCATCTTCTTTTGCCAGTTCCTTTTCCTTTTCGAGCTGCATCTTCAGGGAATAGGTGTTCATGCCCGTCATTTCAAACGCTTTTTGCTGCACCATGTCAGCCAGTTCGAGGATTGAAATCTTGAGCGAACGATATATCCTGTCGCGGTGAGGATCCGGAACGCCCCTGAAGGTATATTCGAGCAACATGCGGTAGGTCTGGTCCAGATTTTCGTACTGCATGGTAAAATCAGCCACATGCAGTCCTTCCATCATCCTGCCCATCCGCGATAGCGCTTCTTTCAGCCTGTTGTCGAAAACCAGGGCACAGGTTTCGTTGAAAAGGTTGGTGATCTCAGCTTTTTGAGGCATAATACCAGCGGGTTAATCCTGATTATTGTATCATACGCATCAGTTCATCTTCAGAGATGATCGGGATGTTCAATTGGGCTGCCTTTTTCTGTTTCTCAGGGCCCATGTTCTCACCGGCCAGAACGAAAGTGGTGTTTTTCGACACCGATCCTGCATTTTTCCCGCCATGGGCTTCGATCAGAGATTTTATTTCGTCACGCGAACGGCTGAACACCCCGCTTACCACAAAAACTTTGCCTGCCAGTTTATCTGACAAATTGGCGTTCGCCGACCGGCTCAGCTCAAACCGGATACCGGCGGATTTTAAGCGTGCTATTATTTCAAGGTGCTTAGGATTGCTGAAGTAATCCTGAATGCTCGCCGCTATCTTGGTCCCGATTTCTTCCGCCGTAAGCAGTTCTTCGGTTCCGGCTGCCATCAGGGCATCCATGGAGCCGAAATGCCTGGCCAGCTTTTTGGCCACCGTTTCGCCCACATACCTGATTCCCAGGGCATAAACCACCCGCTCGAAGGGTACATTTTTCGAGGATTCAACGCCGTTCAGGATGTTTTCCGCCGATTTTTCCCTGATCGAAACCTTCTTCTCTTTCTGGTCCCCGTTTCCGATCACCTTGGTGATGCCAATCAGCTTTTCCCCAGTAAGGTCGTAAAGATCGGCGACATCTTTTACCAGGCCGCTGTCGTAAAGCATTTCCACTTTACCTTCGCCCAGGCTTTCGATATTCATGGCCTTACGGCTGATAAAATGCTCCAGTTTCCCTTTGATCTGCGGCGGGCATCCGTCCTCATTCGGACAGTACCAGGCCGCTTCGCCGGGATTGCGGACAAGAGAGGTCCCGCATTCAGGGCAATGGGTTATAAATTCCTGAGGTGCCGAAAACAAATCCCGCTTTGCCATTTCAACGCCGATGATCTTGGGGATGATCTCGCCGCCTTTTTCCACATAAACCGTATCGCCCACCCTGACGTCCAGCTTTTCGATGACATCGGCATTATGCAAGGTGGCGCGCTTCACGATGGTACCGGCCAGCTTTACCGGCTGAAGGTTAGCTACCGGCGTTACAGTTCCTGTCCGCCCCACCTGGTAATCGATCGAAAGCAGCCGGGTGGCCGCCCTCTCGGCCTTATATTTATAGGCAATAGCCCAGCGCGGCGACTTGGCGGTAAAGCCAAGCATCTGCTGGTATTCGGTTGAGTTAACCTTGATAACGGCGCCGTCGATATCATAAGGCAATTTTTCACGCTGTTTCCCGATCTCGAGGATATAGTTCCACACTTCATTCATATCCCGGCACACCCTGGTCATGTCCGAAATCTTGAAGCCCCATGATTTCAGCGCCATCAGGCTTTCCGAATGCGTCATAAAAGGCAGTCCTTCCGCCGCAAGAAAGTAGCAGAAGTTGTCGAGCCTGCGCTTTGCCACTTCGGAGGAATCCTGGAGTTTCAGGCTGCCGGCTGTGGAGTTGCGCGGATTGGCAAAAGGCGGCTCACCGATCTCAATACGCTCTGCATTCATCGCATCGAAAGCGCTGCGGGGCATAATGATCTCGCCACGGACTTCTATCTCATCGGGATAGCCGGTTCCTTTCAGCCGCAGGGGAATGCTTCTGATAGTCCGGATGTTGGCGGTTACATCGTCGCCGCGAACCCCATCGCCGCGCGTCAAAGCCCTTACCAGCAAACCTTTTTGATAGTTCAGGCTGATGGATACGCCGTCGAACTTCAGCTCGCAGACGTATTCCGCGTTATCGCCGACGGCTTTGCGCACCCGTTGGTCAAAATCGCGCAATTCCTCTTCCGAATAGGTATTGCCCAGCGACAGCATCGGTATTTTATGCTCGTAAGACTCAAATTCTTTGGTAACATACCCTCCTACCCTTTGCGTGGGTGAATCGGGAAGCGCCAACTCCGGATTTGCTTTTTCGAGGTCTGTAAGTTCCCTGAGCAGCATGTCGAAGTCAAAATCCGATATTTCGGGCTGAGCCTCTACATAATAAAGATAATTGTGACGGTTAATCTCGTCGGTCAGGAATTGGATACGTTCGGCAACAGGGTTTTCGGTCATCGTTCTTTCTTCTTTTCGGGGAAATAAGCCTTGTTTCGGTAAATGTATATATCCTGGTTCAGGTTTACCGGGTTAATCCAATGCATAAACCGGTCGACCATGCCCGACCGGATGGTTGTTTCATACTCCAGTCCGGGAAGATAAGTTCTCAGCATGTTAACACGCCCTTCGAGGCTGTCCTTTTCAAAAAACAACACGAAACGGGCATATTTCAGGCTATCGGCATCCGTAAACCTTCGCCTGAAATTCATCCTGAGCCCCGTCTTCGATTTTTCCATCACATCCGCCCACTGACCCATATAGTAAACCGGTACCATCTTGGCGCTGTTGTGCCTGGAATCTTCGAGCAATATCATCTTTACATCTTTATATCCCGATAAGTACGTCATGGCTTCCACCCTCGATTTTTTCGAATAGGAAAAGCTGATGGCCAGTAGCAGAATAATGTTCACTATCCAGAAAAATTTCCAGCTTCCGCTGATGAAGCCCCGGTGCCGTTTCAGGAATCCGGACTTCTGCATCATTGCGCTCCATCCCGCTGTCCCCAGAACAATGACGAAAGGAATGACCGGGAAAATAAACCTTTCCTGTTTGTTCGGAAAAACCGAATGAAAAACAAGGAATACAAATGCCGGAAGGAAAAGGAGCAACTGTTTCCGCCATGAGGCAAAAAAACCGGTCAGCAGGAATATCGACACCGGCGGGATGAGGATTCCGGCGAGCAACAAAATATAATTGTACCAGGGGCCAATGATATAGTCATTTGCCGCCTGGATGTTATAGCGCACATATTCGGCAAATTCGGTAAAAGGCGCTCCCCAGATGAAGTAATCGATGAGCCCCTGTACCGGTAAAACGGAAGCCAGTACGCCGATTCCGAATACCAGTGTCGGCTTCCAAAGCTTCAGGATGAGCATGGCCAATCCTAAACCGGCAATGAACGACGCCGTTTGAAACCGGACCGAAAAAGCCAGTCCCATGACCAGGCCGGCGGCAAAATAACGCCATAAGGGCTTTCGGGCATCATTCGCGCTGATGATGAGCCAGGCGCCATACATCAGGAAGGGAATGCAAACGATCTCCACCAGGTTCCTGACGCTCAGGAAGGGCATAAACCAGAAGAAAGCCGTGAGCAAGGCTGCCGTAAAGGCTTCCTTTTTCCCCGAGATCCTTTCGGTGATCCGGTAAGCAAAATAAACCGTCAGAAGGGAAAACAACGCATGAATCACCCTGACCAGCAGCATCCTGACCTGCGGATCGGCAATGCCCGCACCATTGCACACAACGAAAAACAGGTAATGCAATCCTGAATAAAACAGGCTGTGCCCGTCGGGATGCGGATGAAGGCCATTCATCGGAAGCCATTCCTGGTAATTAATTCCCTGCGACCACCAGTAGGACGGTTCTATCACCAGGAAATGATCGTCGTGCATCCCGAATCCCCTGGAAAATATCGCGCTGAGCAACCGCAGCAAAAGGGCCGGCAGGAGAATAAAAAGCAACGGCCTGTATTCCCGCAAACGTTTTATCTGTTTAATAGTGAGCATCATGAAAGGCAAGTCCGGATTTTTTGTTTTCAGGTTAAAGTTAAGGAATTTCCGGCTTCCGCATTTATTGCCTTTTATGTATCCTGAAAAGACGGGCGCTAAGAGCAAGTTGTTTAATTTCGCATGAAATTATATTCCATTACGCATGAAAAGAATTTTTACCTTCTGTTCTCTTGTACTGCCGCTTTTCGGTCTGTTAAGCCCGGTTCTTACGTTTTCACAGGAAAGATACACCCCCGAACTGCTCTGGAAACTTGGCCGCGTGAGCGAAGCGCAGGTTTCGCCTGATGCCGGCCGGATCCTGTACGGCGTTACCTGGTACAACCTGGAAGCCAACAAAGGCAACCGCGATCTTTATATGCTGCCGGTCGCCGGCGGACGGCCTGTAAAAGTGACTTCGTTCCAGGGGAGCGAATCGAACGGCATCTTTCGCCCCGACGGCAAAAAAATAGCTTTCCTTTCGTCGGAATCGGGATCGTCGCAGATATGGGAAGCCAATACCGACGGGACAAATCCCGTGAAGATATCCAATGAAGACGGCGATATCACGGGTTTCGCGTATTCGCCCGACGGCAGCCAGATCCTTTTCACCAAACGGGTAAAACTGGATAAGTCGCCTAACGATATATACCCCGACCTTCCGAAAGCCAAAGCCCGCATCGAGGACGACCTGATGTACAGGCACTGGGATTCGTGGAGCGATTACTGTTACAGCCATATTTTCGTAGCCGGTTATAACAAAGGCGTGATCGGCAAACCGACCGACATTATGCCCGGCGAGCGTTACGATTCACCCATGCTTCCCTGGGGCGGAATGGAACAGATCTCCTGGAGCCCCGATGGGAATAGCATCGCCTACGTCTGCAAGAAGATGACCGGCCTGCAATATGCCGTCAGCACGAATTCCGATATTTTCGTTTATGATATAGCCTCCGGAAAAACGCGCAATATCAGCGAATCCAATCCGGGTTACGACCAGGATCCCGCCTTTTCGCCCGACGGATCAAAAATCGTTTGGCGCAGCATGCAACGCGAAGGTTTTGAAGCCGACAAGGACCGCATCATGATCTTCGACGTGAAGAGCGGAACCATGCAGGATTATTCAGCCGGCTTCGACCAGAGCTCAAAGAACTTCACCTGGGCCGCCGACGGCAAATCGCTGTATTTCATCAGCGGTCACCACGGCACCGAACAGATTTATCGCCTCGACATCGCAACGAAAGCCATTAAACAAATCTCTTCCGGCATGCACGATTATCTTTCGATCGCTTTATCGGGAAACGACGTCATTGGCATAAAACAAAGCATGCTGATGCCGGCCGAAATCTATAAAATAGATGCAAAAGGCGCCGAGACGCAGCTCACCTTCACCAATAAAGAGATCCTGAAGAATGTAAAATCGGCTTCCGTTCAGGAACGCTGGGTCACCACTACCGACGGAAAAAAGATGCTGGTATGGGTAATTCTGCCTCCGGATTTCAATCCCGCCAGGAAATATCCTGCCCTGCTGTATTGCGAAGGCGGGCCGCAGAGCATGGTAAGCCAGTTCTTTTCGTACCGCTGGAATTTTCAGATGATGGCCGCCAACGGTTACATCGTTGTTGCGCCAAACCGCAGGGGACTTCCGGGTTTCGGGCAGGAATGGAACGATCAGATCAGCGGCGATTACGGCGGACAAAACATGAAGGATTACCTCACCGCCATTGACACGCTGGCGGCCGAACCTTACGTGGACAAAGACCGGCTCGGGGCTGTCGGCGCCAGTTACGGCGGATTTTCGGTTTTGTGGCTTGCCGGCCACCACGAAAAAAGGTTCAAGGCCTTCATCGCGCATTGCGGCATGTTCAACCTCGAAGACCAGTACCTTACCACCGAAGAAATGTGGTTCGTGAACTGGGACCTTGGCGGACCGTACTGGGAAAAAGGAAATCCCAAAGCCGACCATTCCTATGCCAACTCGCCGCACCGCTTTGTCGACCAATGGGACACGCCCCTCATGGTCATTGAAGGCGAGAACGACTACCGCATCCCCTTCACCCAGGGCATGGCCGCCTATAATGCCGCCAAACTCAGGGGCATACCGGCAAGGTACCTGCACTTCCCCGACGAGAGCCATTGGGTGCTGCACCCTCAAAACAGCGTATTGTGGCAACGGGAATTCTTCCGCTGGCTCGATCAGTGGCTGAAGTAAGGAAACAAGTTACAGGGACAACGATTCCGACATATCAAATACGGAATTTCGCAGGCAAAAATTCAGGGGCCGGCAGCCTGATCATGGGTGAAAGGCTTCAGCAAACCGGGATGATGCCGGGCAGGGCGACCCTTTTCTTTCCGGATGTTACTCCGGCTGTTACGGCTGATCAGGAAGGGCTATTTATCAGTTCGTCTATCTCGGAAAGGTGCAGCTTAAGATGCAGGGGATAATCCCGGATCATCTCCTCCAGGGTGATCATCGAATCGGGGCCTGACATCCATTCGTTTTCGAGCTTTCCATGATCCACGTTGCGGATGACATGGCACAGATGCAGGTTGGTATATTTCCAGAGCCTGATCAGGTCGTTCCAGTCTTCGTTCTGGTAATCCTGGATAGCGATCCAGCGGTCGTTGTTGCCGTTGGTAGCATAATTGGGAAACGACAGCGGGCTTTGCCGGTACTGCAGATGAACGATCCTGTGAATGTTGTTGGAAGCCGAATCCACGAGGTGGCCGAGTATTTGTTTGATGGTGCGGTTCTGCCGGTTCCGGCGCTGCATGATGATTCCGGCCGGCAGCGATGCAAGCACAGGCTCCCAGGCTTCGGTTAAGGAATGAATTTCGCTGATGATGACGGAGGTTTCGAACATGACGATGGTTTTGAGTAAGCTTAGCGATATTTCAAAAATACCAAGATCTTCTTTAAAACTTCTCAGACTAAACTTAATTTCATAAAAAACCTTACATAGTCTCAAGAGCATTGCTTCGAAAGAGGTTTTTACCGGGAAAAAGACATATGGCTCAACCGGAAATAATTGATGGGCTCCCGTTCCGGGACAGACTTTACAGACCGCTCATATTCCTATTTGTTAACGCCAGGCGATTATTCCTTGGTCAATGATTCAATGATGTTTATTAAATCCTCAACAGGTTTGAAATAGGGCATTACCTTCTCTTCAGTAAAATCAAATAGATCATCATAATCTCCTTTTTGTCTCCAGGAGAATAATTGTGAATAGAACTTCCCATAATCCTTGGAGATAATACCTGATTTTATAAAATGCTCAGAGAAATTATGCTTTGCTCCATTATGAGTGGTAGGGTTAAGATCGTGTTTGAGTAATAAAGCCATCACCGCATAATAGGCGGAATAATATAACCTGTTGATAGCTGAATTCCATTTTTCATTATTAGCAAGAATAGTTGCATCATCAAGGGTTTCTTTAGCCCTTTTTAATCGATAACTTATTAAATCTTGCTTTGATCCGCTCATTGGATTCTTATTCCTTCATTTTTAATATTTTCAAATAACGGGGTAATATAATGCTTCTCTTCCCAATCTTTTTTCGAATAAATCAAGGGAGAAATTATTTCGCCAGATTCAAGTTCTATATCATATATCTGATCCATTAGACTTGTTTCGAGCGCAAATGGGATATTGTTAATATTCAAAAGAATAAGAAGATCCCAATCAGACAAACGATGAGGGTTTCCTCTTGCCTGGGATCCATAAAGATAGACTTCAGCTTTTGGATCCGCCGCATTTGTTAACCTGATTATCTCGCTCAATATCTTATCTTTCTTAGTCATAACACAAAAATAAGATAATCTTTAACATTGTTGTCCGGTAAACCGGAATAATTTTAATTTTTTGTTTTTAATGCTCAG
>DAONEP010000036.1:0-31514 GCA_035403165.1 Bacteroidales bacterium | reverse complement strand
GTTATTAAGGAAAAAACGGTACCTTTGCACCCCGAAAATCATATTTTCCTATGAAACAAGCATTAATCATCAACGACTTGAAATACAAAGTAAAAGATATCAGCCTGGCCGAATGGGGCCGCAAGGAAATTGAAATCGCCGAAAAGGAAATGCCCGGCCTGATGAGCATCCGCCGGAAATATGCTTCGCAAAAACCTTTGAGCGGAGCCCGTATCACCGGTTCGCTGCATATGACCATCCAGACCGCCGTGCTTATCGAAACGCTTAAAGAACTCGGCGCCGAAGTACGCTGGGCAAGTTGCAATATTTTCTCAACGCAGGATCATGCCGCTGCCGCGATAGCAGAAGCCGGCATACCCGTTTTCGCCTGGAAAGGCGAGAGCCTCGAAGAATACTGGTGGTGTACCAATATGGCGCTGACTTTCGAAGGAGGAAAAGGCCCGAACCTTATCGTTGACGATGGCGGCGATGCCACCTTACTGATCCATAAAGGCTATGCCGTGGAAAACGGCCCGAAATTGCTGGAAGTTCCCGCTGCCAATGCCGAAGAGGGGGCCATCATGAAACAACTGCGCGAAGCCTTTGTTGAAAATCCCCGCAGATGGCACAACGTGGTAAGCGAGTGGAAAGGCGTTTCGGAAGAAACCACCACCGGTGTTCACCGTTTATACCAGATGATGGAAAAGGGAGAACTCCTGGTTCCCGCCATTAATGTGAATGATTCCGTCACCAAATCAAAGTTCGATAATCTTTACGGCTGCCGCGAATCGCTGGCCGACGGCATCAAGCGGGCAACCGACGTCATGATTGCCGGAAAAGTGGTTGTGGTATGCGGATACGGCGATGTGGGGAAAGGCTGTGCAAAATCGATGAGAGCCTATGGCGCCCGTGTCATCGTTACTGAAATAGATCCCATCTGCGCCCTGCAGGCCGCTATGGAAGGCTTTGAAATCACAACCGTGGAAGACGCCCTTCCCGAGGGA
Source organism: Bacteroidales bacterium (assembly GCA_035403165.1). Classification (GTDB taxonomy): domain Bacteria; phylum Bacteroidota; class Bacteroidia; order Bacteroidales; family UBA4417; genus UBA4417. The sequence continues at coordinate 30,531 of DAONEP010000036.1, read as the reverse complement.
AATATTTTCGTTACCACTACCGGCAACAGGGACGTTATCACCATCGAGCACATGGCCAACATGAAAGACCAGGCCATCGTTTGCAACATCGGCCATTTCGACAATGAGATACAGGTTGACAAGCTGAATAACTTCCCCGGTATTGAAAAAATCGAAATAAAGCCCCAGGTGGATAAGTATTTATTCCCTGACGGCCGCTCAATCTTCCTGCTGGCCGAAGGCCGTCTGGTAAACCTCGGCTGCGCCACCGGACATCCTTCGTTCGTGATGAGCAATTCCTTCTCAAACCAAACCCTGGCGCAGATGGATTTGTGGAAAAACCGCGGAAAATACGAAATCGGGGTTTACCGTCTCCCGAAGACCCTGGATGAAGAAGTTGCCCGCCTGCACCTTGAACAACTTGGCGTAAAACTCACCATGCTCTCCAAAGCTCAGGCCGATTATATAGGCGTTCCGGTAGACGGACCTTACAAGGCAGATCATTACAGGTATTAAGAGGCAAGGAGCGAGGAGCGAGGAGCAAGGAGCGAGGAGCAGGGAGAACGGAAAACTTTACCTGCCTGGCGCGAGCCTGCAGGTGGCAGGCAGGGGAAAACGGAGAACGGAGAACGGAGAACTTTACCTGCCGGTGTATGGCTTTGTGTGAGAGGCAGGCAGGCAGGCCTTGCGCGAGCCTGCAGGTGGCCGGCAGGGGAGAACGGAGGACGGAGTGGGCAGGGGATACTCAGAACTCAGAACTCAAAACTCAAAACTCAGAACTCAAAACTCAGAACTCAGAACTCAAAACTCAGAACTCAAAACGCCAAAGGCTAAGGGCTAACGGCTAAGAGCCTGCCTGCCTGGGCTGGCAGTGCGTAAGATGGCAGGCCAAAAGCCGGCAAGTCAAAGGGCAAAGGGCAAAGGGCAAAAGTCAAAGGGCAATGGAAAACGGAGAACGGAGAACGGAAAACTTTACCTGCAGGTGTATGGCTTTGTGTGAGAGGTAGGCAGGCCTGCCTGCCTTGCGCGAGCCTGGAGGTGGCAGGCAGGGGAAAACGGAAAACGCAGAACTCAAAACTCAGAACTCAAAACCAACGGCCAACAGCCAAAAGCCAAAAGCCAAAAGCTAAAAGTCAACGGCCAACAGCCACGCAAAAGGGATCAAGAAAACCTTTAAAAGAATACGATAAAAAGCCTTTCGGGTGATATAAACCTGGGAGGCTTTTTAATTATAGATATGGAGCACTTCGCCGTTATACGAATAATGGTACTGACGCAGGGCAACATTTGACGGCCCTTTATACGGCGACCCGTCGGTTAGTATATATCCCGACATGCAAACGGAATCAATTACCGTAAGCCCACCGGGTTCCGGTTCTACATACGCATTTGCATTTTCCGGGTCATACGGACAGCAACGCTCATAAACCATGAACTCGCTTTCCGAAGCACGGTATATTATAATCCCCCGGTAGCCGCCATCATAGATTATCGTGCCGCCCTGCGGAATATAATCCAGTGTATTAGGATAAAGGTAGTAATCAACATACACATAGGGTATCTTGGAGGTTCCCTCTTTGGTACAGGAGAACGGCAGTATTGCTAAAAGCAATGCTATGGCAGAATATATTATCGTTATGCGCAACAGTAATTGATTTATTTCGTTGTAAAATTAGGAATGAATTACCTTCGCAACCTGATTAACGAATAAATATTACAGATATTTCATGCCGGTTTTCCGTTCAAATAAGCGCTGGCCGAAATGGCTCCTGACTGCCTTCATAGTAAGTTTCGCCTTGTTTAACACTTCGTGCAGCCTCCTCAGGCCCGGCACCCGTGAAAAAGTAGAACGAAAACAGGCAAAGGAAGCCCAAAAGGCGCAAACAGAGTATGAAAAGGCATTGGATATGCACCTGAAAAATCAAAGCAAGGAAGCCCGGAAAATGATGAAAAAAACCAGTAAACATGCGAAAAAGTTCAACAGGTATATGAAAAAGCCTTATAACAAAGGGCCGAAGTGTTCCTGAACGATCGCGGACCGGGTCCTGAACACGGTCTATTTCTGTACTTTGATATACGGAACTTTTAAACGCGGAAAGCAGTATCAGTTATAAATCATTTCGTTCTGTTAACTTTATTTTTAAAATGTTAACGAAATCTTAATTTTTTTTAATTTAGCAGCCTGAATAATTTTCAGGGGGAATTTATATTGTCAAAATCATACTTACTCTAGCAGAGAAACTTAATAACCTTTCGTAATAGCAAACACAAAACCACATTCTATGGTAAGAAAATTACTCACTGTCTTTGTTTTGCTTCTTTCTGCAAACATTGCAGTGTTTGCACAATCGGGAACGCTGAAAGGGAAGATCCTGGATAAAACCACCAAGGAACCTGTCCCATTCGCCAACATCATTGCAGAAGCAAACGGAACCCAGGCCGGTGGTTCTACATCGGATTTCGACGGCAATTATACGATAAAGCCGTTGTCGCCCGGTAAGTACAACATCAAGGCCACTTATGTCGGTTATAAGCCGGTGTTGATCCAGGGAGTGCTTATAAAAGCCGACCAGATCACGCCCTTTAACATTGAGATGGAATCCACCGCCATCGAGATCACGACTTACGAAGTTGTAGATTACAAGATTCCGCTTATTGATAAGGATAAAACCACGGTTGGCGGAACAGTAACGGCAGAAGAAATCAGTAAGATGCCTTCGCGTGAAGTCGGATCTATTGTTGCAACCGTAGGCGGTGTCTTTTCAGCCGATGGCGAAGTTGGCAGCATGCGCGGCCAACGTACCGATGGTAACGTTACCTACATCGACGGTATCAAGGTGCGCGGTCTCAGCACCCTGCCCCAGTCGGCCATTGAACAGGTATCCGTTGTCCTCGGCGGTATTCCTGCTCAGTACGGTGATGCTACGGGAGGTATTATTAATGTTACCACCAAAGGACCTTCACGTACCTTTGGCGGAGGCATCGAACTCGAAACCTCCGAATTCCTCGATCCTTATGGTTATAACAGGGGCGGGGTAAATCTTACCGGGCCTCTTTTCTGGAATAAAGATAAAACCAGTTCGGTAGTAGGGTATTTCCTTGCTGCCGATTTCGAATACAAGAAAGATCAGGATCCCCTGGCTATCGGTAATTACAAGATAAAGGACGATGTTCTATCCTACCTCGAAAAGAATCCATTGCGCCCGTCGGGAACCGGCTTCGGTACTTATGAAAATGCCGAGTTTATCCGTAGGAGCGACCTTGAACATATCAAAACAAACCTTAACAACGACGGCTATTCGATAAATACTTCGGGAAAGTTTGATATCAAAACCGGCCCGAATATTAACCTGACCCTGGGCGGCAGCTACAATGCCAACAGCGGCCACAATTTCAACTGGGTTCAATCGCTTGCCAATTACAACCGTTACTCTTATACCGATCAGACTACCTGGAGGTTATTCGGCCGGTTCACCCAGCGTTTCCCTTCAGATAAGGAAAGCCGGTCGCCCATCAAGAACGTTTACTATACCATCCAGGGCGACTTCACCAGGGACCATACCAAAACCTATGATCCTGATTTTAAGGATAATCTCTTTGCCTACGGGTATGTTGGTAAATTTACCACTTATAAGACCCGGTCGTTTGAGCTTGATACCACCACCGCCGGATTCAACGGATATGTGATGAACGCATACAACGATACGCTTGTTAACTTCGACCGTGCAGAATACAACCCTGTACTTGCCAACTACACCTCCTACTACTACTCCTTATATAATACCAGCGCCGGTCACTACGATAAACTGGACAATATCTATTCAGGGGGAGGCATGCTCAACGGTGATTCACCTTCCGATATTTACGGGATGTATGCATCACCCGGCGTATTACAGTCGGGTTATGCCGTAGCGGATGTTGATCAGGTAACCCTTAACTTCAGCAGTTCAGCCGATGTGGGGAACCATGAAATAAAGCTCGGCTTTGTTTTCGAACAATCCAAGTCAAGCAGTTATAGCTATGCTCCTATTAATTTCTGGACGCTCATGTACCAGCTTGCAAACTCCCATATTACACAGCTTGACATGTCAGACCCCACAACCGTTTATCATGAAGGCGGTTTCGACACTACTTATTACCACAGGAAATATAACGCTTCATCGCAGCGCGCTTTCGACAGGAACCTGCGCCGGCTCATGGGATTAGCTGTTGACGGAACCGACTGGATTGATATCAACTCTTACGATATCGATAAACAGACCATCAACTATTACGATGCCGACAACAAGATGCATACCATGACCCTTAATAGTGGACTGAATGTCAATCTTTTCAGCGCCGACGAACTCCTGAACAGCGGCAACCAGGTTGCTGCTGCCCGCGGTTATGACTATTACGGGAATAAACTCACTTCCAAGCCGACCATCGATGATTTTTACAATGCCACCGATGCCGACGGCAACTATACCCGCCTGATTGCACCGTTTGAACCCATTTACATGGCAGGTTATATCCAGGATAAGTTTTCGTTCGAAGACCTGGTTTTCAATATCGGTTTACGTGTTGACCGTTACGATGCAAACCAAAGCGTATTAAAGGACCCGTACCTTCTGTACCCTGCAAAGACTGTCGGCGAAGTAACTGAATTCGGCGCTCATCCTTCAGGAATGGGCTCCGATTACGTTGTTTATGTTGACAATGTTACCTCCCCCACCCGCATAACCGGCTATCGTGACGGAATGAACTGGTACGACGCCCAGGGTAACGTAGTAACCGATCCATCGTTAGACATCAGCAACGGCGGCCTTGTATCAGGCGGATCAATTTCGCCCTACCTGACCGATCCTGATGATAAGAGTATAACCGGGAAATCTTTTACCGATTACGAGCCACAGATTACGGTGATGCCGCGTATTTCGTTTTCGTTCCCCATCTCCGACGAAGCCCTTTTCTATGCCCACTACGATGTGCTAACCCAAAGGCCCAAATCGAACAGTACTTTCAACCCGATCAGTTACTTATTCTGGGAAACCGAAAATGCGCCGACTTTCAGCAATCCTAACCTGAAACCGGAACGTACGGTAGATTATGAACTTGGTTTCCAACAGAAACTCAATAATACTTCATCCCTCAATCTTTCTGCATTCTATCGCGAAATGCGCGACCAGATACAGATATACCGCTACACAGGAGCTTACCCCAAAACTTATTATTCCTATAATAATATAGATTTCGGAACCGTAAAAGGCCTCACTGTTACCTATGACCTGCGCCGTACCGGCAACACCCGTGTAAGGGCCAGCTACACATTGCAATTTGCCAATGGAACCGGTTCGAACCAGGAAACCTCCAAAGGGCTTATCCAGTCAGGACAGCCAAACCTCCGTACCCTTATTCCCCTTAATTTTGACCGTCGTCATGCCGTCAACCTTAATATTGACTACCGCTACGGTGAAGGTAAAGAATATAATGGCCCGGTCATTAAAGGAAAGAAAATCCTGGAGAACGCCGGTTTCAACATTACCGTCGGCGGCGGTTCAGGTACTCCTTACACCCGTTCAAGCAAGATTTCGTTCCTTGGAAACCAGTCGATCATATCCGGCTCCATCAACGGATCGCGCCTTCCCTGGTCATTCAAGATCGATGGTCGTGTTGACAAGGATTTCCACATAGGCACACGGAAAGATGCCAAAGGCAACGTAACAGACCTGTATCTTAATGTATATCTGCAGGTCCTGAATATTCTCAACAGCGAGAACATCATGGGCGTTTGGGCTGCTACCGGCAATCCTGACGATGACGGATACCTTGCCGCTGATGAATACCAGGCACAGATTTATTCGCAACTCAACCCCGAATCGTACATCGACCTCTACCGGCTTCGTGCTAACAGTCCCTACAATTACAGTTCGCCCAGGATGATCCGGTTAGGCCTCAGCTTTAATTTCTAATTGTACACGATACGAAAAACGATTTGCTTAACAAACATAAATAAGCTATAATATGAAGAGTTTAAATCGCATACTGCCTCTTATCTTATTCTTTTCACTGCTGGTGACAGGTACCTTTGCTGAAAGGTATCATGCTGAAAAGAGTAGATCGGCAAAAAGCTCCATTAAGTCCACCGCTGCCGGGTGCCTTCCCGGATCAAATTTTAAATGGCTGGAAATAAACAATGTTCGTACCCGGATTCATAGCAGCGGTGACATGTGGTGGGACTTTGAGACAGCCCAGTATGAAATACCCAAAGGCTCGAAAAAAATGTCGATGTTCAGCGGTTCATTGTGGCTGGGCGGACTTGACGTTAATAATCAGTTGAAGCTAGCCGCCCTGCGTTACCGCCAGGTAGGGAATGACTACTGGCCCGGCCCCCTGACTGTTGACGGGACCGCATCCATTGATGAAGTAACCTGCGCCAAGTATGACAAACTTTTTGAAATGTCGCGCGCCGACGTTGATGAATTCCTTGCATACTGGGATGATCCTTCAAGCTATCCCGGATACCAGATCCCCGCTTCCATCAAAAACTGGCCTGCTCACGGCGAGAAAGGCCAGGCTGAATTCCTTGCCCCTTTCTACGACAGGGACGGAGACCTTCGCTATGAACCCGAAAATGACGGAGATTATCCATATTACGATGTTTCGAATGAACTGTGCCATACCAAAATTCCTACTGCCGAAGGCAACGGAATACTGGTTGACCAGGTTATCAAAGGCGACTACACCCTGTGGTGGGTTTTCAATGATAAAGGAAATATACACACCGAGACTGAGGGCGAGCCTATAGGCGTTGAAATCAGGGGACAGGCATTCGGTTTCTCCACCAACGACGAAGTGAACAACATGACTTTTTACAGTTATGAAATCATCAACCGTTCAACTTACCGCCTCAAAGAAACCTATTTCTGCCAGTGGGTTGATACCGATCTTGGATTTGCCGGCGACGACTACGTTGGATGCGATGTGAAACGCGGCCTTGGCTACTGCTATAACGGTAAACCGGTCGACGGAAACGGACAGGCCTGGGCATATGGGGCCCAGCCGCCTGCAATCGGTGTTGACTACTTCCAGGGGCCTTATATGGATCCCGATGGTATTGATAATCCGAAGTTCAATCCGAAAACCGGAGAAAACTGCGACGTAAGTATCAACGGTGTGAATTTTGCCAACGGCATTGTAGATGATGAGCGTTTTGGCATGCGCCGTTTTGTATACCACAACAACAGCGGTGTTCCTGATTACATGACCGACCCGGATGTTGCCATTGAATACTATAACCTCATGAAAGGTATCTGGAAAGACGAAACCCATATGATCTGGGGCGGAAATGCCCATGCACAGGGAGGCGGCGTAGGTCCTGATTGCGATTTCATGTTCCCGGGCAATACCGACCCCTGCTATTGGGGAACCGGCGGGCTTCCTCCTAACGGAATGCCTTACTGGACTGAAGAAACAGCCGGAAACGACCCTAACGACCGCCGCTTTATGCAGTCGGCAGGTCCTTTTACCCTTGAACCCGGCGCCGTCAATTATATTACCGTCGGTATTCCCTGGGCGCGTGCTGCCTCAGGCGGACCTTTCGCTTCGGTGAAACTGCTCCAGCAAACCGACGATAAATGCCAGATACTCTTCGATAACTGCTTCAAGGTTATTTCAGGGCCTAACGCTCCTGACCTCACCATCCGCGAACTTGACAGGAAACTCATCATATACCTGAGCAACCGCAAGACCAACGACGCCGGCAATAATTACCTGGAAAAATATCAGGAATATGATCCCCGTATCGTATCCCCCGATACCCTCGGCCATGCAAACCGTTGGGATTCTACCTATAACTTCGAAGGTTACCAGGTATTCCAGCTTAAGAATGCTACCATCACCAGCGCCGATATTCATGATCCGGCCAAGGCCCGCCTTGTTTTTCAATGCGACGTGAAAAATGATATTTCCCGGCTCATCAACTACAATTACGATGCAACCCTCAACGGTAATATCCCTGTTGAAGAAGTTAACGGCGCCAATACCGGTATTACCCACAGTTTTGTTGCTACCGAAGACGCCTTTACCGGTGAAAAACTTGTAAACCACCAGCAGTACTACTACCTGGCAATCGCCTATGCTTACAACTCGTATCAATCTTACGACCCTAATTCTGCCGACTTATTGACAGGCCAAAAACTTCCCTACCTCCCGGGCCGTAAAAACATTAAGACCTATACCGGTATACCTCACGCTACGGTAGGCATGGTTGAAGCTAAAGCCGATTATGGACAGGGTGTGACGATTACCCGTATTGCCGGCCAGGGCAACGGAGGCAATATTCTTGATATTTCGAAGGAAAGCGTGGATGAAATCATGTCGAAGAGCCCTGTTGATGAAAACAATCAACTTGGTTCCGACACTTATCCCATCGCCTATAACCTGAAATATGAAAAAGGCAAAGGACCTCTCGATATCAGGGTTATTGACCCGCTGAATGTTAAGAATGCAGAGTACACGGTGAAATTTGACCCGATGTTCTATTCAACCGTTAAGGTAGGTGAAATGGACACTTTGATGATGGATGGCCGCTGGACTCTTACCGATAACGCTACCGGCAGGGTATATAAATCAGACTCCCTGATCAGTTACAAAAACGAGCAGATATTCCTTGATCTTGGGCTTTCGCTTACCGTCTCCCAGATTTTTGATCCCGGAGCATTCAGGTTGGTTAAATCGTATGATACCGACGGTACAATTAAATACACCTGGGGACCGGCTGCCGAGAACAATGGTTACCTGAGCGCCGAAATTGTCTATGCCGATTCATCAAACCGGTGGCTTTCCGGAGTAGCCGATGTTGACGGGTCGCCGATTTATAACTGGATCCGGTCAGGAAATGTATTTGACAAGGATAATAAGGTAAACAACGACTGGGATATGAAAGGGGTCGATGCCAATAATAAAGCCTATGACCCGAACCAGGTATATGAAAACCTGATCGGCGGTACGTGGTCGCCCTATAATTTGAGCGCCGGCCATGATCAGATGCAATCGAATCTGGGACCCGCTTACGGGGCAATTTCATACATAGGAAAAAGGTATAGCAACATGTATGACCTGGCCAGCGTTGATATCGTACTCACATCCGATAAGAGCAAATGGACGCGCAGCCCGATCCTTGAAATGTGTCCGGATCAAAGTCTGTCAGAAAATTGGGCCAAACAATTTGAACTGAGGAAACACCGGTCGGTTAACCAGGATGGCGATACTGCCGTTGTAAGCAGCGATCCGGCAAAGAACTCCGACTATATTTCAGCTTACGGCATGGGTTGGTTCCCGGGTTATGCCATCAACCTCGAAACCGGCGAACGTCTTAATATCGTATTCGGAGAGGCCTCCAATATGGTCAATGACAACGGTAATGATATGCTCTTCAACCCTTCATCCAGAGAGATGGATGCAGAAGGTAATCCTGTGATGGGCGGCAAGCATTATATCTATATCATGTCGCATACCCAGGATCAGTTTCATCAAGGCCTTGATTCACACTATGACAACCCTGCCTATGATGCCGGTAAGAATTTTGTGACGCAGTTTAATCTAACAGGAACTCTTGCCGCTCGTTATAAAGTTATCCAGATGTCGAACGCCATGTGGGTATCCATGCCGCTTGCCGTTCCTTCAACCTCATGGTTAGGCTGTGATGCAACCGTGAAACTCCGCGTCGGCAAACCTTATCGTCCCAATTTCTCGTTTACCCAGACAGGAGATTTGGCCCAGGCCCATAACGACAACAATTTCTTCCCGATGTACACTTTCACAACGGAAGGCGTTTCAACGGTTACCGATAATACCAAGAAGGCTGAGAGCGACCTGGATAAGATCAATGTTGTTCCCAATCCTTATTACGCTTACTCACCCTATGAAGCCGACCAGTTGAAGAATATGGTCAAAATCGTGAATCTTCCTGAACATGCCGTTGTTACAATCTATACAACATCAGGTACGCTCATCAGGAAATTCCCGGCTAAAGAAGCGTCGACAACCTATATCGACTGGGATTTGAAAAATGCTGCCGGTATTCCGATCTCCGGAGGCCTGTACCTTATTCATGTTAAGGTGCCGGGCGTTGGCGAGAAAGTTGTTAAATGGTTTGGTGTTCTTCGTCCCGTTGACTTGAATGCATTTTAACAATTAAGGAGGTTTACTCAGTAATAACAACAAATAACAGACTGACTATGAAAAACATATATAAGGCCATCATAGCTTTCCTCCTGATAGGGGCAGTTACTCTTCCCGTAACCCTATTGGCCGGTAATAAAGACAGGGCCGGGCAATCAGGGGCATCCGAATTGTTAATCAATCCATGGGCGCGGAGTTCAGGATGGGGCGGTGTGAATGTAGCTAATGCATACGGCCTGGAATCAATGTATAACAATATTGCCGGCCTGGCCTTTACCAAAGGAACAGAGCTCATTTTCAGCAATACCCAGTATTTGAAAGGTTCCGAAATCACCATCAACAATTTCGGTCTTAGTCAAAAACTCGGAGAATCCGGCGTACTGGGCGTAGCCATCATGGCTATGAAATTCGGCGATCTTCCCATTACCACTACCAGCCTTCCCGAAGGCGGTATCGGTAACTTTTCGCCAAGTTACATGAATATCAACCTTTCATACGCAAAAGCCTTTTCGAACAGCATCTATGGAGGTTTCAACCTGAAGATCATTTCGGAATCGATCAGCGATGCAAGCGCTCAGGGCATTGCCCTTGATGCCGGTATTCAATATGTGACCGGAGCAAAGGAAAATGTTCACTTCGGCATTTCGCTGAAGAACATAGGACCTACTATGCGGTTTAAAGGCGACGGCCTCTCTATCCGCAGTTTCCTTCCCGATAATGACAACAAGTTTACCCTCGAACAGCGTTCAGCAGATTTTGAACTTCCTTCACAGCTCAACATCGGAGCTGCCTACGATTTTCATTTCTCCGATATGCACAGGCTGACCGTTGCCGGAACCTTTACCTCCAACTCCTTCTTCAAGGACCAATATACCGTTGGCCTTGAGTATGCATTAATGTCATACCTCCAGTTACGTGGTGCGTATACCTATGAAGATGGTATTACCAGCGACGAAGAACGTACCACCGTATACACGGGGCCGAGTGCAGGCCTGACTGTTCAAATCCCTTTAAACAAACAGAAGGGATCAGCTTTTGCTGTTGATTACTCATACAGGGCTACCAATCCGTTCGAAGGAACGCACAGCATCGCAGCCCGGTTGAATTTTTAACAACATAAGCCGGGAATAATTTTCCTGCTTACTTTTGCCTTTAATGAAAGACCCTTTCCTATAAGGGTCTTTTTCACTTATTAATCGAAAAGAAATTATTGCATCATGGCACAGACTACCTACTATACCAAAGAAGGTCTTGAAAAACTTAAAGCTGAGTTAGAACATCTGACAACCGTTGAACGGCCTTCAATATCGCAACAGATAGCCGAAGCCCGCGATAAAGGCGATCTTTCGGAAAACGCCGAATACGATGCCGCCAAAAACGCCCAGGGTATGCTCGAACTGAAGATTTCCAAACTTCAGGATCTGATCCGCAACGCCCGCCTTATTGACGAATCGAAACTCGATAATTCGAAAGTGCTGATACTTAGTAGCGTTAAGATCAGGAACATGAAAACCAATGCGGTTATGTCCTATACCCTGGTTCCTGAAAACGAGGCCGACCTGAAAGCGGGCAGAATTTCCATCACCTCTCCCATCGCCAAAGGATTGCTTGGCAAAAGCAAAGGCGATATAGTTGATATTTTGGTGCCTGCCGGAAAAATCTCGGTTGAAATTGTTGAAATTTCCCAAAAGTAATTTCCTGACGTTAACTTTGCCTTTTAAAACAAATAATCATGGCTTCCATTTTTTCACGAATAGCGTCCGGCGAAATACCGAGTCATAAAGTAGCCGAAAATGACCGTTTCTTTGCTTTCCTCGACATTAATCCCGTTGCAAAAGGACATGTCCTGGTAGTACCCAAAAAGGAGATTGACTATATCTTTGATATGGAAACATCAGAGTACGCCGCTTTCTGGGAATTCGCCATGGAGGTGGCCAGAGCGCTTAAAAAAGCGATCCCTTGCATTAAAGTCGGGATTGCCGTTGTTGGTCTTGAAGTGCCCCATGCACACATACACCTGGTACCGATGAACACGATGAACGATCTGAACTTTTCGAAACCCAAACTTCAGCCTTCATCCGAGGAACTGGCTTCTACAGCGGCCCTTATCGCGAAAGAAATGTAAATCACTGACAGGCTTAAAGAAAAGGCGGCCATTTCTGGTCGCCTTTTCTGTTTTATGCAGGCAGATTAATAGGCCCTCACATTTTTCCCTTCCATATAGTTGATGAACGACTGATTTACCACTTTGTTACCTCCCGGCGTAGGATAATCGCCGGTAAAATACCAGTCGCCGGCATGCCCGGGAATAGCCAGATGAAGGTTTGCGATCGACTGGAAAACAACTTCAACCGAAGCTTTGCAGGTTTGAGGCGTTACAAGGGCTGAAATCTTTGCTGAAATCTGGCTGTCAGAAAATGGCGCATAGATTTCTTTGACAAAATTTTCAATTCGTTCCTTGGGCAACTCTTCCTGTTCTTTACATTTCCTGTAAACTTCATTAAGAATATTTTCCTGACCAGTTTCTTTCAGTAATTCAATGGCTGCATTAAAAGCAATAAAATCCCCGATTTTGGCCATATCAATGCCATAACAGTCAGGATAACGAATTTGCGGTGCCGAGGATGCAATTACGATTTTCCTTGGCTGAAGCCGGTCCAGCATCCTGATGATGCTTCGCTTAAGCGTCGTTCCCCGTACCACAGAATCGTCAATTACAACCAGGTTATCAGTTCCGGGCTTTACTGTTCCGTAAGTTATATCATAAACATGCGGTACCAGGTCGTCGCGTTTTGAATCCTGTGTGATAAATGTCCGCATCTTGATATCTTTAACCGCAACTTTTTCAATCCGGACCTGAAGCCTGAAAATTTCATCCAGTTGTTCCCGTGAAATACCGGAGCCCAGCAACATTATTTTATCCTTTTTCACCGAGTCGCAATAGCGGTCCAGTTCTTCCACAAGTCCATAGAAAGCAGAAGCGGCCGTATTCGGAATATAAGAGAAAACCGTGTTCGGAATATCGTAATCAATGGCTTTTAGGATATCTGAAACCAGTAGTTTCCCGAGCTTTTTACGCTCCTGATAAATATCAACATCGGTGCCCCGGCTAAAGTATATCCTTTCGAAAGAACAGGATTTCTTTTCAGCCGGACGTTTACACATTACCTCGGATACATCTCCGCTTTTGCGTATGATAAGGGCATAGCCCGGATTTACCTCCTGAACCGAGGAAGCCGGAACATTGAAAACAGTTTGTATTACAGGACGCTCGGATGCCACCACCACCACTTCATCATCCCGGTACCAGAAAGCCGGGCGGATGCCTGCAGGATCACGGATCACAAAGGCATCCCCATGTCCAATCATCCCGGCAATGGTGTAACCGCCATCCCAATAGGTGGAAGATTTTGAAAGGATATTCTGCAAGTCCAGCTTTTCTCCAATCAGCCTGGTACTTTCCTTTTTGGAATAGCCTTTTTCTTTTAAGCTGTAGTAAATCTCCTCGTTGGCTTCATCAAGAAAATGGCCAATTTTCTCCAGAATGGTGATTGTGTCGGAAGTTTCAACAGGATACTGGCCAAACTCAACAAGGCGGTTAAACAACTCATCCACATTGGTCATATTGAAGTTGCCGGCAAGTACCAGGTTTCGTGTCATCCAGTTGTTTGACCGCATCACAGGATGAAGGTTTTCGATATTATTCTTCCCGAACGTGCCGTAACGTAAATGGCCGAGAAATAGTTCACCGGTAAACTCCAGGTTTTCTTTCAGCCATTGGGCGTCGTGAAGCCTTTCAGGATTTTGCCTGGCAGCTTCCTGAATAGGTCCATAAATCTGCCTGAATATATCCTCAATCGGCGTGGCGGCATTAGACCTGATGCGGTTAATGTAACGCATTCCCGGTTTCATATCGAATTTGACGCCGGCAACACCGGCACCATCCTGACCACGGTTGTGCTGCTTTTCCATTAAAAGGTGCAGCTTATTCAGACCATATAAGGTTGTTCCATACCTTGCTGAATAATATTCCAGGGGCTTCAGCAGCCTTATCAGGGCAATGCCGCATTCGTGCTTGATCTGGTCACTCATCGACGCTCGGTTTAAGGTTTTTGCTACTTTTGGCAGCATTGAACGAAAAAGAAGTGCAAAAATAAGCATTTCCCTATGCCCGTTTCGGCACTCATTCGTTCCGGTAAAAAATAACGATGCTTATGAACAACCTGAAGATCAGAAAAGCCATGCCGCATCACTTTGAAGTAATAGCCTTGTTCCAGGTTGAAATGGCCCTTGAAACCGAAGGTCTTGTACTGGATCCTCAAATTGTAGAAAACGGCGTTAAAGCAATTCTTGCAGATTCTTCCAAAGGATGCTATTATATTGCCGAAATTGATGGAAAAATAACAGCTTCCCTTCTTATAACCTATGAATGGAGCGACTGGCGAAATGCAACCGTTTACTGGCTTCAGTCGGTTTATGTTGTGAAAGAATTCAGGCAACAGGGAATTTTCAAGGCTTTATACGGCCATATCAGAAATCAGGTTAATGAAGATCCATCCGTTGCAGGAATTCGTCTGTATGCCGACAAATCAAACTTCAGCGCCCGAAAAGTTTATGAAAAAATGGGGTTGAGCGACGAACACTACACTACTTATGAGTGGATGAAGTAGGCAGGTTTCATTACACAAATTACAGGGAATATGAAGAGTGTTTCCTGTTGCCGGATTCCTCTTTCCTGTCAGTACAGAATTTTCTACACTTTTCCGGGGCTCCGGTTTCCGGATTCCAAATTCCAGGCTTCCGGATTTTTAGACAGAATCCCGTATTATCGTAACAACTATCAGAACTTTGATATTTTACGGCAGCCCAGATACCCTTTTTGATCGTAAAACAGCAGCATGTAAATACCACCCGGAAGGTTGCCCAAATTCAGATCAAGATCCTGACCATTCGCACATTTCCATTCAGCAATTCTCTGACCCGCCGACCCGGTGAGCACAACCCTGTTTACCTGTTCGGGATTTATTATCCTGATTTCGTTACTGAAAGGATTCGGAAATACTTTTACTTCAGCCATTACCGGTTGATTTTCTTTTAATCCATGCGGAGTTCCTTCATCGTTGTAATAGCAGGAGTAAGTGTATTTCCCCGGCTCAATATCCCAGGTCCGGTTCGGGTAACCATAGGGAAATTCCACCAGCGTATCGGCCCAACTGCAATCAATCCTGAATTTGAATTCCAGGTGCTGCCCAACTGTAAAGCCCGGAATGGTAATGGTATATATTGAATCCGTTGCCGGTATTGAATCAATAAGCATATATTGACCCTCGGTCCAGTTGTTGAAATTTCCGACAATATCTATTGAATCATTCTCCGGTTTAAACTTTCCATCCCTGATCCAAACCGACATATTTACATTAAAAGTCAAAGCCACAAGGTTTGTTACCGAATCATCCGTAACGGTTATATCGTCGATCATCAAATTGTTTCCGCCAGTTTGGGTATGTAACCTGAAGCCCAGATATACCTGCTGCGAAGCATAACCGGCACCGGCAAGGTCAAGGGTATGCTCAGTCCATTCATTTTCAGGTTCTCCATCATAAGTTGCCAGTACAGGGTTAAGAAGGCAACTGTTCACATCCTGCTGTGAAGTTGAGATGTAAACGGAATAACTATCGGCCGGCCCGGCCATTGATGCAGCGGCTTTAAAGGTTAGTTTTGAAGCCTTCCCAAGCGGTATGGCGGGAGTAATGAACCAATCATTGGCAGCCGCAGCAGGGTTGTAATTCGACGTAGCCAAAGCAGCATAAGTATTTAAAGTATCAATATACCGGATTACCCAGGCGCTGTCGGCCAGGGCTGACAGGCTTGTGTCGGCCGGAATGCCGTGGTCAGCCTCACAGAGAACAAATGACTGAAATGAGTGCACACTGTCTTCAAAAGTCTGTTGATACAAAACAGCCTGGGCATTGGCATTGAAAGTGAAAATAATCAGCGCTAAAGCAAAGAATGCGGTTTTTAAGGTAGCTTTCATGGATATGGAGTGGGTCATGGAATTGATTCAGTTTATTGATTTCAGAAACTTTTTAAACGGCCTTTTTGGTCCCGTCTTCTGTTCAGTTTTGCTTCATGTATTGCTATTCTTTCCGAAAGGAGAAGATAATTATCTCAAATTCTGCACCTGAATTATCTTTTTCCGATTAATAACGACCTTATCATTTCTTTTTTAATTCCTGAATCTGGTCGAAATTTTAAACCGTAAATTTACACATTCGTTGGTTTGGTTCGACGGATAAAAACCGGATACAACTTTCCCAAAACCTGCTGTTAACCGATGCGGAATATATCCTTCTTCGTTTTCTTCGGTATCGTCATCCTGGTATATTTCCTGATCAATTATTACATCTATATCAGGGGATGGCAGGCTTTGCCTGTAAATTCAGGAATAAGAAGCTGGTACAGATGGATTTTCATTTTTCTGGCTTCCTCTTACTTAATTGCCCGCATCCTCGAACGGATCTGGCTTTCGCATGTAAGCGACGTTTTCACCTGGACAGGATCATTCTGGCTGGGTATTATGTTTTATCTTTTACTGCTGGTAGCCTTTATTGACCTTATTCGCCTTTTGCACCATTTTGCCCCGGTTTATCCGTTCTTTCTTCCTTCCGGACCGGCCAGATTAAAGCTGACGGTTTTTGTAATTACCCTTTCAACCGTCATCATAACAGCCGTTATCGGTTATATCAATGCCATATCTCCGGTGATTAAAACCATTGAACTCACGATTCCTAAAACGGCCGGCCACAGGAGTACCCTTACGATAGCGATGGCCTCGGATATTCACATGGGGACGCTTGTCGGGCCGCGCCGGACCAAGAAGATGGCAGCCATGATCAACCGGCAGAAACCCGACCTGGTAGTATTTGCCGGCGACCTGGTGGATGAAGAACTGGCGCCGGTTTTGCGTTTTGATTTGGGAAGGGAATTGAACAAAATCTCCGCTCCGCTCGGTGTGTATGCCGTGACCGGAAATCATGAATATATCGGCGGCGCCGGCAAAGCAAAAAAATACCTGAAAGATCATGGCATCATCATGCTTGAAGATACCTCACTGCTCATCGACAACAGTTTTTACCTTGCAGGAAGGGAGGACCGGATGAAAAACCGGATAGCAGGCCAACCCAGGAAATCCCTTGGCGATCTTCTTTGCCAGACGGATATGACGAAACCTGTCATTATGCTCGACCACCAGCCCTTCGACCTTGATTCGGTGGCTGCAGCGGGAGTTGATCTTCAATTGTCGGGCCATACCCATCACGGTCAGCTCTGGCCCCTCAATTATATTACCCGCGCCCTTTACGAGGTAAGCATGGGATATAAAAAAAACGGGAAAACTCAATTCTATGTTTCCCCCGGATACGGAGGCTGGGGCCCGCCCATGCGCACCAACAGCCGGCCGGAAATTGTCCTGCTCAGGATTTCTTTCAAAACGCCCTGAAACAAGCCACTTATCAGATAACAATACTTCAGGTTACCTTTGTATGGAACTATACAAAACACATTATTCCTCTCCGATAGGCTGGATTGAAATCAGCGGAAGCCGGCAAGGCATTCAATCGGTAATATTCCTCGATCGGGAACCTGAAATACAGGCTGAAATACCTCCCTGTTTATCGGAGTGCGTTCGGCAACTGGACGAATACTTCAGGGAGAAAAGAAAGTCCTTTGGATTGCTGCTTCACCCCGCAGGAACAGAATTTCAGCTCAGGGTATGGAACCAGTTGCAGGCGATCCCGTATGGTGAAACCGTATCCTATCTGGAAATTGCCGGGAAAACCGGCAATAAAAATTCGTCAAGGGCTGTCGGGCACGCAAACGGACAAAACCCGATCAACATTATTATACCCTGCCATCGGGTTATAGGGGCAAACGGTAAACTCACAGGATACGGAGGCGGTTTGTGGCGTAAGGAATGGCTGCTCAAATTTGAAAAAGCAAATACCCTTCCGGGACTTTTTAAAAACCGCTTCGAATGAAAAACATCCGGGATTTTCGTTATTGTCCGGTAATAAGGATTCAGAAGCCTGAGTCGCTGAAATTCAGGTTACAGGTTATAAACTATAAAGACCAGCGATCGGGCTAAAAGCGCCGGATCCCGGATAAATATTTTCACTTTGATGAATTTTGATTCCTGAGAAGCAGGATTCCGGTCGTAGGATAGCTATCAGAATCATAATGAATTGTTTATATGTTCTGAATTTACATTACATCTTTTCACTCTGATATTATCAATTATTTCAGCATGAAAATTCTTATCCGGGAATATTTAAATTATGGATATAGTAAAGCAATTCTCAATTTACCGTATTTTTAAGCCTGATTTTGTTGTATTTTTAAGGTATAGTTATAAACTTACCTGTATACTGTAATTAATTGCTGCAATTCCCATATGCTCAACTGTTAATTAACCAAAACTAACCTGTTGTTTAAGCCATGAAACAAAAGATACGCTTTTACAATAAAATGTGCCTGATTGCAGTGTTAATGCTGATTAGCGCGGTTTCCGGGGCACAGGTGAAAACTGTTACAGGAACAGTAACTGACAATCAGACCCACGAAACGTTGCCCGGCGCTTCTATCATTATTAAAGGTACTACACGGGGCACAACAACCGATCTGGACGGAAAATATTCCCTTGAAGTAAGGCCGGGAGATATTACGCTTGTATTTTCTTTTATAGGATACAGCAACAAGGAAATCCCCATCGGTAACCAAATGATCATCAATACCGGGCTCGATGTTGAAAAAACCATGCTGGAGGAAGTGGTAGTTATCGGTTACGGGACTGTCAGGAAAAGCGACCTCACCGGCGCTGTCGCTTCCGTTAAAGCAAAGGAACTAACCAGGGTTACTTCGCTAAGCCCGGAGCAAAGCCTTCAGGGAAAAGTAACCGGCGTGCAGGTTACAAGTACATCAGGAGCGCCAGGTGAAGTGCCCTCGGTCAGGATCAGGGGCGTGGGAACTTTTAACAATTCTGCGCCCATCTATGTTGTTGACGGGGTCATTCTCGACAACATATCATTCCTGAACTCTTCCGATATTGCTTCGATGGAAGTTCTCAAAGATGCATCAGCAACCGCCATCTATGGCTCAAGGGGCGCCAACGGCGTAATCCTGATAACAACAAAAAGCGGTTCGGCCGGTGAAGAGAAAACAACATTCAGTTATTCGGGAGAAATGAGCATGCAAACGCTGGCAAAAAAAATCGACCTCCTCAACGGAAGGGAGTTTGCCATCATTGCCAATGAAATCCGCCCGGGAAGCTATAATAATATTGACGCCGTTCCCAATACCGATTGGCAGGACCTTATCTTTAGCACGGCGCCCATTCAGAGCCACCAGTTTTCGGCCAGCGGCGGTACAAAAAAAATGACGTATTACATCGGGATCGGGTATTTCAACCAACAGGGCATTATCGATAAATCGGGTTATGAAAGGCTTACCTTAAAGCTTAATAACACATACAGCCTCACCGACCATATCAAATTCGGCAATAATATTACTCTTGCACCTTACAAACAGCAAAATGCGCCCGGGGTAGTATTCCAGGCTTACAGGGCATGGCCTGCCCTCCTGCCCTATCGTGCCGATGGTGATTTTGCCGGCGTTCCGGGAGTGGGTAACCCGCTTGCCGATATTGAATACACAAACAATTTTAACAAGGGTGTACGTGCCGTGGGCAATCTGTTTACCGAAGTCACCTTCCTGAATAACTTCACGGCCAAGACGAGCCTTGGCATTGATGCCGGTTACAACAAATCGGAAAGTTTCACTCCGGCCTTCCAGGTTTATTATTATGACGGAACTGCTTCCATGCAAAATAGTTTAAAAAGCAGCCTCTCCAAGGGATCATCCGATAATATAACCTGGTTATGGGAAAACACGCTGAATTATAACCAGTCGGTCAACAAGCATACCATCAGCGCCGTGGCCGGTTATACCATGCAAAATTCAGCTTCAGAGTATCTTAACGTTTCAGGCCAGAATATCATCCGCGACAATTCCGATTTCTGGTACCTCACCTACAGCAACATTACCGGCACCGATGTCAAAGCCAGCCTGGAGAACGGAGTTGATGTCAATCTTTACTATTCGATGATATCATACCTGGCAAGGGCAAATTATACTTACGATAACAAGTATATTTTCACCGCTACCTTTCGACGTGACGGATCATCGAAGTTTTCCAAAGAGAACCGTTACAGCAATTTTCCTTCTTTTGCTTTAGGATGGAATATTTCGGAAGAGCCTTTTCTCAGTGATGTTAAGCAAATCACAAAACTAAAACTGCGTGCAAGCTGGGGTAAAATCGGGAATGAGAAGATCGTTTATTCCGACCGGTTTTCTCTTACTCAGCCGAACCTTTGGGCAATATTCGGAAGCGGCGATCATCCTTACACAGCCATTTCGTATGCCAAAAGCGGGAATCCGGACCTCCGGTGGGAAACGACAACCCAGACGGATATCGGGCTTGAAGTCGGATTTCTGAACAGCCGCCTGACTGGTGAGTTTGATTATTACCATCGCGTTACCGACGATATCCTGGTTGAATTGTCCACTCCCGGCTTTATGGGCAACGGACAAGGCCAGAAGATACGATACAATGCCGGCAAAGTGCTGAATAGCGGCTTTGAAGCCAACCTGAACTGGCGCGACAAAACAGGGGATTTTACCTACAGTGTGGGACTGCTTGCTACAACCGTCCATAACGAAGTACTGAGTATCGGCGGAAGCAGCGGAATCGATTCACTGTTATACGGCGGAGATGTTTACGGCTATGTGACCCAGAGCCGTAAAGGGCTGCCGATAGGAGCTTTCTGGGGATATAAGATAGACGGCGTTTTCCAGGATCAGGCCGATCTGGACGCCTATCCGCACGCCATCGATGTTCAGCCCGGCGATTTACGCCGTGTGGATGTCAATAAGGACGGTAAAATCGACGGTAGCGACCGTACCTATATCGGATCGCCCGTTCCAAAGTTTATCTTTGGATTAAACGGAGAAGTTGAGTACAAAAACTTTGACGTTTCCATAAGCCTCCAGGGCCAGACCGGCAACAAAATATTCAATGCCAAGGAAGTAATCCGGCCCGATCAGTACAATTACGAACAACACGTTATGGACCGGTGGACAGGTCCCGGTACCAGCAATAGCGAACCGAGGCCTACCTCAGGAGGCTATAATTACCTGCCATCCGACTTCTACATCCAGGATGGATCCTTCGCCAGAATACGCAGTGTCATCCTGGGTTATACCTTCCCCGGAGAACTCAGTAAAAAAATCCGCGTACAGCAATGCCGCGTGTATCTGAAAGGAAACAATGTTTATACCCTGACAAAGTTCACGGGATATACTCCGGAGATCGGCAGCAGCGATGTGCTGTCCAATGGTATCGACACCGGCATTTACCCCATTACCGCCATTTATTCCGTTGGTTTGAACATAACATTTTAACAGGCCATGAAAAAGACAATCTATATACTTGCCGTAGCATCGACATTGATGATGTCGCTGGCTTTTTCAGGATGTGAAAAATTTCTGGAGAAAGACCCGCAGGGTTCCCTTACCCAGACTTCATTCCCGACCACTCCCGATGATGCATTACTGGCCGTGAACGGGGTTTATGCAACCTTGCGCGATATCGGATATCATTCCGGCGTATACCCCCTGTGCGATATCATGTCGGACGATGCCCGCAAGGGAAGCAATCCCGATGACCAGGCATCAACCATCGGACCTTACGATAACTTCGGGTTTACGACTACAGGAAGCGAACTGGCCTTCTGGTGGGCAACCTTGTACCAGGGCATCAAACGTGCCAATGTGGTCATTGAAAAAGTACCTGCCATCGTGATGGACGAGACTTTACGAAACCGTTATGTTGCAGAAGCAAAATTTCTGCGCGGGTTGTTCTACTTCGACCTTGTCCGCGCCTGGGGAGGCGTCCCGTTGATCACAACCCTTGATCCCCCGATGACGCTTACACGGGCTTCGAAAGAAGCTGTTTATCAGCAAATTGAAACCGACCTGCTTGACGCCCTGAAAGATCTCACCGAAAAAACAGAAATTCCTGCATTACAACAAGGGCGTGCTACCAAAGGAGCTGCCCGCGCCCTGCTGGCTAAAGTTTACCTGTTTGAGCATGATTATGTAAATGCTGAAAAATACGCGATGGAAGTGATTAATTCCGGTTTATACAGGCTCGAACCCGTATTTACGGATGCCAATGGGGTAAACGGAGAATATGGCGTCGAATCGGTCTTCGAGGTTGGATCGGTCGGCCAGGAAAGTGATCAGGGATGCCAATATGGTAACGTTCAGGGCGTAAGAGGAACACCGAACCGGGGTTGGGGCTTCAACCGGCCTACTCCCGACCTGCGAAATTCTTTCGAAGAAGGAGATCCCCGTCTGAAAGGCACCATCATTGATCTGGGCGACATCATCGACGGCGATACAATCCAGGGCGACGGGCCAACGCCCGATATTACCCTGGATGAACATGGCAACGTACTTGAGACGGAGTGTTATAACAGGAAAGTCTGGACTCCCGGTACCAATGTCCCTACACAATTCGGGCATAACCGTCGTATTCTGCGGTATGCCGATGTACTGCTAATGGCTGCCGAAGCGCTCAACCAAAACGACAAACCCGACCAGGCCCTGATATATCTCAACAAGGTGAGAGAACGCGCCCGCGAGGGTAACAATGCCATACTCCCCGATATAACTGTGACCGATAAAGACGCCTTACAGGAGATCATCCTTAACGAACGCCGGCATGAACTGGCGCTTGAAGGGCATCGGTTCTGGGACCTTGTCCGCACCGGAAAGGCAGCCGAAGTGTTAGGCCCGCTGGGGTTTGTTGCCGGCAAACATGAATTGTTTCCAATCCCTCAAACGGAAAGAGATATTTCCCAGGGAGCCATAACTCAGAATCCAAATTGGTAATCATCAATATAATGTTAAACCTTAAATCACAATTACTTATGAAAAAACAAATCCTCATGTTTGGAGCGCTGGTGTTAGCCATCGCGCTCCTGACAGGCGTAAACGGCTGTAAAAAAGACGAACCAACAGCCCTTACACTCTCTACCCTGGTTGCCGGCTCCATCGACATGAACGGAGTGACGACGCCTTCCAATGTTCCTGTCAGTCCTTCCATCGTTGCCACTTTTTCCACCGATGTTG
The DNA here is from genome assembly GCA_035403165.1 of Bacteroidales bacterium. Lineage (GTDB taxonomy): Bacteria > Bacteroidota > Bacteroidia > Bacteroidales > UBA4417 > UBA4417. The sequence goes on along the minus strand of DAONEP010000036.1, from coordinate 7,140 downwards.
ACCCGCTGACAGCTACAAGCGCCAATATCAAACTGAAACGCGATTACGATGCAGCAGATATTGATCTGAACATCAGCGTCAACGGGAAAACGATCACCATCGAACCAACCGAAGACCTCGCCAGTGGCGCGCTTCATAAACTTACCTTCTCCGCTTCCCTGAAATCAAAAGAAGGGGAATTGCTGAAGACGGATCTCGAAAGGACCTTTACCACAGCCGGATTCTTCGCCCCGACAGGTATGGTTGCCTACTGGAATTTTGACACTGATGCCAATGACCAGGTCGGCTCCTATAATCCATCAACTACCAAAGACATTACCTATGCCGATGGCCGCAAAGCCGAAGCCGGTAAAGCAGCTCAGTTTAACGGGACCACAAGTATTATTGAAATCCCCAATGCTGATCCTTTAATCACTACGCACGATTTCACTATCTCATTCTGGGTAAAGACCAATTCGGCAGATATCACCCACGGGCATTTTGTAATGGGCTTGGGCGCATTCTACGGTCTTCAGTTTGAAATTAACGGTTCGTATAAAGAAGCAAAATTTGCCATTCAGTATGAAGAAGCAGAAGGTAAAAGCGCCTCCGAGGATATGTGGTTCCCCAGCAATGCCACGGATAATACAAACGGCGGATGGCAGGGATGGGATTATGCCAAATCGCTGACGGATGACGAAATGATAGCCCTGCTGAAAGACAACTGGCTCCATGTTGTGTATACCTTCAACGGCGAAGCTAAAAAAGGCATCCTGTATTACAACGGCGAAAAGATGAAGAGCTTCGATTTCAACCTGTGGCCCGACGGCGATGCAAAGAAATCCGTTTTTGGTATGAAATATGCCGGTGTTGAGCCCGATGTTGTCAATGATCTGGCATTCGGATTTATTCAGTCAAGGGCCGGTACAATGTGGGATAATGAAACCTGGGGCGGATACGACTTTCCCGATGCAAACCACTTTAAAGGAATGCTCGATGATATCCGTATCTTCCACAAGACCATCACTCCGGCAGAAGTCCTGTTGATCTACAATTCCGAAAAGCCTTAATTTTAACCTGAATTGCTTTGATTCTGAGGGTTGGGTTAATTCCCAACCCTCTCTATCTTAATCAGACGAGTATGAAAGTCACTCCGGCATTTTTAGTAATCATTGCGGCAGGTGTGCTGATGGAAAGCGCCTGCAAAAAAGAACAGGTTCCGGAAGGAACGCTGCAACTGATACAAATAAAGGCCGGAGATGTTGTTTTTAAACTTCAGGATACCACAGAAAACGTGCCGGCCGACAGTTTCATCACGCTGGAGTTCGGCAGTGCCCTCGACACCGTTTCAGCAAAGGAAAATATCCTTTTAAAAAAAGATAACAGTACGGTATCAACTACTTCCGGATTTTCAGCCGATGGTAAAATAATAACATTGAAACCCGTCGAACTTTTAGAAAGCCGGAAATATTATACCATCCGCATTTCGGGTTCGTTAAAAGGAGCGGCAGGCGAAACATTCCAGACCATGGAATTCACTTTTATAACGGTAGCCGGACAGCTTATCCTACGATCAATAACCTTAAACGGTCAGGATTTTTCTTCCCATGTTTCATTACGGAACATTGATTATAAGTCTGTTAATATCGAAGTTTCCTTTTCACACGCGCTCGACCCGGCTTCTTACAAATCCTATATGTCGTTAGCCGAAAATCCGGGTATTTCCTGTTCTTTATCGGATAATGATACAAAAGTCACCATAACCAATAATTCGGCATTAAAATATCTTTGGCGTTACTATTTCAACATATCCAGTGCGTTAAAATCAAAAAACGGATTATCGTTCAGCGGTTTCAGCAACGCATTCTATACCGGAATTGATTCAACCCTCAAATTCCCCCTGGTCACCGACGAGGAACTGCTGACGGCAATCCAGCAGCAAACTTTCAGGTACTTTTATGATTATGCCCATCCTGCCTGCGGCATGGCACGCGAACGTTCCGGTTCAGGCGATATTGTCACAACCGGCGGTTCCGGTTTCGGCATCATGGCTCTGATTGTGGGTATGGAACGTGGTTTTATCAGCCGTTCGGAAGGGACAACAAGACTTGGAAAAATCATCAGTTACCTCGAAACCTCTGACCGTTTTCACGGCGCCTGGCCGCACTGGAGCAACGGGAACACCGGGGCAGTGATCCCTTTCGGCACCAAGGACGATGGCGGCGACCTGGTAGAAACAGCCTTCATGGCACAGGGCCTCCTTACCATGCGCCAATACCTGAATCCTGCCGATGCTGACGAGAACAGCCTTATCAACCGGATCACAACGCTCTATAACGGCATCGAATGGGACTGGTATACCCGGGGAGGACAAAACGTATTGTACTGGCACTGGTCGCCCAATTACGGCTGGGACATGAATTTCCCGATTCATGGTTACAACGAAACCCTGATTACTTACATCCTTGCCGCTTCATCGCCTGTCCATACCATCCCGGCTGCCGCCTATCACCAGGGTTTTGCCCTGAACGGCGGAATTAAGAACGGGAAAACGTTTTATGGTTATGTCCTCCCGGTTGGATACGATTACGGCGGGCCATTGTTCTTTGCCCATTATTCCTTCCTGGGCCTTGACCCGAGGAATTTATCGGATGCCTATGCCGGCTACTGGATCCAGAATGTGAATCATTCCCTTATCAACTGGGCCTATTGCACCGATAATCCGAAAAATTATCCGAATTACAACGCTTACTGCTGGGGGCTTACCGCCAGCGATATTCCTTCAGGCTATGGCGTAAGCGAACCTGCCAACGACCGCGGAGTTATTGCCCCTACCGCCGCCGTTTCATCATTGCCTTATTCACCGGAGCAATCCATGAACGCAATCCGGTTCTTCTATTATATTCTTGGCGACCGGCTGTGGGGTGAGTACGGCTTTCGGGATGCCTTCGACGTCCACAGCAACTGGTGGGCCGGTTCCTACATCGCTATCGACCAGGGACCGGAAATATGTATGATAGAGAATTACCGTTCAGGATTACTCTGGAACCTCTTCATGAGCTGCCCCGAAGTCCAGGCGGGCCTTCTGAAACTGGGATTCAGCTACTGATACCATTGTCCATCATTTCTTAACCGGCAACAATCTCGAGATCATGAAATCTATCGCCATGCATACCACAGCACTGCTGGCTGCCATTATCCTGATGTCCTGTTCTTTTCATCAGAAGAAAACGGCTGTATCAGGAAACGTAACAACCCGGCCCGAAATTTCGGATGATTCGCTGCTGACGCTGGTTGAATACAGGACTTTCCAGTATTTCCGCGAAGGAGCTGAACCGGTTTCAGGACTGGCCTGTGAAAGAATTCATACCGACGGGATATACCCGGAACACGACCAGTCGGTCATTACCTCCGGAGGTTCCGGTTTTGGCGTGATGGCTATTCTGGTTGGCATCGAACGGGGCTTTATTACCAGGGAAGAAGGGTATAAACAGCTCCGCAAGAGCGTTGACTGGCTTTCGAAAGCCGACCGCTTTCACGGCGCCTGGCCTCACTGGATGTACGGTGAAACGGGAAAAGTTAAACCTTTCGGACAGAAGGATAACGGGGCTGACCTCGTGGAAACCGCCTACCTCATGCAGGGTATGCTATGCGTGAGGGAATACTTTAAAAACGGAAATGCTGATGAACGAAAACTGTCGTCCGACATCGACAAATTATGGAAAGGCGTCGAATGGAACTGGTTCACCAACGGGGGGAAAGATGTGCTTTACTGGCATTGGTCCCCTACCTATGGTTGGGCTATGAATTTTCCGGTTGAAGGATATAATGAGTGCCTGATTCTTTACGTAATGGCGGCTTCGTCTCCCACCTATCCGGTTACGGCCGGCGCCTATAAAAAAGGCTGGGCCAGGGACGGAAAAATCAAAACACGAAGCGGTAAATATGGTTATGAACTCACCTTGCGGCATAATGGCGCTGAAGAATACGGCGGCCCGCTTTTCTGGTCGCAATACTCCTTCCTGGGGCTGGATCCCCGCGGACTGAAAGATGAATATGCCGACTACTGGTCCAACAATGTAAACCATACTCTCATCAACAGGCAATGGTGCATCGAAAATCCAAACCATTTTAAAGGCTATGGCGAAAATTGCTGGGGACTCACGGCCAGTTATTCCACCGTTGGCTATAGCGCCCACGCACCGGGCAAAAACACCGATCTGGGGGTAATTTCTCCGACGGCTGCCTTATCTTCGTTCCCATATACCCCTGAATATTCCATGCAGGCGCTGAAACATTTTTATTTCGATCTGGGAGATAAAATATGGGGAAAATATGGATTCTACGACGCTTTCAGCGAACAAAACAACTGGTATCCGGCCCGTTATCTTGCTATTGATGAGGGGCCGATTGTCGTAATGATAGAGAATTACCGTTCGGAATTGTTGTGGAAACTTTTCATGCAATGCCCCGAAATTCAGGCTGGATTAAAGAAACTGGGATTCGAATCCCCGTGGCTCCGTAAATAAATTACTGACTAAATTTAAAGAGTTGCAGGCTGGATTAATGGGCATACCGGTATTAATGGGTAGTCTCACAATTCCTGAAAAGCCCGGCTCCGGTTTAAAGCCTGTATCTGCAGCTTTCTGAAAAATATGAATCTGATATAGATCCACTTAAGAATCATAAAAACAGCTTTAACAAAATCGTACGATTATGAAACGAATAAAGGCTCTGTTGTTGGGGGCTCTTTTGCTTTCCGGAATTTCGGTTTCGGCCCAAACCAAACCCCAGGCTGCTGATCAGAAAATAAAGGTATTTATCGACGCCCTGATGAAGAAAATGACCCTGGAAGAAAAACTGGGGCAGTTAAACCTTCCCGATGCTGGTCAGTTTGTTACCGGCGAGATGGGCAGCTCCGATATAGGCAAAAAAATTAAAGAGGGAAAAGTAGGCGGACTTTTCAATATCAAATCCGTTGAAAAAGTCCGTGAAATGCAAAAACTGGCCATTGACCAAAGTCGTCTTAAAATTCCCTTAATCTTTGGCATGGACGTTATCCACGGATATCAAACAACCTTCCCTATTCCCCTGGGACTGGCCGCAAGTTGGGATTTGCCGCTGATCGAACAAAGCGCCCGGATAGCAGCTATTGAAGCCAGCGCCGATGGTATCTGCTGGACATTTTCACCCATGGCGGATATCTGCCGTGACCCGCGCTGGGGACGAATTGCCGAGGGCGCCGGCGAAGATCCCTATCTTGGATCGCAGGTGGCTAAAGCCTTTGTCAAAGGTTACCAGGGTGACGACCTGCGTAAAAACAATACCATCATGTCCTGTGTAAAACATTTTGCATTGTATGGAGCGTCGGAAGCAGGACGCGATTATAACACCACCGACATGAGCCGTATACGCATGTATAACGAGTATCTCCCGCCGTACAAAGCCGCCGTAGATGCCGGCGCCGGAAGCGTAATGACGTCGTTCAACGAAATAGACGGCATCCCGGCTACCGCCAACAGATGGCTCCTTACTGACCTGCTGCGCCATCAGTGGGGTTTTAATGGTTTTGTTGTTACCGACTACACGGCTATTAACGAAATGATCGATCACGGGATGGGGGATCTGCAAACCGTTTCAGCATTGGCCCTGCATGCAGGCGTCGATATGGACATGGTGGGTGAAGGTCTCCTGACAACGCTCGGTAAATCGTTACAGGAAGGAAAGGTAACCCAGACCGAAATCGACCAGGCATGCCGCAGGGTCCTCGAAGCCAAATACAAACTTGGCCTGTTCGACGATCCTTACAGGTACTGCGATGATAACCGCGCCAAAACCGAAATTTTCACCCCGGAACACAGAAAGATCGCCCGCGAAACTGCGGCCCGGACCTTCGTCCTGCTGAAAAATGAAAATCAGGTCCTCCCGCTTCAGGCAAAAGGGAAGATAGCCCTCATCGGCCCGTTGGCCGACAACAGGGAAAACATGACCGGCACCTGGAGCGTAGCCTCCGACTATTCCCAATCGGTTTCGCTCCTCGAAGGGCTGAAGAATGCCGTCGGCGACCAGGCTGAAATCCTGATCGCAAGGGGAACCAATATCGTGAACGACCCTCAGCTCGATGCCCGCATCAGCGTCTTCGGGAAGCCAACCCGATTCGACAATCGTCCGCCGCAGGAAATGATCGATGAAGCTGTTAAGATTGCTGCTGCATCGGATGTTGTGGTTGCCGCCCTTGGTGAAGCTGCCGAGATGGCAGGTGAAAGTTCGAGCAGGAGCGATATCTCGCTTCCCGAAAACCAGAAAGACCTTCTGAAGGCCTTACTGTCCACCGGAAAACCGGTTGTACTGGTGCTGTTCACCGGCAGGCCTCTGGCGATTCCCTGGGAAAATGAAAACATTCCGGCGATTCTGAATGTCTGGTTTGGCGGAACCGAAGCCGGGAATGCCATTGCCGATGTCCTGCTGGGAAAAGTCAATCCGTCAGGAAAACTGCCGGTTACGTTCCCGCAGAATGCAGGCCAGATCCCCATTTATTACAACCATAAAAACACCGGCAGGCCGCTGCCCGAAGGACAATGGTTCCGGAAATTCCGTTCCAACTACCTGGATGTATCCAACGACCCGCTTTATCCTTTCGGCTACGGGCTCAGCTATACCCATTTTACTTACGGTGACCTGAAACTCAGCAGCACGCAGTTAAAAGGGAATCAAACGCTGACGGCAAGCATAGATCTTACCAATGACGGTAAATACGACGGCGCCGAGGTTGTCCAGCTCTATATCCGCGATATGGCGGGCAGTGTGACCCGTCCGGTCAAGGAGCTGAAAGGATTCCGGAAGGTATTTCTGAAGGCCGGCGAGACCCAAACCATAACTTTTACCCTTTCTCCCGAAGACCTGAAATTCTATAATTATGACCTGAAATACAATTGGGAACCCGGAGACTTCGAAGTCTTTATCGGCGGCAGTTCAGCCACTGAACTGAAAAAGACGTTTACGCTGCTCTGAGAAAAAGGAAGTATTACTGCCGGGATGCGGCTGAAAAGTAGACAGCGTCGGCTGATGAAGCCGGTTTTTTTCGGTTATAACCGAGTTTTATTATAATAATTTTCGGTTATAACCGAATTTTATTATTTCGTGTTGTATATTTGCCGAATG
>DAONEP010000035.1:0-32975 GCA_035403165.1 Bacteroidales bacterium | reverse complement strand
GTTTTGCGATAGAATTCGCGAAATTCGTGGCTCGTGATTCGTTGTTCGTAGAGGGAGCGTTCTGCGTCCTCCGTTTTCCGTCCTCTTTTCCCCTGGTATTTTTCTCTCCGTCCCCAATTTTCATATCTCCTTAAACTCACCTACTTTTGCAGGAGAATACAATACTTCCGAGAAATGAAAATATCATGCAACTGGCTCAATGAGTATGTCAGGACTGACCTTGATCCGGTAGAAACAGCCAGAATCCTCACCGATTGCGGCCTTGAAGTTGAAGCGATTGAACAATACGAATCGGTGAAAGGCGGTCTGAAAGGGGTGGTCATCGGTCATGTAGCCGAAACGAGACATCACCCGAATGCCGATAAACTTACCTGCTGCAAAGTGGACGTCGGCGGGGAACGTCTCCTTGATATTGTATGTGGCGCCCCCAATGTAGCCGCAGGCCAGAAAGTACCGGTTGCCACTCTGGGAACGGTAATTTATAAAGGCGATGATTCTTTTGTGATAAAGGCTGCGAAATTGCGCGGTGAGCCCAGTGAAGGCATGATCTGTGCCGAAGATGAACTGGGCCTCGGCAATTCACATGCAGGAATCATGGTGCTTGATGCCGGTGCAAAAATCGGCACTCCGGCCTCCGACTATTTTGGCGTTTTTACGGATACCATTCTCGAAGTAGCCATCACACCGAACCGCAGCGATGCCGCTTCGCATTTCGGGGTTGCCCGTGACCTGGCAGCAGCCATCAATAACAGGGAAAGGCAGCATCCTTCGGCATCTTTTGTTAAACCATTGGTCGACGCATTCAGATCCGATAACGACAATCTGCATATTGATGTGTCAATTGAAAATCCTGAAGCCTGTCCCCGTTATTCAGGAGTCACCCTTTCGGGATTAACGGTGAAGGATTCACCGCAGTGGCTGAAGGACCGGCTCAAATCGGTAGGATTGCGTCCTATCAACAACATCGTGGATATTACCAACTTTGTGTTGATGGAAACCGGGCAGCCATTGCACGCCTTTGATGCTGATAAGATCAACGGTAAAAAGATCGTTGTAAAGAAACAGCCTGCCGGCACCAAATTCATTACACTCGATGAAACCGAAAGGTCGCTTGGCGCCGATGACCTGATGATATGCAATGCGGCTGAAGCCATGTGTATAGCCGGCGTTTTCGGCGGGCTGAAATCCGGCGTCACCGGGGAAACGACTTCCGTATTCCTCGAAAGCGCCTATTTCGACCCGGTACATATCCGGAAGACATCCAAACTGCACGGACTAAAGACTGACGCTTCGTTCCGTTTCGAACGCGGCGCCGATCCCAACATAACTTTGTATGCCCTGAAACGGGCAGCCCTGCTTATAAAAGAAATTGCCGGCGGCAATATTTCGTCCGTTATTGTGGATGTTTATCCTGAACCAGTCAGCAACAGGATTCTTGATGTAACGTTTGACGGCATCGAAAACCTTATCGGAAAGAAAATCGGGAAGGATGCTATCCGCAACATTCTGAAATCGTTGGAAATAGAGATTATTGCCGAAACCGACGGTGATTTAACGCTATCGATACCGCCATTCAAAGTGGATGTGGAACGCGAAGCCGATGTGGTGGAAGAAGTCTTGCGAATATACGGATACAACAATGTGGCCTTCAACGAATCGGTCCATGCTTCGTTATCCTATAATCCGAAACCTGATCCGGAAAAAATAATGAATAATGTTGCCGACCTGCTTTCGGCAAACGGGTTCCGGGAAATCATGACCAATTCGCTGACCAGCAGCGCGTATTACGAAAAATCGGAGGTTTATCCGGCTGACCGCTGTGTCAGGATATTCAATCCGCTCAGCCGCGAACTGGAAGTGATGCGGCAAACGCTGCTTTTCGGAGGGCTGGAATCTGTTGCCCATAACCTGAACCGCCGTCAGAACGACCTGAAATTTTATGAATTCGGAAATGTTTATTCCTACAATCCTTCCGAATCTCACGAGGCTGACGTTACAGCCAGATATTCCGAAAGGAAAAAACTTTCGGTGATGATCACCGGCAAACGACTGTCGGAAAGCTGGTATAACATTTCACAGAAAGCAGATTACCATCTTTTGAAATCCTTTGTTTTCCTTCTTCTCCGTAAAACAGGAGTCCCTTACTGGCAATGGAAAATATCTCCTGCCGATCAGAGGTTATTTACGGAAGGGGAAGCCTTTGCGGTTAACGGTAATAACATTTTATCGCTTGGAAAGCTGCAACCCTCCATCATTAAGACCTTTGATATCAGGCAGGAAGTGTTCTTTGCCGAGATCGACTGGGCACTTCTGCTCAGCCTTGTAAAACCGGGCAATAGCCGGCAAAAGGATATTCCCCGTTTCCCGGAAGTGCGTCGCGACCTGGCTTTGATCCTCGATAAGGGCGTAAAGTTTTCCGACATTGAAGCCCTGGCCTATAAGAGCGCCGGCTCAACTCTGAAAAGCATCAACCTTTTCGACGTGTATGAAGGGGAAAAGATAAGCGAAGGCAAAAAATCATATGCCATCAGTTTCACGCTGCTCGATGAGTCGAAAACCCTCACCGATAAAGAAATAGAAAAACTAATGGACAGGCTGGCCAATGACTTCACCAAAGAACTTGGCGCTATTATCAGGAAATAGAATTTATATCCAGGCATTAAAATCTCCAAAATATGATGCAGGCACCCATAACCTATTCAGCAAGCCCTTCCGGTGAAAAATTTCCGCTCCCGCAAAAAGAGGAATATGCTACTGAGTTTCTGAATATCAGCAAATTAGCTGAAAATGCCCGTAAAGAAGGAAAAGAAGTCGTGGTTGTGATGGGTGTTGGTTTTGTTGGCGCCGTGATGGCCGCTATTATTGCCGATACCGTCGACAGTCAGGGCAAACCCTCAAAATTTGTTATCGGTTGCCAGCGTCCAAGTACCCGCAGCTACTGGAAAATACCGATGCTCAACCGCGGCGAATCGCCGGTGAAAGCCGAAGACCCGGAAGTTGACCGCATCATTGCGCGATGCGTCAATCAAAAGCAAACACTGATAGCCACCTTTAACAGCGATTGCCTGGAACTTGCCGACGTAGTCGTTGTTGATGTGCAATGCGATTTCAGCAAACGCGAGCTCGGCAACATGAAAACCGGCGAAGCTGATATGGCCGCGCTTGAAGCAACCCTGAAGACCATCGGACAAAAAATTCAGCCTCACTGCCTCACCCTGATAGAAACCACTGTTGCTCCCGGCACTACCGAATTTGTTGCCTGGCCTATCCTGAAAAAGGCCTTTGCCAAACGAAAAATCACATCCGTGCCCTTACTGGCCCACAGCTTCGAGAGAGTAATGCCGGGACGTGAATATGTATCGAGCATTCGCGATTTCTGGCGTGTATGTGCCGGATGCGATAACGAAGCACGCAAGCGGGTAGAAAAGTTCCTTCGTGAAGTGCTAAACACCAAAGACTTTCCGCTCACCGTCATGGACCGTCCCATTGAGTCGGAAACCACGAAAATTGTCGAAAACTCCTACCGCGCTACCATTCTGGCCTACCTGAACGAATGGAGCATCTTCGCTGAACGCAATGGCGTAGACCTCCTGAAGGTGATCAAAGCCATAAAAATGCGCCCCACACACAGCAATATTATTTTTCCCGGCCCCGGTATCGGCGGCTACTGCCTGCCCAAGGACGGCGGGCTGGGATACTGGGCATACCGGCATATCCTTGGCTTCGATGACGGCGATGATGTATTCAGGATCACCCCGACGGCTATCGATATCAACGATACACGCGCCCTGCACGTAGCTTCGCTTACCCGTGATGCATTACGTAATATGGCCCGCTATATTGCCGGCGCCGATGTGCTGCTTTGCGGCGCCAGCTACCGCCAGGATGTGGGCGATACCCGTTACAGCGGCAGTGAACTGATTGTCCGGAAACTCACCGAAATGGGCGCCGAAGTCCATATTCACGATCCGTATGTTGAACACTGGTATGAGTTGGAAAGCCAGGACGAATACCCGGCCCCGGGTCATTCCTGGCAGCGGTTTTTCCACAACCAGGATCACCTTGCGGATACCAAAGTTCTGAAAGATCTCCCCGAGGCTCTAAATGGCATCGAAGCCCTGATACTTGCCGTTCCTCATACTGAATACAAAAACCTGAAACCCGATGATGTGGTAAAATGGGCAGGACAGCCGCTCGCCGTCATCGATTGTTTTGGCTTACTCAGCGACGAAGATATCAGACGCTATTTTGAACTCGGATGTGAAGTAAAAGCACTTGGACGCGGTCATATTCAGCGCATTAAAAAAGAAGTAAGGAGAGCGGCCCCAAAAAACTAAGATCAGGTAATCCTTATCAAATTATATTACTGAAGATTAGAAACAGCCTCTCGTAGAGGCTGTTTCTGATTTTACCGCAGGAACAACATCCGTTTGTTCGTTAATTTTGCCATTTTGGCAGTGATTCTGCCAAAAAACGTTAATCATCAGCCTGTGATAATAATAATAGCGTTAATTTTGCATTATTACTGACGGAAAGATCAAGAGAAGAATGGATATTATTTCAATAAAGCAACGATTTGGAATCATCGGCAGCGCCCCCGGGCTTGACCGCGCCATCGACATTGCCAGGCAGGTGGCTCCTACCGATATTACCGTCCTGATTACCGGGGAGAGCGGGGTGGGCAAGGAAGTATTTCCCCAGATCATACACCAGCTTAGCGCCCGTAAACATGGACCTTACATTGCCGTGAACTGTGGTGCTATTCCTGAAGGAACTATCGACTCGGAACTGTTCGGGCATGAAAAAGGCTCTTTTACCGGCGCCCACGAAGCCCGAAAAGGATATTTTGAGGTGGTGAACGGAGGCACTATTTTTCTTGATGAAGCTGCCGAACTTCCGCTCGCAACCCAGGTCAGGTTACTGAGGGTCCTGGAAGCCGGAGAATTCATGCGTGTAGGATCTTCTAAAGTTCAGAAAACGGATGTTCGCGTTGTGGCTGCCACCAATGTCGATATACAGGCTGCCATTAATGAGGGCAAATTCAGACAGGACCTGTATTACCGCCTGAACACCGTTCCGATAGCAATTCCTCCCTTACGGGAACGAAAAGACGATATTTTGTTGCTGTTCAGGAAATTTGCCGTCGATTTTGCAGAAAAATACCGGATGCCGCCGCTCGAACTCGATGATGAGGCAAAACATATGATGCTGAATTTCAGGTGGCCCGGCAACGTCCGTCAGTTGCGGAACCTTACGGAACAAATCAGCATTATTGAGCATGTGAGGACAATCACAGCACATGTGCTTCAGAAGTATCTGCCTGATACCGCCAACCGCGAATTACCCATTTTATATACCGGATCAAAACCAGGCGGTGAGTTTTCGGAACGCGAGCTGCTCTATAAGGTGCTGTTCGACATGCGTCGCGATATTAATGAGTTAAAAAAACTTGTCGGAGATACGGCCGGACACGATCCTGTTTCCGCCCACCTGCATTCCGGCGTTGCCGGTATGAACGAAAATATGCCGTTTCCCGGTACAGACCGGCAGTTTCATGCCGCTCATCCTTATGTGGTGGAGAATCCCGACAATGAGGAAGAACTGTTTTCTCAAAGCGAGGTGGTTGATGAATCCTTATCAATACAGGAAAAAGAGATAGACCTTATCCGCCGGGCCCTGGAAAAACATGCAGGCCGCAGGCGAAATGCGGCAAAGGAACTTGGCATTTCTGAACGCACATTATACCGAAAGATAAAGGAATACGGAATTAATGCTTAACCGATCTCTTTCAAGATGAATTATAAAACCCATTTTACTTCTGCCCGCTTTCTGATGATTACAATGGCCCTGGCTGCGATTAATTTATTATCAGGTTGCGGAATATACTCATTTACCGGGGCATCCATTTCACCGGACGTAAAAACAATTTCGGTGAAATACTTTCCCAATAACGCACCCCTGGTCCAGCCTACCTTAAGCAACACTTTCACTGAAGCACTTCGCGACAAATTCACCAACCAAACCAACCTGAAATTGGTAAAAAGCGGCGGAGACCTCAACATTGAAGGAGAAATTACCGGGTATTCCACCGAACCTGTTGCTATCCAAGGCAACCAACAGGCTGCTTTACAGAGATTGAAAATCACCATCAGTGTGCGGTTCACCAATAAAATGGACGAAAAACAGAATTTTGAAACATCGTTCAGCCGGTATGAAGACTATGATGCTTCCTATAGCCTCTCGCAGGTTGAAAGCGGGCTGATTGAAACTATTACGGATGCTCTTGCCCAAGATGTTTTCAATAAAGCAGTGGTAAACTGGTAAAAACGGAACAGAAAAAAATGGAACGCAGGTCATTTGAAAAAATTCTCGCCGACAGGTCTCTGCTTACCGGCAGTACTGTTGAGATGATCACTGCGCTTACCCGGGAATATCCCTATTTTTCCACCGCCTATCTTTTAGTGGCCAGAAACCTTCGGTCGACGGATAATGAGTCATTTACGCCGGCGTTGAGAGTAGCTGCCGCTTACGCAGGTGACCGGAAACGTTTGAAAATGCTCATCGAAAGCGATGAAATAAAGGAATTGCCCTTGGCCATGCAGGACATTGATCTGGCGGGGACGATGATAGAATCCGGCACACCGGCAGCCCCCGAAAAACAGGCTTCACCGGAAACGATCTCAACGGCGCCGGTTCACCCTGAATCAGGTGAGGGAAAAATACCGGCAGGCGGTGTTCTCATCGGCCTCATCCGCGACAGCCTTTCCGAAATTGCAGATGAAAGGAAAGAGAATGGTAATGCCGTAATCGCTCATCCTCCTAAAGAAAAAGAAACAGCCGGGAAATCCAGGTTCGAACTGATAGATAAGTTCATTTCGGAGGAACCCCGTATTTCACCCTCCAAACGTGAATTTTTCAGTCCCGAAGATAAAGCGCGCCAAAGCATTGCCGACCATGATGACCTGGTTAGCGAAACGCTGGCGCACATTTATGAAAAACAGGGCCTTTCTGAGAAGGCAATAAAGATTTATGAAAAACTAATATTGTTATTTCCCGAAAAAAGTAGTTACTTTGCAGCCCGCGTGGAAGAATTAAAAAATAATCGTAAGTAAATAAATAACAATAACTTAACAATATCTCCTATGACCGCTTACATTCTCATTTCGGTCCTTATTCTTATCGCCTGTGTACTGCTGACACTTGTTGTTCTTGTTCAGAATTCAAAAGGAGGCGGGTTGGCAAGTAATTTTTCGTCATCCAATCAGTTCATGGGGGTACGTAAAACTGCCGATTTCCTGGAAAAAACCACCTGGACGCTGGCCGTTATTCTTCTATCGCTCAGCCTGCTTTCAATTTTTGTTATCCCCCGCCACCGCGCTAACCAGGCTCAGGCTGATACCGAACTTCGCCAGAATATTGATGAGAATGCCCAGCCGGTACAGGATTATCAGCCCAACCCGGCCAACCAGGGCAAGTAAGAGTCATCAACTGCGATCCAGATATAAAATGTCAGAATGTCACCCGATTCTGACATTTTTTATTTCAGGAAAACAGCGGATGTATTATTTTTACGGGTAAATTAGATCCTGAAATTCAAATTGATAGAGATATATCCGGAAATGGCAGGTAATCGGATTTTGACAGCAGAAAGCGGCATTTCTGCAATATTGTCCCGATTAAACCTAAATCTTCCCTTTGGCACGAAATGTGACGAATGTTGACCACATTTACAGAAATCTATCCATTAATCACTAACATAAAAATCATTTAATTGTATGGCACAGTTAAAAGTAAAGCCTTTAGCAGACCGCGTATTAGTTGAACCGGCCGCTGCCGAACAAAAAACTGCCGGCGGAATCATTATCCCCGATACTGCAAAAGAAAAACCCCAGCGCGGAACTGTTGTAGCTGTGGGCACAGGTAAAAAAGATGAACCCTTAACCGTAAAAGAAGGCGACCTGGTTCTTTACGGAAAATATTCAGGAACTGAAATCAGTATTGATGGTAAGGACTATCTTATCATGCGTGAATCGGACATCCTGGCAATAATCTAAGTAGTTAAAAACAATAATTTCTGTTCACATGAAAGCAGCTAAAGAAATAATATTTGATACTGAAGCCCGCGACAGGCTTAAAAAAGGTGTTGACGCCCTGTCGAACGCCGTAAAAGTCACCCTTGGCCCCAAAGGCCGTAACGTGATTATAGAAAAAACCTATGGCGCACCTGCTGTTACTAAGGATGGCGTTACGGTTGCAAAGGAAATTGAACTGAAAGATTCCGTTGAGAATATGGGCGCCCAGATGGTGAAGGAAGTGGCTTCGAAAACATCGGATGTTGCCGGCGACGGAACAACAACCGCAACGGTTTTAGCCCAGGCCATCATCACCACTGGTTTAAAGAATGTTACCGCCGGGGCTAACCCGATGGATCTGAAACGCGGTATTGATAAAGCGGTTGCCACTGTCATTGAAAGCCTTAAAAAACAATCAAAAGAAGTTGGCGACAGCCTCGAAAAAATAGAACAGGTTGCCACCGTATCAGCCAATAATGACTCCACCATCGGCAAACTGATAGCCGAAGCCATGGCCAAAGTGAAGAAAGAAGGCGTCATCACCATCGAAGAAGCCAAGGGCATCGAAACTACAGTGAAAGTGGTTGAAGGTATGCAGTTTGATCGCGGTTACATTTCGCCTTACTTCGTTACCGACGCTGAAAAGATGGAAGCTGCTTACGAAAACCCGTACATCCTTATTCACGATAAGAAGATCAGCGGGATGAAAGACCTGCTTCCTATCCTTGAAAAAGTTGTTCAAACCGGCAGGCCCATGCTTATTATTGCCGAAGACGTTGACGGTGAAGCGCTGGCAACCCTCGTTGTGAATAAAATCCGTGGTTCCCTTAAGATCGTTGCCGTTAAAGCTCCCGGCTTCGGCGACCGCCGTAAAGAAATGCTGCAGGATATCGCCATCCTCACCGGTGGAACCGTTATCAGCGAAGAACAAGGCTATCGTCTGGAAGACGCTGACCTTTCATATCTCGGACAAGCTGAAAAAGTAAGCATCGACAAAGATAACACCACCATCGTCAGCGGTAAAGGCGAACACGATGGTATCCAGGCCCGTATCAACCAGATCAAGGCTCAGATCGAAACTACCACATCGGACTACGACCGTGAAAAACTTCAGGAACGCCTTGCAAAACTTGCCGGTGGCGTAGCCGTTATTCAGGTAGGAGCTGCCAGCGAAGTTGAAATGAAGGAAAGAAAAGACCGTTTCGACGATGCATTGCATGCAACCCGCGCTGCCAATGAAGAAGGTATTATCCCCGGTGGCGGTGTCGCTTTCCTGCGTGCACTCGAAACCCTCACCACCCTGAAAACTGAAAATGAAGATGAAGAGATAGGGGTGAACATCGTTCGCCGCGCACTGGAAGAACCGTTGCGCCAGATTGTTGCCAACGCAGGACTTGAAGGTTCAATCATCGTTCAGAAGGTTAAGGAAGGAAAAGGCGATTTCGGATTCAACGCCCGTACCGAAACTTATGAAAACCTTCTCAAAACCGGTGTTATCGACCCCACCAAGGTTGCCCGCGTAGCGCTTGAAAACGCCGCTTCAATCGCCGGCATGCTGCTCACCACCGAGTGCGTATTGGCCGAAATCAAGGAAGAAAAAGAACCCCCGATGCCGAATCCAGGAATGGGCGGCATGGGTGGAATGTACTAAGATTTCACTTTCCCGGTTACTTTTTGAAAGCTTGCCGTTGTCGGCAAGCTTTTTTTGTGATTTTTCCATTCTTCCTGTTCAATTCACTGAACTTATAACGAACCTTTGAAATCATGTGCAGGAGACTCTGCTCTTCATCATATTAACCCGCATGTCCGCCAAGTCATACCCGGAAGCTGCAGCGGCTAAAATCATTGCACAGGATTCATCCGTTACAACCGACTTTATTAATATTTTTACAAACAAACAGCATCATACCATGAAGAATTTTTCATTCCGTAAATGGACCATCCTGTCAATAGTCCTGCTGGCCATACCATCAGTGACATATTCACAGAAAAAGCTTCCGTACCAGGACCCGGCACTTAGCGCCGAAGCCCGGACAAAAGACCTGCTCGGCAGAATGACACCGGATGAAAAATTCTGGCAGTTATTTATGATTCCCGGCGACCTGAGTCTGGGAAAACAGAATCTGAAAAGCGGGATTTTCGGTCTTGAGGTGGATGCCAGGGGCGAAACAAAGGATGCCGCCGGGCAGATGCTTACTTACGGAGGAAAAGAAGACGCCGGCCTGTATGCCAATAAGGTGAATGAAATCCAGCGCTATTTTGTGAATGAAACCCGGCTGGGAATACCGGTCATTCCGTTTGCTGAATCCCTGCATGGCCTTGGCATGGGCGGAAGCACATCTTTCCCGCAATCAATAGGACTGGCCGCAACATGGGATACATCGCTGATGCGTAACGTATCCCGCGCCATTGCCAGGGAAGTGCGGTCGAGGGGCATTCGGCAGGTGCTCGACCCGGTCATCAACATTGCCCGCGATGTTCGCTGGGGCAGGGTTGAAGAAACCTATGGCGAAGATCCTTTCCTTACAACGATGATGGGCATCTGTTATATGGATGAATTTGAAAAGCTTGGCGTGATCACTACGCCAAAACATTTTGCCGTAAACGTCGGCGACGGGGGCCGCGATAGTTACCCAATCCATTACAACGAACGGCTGCTCGAAGAGATATATTTCCCGGCATTCAGGGAAGCTTTCCGGACTGCAGGAGCCCGTTCGGTGATGTCGGCTTACAATTCGCTCGATGGAAGCCCTTGCACCGCCAACGACTGGCTTTTAAACAGGAAACTGAAAAAGGAATGGAATTTTAAAGGGTTTGTGAATTCTGATGCGTGCGCTGTGGGCGGGGCCAACGTGTTGCATTACACGGCTAAGGATTATGCCGAAGCAACCGCCGACGCCATCAGGAACGGACTGGATGTCATTTTCCAGACTGATTACAACCACTATACCCTATTTAAGGAAGCATTTGATAAAGGTATGATCCCCCAACCTGTAACCGACAGCGCCGTTTCAAGGGTGCTGAGAGCCAAATTCGAACTCGGCTTGTTCGAAAATCCTTATGTCGATATGAGAGAAGCCGAAAAATGGAACGGCAATCCTGATCATCGTGCCATAGCCCTTCAGGCTGCCCGTGAATCAATCGTACTCCTGAAAAATGAAAATGATATCCTTCCCCTTAAAACAGGCCTTAAAAAGATAGCCGTCATCGGCAGCGATGCCGGAGAAGCAAGATTGGGAGGATACAGCGGACCTGGGATCAATAAGGTTTCCATCCTGGAAGGCATCAGGAAACTGGCCGGCGATTCCCTGATCATCGGGTATGCCACCGGTCCGGGAAGGAATTTTCAGCCTTTTGAACGGGTGCCTTCCGAATGCCTTGTTGCTCAAACCGGGTCAGCCCAGGAACACGGCCTGAAAGGCGAGTACTTTGATAATACCTCCCTTAGCGGAACACCGGTAATGACAAGGGTCGATCCCCAGCTTACCTTCGGGTGGACCCTTTATCCGCCTGATCCGAAACTTGCTCCCGACTGTTATTCCGTGCGTTGGGCCGGCACTTTGATTGCTCCTGAGAGCGGGCTTTTTAAACTGGGCATCGAGGGAAATGACGGGTACCGGCTTTACCTGGACGGGAAATTGCTTATCGATAACTGGGTTAAATGTTCCTACTCAACCAGGTTGTCAGATGTTAAGCTGGAAAAAGGGAAGCAATACGAAATAAAAGTTGAATACTTCGAAAGTTCAGGGCCTGCAAAGTTCAGCCTGGTGTGGAATGCCGGAGTTAAGGATACCTCTGCCGAAAAAATTAAAGAGGCTGTGGAACTTGCCCGTTCATCGGATGTTGCCATTGTGGTTGCCGGCATCAACGAAGGGGAATTCAACGACAGGGCATTTCTCAAATTACCTGGTAAACAGGAAGAACTCATCCATGCCGTAAATTCGTCAGGTACGCCCGTGATCGTCGTCCTGGTCGGCGGCAGCGCTATTACTATGAGCAACTGGATTGATGAGGCAGGCGGAATCATTGATGTCTGGTATCCCGGCGAAGCCGGCGGCGATGCCGTCGCAGATGTCCTGTTCGGGAGGTACAACCCGGCAGGCAGGTTACCGATAACCTTCCCCGTTACCGAAGGGCAATTGCCGCTTGTATATAACCATAAGCCTACCGGCAGAGGTGATGATTACACCGATTTGACAGGAATGGCGCTCTTCCCGTTTGGTTATGGACTGAGCTATACTACTTTTGTATACAGTGATTTACAATTTGACAAGCCGGAGATTGAAGCAGGCGAAACGGCTCTTGTTACGTTCAAAGTCAGGAACACAGGCCACTGGCCCGGGGATGAGGTCTGCCAGCTTTATATCCGGGATGAAATCGCTTCTGTTGCCCGTCCGGTCAGGGAGCTGAAAGGATTTACCAGGATATGGCTGTCCCCGGGAGAAACAAAAGAGGTGACTTTCCGGATCACACCGGAGTTACTTACGATGATTGATATAGACCTGAAACCGGTGATAGAACCCGGCGATTTCCGGATCATGATCGGGGCATCCTCCCTGGATATCAGGCTGCGAGGGACACTGAAAGTAAAGTAGCATTCTGAAATACCGTTGATAGATGCGGCATGAATTCCGGCCACGAAACCGGCAAGGATCATGTTTACAAAAGCAAATCCTGCTTTCAGGAATATTGCCGTTTGTAAACATCTCAGTATCTGTCACAGCGGATGCAACGGCTTTAAATTTCCCTGTAAAAGTTTACATTATTTCAGCAGGATGAATACATCCCGCAACCTTTCAGATGCACAGGAAATGTTTCTTCCCGGATCACAGATAAGGGAGTTTTCAGGCTATGAACTGCCCGATGTTTTTAAGCACAACCTCTGTGGCGCCTTTTTTGTCGGCCACATATTTTTTACATATCGCCGATGCTTTCGACAGGCGGGCAGGCTGTGCCAGCAACACGGCCATTTTATCTGCCAGGCTCGCGTAACTGTCGATGGGAAAAGCCCCGTTCAGTTTTACAAGGTCTGAGGCTTCATTAAATTTATGATAGTTGGGGCCGAAAAATACCGGCAACCCAAAGGTCGCAGCTTCCAGAATATTATGTATGCCAACGCCGAACCCTCCTCCGATGTATGCCACTGTGCCATACTGATAGAGATGGGGAAGTATTCCGATAGTATCAATGATCAGCATCGGGTACATCGTAACGGAGGAAGGACGCGCCTCAGACAATCTTACTGCTTTTCCGTTTGCCTTCGACATGATGGATAGAATATGGGCTTCATCCGTCTGATGTGGCGCCATGATTATTTTAACATCAGGATCAGCGTCAAGATACTGAATCAGGAGATTTTCGTCAAACGGCCAGGTACTCCCGGCAACAACCACCTTGTGGCCCGAGGCAAAAGCCCTTATTAAGGGGAATTCCTTTGCATTATCGGCAATGGCTGTTACACGGTCGAAGCGCGTATCGCCACTTACAATTACATTGCCGATGTTGATGAATTCGAGAAGTTCCCGGGAATTTTCATTCTGAACAAAAATGATGGAAAAACCGGCAAGCAGTTTTCGCGGCCATTCGCCATACCATTTAAAGAACATCTGGTTGGGACGAAAATTGGCAGAAAGAAGGAAAACGGGGATCTCCTGTTGTTGTAAAGCGCTGAGATAATTGAACCAAAACTCGTACTTGATAAAGAAAGCAACATCGGGTTTTACAATTTCAATAAAACGCGATACCCGATTGGGCGTATCAAGCGGAAGGTAAAATATAAAGTCGGCCCCGGTATAGGCATTGCGCACTTCATATCCCGACGGGCTGAAAAATGTCAGGAAAATATTGTACTCAGGATGTTGTTGCCTGAAAGCTTCCATTACCGGGCGCCCCTGTTCAAACTCCCCCAGCGACGCACAGTGGAACCAGGCCAGCTTACGTTCGCCGCCGGAATTACGGGATTCATTCATTGCGAGCGATATCCGTTCCAAAATCCGCTTACGCCCTTTAACCCATAATCTTGCTTTTGAATTAAATATGGCTCCTGTACGAATGCCTAATCCGTAAAAATAAATCCCTGTGCTGTAAAGGAATTGGGTTAACATTGGCTGAGGCTCAGTTAAGTGGCTATGGTTTAGTAATAATAGAATTCACGGCCGGCTTTTTTATACAAGGGAAATGACCAGCCTACCTTAATTCCCAGCAACATATCGAACCGCTTTTCGTCAGCCTTCTTCATCTCGGCAAAATAGTATGCCCGCCCCGATCGGGTAAAGGCTTCAATGGCTTCTATTCCTGCAAAACAATTGATTTTCCGGTTATTACTGAAATGGATATAGCCGATGAATTGATTCAATGCAGGGCCGTTACACATGTGATCATAGCCTTTTTTATAATCGCCTGAAACCTGGGGAGCTGCGTTATCGCTGTTTTCAATCCGAATTTTGTGTTGCAGGAAACCGGCTCCTCCGGTTATCATCAGTCCGGAGTTGGGATTCGATCTTCCAACGGGGATAATCTTTCCAGCTCTCAACCTGATATCATAACCCCTCTCAAGCAGGACAATATTGGCATAAACGCCGTTCTCATCGATGATATGTCCATCTGAGGTTGAAATATTCGCCAGGATACTTCCCGAATTTTTTATTTTATCACTGAAAAGAAAGTTGCCTTCGATCCCGAAATACCAGTTAGTTTTCGTCTTATGACCAAATCCGGCGCCAATGGTGTTGCTTACGCCAAAACGGCTGCTCATATCGCCGGCAGGTATATGCATAGCATAGGTCGGGGTAATCATGCTGAAGCTGATACAGGTATCTTTCACACGGACCTGACTTAAGGCTGCATTGTCCAGAACGAGCAGGAAACCGATCAGGAAAATGAATATTCTATGATGCATGCAAGGGTAGCTCTAATTGGCCGCAAAGGTAAGAAATTCTTTATGTGCTAGATATTTGAACTGGAAATGCAATGATGTTTGTTATTTCCCGTTTTGCAGGAAGGACTCTGATTGTTGAATCCATTTCGGGATGCTTAAACCATCCCTGAAAACTTGCTATCTTTGCCTAACCTAACTATTAAAAATAACTCCTATGCGCAGCATTGCAATGGTTGACCTTAAGGCTCAGTATGAAAAGATAAAACCTGAAATTGATGAAGCCATTCATCATGTTATCGATACAACAGCCTTTATCAATGGACCTGTTGTCAAAGAATTTCAGGCAAGTCTTGAAAAATATCTTGACGTACGGCATGTCATTCCATGCGCAAATGGTACCGACGCCCTTCAGATTTCAATGATGGCGCTGGGCCTCAAACCCGGCGATGAAGTCATTGCCCCGTCGTTCACTTTTATCGCTACCGCCGAAGTCATTGCACTGCTGGGCCTGACGCCTGTGTTGGTTGATGTGGACCCTGATACTTTTAATATTGAACCGGCTGCCATCAGAAGAGCAATTACCCCGAAAACAAAAGCCATCGTTCCTGTTCATATTTTCGGACAGTGCGCCGATATGGACGCCGTGATGCAGATTGCCCGCGAACACGGCCTTTTCGTGATCGAAGATACAGCCCAGGCCATTGGAGCTGAATTCCGTTTTGCTGATGGAACGGTAAAAAAAGCGGGAACAATCGGCCATATTGGATGTACTTCGTTCTTCCCATCGAAAAATCTGGGTTGCTATGGCGACGGCGGAGCTATTTTTACCAATGATGACAACCTTGCCGGGAAGTTGCGGTCAATCGTAAACCATGGGATGAAAACACGATACTACCACGACGATATCGGCGTTAACAGCCGCCTCGACAGCATACAGGCTGCCGTTTTGAATGTAAAACTCCGTCATCTCCCTGAGTATGCCATCGCCCGCCGTAAAGCCGCCGACGCTTATGATGCGGCATTTAAAGGAAATCCAGGCCTGAAAATACCGGCCAGGTTCGCAAAATCCTCCCATGTATTCCATCAGTATACCCTGGTCACACACGGCATCGACCGGAAAAAGCTGCAGGAATACCTGGCTTCCAAAAACATCCCGGCCATGATTTATTACCCGGTTCCAATTCATTTGCAGAAAGCATACCTCAATCCACGTTATAAGCCCGGTGATTTCCCGGTGACCGAAGCCCTTTGCAACGCAGTGATCTCACTGCCAATGCATACCGAACTGGATGAAGAGCAGATAAATTACATCACATCATCGGTGCTGGAGTTTGTTAATGCCTGAAATATTCATCAATGAAATTCAGATAAGATAACATAAACATGGAAAAAGAATATTTTGCCCATCCTACGGCCATCATCGATGAAGGTTGCGTCATAGGGAAGGGCGTGAAAATATGGCACTTTTCACATATCATGTCCGATTGCGTGATCGGCGATAACTGCAACATTGGGCAAAACGTAGTCGTATCACCGGAAGTGATCCTGGGGAGGAATGTAAAGGTCCAGAATAATGTCTCGATCTATACCGGCGTGATCTGCGAAGATGATGTATTCCTCGGGCCGTCCATGGTTTTTACCAATGTCATCAATCCTCGCAGTGCTATAAACCGCAAGCATCAATATGCAAAAACCCGCGTAAAAAAAGGGGCAACCATTGGTGCCAACGCAACCATCGTCTGCGGAAACGAAATCGGCGAATATGCCTTTATCGGCGCCGGGGCTGTGGTAACAAAACCGGTTCCCGATTATGCACTCGTGGTGGGCAATCCATCCAGGCAAACCGGATGGATGAGCGAATTCGGCCATAAATTGAAATTCGATTCAATGGGTATCGCTGTTTGTCCCGAAAGTAAAGCCCGTTACCTGTTGCGCGACGGAAAAGTCTCCAGGATCGGCTGAAAAGTATAGTTGCCGGAGCACTTGAATCTCAGATGCAGATTCACCTGATCTGAAAACTTGTATTTTTATTTCAGTTTCACATCATCAGCCTGTTCATTTCTAACCAACATTAAATCAAATCTATACCATGAAAAAGATATTAGTTACGGGTGGCGCTGGATTTATCGGTTCGCACCTGGTAAGGCTTCTGGTAAAAAAATACCCGGAGTACCGCATCGTGAATATGGATAAACTTACCTATGCCGGCAACCTGGCAAATCTGAGCGATATTGAAAACCTTCCGAATTACGAATTTGTTAAAGGCGATATCGTGGATGAAGATTTTGTGATGATGACCTTTGATGCATACCGCTTCGACGGCGTGATCCACCTTGCCGCCGAAAGCCATGTCGACCGTTCTATCGCAAGCCCCAGGGAATTTATTATGACAAACATTGTGGGAACAGTTAACCTGCTGAATGCCGCACGCTTTATCTGGAAAGATAATTTCGGGGGAAAGCGCTTTTACCATATCAGCACCGATGAGGTGTACGGTTCTCTTCATGACGAAGGAAAGTTTCTCGAAACAACCCCATACGACCCCCGAAGCCCCTATTCGGCATCAAAAGCCAGCAGCGACCACCTCGTCAGGGCCTACCATCATACTTTCGGACTGCCGGCCGTTATCAGCAATTGCTCCAACAACTATGGCCCGTTCCAGTTCCCTGAAAAACTGATCCCGCTATGCATCAACAACATCCGTCACGGAAAACCCCTGCCGGTTTATGGCGCCGGTACCAATATCCGTGACTGGTTATATGTTGAAGACCACGCAAGGGCTATCGACCTGATTTTCCACCGGGGTGTGGATGGTGAAACCTACAACATCGGCGGCAACAACGAATGGAAGAATATCGATCTCGTAAAGAAACTCTGTGAAATCATGGACCGCAAAATGGGACGTCACCCGGGATCCTCCGAACAACTGATTACTTTCGTAAAAGACAGAGCCGGCCACGATTTCCGTTATGCCATTGATGCAACCAAACTGCAAAGCACATTAGGATGGGCTCCCCTTGTAAAGTTCGACGAAGGTTTTGAAAAAACGGTTGAATGGTACCTCGAAAACCCGGAATGGCTCGATAATGTAACTTCAGGCAATTACCTGAAATACTATGAGACCATGTATCACAACCGGTAAAAAAGGAACCCGGCCATTATAAATCGCGCTTTACTTTCCACCTTCGGTGCGACCATAACCAGTTTTCAGGTTTATTCCTGATAATCGATTCAATTTTTGCCGCATACCTGCGGGTGATCTCTCCTTCGGGAAGTTCAAGCGGATGATCGGCCAGAAGCGACAATTCACAGGTATAAAATCCCCGCCGGGTTCGTTCTATATGTCCGTAAAACACAGGATAATCATTAATCCGGGCATGTTTTTCAGGCCCGTGGAGAAAAGCCGTACCGATCCCCATAAAATTTACCCATATCGCTTTGGCGTGGTTCGATGGGCTTTGATCGGCAGCCATCAGGAAAATAGTGGGGATATTCCTGAACTTTTCAAAGGTAAGCGAGGTTTCCCTGATCGAAGCCAGCGTTGTACCGAATTTTGACCGGCTTTTACGGATGATCCTGTCAATGTACTTATTGGAAAGTGGTTTATAAAATGCCACAGAATTGAAACGGGTAAATATTCCGGGCGACAGGGTTCCCCATTCAAAATTGTTATAATGTGCAGCGACGGTGATAATGCTTTTTCCGGCTGCAAGGTAAGGTTCAATGAGGCCGGGATTGGTAAAGACATGGCGTCTCCTTACCTGCGAACGAGTCAGGCAGAAAGACTTGATCCCCTCCATCAGAACATCGGTCAGGTTTTTATAAATTTTCACGGTCGTCCTGAATATTTCCCTTTTATTCATTTCGGGAAACGCCATGGAAAGGTTATTCCGGATCACCTTCCGGCGATAGCGAAAAACATATTGCAATAAAAACCTTGCGATATCTGAAAAACGGTATAAGATAAAAAACGGCATGATGCCGATCAGCATCACCAAAATGATGAAAAGAAAAGTTGTGATCAGCTTCATGCTAAATCATCTGGCGAGAAAGCAAATGTACTTTTTTCCTGAAATCAGTCAAAACCGGAAATTATTTTCCACTGAATCCATTTTCTGTTCGATATCATTTAACAGGTCTCATTTCTGAATAATTCTTCGTAATTTTCAGATTAAATGGATGAACAGAGTGAGAAAATCAAACCGATTGTCAATGAATTAAAACCCTTGTATATGTCCTATTTGCCCCATCCTTCACGTTACAATTCGATGACATACCGCCGCTGTGGTTTCAGCGGTATCAGGCTGCCGTCCATCTCGCTGGGCCTGTGGCATAATTTCGGTCATGTCGACGAATTTACCAACAGCCGGCAAATCTTGCTGAAAGCCTTCGATATGGGGATCACCCATTTTGATCTGGCCAACAACTATGGCCCGCCACCGGGATCGGCGGAGGAAAATTTCGGAAAGGTGCTGAAAAACGACCTCGGGCCCTGGCGCGACGAATTGATCATCTCCACGAAAGCCGGTTACCTGATGTGGCCCGGACCATACGGTGAATGGGGATCCAGAAAATACCTGGTCTCCAGCCTCGATCAAAGCCTGAAACGCATGAACCTTGAATACGTGGACATTTTTTATCATCATCGTCCCGACCCCGATACGCCCCTCGAAGAGACCATGGCAGCCCTCGACCATATTGTAAGACAGGGGAAAGCACTGTATGCCGGCATTTCTAATTATCCGGCCGAATTGGCTTTGGAGGCTTTCCGTATCCTTCGCCAATTGGGAACGCCCTGCCTTATCCACCAGCCAAGTTACAGCCTGTTTAACCGTTGGGTCGAAGACGGCCTGCTCGATGTACTCCGGCAGGAAGGTGTCGGTTGCATTGCGTTTTCCCCGCTGGCGCAGGGTTTGCTGACAAACCGTTACCTGCATGGCATTCCCGGGGATTCCAGGGCCGCCAAGCCACACGGTTTTCTGAAGGAAGACCGTGTGGCGCAGATGCTTCCGAAGATCAGGAAACTGAACGAAATAGCCCTGAAACGCGACCAAAGCCTGGCCAGGATGTCCATAGCCTGGCTCCTGAAAGATCCGGCGATAACCTCGGTGCTGGTAGGAGCCAGTTCGATAAGTCAGCTTACCGATAACCTCGGCGCGCTGGACAACCTGGAATTTTCTACCGAAGAACTCGCCGCCATCGATCAGGCATTAAAAGGGTAATCAAACCGGAAAGGAAAAACCTGTGAGCGTCCGCCCTGCGGACCTGACAGCGTTTTCAGGCGCCGGAAAATGCTGGCAACCTTTGCCGGATATCATCCTGCCTGTCAGAAAGCCTGTAAAAATCCCCGACAGGCCCGAAATCCTTCCGGTTAACTTGTGCAGGCCAACTGCTTAACTAATTTTTACCGACCTTTGCACAATAAAACGACACTTAGATAATTATTTCATAAAGTCGTTTTCAATCCATGGAAATTTTATTGATGAAAAGACCTTCAATTGCAGGAAAAATAATAATGGCGCTATTGCTCGTCATCACTGCGGCCTTCAGCGCGCATTCCCAGGAAACGGAAATTGACACGGTGCTGGTCAATGGCATTATGCACGACAACCTCGTACTGCATCGCGAAGCGGACAGTCTGCGCCAGTACATCGAAATGCTTAAACTGAATGAAACCTCGCTTAAAAGCCAGGTTGATTCCATTCAATTGTCGATCAATCAGCTCAATAATCAGCTTGGCCTTAAGAAAAACCAGAACGACAGCCTGCTGATGGAGCGCATTACACTGAACCGCACCATCCTCACCCTGAAACAGGATATCCTGAAGTGCAACACGGAAATGGAGGGGAAAGCCCAATTGTTGCGTGACCGCGATTTCAGGATGGCAACCCTGGAAGCCGAGATTAAAGAAATGAAAAACAACGCCGAAATCAGACAGGTGAAACTTGAAGGCCAGTTGGATGTCCACAATACAAAAATAGAGGCAAAAGACAAGGAAATCAGTTATCTGCAAAAATCCATCGATGAAAAGGACCGGATTATTCGCGAGAAAACGGATGAACTTACGCAATTCTATCGTGAAAAAGATAACTCACTCAGGATCATCGACTCTTTAACAAGGACGTTGAACCAGAAAGAGCTGGATTTTATCAAGGTTTCGGAACGACTGAAAATCATCGAGGCACAGTATAACGATATGTCAGCTAAACAAGCCGCTGCAACCAATAAAAAAAAGAAGATACGTTTCATACAGGGCGTAGGGCTTAAAAACTACCGGACACCCGACTGGCAACTCTCTCTTGCCGATCTGTCCAGTTCAAGCGCCAATAAAATTATCAACAAAAACGGGGGAAATTTTGAATTCGATTATATGACAGGCGTTAGCCTCTCCATGATTGACCTGAGTAAGGAGAAAGGAAAATTCACCTATGATGCCGGACTATTCGTCGGTTTCGGGGGAGCTAACCTCTTTAAAAATTTCTACATCGGGCCGAGCTTTAAAATCCTTGATTATTTTCACGTCAACGCAGGCGCTAATATTGCCGAATACACCCAACTCCAGGCAGGATTCAAAGAAGGCGATATACTCACCGGCAGCACGACTATTCCAACAGTCAAGGAATGGAAAATAAACCTGTATATCGGTTTTAATGTCGATTTCGATCTGCTCTCCAGTATCCCCAAGAAATTCTGAGGATATTACTGTTTCGATCCGTCAGGGAATGTTTCCGGTTTGCTGTAAGCCGGATTGGTCAGGAAAGAATCGTCCCGCAAGGTTTTTATAAAAGCGATAATGTCCTGCTTTTCGGAAGGGGACAGGTGAACCCCGCCTTCGTTTACGTGATGCATCAGCGGATGGATATACGGCGACCACTGCACGTTTTCCGAGTAAAAATCAATGACTTCTTCCAGCGTTTTAAAGCGCCCGTCATGCATATATGGCGCCGTCAATTCAACATTTCTGAGGGTTGGCGCCTTGTACGCGCCTCTGTCCTGAACATCGCCGGTTATTGCATACCGATCCGACGGATCATTGAAAACAGTGTCCTTGCCATTATTATAAAAGAGATTGGTAGTGAACAGGGGGTTGCCTGAGCCGCCATGACAATGAAAACAATCGCCCCCGTCCTCCGTCATAAAAAGCACATAGCCGTTCAGCTCGCCGGTTGTCAGTTGTTCTTCGCCGCGCATATACCGGTCGAATCTCGAATCCGACGATACCAGAATCCTGACGAATTGAGCAATCGCACGGCTTATATTCTTAAAAGTCACCGTTTTTGATCCGAAAGCTTTTTCAAAGAGCTCCGGATAACCAGGGGTTTGCTGGATGAGGGTTTTCGTCCTGACCGTATCGCCGGCCATTTCATGTTTTGCCATGACGCCCATTCTCACTACATCTTCGAGGGTTCTCCTGTTTGGGTCGGCTGAAGCGCTGCTGATCATTCCCGACCAGAAATACCCGCTCTGGTTCCACACGAGGTTAATCAGAGGCAACATATAATGAGGCGTTTGATTGCCCGCCAGTCCGAAAGTCCTCCCTCCCGTGAATTTCGGATGATCGATGCCGCATTCAAACGACTTGCTTTGAAGATGACAGGTTCCGCACGACATGAGGCTGTCGGGATCAGTCCTGCCCGACAGGCGGCCGTCATAAAACAGGTAACGCCCCAGTTCAATCCCTTCAACGGTCAACGGGTTATCGGAAGGAATATTCAGATTTGTCGGGAAATACCTGGGAACAGCGAGCGTATATGGTGTGGGCTCAGGCATAGAATCGTCGGGATGACAGCCTGGCAACAGCAATAATATCGCCGGGATGAAAAGCACAATTAAAACCGGAAGCCTCGAATACAGTTTCATGAAATGACTATTTCCTGACACAGGGCTTCATCACAGCGCCTTTTGCCGCATAAAAGCCTGACATTACAAAAATACTTGATTTTAACATGCCGATTAACAGCCTGGAGATTCCCCGTCCGGGAATCAACTTTCATCCGTGCCCGATTAATGAGTATTTTTGCGGTACTGTAAACTGTTGCCTGCTCAATTATAGCGGTAACAGGAGAAGTCTGATCGATCTGATCCTTATCATTAAAAATCTAAACGTTCTGATCCATGCAATATAAACCCGGCGACAAAGTCAGGTTCCTGAACGAAAAAGGCGGCGGCACCGTTATGAAAATCCTGAACGACTTCATGGTTTCCGTGGCCATCGAAGACGGTTTCGAAATTCCCACCCTCAGCAGCAACCTCGTCCTTGTTGAACAAGGCAATAACCAGCAGGCCATTTTTACACACGAGACAGAAAAAAAGCAGGAACCAAAGGTTCAGGTTCCCCCTGTAACTGAAGAAACTGAAGCAGCCTCGTCGCTTTCAAAGCCTTCTACCGGTCAGGACATTGCGCACGGCATTTACCTTTGCTATGTGCCCGCCGACCAGCAGTGGCTGGTAACCGGAAATATCGAAATTTTTCTGGTCAATTATACCGTTTACGATCTGTTGTACAGCCTCTTTCTGAAAAATGAAGAAGGCGGATTTTCGGGAATTGATTACGGAGTTTTGCCAAAAGAATCAAAAGTTCGCATCGAAACCATTGTACATGAGGATCTTAACACATGGACGTCGGGAACGGTGCAACTGCTCCTGCATAAAGATACAAACGAAAAACTGCTGATGCCGGTAAGCGCTAATTTCAGGATCAAAGGCTCGAAATTTTACAGGGAAGACAGTTTCCATGAATTTGGCCTGCTCAGGAACAAGAAATCCATCGTTTACACCTTGTGTGAACTGGACAGGGTTCAGTCGACGGCAGAATTTCTCCTGGCCCAGAAAGAAGGTGATATGCCCATGCCTGAAAAGGCAAAGCAATTCAGGCCCGAATCCATTATCGACCTTTACCAGACAGCGCCCCGCGAAGCTGAAATTGATCTCCACATATCAGCGCTTCGGGACCGGTACGACCAGTTATCTCCGCACGAAATACTCACCATCCAGCTTACAACTTTTGAAAGGTTGCTCGACAGCGCCCTTGCCTGCAATTATGCAAAAGTTGTCTTTATTCACGGTATCGGCAACGGATCCCTTAAAGAAGCTATTATTCAGAAAATCAGGGAATACAGCGACATTGAATTCAGAAATGCCCCCTTTACCCGTTACGGCAACGGCGCCATCGAACTGATTCTCCACCAAAACCTGTAATCCCGGCAAAAAGCCTGCCGGGCAAAAGCAACTGCCTGCTGTTGAGAATATCGCGTAAAATGAGAGGAAGGCGTATTTGCCGGTTGGAAATTTTCAGAAAAAACGGACAAAACATCCCTTCAAGCCCGGCTTTTTAAAAGCCTTCCGCCCGGATGAAGGGTTCCTGATTATCGTGATTACTCTTGCCTTTTGCTGATTGTCAATAGTTTTTAGATTTATACGGCAAAAACGTTTACCTTCGCGCCGCAATTTTCAACCTGAATTATTCCCAAATTTGCTCATAATGCACAGTCGGATGTACGTGGCAACCATGCCTTATATACTTCGCACCTTCCTTCCTTCGTCAGTTACCTGGGAAATTGAAACAGCAGAAAAAGAAATCTTCCTCACTTTCGACGATGGTCCGATTCCCGAAGTCACCCCGCTGATACTGAAAACCCTGGACGAATATGATGCGAAAGCCACATTTTTCTTTGTAGGGGATAATGTAAGAAAGCATCCCGAAGAATTCAGGATGGTAGCTGAAAAAGGTCATGCACTGGGCAATCACACCTTCAATCACCTGCGCGGATGGACAACTTCCTTCCCCCGGTATCATGAAAATGTAAATAAATGCCACGATCTGGTACCGAGTCCGCTATTCAGGCCGCCACACGGGCAAATCACGCCACTGATGGCCCGAATGCTTTACCAGAATTACCGGGTTGTTATGTGGAGCGTGCTGAGTATGGATTTCGACAAGAGGGTGTCGCCGTACAAATGCCTTCAGCATTCTATCGCCAACACACACAATGGTTCCATCATCGTTTTTCACGACAGCATTAAGGCTCGCCCCCGGATGGAATACGTCCTTCCCCGTTACCTTGAACATTTTTCGAAACTGGGATATAAATTTAAGGCCCTGAACGGTCAGCTAAAATATCCGTTACCTCACGACCAGGAACCTGCCTGATCCTTTTCTGCCCTTTATTGAAAGGAAGTACATTCCTTCCGCCAGGTTACTGATATTCAACAGCGCCCAGCCTGGACTATTACCCATGAACTGAGGATTGTGTCGCCTGCCGTCCATGCCGGTAATGCATATTTCGCCGGAAAATACGGGATTGTAGAAAACCGTGATAGTCCGGCCGGCCGGATTCGGGCTGATCATCAGGTAATCGCCTTCCGGCTGGTTCAGGTCTACTTTGTTGCCTGCAGAAATAATCCACCGTTCCGGGTCGATTTGTATAGAGTCGATCCGGAAATCAGGCACAATCGAAAAGACTTCTCCCGAATAATTATGTTCAAGCGTGATGGTTGTATCGCGCCCATCCCCAAAAAACTTAACCGGAACAGGCAACCTGAAAAAAGATACCGATGAATCGGAAGTGGTTTGCTCCAGTTTAACAACGGCGTGGTTATCCGGACTTTGGGTGCAGGTGAGATAATATGACGGATAGCCTTGTTGATAAACCCAATCGTTAAAATACCAATCAAGGTCAACGCCTGAGGCAGCTTCCATATTGCGCTGAAAATCACCGGTGCGCGCAAAACCATACCTTAGAGCAGGATCATTTAAATAATTCCTCATCCCGGCAAAGAAAGCTTCATCTCCGACAACCCACCGGAGCATGTGTAAAATCAGGGCGCCTTTGCTGTATGAAAGCCGGGAATTGAAGATTCGGCCTACGCTGGCAGTATCGTCGCAATACACCGATCCTCCCGGTTCCATGGTGACATACGACATGTTCTGGTATTTCCACCTGGGCCAATAATAGCCATCGAACATACGCTCATAAGTAAGGCCGGCACAATAGGTGGCAAAACCTTCATTCAGCCAGATATCATGCCATGAACCGCAGGTAATCGTATTCCCGAACCACTGGTGGGCTAGTTCATGGGCTATAATCTCATGGCCGAAAGCCCCTCTTCCCAAAAATGTCATGGTCTGGTGTTCCATGCCGCCGCCCCAGCCGAATTCCGCCTGGCCATATTTTTCGGCATGAAACGGGTATTGCCCGAATAGCTCTTCGAAAAGACTCATTACCGGCAACACCACTGATGCCTGCTCACGGAGGTAGGCCGAATCCTCGGGATAAACATAGTTGAGTATGTTTAACGATCCGTAACCACCCTGGTATACATCGGTAAACCGTGTATAATTGGTAACAGCAATGGCAATCAGGTACGAAGCAATCGGGTAACGATGCTTCCAGTGAGTGACAAAGGTTGAATCATCCATCCGCTTTTCATCGATGAGCACCCCGTTTGAAGCGGCCAGATTCCCTTCCGGGTGAAGGATGTAAACATCGATAGAATCGATTTTATCGGTCAGGTCATTTTTCGAAGGCCACCAGTCCGATGCGCCGAAAGGTTCCGAGAGCGTCCAAAGCACCGGCGTTTCTTCATGCCGGTCTGTGGAAAACGATCCGAATCCGTTGGCAGACGGGGACCCATGATAAAAAATGGTCACGGAATCGATCTCACCTCTGGCCGATTCTTTATTCAGTTTGATGGTAAGGATATTTCCGGTATGCTGTATCATCGCTGCCGCTGAATTGTTCAAGGCAGAATCGGCTGTCATGTTTTCGGCCAGTTCAAACTGCACCTGGCTTATGTTTCCCTCTTCTAACCTGAAATACGACGTTACCGAACCCGAAATAAAATGTACGGCAGGATCTACTTTCCAAATGAAACGATAATACGTCAGGTCGTAATTGTTTTCAATTCCTGAAGTTGCGTAAAGACGGCCAACCGGGAACCCTTTTCTTTCGGATGCGGCAATCTCCTTAATAATTCTGATATCCGGCTGTGCCTTTAACAGGACATTGGCTGAGAGTAAAACAGTTAAAAGGAATCCTGTAAAAACCTGCTTTTTCATCGTTACCATTTCCTGAAGTAAAGGTACAATTTTAGCGAAGCTCCTAAACAAATGACAACAGGCCTCTGAGGATTACCAGCGAAGCAGAATTTTCACAATCTTTGCATCCTCAATCATGATTGTGAAAAAAGCCGACTTCCATAACAGATTAATCAAAATATCCGCCCTGCTTTTCCTGATGACGGCATCGGTTTCATGCGCCATACAGCAGGCTCCGGGCGGCGGGCCGAAAGACGAAAAGCCCCCTCAATTCATTGGCTCCGAACCCGGCATTAACACAGTAAATTTCTCGGGTAAAAAAATCATGCTTACTTTCAATGAGTATGTTAAACTGAAAAACATTGAAAAATTCCTGCTGATTTCGCCCCCCCTCAACCAGCAACCGGACATCAGGGAAGCCGGCAAATCCTTACAAATCAAGATTAAGGATACCTTACGCGACAATACAACCTATAAATTTTACCTGGGTGATGCCATTGTCGATATTACCGAAGGTAACGCTGTCCGGAACTTTTCTTACGCATTTTCAACCGGTCCCGTAATTGACTCCCTGACCCTTCAGGGAAAAGTAACCGGCGCTGGCGACCTTGAGCCCAAAAAAGATGTTTTTGTCATGCTTTACCGCAGCACCGCCGATTCGGCGCCTATGCTTGATCGCCCGGACTATGTCACCAGGACTTATGACAACGGGGACTTTGTCTTTACAAACCTGGCTGCAGGAAAATACAGGATTGTGTCAATTAAAGATTTGAATGGCGATTACAAGTATTCGCCGGGAACCGAGGAAATAGCTTTTGATGATTCGCTGGCAGAGCCTGAATATGCTGTAATCGCCGGGCAGGACAGCGTTGGGAGAATTGCCCTATCCGGCGGGTTAAAAAAACCGCTGGAACTCAGGCTATTCACCGAACCCGATTCTGCACAACGGATCCTGAAAAGCAATATGATCACTCAAAACCAGTTGCAGCTTGTTTTCCGCTATCCGACCCGTAACCTGCAGTTGATTCCCCTGGGAGCCGACAACCAAAGAAGATGGGATTTCAGGGAATTCTCCTCCCATAATGATACGGTACAATGCTGGCTCATACCGCCGGTTTCCGATACGCTCCGGCTTCAGGTCATTGACAATGGTAACAAGCCTGATACCATAACACTGGCCACTGCCGTAAAAAGCAAAGAATCAGGGCGCGGGAAGAACACCCCGCAAAGGGAAACCCTTTCGTTTGTTTCATCCGTTTCTCAGTCGCGGATACTCGAATTAAACCGCCCGTTTTTTATCACGGCCTCATCCCCTTTGGTCAGCCTCGATACTTCGCTCATCCTGATCATAAACGCCGCTGCACACGACACTGCTAAACCGCAATCAGCCGTCAGGGTCGACAGCATCGGGCGCAACATAATAATCCGGCATCCATGGGCTGAAGGCAACGATTACCAGATTTTATTGCCAAAAGGCGCCGCTACCGATATCTACAACCAGACCAACGATTCCCTGACTTTTGCATTTAAAGTAAGGACGAAGGAAGAATACGGTCTCATCCGGATCCGCCTGGATGGGGAAAAACTCACGGAACCTTTGATATTCCAGCTTTTAAATGAAAAAGGAATTGTTGTGGCTGAGAAAAAAGATGTCACCGGCAATCTGCTCGTTTTCGATTACCTGCTTCCCGGGAAATACAGGATGAGAGCCATTGCTGATGCAAACAGGAACGGGAAATGGGATACAGGAGTGTATCTGAAACACCAACAACCCGAATTGACCTTCTTACTTCCCAAAGTACTGGAAGTACGCAGCAACTGGGAACTGGAAGAATCCTGGACTTTCTGAAAATACCTGCCGGAAAACGATGATTAACTTATCTCGTTGCACCGGTTGATGCATGAAATGATATCAAGCAGCGTTTCGTTCTTCAGTGAATAGTGGATTTGTTTCCCATCACGTTTCGATGAAAGAATGCCTTTGCTTTTTAAAATATTCAGGTGATGCGATGCCGCAGCCTGTTCAATCCTCAATGTTTCGTAAATCTCGGTTACGTTCATTTTGCTGTTATTATTCAGAAGCTCAATAATGGCAATACGCATAGGATGAGCCATTGCACGAAGTTTACTGGCAGCTGCTTCGAGTTTTACAACGTCTAGTTTTAATTGTTCCGTCATTGGATATTAGATTTGCTACAAAAATAATGAAAAATACATTATAGCAAAATAAATATGTAAATTTTAAAATCTTTTTACAGTTTACTGTAAATGAATATTTTATAAAGGTGCCTGAATTATTCCCCCGTTCTACGGTTAAAAAAGGCAGGCAGAAGATCAGGCAGTTTTACCATTCAGTACAAGTCAGAAAATAGCTGATCTCATTTTGATGATCGGTGTAATGGTAAACCTGAGCATCAATAATGGTCAGCCCTGCAACCTCCCCCATTTAACTATATTTCAGCTTTTTCCCATTTTCCGGCTCACACAAATAACTCCCTGAACCGGAACCCGTTTCCGTCAAAAAGCCCTTTATCGCTCATTTTTAGCGATGGAATCACCAGCAACGCCATGAATGACAATGTCATGAACGGTGCATGCAGCGGGCTTCCCAGCGATTTCACCATCCGGTTGATCTGTTGGTATTTCCGGGCCACTTCGTAACCATCGCATTCCGACATCAACCCTGCAACCGGCAATGGCAGTATTTCCGCTTCCCCGCCATTCACTGCAGCTATGCCGCCTTTGTGTTCAATCAGCAGGTTAATTGCCCGGGTCATATCCTGGTCGTTGGTTCCTGCACAGATAATATTGTGACTGTCGTGCGCCACAGTTGAAGCAATTGCTCCATTTTTCAGACCGATCCCCATGATAAATCCCAATGCAGGCGCTGATGAAGTATAACGGTTTATTACGGCTATCTTCAACAGGTCGCGCGATGGATCGGTAACGGCCAGACCATTTTCATTCAAAACTTGCGCCTGGAGCTGACCGGTGACCAAGTCACCGTCGCAGGCTCCGATTACGTTAACCGTGCTGCCTGTTGCCGGAATCTGCAGACTTTCGGGCGTTATCAATCCGGCATGAAAGCAATTAGGTGTGCAGGCAACCAGATGGGGCAATAATGAAACACCGTTTTCTGCGACTTTTTCACCGCGAATAAATGCCGAGTGGATGTGCAGGTCGTGCAGGTTATCGGCAACAATGAAATCGGCGCTGTCGCCGGGTCGCAATAATCCGCAGGCAAGGTTGTAATGTTTTACCGGGTTCAGCGTGCAGGCCCGGATAACATCCATGGCATTGTAACCGCTCTTGATGGCCCTTTTCACCAGCAGGTTGATGTGCCCTTCCACAAGATCATCAGGATGTTTATCGTCGGAGCAGAACATTACCTTTCCGGGATGATGCTTCAACAACGGCAGTAACGTGTCGAAGTTGCGGGCAGCGCTTCCTTCACGGATCAGGACGTGCATTCCGTAACCGATCTTTTCCGTTGCTTCGTCCAGCGTATAGCACTCATGATCGGTAGTTATACCGGCCCCGATATAACATGTGGCATCTTCACCTTTTAAACCGGGGGCATGGCCGTCGACCGGCTTGCCGAAACGCTTCGCCAGGTCAAGCTTGGCCAATACTTCGGCATTGCCGGACAAAACGCCGGGAAAATTCATCATTTCAGCCAGGTAACCGATTTCCTGCATTTTGAGCAGTTCTTCAACCTCGGCCAGGCCAAGAGTGGCGCCCGATGTTTCAAAAGGCGTTGCCGGCACACAGGAAGGCGCCCCGAAACAGAAGCGGAATGGAGTTTTACGGCTATTCTCAATCATGAATTTCACACCATCAAGACCAAGAACATTCGCAATTTCATGCGGATCGGAAACCGAAGCAACGGTGCCGTGAACTACTGCCAGCCGGGCAAATTCAGTGGGCACCAGCATGGAACTTTCAACATGAACATGGGCATCCACGAAGCCGGGTAGGATGTACTGGCCGTCAACACAGCCGGATTCAGTAACCGAGGCAATGATCCCGTTTTCGACAGTAACAGTTCCTTTAAAAATAACACCGCGTACCACATCCACGATGTTGCCGCTAATTATGAATGATTTTTCCATAAAGACAAAAGTAGGAAAATACCCGACTGGCTGCGACGAACCTCAAGCCCCGGATTTCATGCTTCCTCACGCCGTCTTTGCCTCCGGAAGGCCATCCGTGTTTCAAGCCATTTTTCAGAGAATCAAATTATTGAAAAAGTAAAGCCTCCGTCAATTTAACAGGCGACTTGCTGTTCCCGGCCCGATTCAATAAATGCGGATGAACAGGATAAATAATTGTTGAAATCTCTGTAAGCGGCATTACCGCACGTGGCCTGGCGCTATGCTAACCTTATGTCAAATAAGGTCATGCTGATTTTTCTTCAGCCTGAATATATGGATATTTTCCGAATACTTAACATCAGATAACCAATTGATATTCAATTATTCGTAAGGGCGCAACAAAAATAATTTATAACCAGACAACAAAATGGCTGATCCGTTGTTAACAATAACTGATATCTTGCGACATATTTAAAAAACAGCATAATTAATACATCAGCAAACATGAGATACCTTATTATCGGAGGAGTAGCAGGCGGAGCTTCAACGGCGGCCCGTTTAAGAAGATTGGATGAGAAAAGCGAGATTGTTCTCTTTGAAAGAGGCGAGTACATTTCGTACGCAAATTGTGGTTTGCCTTATTACATAGGAGGCGCTATCAGCGAAAGGGATAAACTTTTCGTTCAAACGCCGGAAAGTTTCGGCAAAAGGTTTAATGTCAACGTGCGAAACCTGAGTGAAGTATTATCCATAAACCGGGCAGAAAAGAATGTAACGGTCAAAGATATCCGTACCGGAAATACCTATACCGAAAATTACGACAAACTGGTCCTTTCGCCTGGCGCCGAGCCGGTAAAGCCCCCGTTGCCGGGGATAAACCTTGAAGGCATTTTTACCCTGAGGAGCGTTCCCGATTCCGATAAAATCAAACATTTTGTTGAAGAAAAGAAACCGCACCATGCCGTTGTGGTAGGTGCCGGTTTTATCGGGCTCGAAATGGCCGAAAACCTCAGTCATCAGGGAATAAACGTTACCATTGTTGAGATGGCTGATCAGGTAATGTCCCCCCTCGATTATTCCATGGCTGCATTAGTCCACCAGCATTTGAAAACCAGGAATATAGAGTTCTACCTGAATACGGCAGTCGCTTCTTTTATTAAGGAAAACGATCATATTATTGTCAAACTTAATTCTTCCCGGACGATTACAACTGACCTGGTAGTATTGTCAATCGGCGTTAAACCCGACAGCCGCCTGGCAAAAGAGGCCGGATTGCAAACCGGTAATACGGGCGGCATTATTGTCAACGAATTTCTGCAAACTTCCGACAACGATATATACGCCGTAGGCGATGCCATTGAATTTACCAATCCCGTTACCGGTACGAGCATGATAACCTATCTGGCCGGTCCTGCCAATAAACAGGGTCGAATCGCAGCAGACAATCTCGTCAGGGGCAACAAAAAAAGTTATAGGGGCTCTGTAAATACGGCTATTGCAAAGGTTTTTGATGTTACCGTTGCTTCAACCGGGGTTTCGGGCAAAATGCTTGGTAAACTGGGGATTCCCCATATTGACTCAATCACCCATTCCTCGTCACATGCAGGGTATTATCCGGGAGCTTTGCCCCTGTCGATAAAAATATCCTTTGCTCCCGATGACGGACGGTTGCTGGGGGCTCAAATTGTTGGTTTCGATGGCGTTGATAAACGTATTGATCTTTTGGCCGAAGCCATACGGCACAAGGCTACGGTCTATGACCTCACCCAGATTGAACATGCTTATGCCCCGCCGTACTCCTCGGCTAAGGATCCTGTTAATATTGCCGGAATGGTAGCTGAAAACATCCTGGATGGAACGACTAAAACGATCTGGTGGCGTGAGGTTTTTGAAGA
>DAONEP010000034.1:0-34217 GCA_035403165.1 Bacteroidales bacterium | reverse complement strand
CCGTAATCAGGATTCGGCAATCCTGCCAGTTTCCTGAATTTCATCCTGATGAACGAACCTCGTTTTTTCAGGTCGTAGCCATGTGAATGCATGGTTATGGCTTCGTTCTCATCGATGGGCTGCAGGCTGATGACGCCTTCTCGCTGCATTTGTTCCAGGATTTCTTTTCCTTGCCCGCTCCGTGAAAAAACCATCGAGAAGCCTTTGCCCCTCTCTTCATAAACCGGCGCCCAGGCATCGCCGCCCGAAATATCGGTGAACTCATTGCTGAGATCGGTGCATAACAGGCTGTTTTTCAGGATATGAAAAGGGATCAGGTAATTGGCATGAAATTTCGGTAATTGGATAACCCGCCCGCTTTTCATTTCGATGCGCATGTTGCCGGGCCATTCCCCATACCGGAACCATAACCGGCTGATATCATGAAAGTCCTTTTCGCCATAGGAACGCAGGAAACTCTTTATTGAAGAAAAATGAAGGGTATTTCCGTAAAAAGGCCCGAAGACATACCGGATATTCTGCACCGAAACATCATGCGTGGCCTGCAGCTTTCGGATGCTTTGCACCTGGCCCGGCAGCCCGACATAAGCCAGTTTTCCCTGAAAGGCCTCTATTTGCGGCAGTATTTCATTCACAGAAGTAATGATATACTTGCTCTGGGCCGCTCTTAAGATTTCTTCGGCCGTGGTTGCGATAAAGGACTGGGCCAGCCAGGGTTCCTTTTCCGACATGGCGGTAACCACAGCCCCGTCGATCCATTTCTTATCGAGCAGCCATAGAAGTACCGCCGTTAAAATACCTCCGCTGGCCGAATTCCGCCTTGTAAGCTCATCGGTTGCATAACCGATGAAAAGATCCCGGTACGGACCGGTATATAAATGAAAATGAGGCGCATCTGGGTAAAAAAGCTTTCGGTACTCCGGGAAATCGAATTTCTGTCCGGGACAGGCTTCCCATATCCGGTCGGCAAGTTCCCGGGGCAATTCCGCTGTAATTTCCGGTAAATATTTACCAGTCTTATCGCTGAATACAATTCTTCCGCCCGACAATCCGACACAGGTACCGCATCGGTTGCACAGGTTGTGGCGTATTACATGTTGCAGGTTCTCAATACTTTTCACAAACGTAAAATTGTCGTATTCCCAATTCGGAAATAAAGGTTCCCTGGGTTTTATCAATCAACTTTTCGCCCAGGCTTTTAAACCATCCTGGACCAACAGGCATCAGTACCGTTCCTTTATGGAAGGTAAGCTTCCAGCCTGATAATTTCAGCCATTCTTTCACTTGTTTTGAAGGGGGAAACCTGTGCGGGCCTTCCCCGTGCCCGCCAAAAACGGCAGTATAAAAGCGATAGGGAATTTCACTGGTAGCAGGAGGGCAACTCAACACCATGCGTGCATCCGGGATCGAAATCCGGTGCAATTCGCTGAGAAACTCCATCGGATTGGCGGCATGTTCGAGGGTTTCAAGCGTAAGTATCCTGTCGAATTGTTCATCACTGAAAGGCAGGTGCGAATAGGTGCTGATTTTCACCTGGCGGATGGAAGGATTTAATTTCAGGGCAACATCCATCAGTTTTTGGGAAATTTCAGCATTTGTAACCTCCACCGAAGGTTCCTTCGCGGAAATGTATGCAGCGGCTTCGCCGTCGCGGCTGGTGATGTTGAGCACCCTGGCCCCGCAATACAGGTCGAGGTATGGGAGGCTGAACGAAAAGCGCTGGTCATGGGTTTGTTTCACTTTATCATTCTCTTCCACATACCGGCCGGCAACACGGTCCCAGTGTGCCTCCACGTCCCGGTCGGACCAGCAATTCTGATATTTTGAAAAATCCGTCAAGCTTTTTTTCGGTTAAGTAATGCGATTTGGTCGGCAAGCAACCCGAAGAAAAAAAGAAACATTCCCAGAATGATGACTATAATGGCCGTATTTGAGAAACGGTCGAATACGATATAGCCATGAATGCCCCAGATAGCGCCAACCATTGTTATGAAAGCGCTTGCCGGAAAAAAGACTTTCAACGGATTGAAAAGCATGATGATACGGAATAACAGCAACATGGTTTTAGTGCCGTCTTTAATAAATTTAACGCTGCTTGCCCTTCCCTGCCGGCCGTTCACCTTTATGGGAAATTTGCCGATCGAATATCCTTCCTTCAGGAAAGCCAGCGTGCTGGTGGTTGAAAAGGAGAATCCATTGGGCATCAGGTGAAGCATCGACAAAATGAGTTGCCGGTCGAAGCCCCTGAACCCCGAGTTAAAATCGGGAAGCTTCTGTTCCACAAGATATTCTCCCACTTTACGGATGATTTTTTTCCCTCCTCTCCTGTTTTTCACCTGGAAAGAATCGGCCGTACGTTCGCCGATGGCCATATCGTACTCGGCCAGCAGTTTTACCATCTCGCTGAGATAGGCGGGATCATGCTGACCATCGCTGTCGAGGGTCATGACTTTTTGCCCCGAAGCATGACGGATTCCCGTCTTCAGGGATGCCCCGTACCCTTTATTGGTTTCGTGCCTGATAAGCCTCACAGGGAACCGGCTCACAATTTCACAGGTGCGATCGGTCGAGCCGTCGTCAATCACTATTACTTCGTATTTTTCGGTTATTCCAAGTTCCGTCATGCGATTGAGCAAATCCCCGATCGCTGTTTCCTCGTTATAAGCCGGAATAATGACTGAGTAAGTATAAGTTTGTGTCATTCCAACAGTGTTTATTGTAGCATCGTTTTCATCTATCCTGATCATCCCGTCACCTTAGTACCACCAGTCAAATATCTTAAATTTCCCCGGATTTGCAGGTATCTCGCCTTTCTTCACTTTTAAATCGTACAGGTAGTTGGCATCAATTGAAATGGCTGAATCAATGCTGACATTCCTGGCTAAAGCCTTTTGCTGCATCATCTTCATGGATTCTTCGCCGGAGCGGATTTCCTGTTCAATTTTCCTGACGGCATGTTCCCGGTCGAGTAAACCGGAATATAAAGAATCTCTGACAGAACTTGGCCTGGGATACCGGCCGTATTCAGCAGCTTTATAATCAGGATAAACCAGCAATCTCTGCTGCCGTGTATTTGGATTCCTTTTTAAAAATGATGCAAAATAGGCTTCCCGCGTCATCTTTATTGCATCAATTGCGCCCGTATGGTATTGTGTAATCTGGAAGAAGTTATGGGTTACGAACACTAAAGCCAGGACGGCTACAGCCGCTTTAACCAGTATACTCCTGTTTTCCGTTACCCAGGCAATGAAGGCCGCCAATGGCAGAGCCATCACGGCATAGGATTCGATCAGCGCCCGCATGCCGTAACTGCCGCCGTACCACCACAGCCACCAGGATGAAACAATCCAAAGGTTGACAGCCGCAAATATCACAACCGGCCAGAAAAGGTTCCTGTGCTTTTTCCAGAGAGGTATCAGGCCAATAATTGAAAAGATCATCACCGGGGTGTAGATCAGCCAGCCTTTGCGGAAACCCAGCAATACCCTGAAGAACTGCGGGTTGTTGAAGAAAAATTTTCCTTTTTCTCCATAGGTAAAAACAAAATAATGCCCGCTTGCATATTTCCAGTACAGCACCTGCGGCACCCATACCAGGATTGCCGCTGCAACCATGACGAGCGCCATACGGTATTGGCGGAGAAACAGCCCCAGCCTTTTTCCTAACGACTGAAAGGAATC
Source organism: Bacteroidales bacterium (assembly GCA_035403165.1). GTDB lineage: Bacteria > Bacteroidota > Bacteroidia > Bacteroidales > UBA4417 > UBA4417. The sequence continues at coordinate 30,537 of DAONEP010000034.1, read as the reverse complement.
GACGCCCCATAACAACAATATCAGCACAATTACAGCATTGGAAGGCCTGATCAGCGCTATTACCCCTGCCAGCACCCCGAGAGCCAGCGAATACCCGAACTTCGGTTTTTCGAACCAACGGTCGGTAAAGTATATAAACATCGCAAACAGGGCAAAACCATAGGCATGCGACATGGCCGGCTCGTCGGTAACATAATAGAACAGGTTGGTAGCCAGCGCGGTGATGATAAGCGTGAGGGATGTCGTGAAATCGGAAAAATATTTAAGCAGCAGTTTCCTTAGAAAAAAGAGGCCAAGGGCAAACCAGAATATACTGCTTGCTATCAGGGCCATTTTATAGGGAGGGGAATATCCCAGTGCGGGCTCCCCCAGCCATTTCAAAGGGTAATGAACCGCCAGAAAGAAGGGAGCGTACATGTACGACATCCCCATGGTGGTCATGATGATCAGCTTTTTATCAGGCAGAACTCTGGGCCAGAAATACTGGCTGTAATAGGAATTGTTGGTACGGATGAATTCCAGCGAAAGATCGTGATGGATAAAAGTGGCCGGCAGATAAGCATAATAGTGAAGGACATCGACATAAATGATTTTATACCGGTTTTCCCAGTGACGATATTTCAGATTTGCCCCGACAACCAGGAAAATGATCAGCCAACATGCAATCAGGGACAACCGGCTTTTTCGTTTCGGCATCATGAATTCTGTATCTGTTTCGGTATTCTTCATAAGAGTGTGAACATCATCTGCATGGCAGATTGGTCAGGTTAAAAATGAGTACTGCGCAACTCCTTCTCGATGGCAAAATTATCATGCGGGGCATGTGTTCGGTCTTTCAGGAAAACATATATGCAGTATTCTTCATTTCCATAAATCGTAAAGGGAGGATTGGGGAGCAATACCTTTATCAGCCTGAGCTGCTTGTTTTCAAGCAGCAAAGATAAGGGTACCCTGCCTTCGTGCGGCCCGAAATGGGCATCCCAGATTATTAATGAGCCTTCCCCGAAAATGGTTTCATTTACAAACCCATCCCGGATAATTTGCCTGCCTTTTTCATGATTCCATGGATCCCGGTCATTGAAAAAAGCCACTTCAGGATCATAATAAAAGATGTTCCTGTTTTGAAGTCCTTCCGATTTTATCCAATCGGCTGTCTGGCTCATCAGCAGATCAGCTTTTTGAAGTTTGGCTGGTGGCCTGTATTTTCTGACTGGCACCAGTATGATAAAAAACAGAACGACCAGAAGGATAAGCCATCTTACCCACTTAACCGGAATTCTCCAGGTTATTTCATCGAAGCCTTTATAGGCCATGATGGCTGTCAACGGCAGGACAGGCGTTAAAACCCGTGTCAACCCGGCCGAGCCGCCAAGCCCTTTCCACCACAGATACGAATGGGCAGCCAGCAACGCCAGCGCCGGCAATAACAGTACGAATACATCCGCTGTAGCCGGTTCACCGGGATGCGCATTATTGCGGAAGAACCTGAAAAGAATGGAGGAAATGCCCGTCACGGTCAGGATGGTCAATGGAATGCCACTGATATAGGGTATTTGTTCGACAAAATGCAGCAAATCCCCTTTCCCGTATAAACTGGAAGCGCCTTTATAAGGATTGTTGTGAATCAGCCAGAGGATATCCCCGTACTGGAACCATCCTGAAATGCTGAAAACGAAGGTACCTGTCAGCAAAAACGGAAGGGCCTTGTATTGCCTGAACCAAAGCAGCGCCGCCGCGTAAACCGGAAGAATGATTACCGCGTCGGTCCGTGACACCGGAACAAATGAAAGAAGGATAGTCGAAAGAATGTATCTTTTATCGGCGAAGCAGAAAGCAGACACAACAAGGATGAAACTGCACAACACCTCGGTGAGGGCGCTCTGCATCATCATGAAATACATGGGGACGAACAGCACGAACGGTATCACTGCAAAGGCCATCTGAACTTTCTGGCTTCTGAGGTACCTGTAAGCAAAATAGGCAGCAGCCACTCCGGTCAGGACATTGAATAATTTAGTCCCGACAAATCCCGCCTGTGAAAACGGGGAACTGAGTATGGTGAAAAGAGGTTTACCCCAATGGTCAAGCAATAATTCCGGATGCCGGAATGAGTAATGGGAGAGGTTATAATGGGCAATGTTATCAGCCCCTTCAAAAATGGCTGTGGAGGTAACAGCCAGCATGCAGAAAAAGGCCAGGAAAGCCAGTGTCAGGATATTCGCAATGATTTTTTCTGTCCTCTGATCCATGACAAGTTGGATTGACGAATTTTTTGTTATCAGATCATTGAATATCCGCAGGAAACATTTGATTCTTTATTGACCGGGCCTGTTAATATTTATCATAATCATTCACATCGCCCTCGCCGGCCTGAGCTGCTGCCGCACAGTTAATCTCGACCGAGAGCGGGGCTTCAGGCTTTTCGAAATCGCCTTTTGACAATTGCAGGGTACTATCGTTGTAAACAGCTTTCATGTAATAAGCCCAAATCGGAAGTGCCATGTTGGCGCCCTGGCCCAGCGAGGTATTCCGGAACCTGATTGTCCGGTCATCCCCTCCAACCCAGACACCGGTAACCAGATCAGGCGTCAGCCCCATGAACCAGCCGTCGCTGTTGCTTTGCGTCGTGCCGGTTTTACCGGCAATAGGATTTGTAAAACCATAGGTGCCGCGTAACCTGGCGCCGGTTCCGCTTTCTACAACACCTTTCATGAGTATCAGCATCAGGTAAGCCGTTTCTTCACTCATGGCTTCTTCCTGATACGGCGCAAACTGGGAAATTATGTTGCCGTGCTTATCTTCGATACGGGTAATCAGGATAGGGTGAATATAGATGCCATCGTTTGCGTATGTATTCATGGCTCCAACCATTTCGGCCAGGGTAATATCGGGTGTTCCCAGGCATATTGAGGGCACCGCCGGCAGGGGACTGACAATGCCCATTTTTCTGGCTATCTGAACCACCGACTGGGGAGAATACCGCTTGATCAAATAAGCCGAAATCCAGTTAATGGAATTGGCAAGGGCTTCCTTCAGGGTCACCATTTGTCCTTCCTTGTATTTGCCGGAATTCTTCGGCGCCCAAATTTTCCCGTCGCCCGAGTCAATCGTGTACTGGACATTGGCAACCCGCGTACAGGGAGATTCTCCGTTTTGCATGGCAACGGTATAAACAAAAGGCTTAAAGGTGGAACCTACCTGCCTGCGGCCGATCATCACATGATCATACTTGAAATACCTGAAATTAATGCCGCCTACATAGGCGCGTACATAACCGGTTTGCGGTTCCACCGACATCAGCCCGGCCTGCAGGAACCATTTATGATATTTAATGGAATCGTCGGGGCTCATGATCGTATCAATTTCACCTTTCCATGAAAAGACCCGCATCGGTATCGGCGTACGGAAAGCCAGGTCAATGGAATCGGCCGGATATCCTGATCTTTTCATATTACGGTAACGATCGGAACGTTTCCGCGAAGCAGCCAGCAATTTCTTGATTTCTTCTTTATCGTTCAGATCGAAAGGGGCATGAGGATTACCCTTCCAATGTTTAAAGAATGCCGGTTGAAGGTCGGTAGAAAGATGCTTTGTCACGGCAGCTTCGGCATATTGCTGCATCCGTGAATCGATGGTCGTATAGATACGAAGTCCGTCCTTATAAAGGTTATAGGTCCCGCCATCGGGTTTATGGTTTTTATTGATCCATCCGTAAGCGGGATCTTTTTCCCAGCGTACCGAATCGGCTACATAATCGGCCACATCGTCATAATCGTCACGGTGAGGTTTAGAAGCCGACAGCATAATGCGCAGATATTCACGCATATAAGTTGCCGAACCTGAATTATGGTCGCGAAGTTTGTAATGCGACATATCGAGCGGCAAAACCTTGATGGAATCATATTCTGCACGTGTGAGATAGTGGTACTTCATCATCTGATGAAGCACAACTTCGCGCCTGTGAATCGCACGTTGTTTGTTGCGAACAGGGTGGAAATACGACGGGGCTTTAAGGATACCGATCAGCAGCGCCGATTCCTGGGGATTAAGTTCCGAAGGTTCCTTCCCGAAATACGTAATCGCCGCCGATTTGATGCCATACGCCTGACTTCCGAAATCGACAGTATTCAGGTAAAGTGCGGCAATCTCCTCTTTGGAATAATGGCGTTCCAGCTTTATGGCCGTGATCCACTCTCTCAGTTTTGAAAAACCGGTGCCAATGATCGTCCTGTGGTATTTCCTGGGGAAGAGGTTTTTTGCCAGTTGCTGGGTGATAGTGCTGCCTCCTCCCTGGTCGGTGCCTGTGATCATGCCGTACATCACCCGCAAAAGAGCTTTTCCGTCGATGCCTGAATGCTTCTCAAAACGTGCATCTTCGGTGGCTATCAGCGCTTTAACAACCCAGGGCGACAGGTCGGAATAGTGAACATTCAGCCTGTTCTCGATGTAAAAGGTACCGAGTTGTTTCTGATCGGCGGAAATAATTTCGGTAGCCAGATAACTCTCGGGCGCTTCCAGTTCTTCGAAGGTGGGCATAAACCCTAACCAGCCCAGCGACAAAGCTGTAAAAAACATAGCCATCAGTACCAGGCTGGCTGCAAATGCAATCCAGAACCGCCTGATCCAATCTTCGAAACTGGCACTTTGATTCTTTTTCTTTTTCAATTGCGAATAATTGTGCAATAATTACTTTCGAAAAGTTGACTGTTTTACTCTTCGGGTTTTTCAATGACCAGCCCTATATCCGACACGCCTTTCAGTAATTCCTCACGCATGGCCTGGTTTACAATAAGCGTGTATTCTCCCGTTTTATGAAACCTGACTTCCTTGCGGAAAAGAAATTTTGAATCACGCACTTTTCCTTTGCCTTTCCCCAGCCAGCGCCCGTCAATTCCTGCCAGGATGCATTCGGCCGTATCACGGGAGAATGCTCCTCCCGGATATTTGGTTGTGATGAAGAAAAACAGATTCTGGTACGAATACCGGGTCGTATTGCGGACATTAAAGTAAAAGTTCAGAGGCGTAAGGGTGTCGTCAACCTGAAAAGTAAATGAAATGCTATCGGCAGGTTTCCAGCCATCCGATGAGATATGCCTTGTTTCGCGGTAGACCTGGTTGTTATGGCAGGAATGGAATCCAATGGCCAGCACTATCAACGGTATGAATGTCAGGGCTAATTGTAAAAAGCTTTTAACCGGTGATGTTAAAGATTTAAACAGGGGCATTTTCAATGCGTCGGTTATTATTTATGTTTGTCGAAACGTGTCAGTTCATCCTGTCCGACAATAAGGTCAAGTTCTGATTTCTTTTCCTGTTTGCGGGCAAAATCCTCCAGTTTTTCAACCTGTTTTCCGCGCTTGTTCAACGACTGGATTTTTTCTACCTGATCAACAGGTATGGCAAATATCTCGCTTTCATTCGTTTTATAAGCATACCAGATAATCCCGGCAAAAACGTCAATCTTCATGACGATAGCTTCACCCTGGTTTGTTTTTAGCGGGATACTGGTATCGGGAAAATTCTTTATGGCATCCAGATAAGCTTCGTATTCATAATTGAGGCAGCATTTCAGCTTTCCGCACTGGCCGGCAAGCTTTTGCGGATTATGTGATAATTGTTGCACCCGTGCCGCAGCCGTAGCTACCGAATGGAATCCGGTGAGCCATGTGGAACAGCATAATTCCCTTCCGCAGGTACCAATTCCGCCCAGCCTGCTGGCTTCCTGCCTCACGCCGATCTGGCGCATCTCAATCCTGATCCTGAATTCTTCTGCCAATACTTTGATCAGTTCCCTGAAATCAACGCGATCGTCAGCGGTATAATAAAAAATCGCTTTTGTATCATCACCCTGATATTCAACGTCGTTCACTTTCATTTTCAAGCCCAGGTCGGCAGCAATACGGCGGCATTTGAAAATAGCGTTGTCTTCCTTGGCCACGGCGCCCATCCACTTTTCAATGTCGGCCTGCCGTGCCCGGCGATACACCTTGCGGACGTCTTCCTTGGCCGGATTTACATTTTTCCGGCGCATCTGCATACGGACCAGTTCCCCGGTCAAGGTCACAACGCCGATGTCATGCCCCGGCGAAGCTTCAACAGCTACAATGTCACCGTCGTGCACTTCAATACCGGCCTGCAACCTGAAAAAATCCTTCCGGTTGTTCTTAAACCGTACCTCAATACAATCAAACTCCTTGAAATCAGGCGGGAAAGGGAGTCCTTTGAGCCAGTTTTGCACGTCCAGTTTTGCACAGCCGTGGCTGAAAACGGGATTATTCTCGTCATCGGTTTTCCCGGCAAGGCAACAACCACGTGCAAGAATGGTATTGCTGAATATATCGTTAACTTTTTTCTCGTCCATAGAGGGTAGTCCGGATATAGTAAATCACCCAGGTTGTTGATGATTAACGCAACAAGGGCAGGGATATTTTAGTGCAGGCCAATGAACTGGCAGTCACTGTTAATCGGCTTACGAAGGCAAAGGTAATGTTTTTAACGTTGCGGCGGAGGGGCAATTTTTAGCAGGCGGGCCACAATATGCGACAGATCGGTAAAGATTAGGTTACCGGCTGCATTTCGCTCAATATGGAATATCGCTTGATTAAATTCCTCATCAAAAGACTGAATATTACGAATGTGGATATATCGTGAAAAATTGGCAATAAATTCCATTTCGTATGGCGCATGTTTCACCAGGTGCCTGTTGCCCATGTTGTAATGCAGACAGGATCTCAGCATTTTAAGGCCATACGCCAGGAAATCCTTTTGTTTTTCCCGGCTGCCGTCGCTCACAATTGATGCAACCGTTTCCTGCAACAGATTGTAATCTTTTAACATGATCCTGCTGTCGGTAATAACCCAGCAACGCCTCATCCATTCCCTGAACAGCCCGAACCGTTCCCGGTCGGGATCTGATTTCGGATTGGCGCTATCCCCTTTTCCGGTTGTTTGCTGTTCGGATGACAAACGGGCCATATCCAGGGCTTCTTTCGCATTCCCATCGGCAACCAGGGCGATTGATGAAGCCTCGGAAGCGTCGAGGTTTAGCTTGTCTTCCAGAAATTCAGCAACTGCGTCATCCCCGGTACGGTTCAGCTTGACGAGCTGTGTGCGCGAAAGGATGGTCTGGGGTATGGAATCCGGATTTTCAGAAACGAGTATGAAAACCGTTTTATCGGCAGGTTCTTCGATGCTTTTCAGCAATTTCGGGGCTGCCGCATGAAACAATTTCTCCGCCATCCAGATGATGACGATCTTGTATTCTGCCTCGTATGATTTCAGGTTTAACGCCTTGATCACATAATTGGCGTCATCGGCGTTGATGATCCCCTGTTTTTTTTCGATGCCGATTTTCTCGTACCAGTCCTGCAGACTGACGTAAGAAAAATTTTCCGAGAGGAATTCCCTCCATTGCGGCAGAAAATCGATGCTCAGGGGTTCCTTGTCTACTTCCTTGGTTTTGTTGATAGGATAGAGGAAATGGAGGTCTGGATGGATTAACTTGCTGTATTTCACACACGACGGACAAGTTCCGCATGAATCGGTTTCGGTGCGCTGACGGCAGTTAATATACTGGGCATAGGCGATGGCCATGGCAAGCTTGCCTGATCCTTCGGGGCCAAGGAACAACTGGGCGTGGCTTACACGGTTTTCCTTTACCGATTGCAGTAATCTTGCCTTGACCGGCTCCTGGCCTATTATCTCGCTAAATTTCATGCAGCAATTCTACAAATTTTATCCACATAATCCTGAAAGTTTAAAAAAAAGGCTTCCCTGAATCTGTGGGAAGCCTGTATAAGTTGTTGATAAATCCGGTTTTAGAAACCTCCTCCGGCCATTACCCTTTTCTTTTGTGAACAGACTTTTGCAGTCAGGAATTCACGGTTCATGCGGGCTATATTGGTGATAGAAACCTGCTTGGGACATTCCGCTTCGCATGCGCCTGTATTCGTGCAGTTGCCGAATCCCAGTTCATCCATTTTCTTCACCATTGACTGGACCCTCCCGGCGGCCTCCACCCTGCCCTGGGGCAGTAAAGCCAGGTGAGAAACCTTGGCCGCCACAAACAACATGGCGGAAGCATTCTTACAGGCAGCCACGCAGGCGCCGCAACCAATGCAGGCTGCAGCATCCATGGAATAATCGGCTTTTTCTTTGGATATTAAAATGGCATTGGCGTCGGGGACTCCGCCCGTGTTTACCGAGATAAAACCGCCTGCCTGGATGATGGCATCAAAAGCCGAACGGTCGACCATAAGATCCTTGATGACAGGAAATGGCCTGGCACGCCAGGGTTCCACGATAATAGTGTCGCCATCCCTGAATTTACGCATATGCAACTGGCAGGTAGTAATGGCTGAGTCGGGGCCGTGCGGGTGGCCGTTTACATAAAGGCTGCACGCTCCGCAAATGCCTTCACGGCAATCATGGTCGAAAGCAACAGGCTCTTCATTCCCGGCTACCAGGCGCTCATTGAGCTGGTCAAGCATTTCCAGAAACGAACAGTTTGGCGAAATCTCCTGTATTTTATAGGTGACAAACCTGCCTTTCGAACGGGCATTTTTCTGTCTCCAGATTTTAAGTGTGAAGTTCATGGTCAATACGGTTGATAATTACATCTGATGCATGATTTGCTGATACCAAAAGCCGGTGAGTCATTATGATGACTATTTATAGTTTCTTTGTTTTACTTCGATGGATTCATAAAACAGCGGTTCCTTGTTCAGGATGGGTTCGTTGTCGTCGCCATTATATTCCCATGCAGAAACATACATAAAATCCGAATCATTTCGCAAGGCTTCACCTTCAGGGGTTTGAAATTCTTCCCTGAAATGCCCGCCGCACGATTCATCGCGTTTAAGGGCATCCAATGCCAACAATTCGCCCAGTTCAAGGAAATCGGCAACCCGCGAAGCTTTCTCCAGTTCCGTATTCATAGCGTTCTGTTCTCCAGGTATTTTCAGGTCTTTCCAGAATTCGGCCCTGAGCTCCCTTATCAGGCTGATTGCTTTCTGAAGGTTCCCGCGGTTACGCCCCATACCGGCGTTTTCCCACATGATCCGGCCAAGCTTTTTATGGAAATAATCAACCGAATGTTGCCCCTTGATATTCATGAGTTTTTCGAGGCGGCTGCGGACCTGCTTTTCGGTTTCTTCAAATTCCGGCTGGTCGGTGCTGAAAAGGGGAACTTTGATCTGGTCAGCCAGGTAGTTCTGAAGTGTATAGGGTAAAATAAAATAGCCGTCGGCCAGGCCCTGCATCAACGCCGAGGCGCCGAGGCGGTTGGCGCCGTGATCGCTGAAGTTGGCTTCACCGGCAACAAATAAACCGGTTATGGTGGATTGCAGTTCGTAATCAACCCACAGCCCTCCCATGGTGTAGTGGACAGCAGGATATATCATCATCGGGGTTGAATACGGATCTTCATTGACGATTTTCTGATACATCTGGAAAAGATTCCCATAACGCTCTTCGATGGTGCTTCTGCCAAGTCGTTTGATGGAATCGGCGAAATCGAGGAAGACGGCCAGGCCTGTTTCGTTCACGCCAAAGCCTGCATCACAGCGTTCCTTGGCAGCACGCGAAGCCACATCGCGCGGAACAAGGTTTCCATATGCCGGATAACGGCGTTCAAGATAGTAATCGCGGTTTGCTTCCGGTATATCGTTGGGCTTCAGCTTGCCTTGCCTTACGGCTTTGGCATCTTCCTTGTTCTTAGGCACCCAGATGCGTCCGTCGTTGCGAAGGCTTTCACTCATCAGCGTCAGCTTGCTTTGATAGTCCCCATGCATGGGAATGCAGGTAGGATGGATCTGCGTCATGCAGGGATTGGCGAAACAGGCGCCCCGTTTATAGGCTTTCCAGATGGCTGAGGTATTGCTGCCCATGGCATTGGTCGAAAGGTAAAACACGTTGCCGTAACCTCCTGTTGCCAGAACAACCGCATGGGCCGCATGACGATGGATTTCACCGGTTATGAGGTTCCGCGTGATGATGCCGCGTGCACGGCCGTCAACGATGACCAGGTCCAGCATTTCTTCGCGCGGGAACAACTCAACCGTTCCCAGTTTCACCTGGCGGCTCATAGCGCTGTATGCCCCAAGCAACAACTGCTGGCCTGTCTGTCCCCGTGCATAAAAAGTGCGCGACACCAGGGCGCCGCCAAACGACCGGTTGTCGAGAAGACCGCCGTATTCCCGGGCAAAAGGCACGCCGTTGGCGACACTCTGATCAATAATGGCGCCGCTTACCTCTGCAAGCCTGTATACGTTTGCTTCACGGGAGCGATAATCGCCGCCTTTGATGGTATCGTAAAACAGACGATAAACGCTGTCGCCATCGTTCTGATAATTTTTCGCCGCATTGATGCCGCCCTGCGCCGCGATGCTGTGAGCGCGCCTCGGGCTGTCCTGGTAACAGAATGCTTTCACCCTGAAACCCAACGCACCGAGAGAGGCAGCCGCCGAGGCCCCGGCAAGGCCCGTCCCGACAATGATGATATCGAGTTTGCGCTTGTTGGCCGGATTTACCAGGTTGATATTATCCTTATAATTGCTCCACTTCTTATCAAGCGGCCCGGGAGGTGTTTTCGAATCGAGAATTGCCATAATCAGAAATGGTTTTATGGTTAACCGGTTGATTTTCTAACGATACAGCATTTATTTCAATATAAGGATATAAAGCGGGATACACGCAAATCCCAGCGGCACCGCGATGGAATAAACCGTACCCAAACCCTTGATAAACGGGGTATATTTGCTGTGGTTAAGCCCCAGCGTCTGGAAAGCAGACTGAAAAGCATGGTTCAGATGAAACCCCAGAAAGATCATCAGAACGGTATACAGGATGGCATAGAAGCTATTGGAAAAAAGCATCATGGCCATCTGATAAAAGTCTTCGCGCCCGACACCTTCGGGAGGAGAAACCCAGCCCAGCTTTTTAAAGTAAAAATTGGTAAAATGGATGACGAGGAAGGTGAGAATGATAGCCCCTGTATGTATCATATACTTCGAGAAGAAGGATGTATGGGAGAACCCTTCCACCCTGTAACGCCTGGGACGGGCCAACCAGTTATATATCTGAATGGTTATTCCGATCAGGATATGAATAAAAAAGCCCCCGAAAAGGAATATCTCCATGATTTTTATCACCGGGTTGGTTATCATAAACCTGACAGCCGTCATATAGGCAGCTCCTCCGTCGCTTTTCAGTAAAAACAGGTTTATGCTCAGATGAAGGACCAGGAAAGTTATCAGGAACAACCCGGCGAAGGCCATTATAACCTTCTTCGTGATGGACGAATAAATAAGCACTTTTTTACTCATACTCTAAACAATTAAAGTGATTCGAAAAAGAGATCAGGATTATGGAATTGTTTATTTTTGAATGCCGTGACTCATAACAAATATAGCAATAAATTGCCATTTAAATTAGTTATGTGTCATATTTCCGTATTTGAACTATAAATACTAAAGACATGCGATACAAACCCATTCCTTCTGAGATGTACATTAACAACCGGGCCAGGCTTACCGCCAAAATGAAACCCGGCTCAATTGCCATTGTAAATGCCAATGATGAGATGCCCCGCACGGGCGACCAGACCTTCGGTTACCGGCAAAACAGCGATCTGTTTTACCTCACGGGCCTCGATCAGGAAAAATGCATCCTGGTGCTGTGCCCGGGCCATCCGCTTGAAAGCATGCGCGAAATTCTCTTCACGGTGAAAACAAGCGATTTGATGGTCACCTGGAACGGTTACAAGTACACTTTTGATGAAGTCCGTAAATTATCAGGGATTAAAACCGTTAAATGGATCGATGACTTCGATTTTATACTCAAGGAACTCATGAGCCATGTTCAGACGGTTTACCTGAACCAGAATGAATACATAAAGTTCTTTACCGACGTTCCTTACCGCGACCTTCGTTTTGCCGAGAAAATGCGCCGTGAATTCCCCGTGCATACGTATGAAAGGCTTGCTCCGCTGATCACCTCGATGCGTACCGCGAAACAACCCGGCGAACTGGAACAGATAAAAAAAGCCTGCGATATCACCGGGGATGCATTCAGACGGGTCCTCAGATTCGTGAAACCCGGAATGATGGAGTACCAGGTTGAAGCCGAAATGATCCATGAATTCATCAGCAGGGGGTGCAACGGGCATTCCTTCAGCCCGATCATTGCCTCCGGGAAAAATTCATGCATCCTGCATTATGTCAACAATGACCTTCCCTGCAAGGATGGCGACGTATTGCTCCTGGACTTCGGCGCTGAATACGGGCTTTACGGAGCCGATATGACGCGGACTATCCCGGTAAACGGTAAATTTTCACCGCGCCAGCGACAGGTTTATGAAGCCGTTCTGAGAGTGCTGAAAGCAGGCATGACCATGCTGACGCCCGGCAATACCAACGACAACTGGCATAAGGCCATGTGCAGCCTGATTGAAAAAGAGCTCGTCGGGCTTGGGCTTATCACCGAAGATGACATTAAAAACCAGGATCCCGACAACCCGGCATTTTTCAGGTACTACATGCATGGCAGCGGGCATTTCCTTGGCCTCGACGTGCACGATGTCGGCACAAAGCAGCAACCCTTTGAATACGGCGCCGTCATGACCTGCGAACCGGGAATTTACATTCCCGAAGAAGGCATCGGAATCCGCCTCGAAAACGATGTGATCGTAGCCGATAAACCGATTAACCTGATGGAAAATATTCCTGTGGAACCGGATGAAATTGAAGCTATTATGCTGTCAGGAAAATAAGTTACATCCTCAGAAACCATCAAAAGCCGCCTGCCATCCGGCAAGGCGGCTTTTTTATATTCAGGACGGAATATTACTATTCGCAACCGTTTTTAGAAAGATCGTCTTTCTTTAATTTGAATCCAAGTTCTTTTGCTTTTTTCAGGTCCGAACATCCGTCATGAGAGGTGTAAGAACCTGCCGGCAACTGAAACCATGTCATTCCACGGTTGTAATAAGCTTCGCCATAGTCGCTTTTGAGTTCCAGCGCTTTTGAAAAACATTCGTAGGCCGTTTTATACTCAAATTTTTTAAAATGTTCCAGCCCCTGCTTGTTCCAGTCCTGGGCTGACTTAGCCTGCGTGTCCTGCGCCTGGCTGGTAATACCAAACGCCAATACCATAAGAATAATTCCGATTATTTTTTTCATGTTCAACGGTTATTACGGGTTATCAAATTTACAATCATCAGGCGGATTTTCACAAAAAGGATGTTCCATGAAACGGCAAATCGTTACTTTTGTGAGTCAGCCTTTTTAGTTTGCAATAATAATACCAAACCCAATATGTTCTCACCTGAAATATATATCAACAGGCGTAACGCCCTCCGCCGCGAAGTTAAAAGCGGCGTAATCCTGCTTCCCGGCAATGCCGAAGCATCCATGAATTATCCTGACAATACGTATGCGTTCAGGCAGGATAGTAATTTCTCCTACTTTTTCGGCCTCGACCATCCTGACCTGGCCGGTATCATCGACATTGACAATGGTGTGGATTATATCTTCGGAAACGATGTCGATATAGACGACATTATCTGGATGGGGCCGCAACCGACCATCAGCGAACGGGCCCTGAAAGCCGGCGTGAAAAATACGGCGCCGCTCAGCGACCTCGGAGAATTCATGACCAATGTTATCCGCCGTAAACGTCCAATTCATTTCGTACCCTGTTACCGCGGCGAAACCCAGCTTCAGCTCAGCAGTTTACTGGGGATAAAACCTTGCAGGGTAAAGGATTATACTTCGATGGAACTTATCCATGGGATCGTGAAACTGCGTTCGGTGAAAGACGACCTTGAAATTGCAGAGATGGAGAAGGCTGTTGATATCGCTTACCTCATGTTTGTCGCAGGGATGAAGATGGCTTTCCCGGGACGGAAAGAGCAGGAGATCACAGGAGTAATGGAAGGGATCTCCGTATCGCACGGAAGGCCGGTTTCGTTCCCTATCATCCTGAGTATCAACGGGCAAACGCTTCATAACCATAAACATGAAAACTACCTCGAAACCGGCCGTATGATGGTAATGGATGCCGGTTCCGAAACATCTCTGCTGTATGCCAGCGACATAACCCGCACCGTTCCGGTTGGCGGCAAATTTAACCAGCGCCAGCGTGACATCTATGAAGTCGTCCTTAATTCTCATCTTAAATCGATTTCAGTCACAAAACCGGGCACTTTCTATTATGACTGCCACATGAAGGCTGCAGAAACTATGGCATCAGGGCTGAAAAACCTTGGCCTGATGCGGGGAAATGTTCAGGATGCCGTTGCAGCAGGAGCTCATGCCCTGTTCTTCCCGCATGGGCTGGGACACATGCTTGGAATGGACGTCCACGATATGGAAGGACTGGGGCAGATATATGTCGGCTACGATTCCGAAATTCAGCCTTCCAGCCAGTTCGGCACCAGCTCGCTCCGTATGGGCCGCAGGCTGCAACCGGGTTTCGTCGTAACCAATGAGCCGGGAATTTATTTTATCCCCGAACTGATTGACCAATGGAAAGCCGCCAACAAGTTCACCGAGTTCATTAATTATGATAAGGTAGACGAATACCGTGACTTCGGCGGTATCCGCATCGAAGACGATATTCTGGTGACAAAGGACGGCTGCCGTATTCTGGGCAAACCCATTCCAAAGACGGTTGCCGAAGTTGAAGAAACTATGAAAGAAGGATTGTCCTAGCACCTATCCGGATAGTCTTTCAGGACTTTTGCCGGGCAAGGGGAAAACAATGCCTCCTTTCCCGGCAATTTATCATTAAGAGACATGAACAAGATACTGCAATACCATAAGCATAATATAAGCTATGATATTTCCGGGCAAGGACCGGCTATCGTATTCCTGCACGGATTCCTTGAAACAAAGGAAATCTGGGAAGATTTCTCAAAATACCTGTCAGGGGAATTCACGGTGATAGCCATCGACCTCCCCGGTCACGGCGGCAGCGATGTGCTGGCCGAAATCCACACCATGGGCCTCATGGCAGATGTGATCCATGATATTCTTGATCATCACGGTTTCAGGGAAGTAGTAATCGGCGGGCATAGCCTGGGCGGTTATATCGCCGGTGAATTTGCTTCAAAATACCCGTCAGAAGTAAAAGGCCTGGTTTTCTTCCATTCGCATGCAGCTCCCGACAATGATGAGACCAGGGAAAACCGCCGCCGCAGTATCAACATCGTGAAACAGAACCAAACCGGGTTTGTGAATGAATTTATCCCTGCCCTTTTTGACCCGAAGTATGTTGAAAATTTTAAGGATCAGATAACTGTGATGCAGCAGCGCGCCGCCAAAATGTCGGCTGAAGCCATCATCGCTTCCATTGCAGGGATGCGCGAACGGACAGGCAGCCTGCCTTACCTGTTCACAACCGAAACACCGGTTTTATTTATTATCGGGAAACAGGACCCCCGCCTTTCGTATAATGTCGTCCTGGCGCAAGCCCTCATACCGGCTCACTCGGAAGTGCTGATGCTGGATAATGTCGGACATATGGGGTATCTGGAAGCCCCGCGCCAGACAATGCAAACGATCCGGCATTTCGCCCTTAAATGCTGCGAATAAGGCTTTCAGCCTTCATAGAAGTGCATCTCAACCAGGTACCTCCATACTTTTTCAGGAACGAAGTGCGAAACATTTCGTCCTTCTTTGATGGCCTGCCTGATAAAGGATGACGATATTTCCACCATCGGGGCATCGAACATTTTCACCGAACCATGCCGCGTCAGTTCATGATCCTGAGTCCCCGGACGCGGATATACATAAAGCTTATAAAAATCGAGAAGCGTTTCCCAGTTTTTCCATTTATGGAAGGTAGGGAAGATATCGGTGCCGGAAATAAGAATGAATTCGCGCGACGGGTATTTTTCCTGCAAATAGGTAAGGGTATCGATGGTATAGGATGGCTTTTCAAGTTTGAATTCGATATCGCAGGAACGAAATCTTTCATCGTCGCCGATGGCGAGATTTACCATCTCCAGCCTGTGATGGTCGGGAAGCAGTGACGCCCTTTCTTTCAGCGGATTATGAGGCGAGACGACGAACCATAGTTCTTCAAGGTCCGAATACTCATACATGTAATTGGCAATCATCATGTGCCCAAGGTGCACCGGGTTGAATGAGCCAAAAAACAATCCTGTTTTCTTCAGTTCCTGCATACAGGCTTATTGTGGTTGCTCTGTTTACCGGCAAACCGAATTACCGGTCATTATCCCCGAGGAATTGCCGTACGGCATTTTCGGCATTTTTCAGGGCAGTTTCGAGTTCTCCGTTGACCAGTATCCTGTCGAATTTTGATGCAAATTCCAATTCCCAGGCTGCTTTGCCGAGCCGCTTTTTCAGGTTTTCTTCGCTGTCGCTGTTACGCGACCGCAGTCGCTGTTCGAGCACTTCGATGGATGGCGGTTGAATGAAAAGGGCAAGCGCATGCTCACCGTACATTTTCTTCACATTCAGCCCTCCGACTACATCCAGGTCAAAAATGGGGACATTGCCGTTAGCATGAATGCGACCCACCTCCGACTTCAGCGTACCGTAATAACTGCCTTTATACACTTCCTGCCACTCAAGCAGCTCATCGTTTTCGATCTTTTGCCTGAATTCATCGGCAGTAATAAAATAGTATTCCCGGCCGTCCTGTTCCCCTTCACGTTTTGCCCTGCTGGTAGCCGAAACCGAGAATTCAAGCCCAAGATCTGCCCCGAGAAGGTGCTTCACTACAGTGCTCTTTCCGGCCCCTGACGGCGCTGAAACGATAACAATCTTTTCTTTCCGGGAAATTGTTGCTGTCATATTTCAGGCTGGATTAAAAATTTTCAATGCGAAACTAACCTAAAGTATGTTTCCCAATTGTTCTTTGATCTTTTCAAGTTCATCCTTCATTTGAACGACCAGTTTCTGTACCTCAGCATCGTTGGCTTTCGAACCAAGGGTGTTGATTTCGCGGCCGATCTCCTGGGCAACGAATCCCAGTTTACGCCCGTTACTCTCGGCGCTGTCAAGAACATCGATAAAATAATCACAGTGTTTTTTCAGCCGCACCTTTTCTTCGGTGATATCCAGCTTTTCCAGGTACCAGAAAATTTCCTGTTCAAATCGGTTCGGATCAAATTTATCGAGGTTTGAATGGGTGTTCACGAATTCGTCCCTGTTCTTTTCAAAACGCTGGCGTAAGGCAACAATCCGGTTTTCCTCGAAAGGCTTGACCTGTTCCAGGTAATCAAGGATGAGTTCAATCCGCATCCGCATATCTTTCCCGAGCAAATTCCCTTCGTTGATGCGGAAAATATCCGCCGACTGAAGCGCCTGTAACAGCGCAGTTTTCACAACTTCCCACTCGTTCTGGTCAAGTTCCCTGGATTCGGTCTTCAGAACATCAGGCAACCGGAAAATGGTGGAGATGAAATCGGCATTTACCTGCTGGTTGAATTCATGGGCCAGCGTTGTCATCTCACGGTAGTATTCACGGGCCAGGTTCCGGTTAACGATGATGCCTGCAGATTCATCTTCGCCTTCCACGCTAAGGCTGAAGTCAATTTTACCGCGTTCAAGCACCCGACCGATCTCAGCACGGATTTCGAGTTCCTTTTCACGGAAAACCAGGGGCATCCGGGCGTTAATATCGAGTTGACGGCTGTTCAGCGAACGGACTTCAACCGTTATTGTCTTTCCGCAAATTTCTGCCGCACCTTTCCCGTAGGCAGTCATTGATTTGATCATATCCGGGTATTTGTTCGAAGCAAAGATAGGAAGGAAAGGCCTTCCCGGTGAACAGCCGGTTATAAAAAAGAAACTGTATCAATAGTTCCGGCGGATTCGGTCGCCTGCTTTCCCCGTCTGGAATCAATCACGCAAAAAGACCATTCTCAATCGCAGGGTTTCTATACATCAAAATCCGGCATGATTCTAGATACAGTTTCTCAATCGGGTTATTGGCAAAACGGGGTTACTTTTTCAGTTCGGGCAGCATTCCAGGCGTCACGGGCGCCCCCAGTTTCACCAGCCGGGCTTCCAGCGCCGGAATATCTGTCTGGCCTATTTTCTTTATCTGATCATATACCGGCGGGAATTCTTCCATCAGGATGTTATATGCATCCTGCTGGGTTTGGGTAGGCGCGCCCGAATTTCCCCAGGCTGCCCATGTTATTTTCCCCAGACGGTTGTTTAACGGCACAGGCGCCGGCGGATTTTCCTCGTCACTCGGCACATTTGATTTACGGTTGAATTTTGTGTTCAGGATAATATCCAGTTGCTGGGCAAGTCCCATCACTTCCTGCAACAGGCCGTCCGGAGCTTCCGGGAAGCTGTTGATCGACTGCTCCATTTCAATACAACGTTTATATAACCCTTCGGCGTAGTTTTCTGTGCCATTCATGACGCGTGTAATATCGGCCACCTTTTTGTAAAATTCCGTGACAGCTTTACGATCACCGGCTGATAATGAACTAGTATACAATGTTTTGCAGGTAAACGGAACCGGGCCGGCAAGTTTCGTAGTTTCACCGGAGGCTGTCATGCTGAGGGTTACATTGTATTTGCCGGGCATTGCCATAATACTGGCCCAGGCATCAGAAAGCGGATCGAATTTGTCGCCGGCATGAACACTGCGCACCGACTGGTACCTTAAATCCCAGTTGATCCGCTGCAAGCCTTTCGACGGGCTTTTCCTGATCACACGCACCACATTGCCCGATTCGTCGGTAACGGTAAAAGTAAGGTATGGCGCCAACTCATTGTTCTCGGCGCGTAACAGCGAATCGGAAGGCATAGGTATGGGCTTCCCTGCTTTAAACAATTCCGATTCCTTTTCTTTCCTTTTCTCTTTCAGCGTCTTGGGAACATCTTTAATATAATAGGTAAAAGTGGCGCCGAATTCCGGATTCCCGGCAATGTAATAGGTTGACCCCTGGGCATCCTTGTTTTCCGATTGTATATACATCAGGGCGTCCTTAACCGGGAAAATATAACCCGGCATACCGGGAATTTCCTTTTTGAAGTTTCGCAACGGTGAATAATCGTCGAGGATGTAAAATCCGCGGCCAAACGTGGCGACAACCAGGTCGTTTTCACGCTGCTGGATTGCTATATCACGAACGGTAACCGTCGGCATGCCCGATTTCAGTTGAATCCAGTTCTTTCCGCCGTCAACGGTAAAGAAGCAACCGAATTCTGTGCCTGCAAATAAAAGGTCGGGATTGATATAGTCCTGCTGGATGGTGTGAACGGTTCCGTTCAGCGGCAGGTTGCCCGAAACAGAAACCCAGCTTTTTCCTTTATCGGTACTCTTCATCAGGTAAGGCTTAAAATCGTCGCGCAGGATATTATCGAATGAAGCGAACACGACATTCTCATCAAATTTTGATGCCAGGATATCGCTTACATACGTATTTTCGGGCACTCCGGGGAAAGACGACGCCGTTGACCAGTTTTTTCCACCGTCATCCGTTATCCTGATCAAACCATCATCCGTTCCGGCGTACAGGAGGTTTTCCTTTACCGGCGATTCTTCGAGCGATACAATGGTTCCAAACAGCGATGTGCTGATATCTTTGGCTACGGCATCGGATGGCCAGTATTTTCCCATCACGGGCCAACTGTTCCGGTCAATTTTTGTTGTGAGGTCGTCGCTGATTACCTGCCATGTATTCCCGCGATCGTCACTTTGAAATACCTTATTGGCAGCACAATACAGCCTTGTATGTGAATAATGGCTAAGGATAAGCGGCGTATTCCAGTTCCATTTATAGGAATCTTCGCCCTTTCGCGGTTCAGGCCTGATATCAATCGCTTCCCTGCTTTTCCGGTCATAGCGGACCATGCCGCCGTACTGCGATTCGGAATAAACAATATTCGGGTCTTCTGGGTCAATCTGCGACCAGAACCCGTCACCGCCGGTCGTCACAAACCATTCATCACTAACCACCCCGCTGGCGGTAATGTTGCGCGACGGCCCGCCCATGCTGTTATTATCCTGGGTGCCTCCATACACATAATAAAACGGCTCGGAATTATCGACCTGCACTCTGTAAAACTGGGCAACCGGCAGGTTCGACTTGAAGAGATACTCTTTACCGCCATCAAAGGATTCATAAACACCGCCATCGCCGCCAATCAGAAAATGCTGTGTATCATCCGGATCGATCCATAAGGCATGGTCGTCGACATGACGCTTATTATTCCCGATCGAACGCCAGGTCTTACCGCCATCTTCTGTTACCTGCGAGACCGTTTCAACAGAATACACTTTATCGGCATCTTTCGGATCGCAGTAAATTTCGTTATAATACTGTCCCTGAGCCGTATGTCCGCTCATTTTTTGCCAGGAAACGCCCCGGTTTACCGAACGGAAAAAGCCTCCTGCATCGCCGGCAGCTTCTATGATAGCATAGACGATATCCGGATTGACCGGAGAAACGGCCAGTCCGATACCGCCCATATCAACGCCCGGAAGCCCGTTGGTAAGTTTATCCCAGGTTTCTCCGCCATTGACCGATTTATAGATGGCCGTTTCGGGCCCTCCGCCAATCTTGGTGAAAACATGCCTGCGCCGTTGCTCACCCGAAGCGTACAGGACATTCGGGTCGCGGGGATCCATCACAATGTTGTTGACGCCCGTATTCTCGCTGATTTCAAGGATTTTTTTCCATGTTTTACCGCCGTCGGTAGTTTTGTACAGGCCACGGTCGCCACCAGGCCCCCATACGGAACCTTCGGCAGCCACGTAAACGATGTCGGAATTCTTCGGATCAACCACAATACCGCCTATCTGGCGCGATTCCTTCAGCCCCATGTTCTGAAAAGTGGCGCCGCCGTCACAGCTTTTATACACGCCGTCGCCATAGCCTAGCGAACGCTGATGATTATTTTCTCCGGTTCCGACCCAGACGGTATTCGGATTGTTGGGATCCAGCACCACGCATGCGATGGAATAGGAACCGTAGTTATCAAATACCGGTTCGAAAGTTGTACCGTTGTTCACTGTTTTCCATACATGGCCTGATGCTACTGCAACGAACCATTCGCTTTTTTTCGCCGGGTTCACGGCAAAATCGGCAATACGCCCGCTGGTAAAGGCCGGACCTATGGAACGCCATTTCAAACCACTGAAAGTCGCCGATTTAAGGGTATCGGATTCTGCACCGGTTTTTGTACCAGTCGCTTTCTTTTTAACAGTTTCGGTTTTCCCCGCTACCTTCTTTACTGCGGCTTTAGCCTGGGCCATTACCGTTTCCGTGCCTGATAAAGTGACTGATATCGCCATCAGCACACTGATCATTAAACATGAAATATGATTCATCCTGGTTTGTTTTAAGAGTTATAAAAGGCTTAGATGGTATTTTTTCCGGCAGGAAAGAATACTCCCGGATTATATGACAAATATGCAAAATTCAGGTTCAGCAAAGCAGGTTTCCGAAAATATTTCCTAACTATGCATACATATTCAAAGAAACATCTCATGAAAATCCGGATTATCTTCAGTTCGATCATCGCTGTTTTCATTGCCGCATCGGTCAAAGCCCAGACTACAGAGTTTAATCTCTCCGCTTATACCCCTCCCGAATATGTTTACCGCTCGCTGGATTTCAGCTATTACCTTTCAGGCAGTTCGAACGGGGATGTGACTTTCCGGGATGGAGTCAAAAACGGGAAAAACGCCATAAAATATTTCAGCACAAGTCTTCAGTCCGGTTATAAACAGTATTCGAACAGCCGGAGATATCAGGGAAGCACCGGCCTGAATCTCTACGCCGGTTTCAGCATCAATAAAGATGACCGGTTCGGCGCGGCTTATGATAATAAGCACCGGCAAAGCGGCAATTCCGTGAAGCTGAGCTACAGCGGCCAAAACCGGTTTTACAGGAACGGTAAGGCCTTTTTCGAGGTTGATCCGGATGTTGGTTTAATTCACCAATCCATCGCATACTCCGATAAGAATTATCAGAATGATTCACTGGTAAACGACAGTAAAACATACAAGTGGGAACCATCGGTAAATATAAAAATGCCCCTGCTGGCTGGTTACGGACGTATTGAGGACATCACCGATGCCCGTCACGCCGTATATATCCTGGAAGGATTAAGACAAACGGGAAGCCTGAAACGCGGGTATAACGATGCCGACATCCTTAGCCTGGCTGCCGGGATAACGAAAATCAGGAATAAAAGGTTTTTTGATTCGCGGCATCAACGGATTTACGAGCTGGAAACGCTGGATTCACTGCTGCAATCATACGGTTTAACCGGTGATAAGGATGCCGCTTATTTTACTGCCCTGAATGATGAATGGCTATACTCCATGAATACATACAGGTATTCGGGCATCAGGTTTTCCGGCGGAATTGATCCTCAATACAGTCTTTATCATTACCTGAAAGAGATTACTTCAAACCTGGCTGCTGTTGATGATCAAAAGAGATGGGATGAATCGTTATACCGTTATATTGGCCTGAAGGCAGGGTTTAAACATGAAAAACCGATTTCCCTGAAATGGCAGTCTTCGCTCGATTGTTCAATCGGTTACGGGATTGAATATGCAATGACTTCATTTAAAAATCTTCTTCCTGATCCTTCCGGCATCAGGAAATCAACCCAAAAACAGCAGCGGGGAAATATCCTGATCGGTTACCAGGCAGGCTTTTATCCCAACAGCAGGACATGGCTCCAGGCAGGTATTGATGCACAGGTTCTTTATTACGGCAACGGGACAACCAAACCGTATGCAACAGCAGAATCAGATTTACCTCATTCCCTGATTTTTGCCGGAGGGCCTGACGTAAGCCTTTACTATTATATAAGCCCCAGGCTAAGGCTTTCTGTAAACTGCGGTTTTGATTACTACAGGAAATGGGTTGAAAGTTATAATGGCGAAGCCCGGTCCGTTGATCGCTCATGGGATTGGGGGATCAATTCCACTGTTACCTATAGCCTGTTCTAGACCGGGATTCATTCGGATATTGTTTTTTAAATTTTTATTCGGGGTTATGCAACGAAAAGGGTTCGGTGATTCCCTTTAGTATAAAATACCATACTCATGAAAAATCAATCTCTCATTCTTGCCTTGGGCATATTCCTCAGCCTGGTTTCATGTAAAAAAGAGGAAAATGCAACCTCCGATATGAAAAACATTCCCCTCACTACCAGGCAACAACAGGTAGTGAACCAAAGCAATGCCTTTGGATTTGACCTTTTCCGGAAAGTGATCGAGACTTCGGGCAGCGAAAACAACCTGATGATTTCACCCCTGAGCGTCAGCATGGCGCTTGGCATGACGCGCAACGGCGCAGCGGGGACAACCCTCGATGCCATGAATGAAACGCTCGGCATGAGCGGCTTTACCGAACAGGAAATCAATGAATCCTACCAGTATATCCTTGGGACCTTTTCGTCGCTCGACCCGGCGGTGAAGCTTTCAATTGCCAATTCCATCTGGTACAGCAATACTTTCAGCGTACTGCAGCCATTCATCGAAACCAACCAGACCTATTTCGGGGCATCGGTCACCCCGCTTGACTTTAAAGATCCGGCTTCGGTCACCACCATCAACAACTGGGTTTCGGATAAAACCAACCAACTGATCCCGACCATCATTGAAGAAATACCGGATGGCATAGTGATGTACCTGATTGATGCCGTGTACTTCAAAGGGCAATGGCGCTACAAGTTCGAAAAGGATAAAACCGAAGCCAAAACATTTTACCTCTCCGACGGCAGTGAGGTTCAGGCAGAAAGCATGCTGCAACGGGCCAACCTTCAATATTTTGCCGGTACCGGTTTTAAAGCCGTGGAACTGCCTTACAACCAGGGCAACTACAACATGAATATTCTGCTGCCTGAGGCCTCCTCTTCGATCAGCGAGATCATTTCACAGCTTACACAGGATAACTGGAACAACTGGCAGAAAAACTATACCGAAGCCGATGTTCAGGTACAGTTGCCGAAATTTAAGTATGACTACGACGAAAAGAACATGATCCCTGTTTTAAAAGCGCTGGGAATGGAGATAGCTATTGATCCCAACTATGCCGATTTCACACGAATGAACGGTCTCGGCGGATTGTTCATCTCGGAGGTAAAACACAAAACCTACATCGAAACCAATGAAGAAGGCACAGAGGCTGCAGCAGTAACTTCTGTCGGCATGTCAAACACATCTGTCGGAAACGATCCGCAACCGGTATATTTTACTGCTGACCATCCTTTTGTCTATATCATTACCGAGAAATCAACCGGAACAATACTTTTCATCGGTACGGTAATGAACCCGATAGACTGATGTAACTTTACGGTGATCTGAAGGATGTTAAACAACTGAGGATAAAAAGCGCCCTAATACTACCATTCTTGCAGCAGTCAGCACAGCTTAACCGGCGGAAAGCGCAAAGTGAAAAGGACCTGATACAGGGCTGTTCACGGAATGAACGCTTTGCCCAGCACGAACTGTACAACCGATATTGCGATGCCATGTTTACCACTGCATACAGGATACTGAACGACCGCGACGACGCCCGCGACGCCCTGCAGGAGGGATTCATACAGGTATTCCGCGACATTGATCAGTTCCGTATGGAATCAACCCTCGGGGCATGGATTAAAACAATCGTTGTAAGGTCAGCTTTGCGGATACTGCGAAAAAAAAGATCCCTGGAACTTACTTCCCTCAATGAAGTCGGCGATGAGGAAACCCTGCGCATACCCGAAACGATGAGCGGGGAATACCTGGAAAAGGCAATTCTGTCGTTGCCGGATGGATACAGGGCCGTTTTTCTGCTTACCGAAGTTGAAGGCTACAGCCACGCGGAAACCGCCCGGATGCTTGGCATAGCGGAAGGAACCTCCAAATCGCAGCTTCATCATGCAAAGAACCTGCTGAGAAGAAGAATTTCGGCCATCATCGGATGAAAATGAAAGAAACCAGGAACATATCACGAAACAAAGCATACGACAGGTTGCCGGTTCACCGTCCTGATGATGATCTGTGGGACCAGATCGGG
The DNA here is from genome assembly GCA_035403165.1 of Bacteroidales bacterium. Classification (GTDB taxonomy): domain Bacteria; phylum Bacteroidota; class Bacteroidia; order Bacteroidales; family UBA4417; genus UBA4417. The sequence goes on along the minus strand of DAONEP010000034.1, from coordinate 5,519 downwards.
CATAAGCTCGATTCAGGAGAAATGGCTGCTTACCGGGATGCACTATCGAAGTTGCCTGTCCATAAAGTTCCTTCAGGATTATGGGATAGTATTGAAGGACACCTTTCCGGCCGCAGGCGCCGTCGCGCCTTGTTATGGCTCGGCATGGCGGCGGCAGCTTCGCTGGCGCTCTTTACCGTTCTCAGATTGCCCGAAATCCGGCCAAACCATTCAGGAAAAGCTGTTTCCCCTATTTCGGAAAATATACCCGGAGTAATCAATCCTGCTGATAAAGCTGTTAATGGAAACCGGCAGGCCCGGCAGGTTCAGGGATCTTCTTTCCCGGCAATCACAGGCCATCCATATATCCGGCAACATGAAATGCTGTCAACTTCCGGACCGGCAAATGACGGCGTTTCATGTCAGATGCCGGGCTTGGCAACAAGAGCCTCTCTGGCCTCATTTGCCCCGCCCTCCGAAATTAAAGTTTATTATCATCCCGGATTGGTGGCTATTTCCGAAAAAAGACGGATGGCAGATGCCAACCGTATCACACTGTCTCCTTTTCCGGTTGCTGATGATCTGCCTCCAAACCGGAACCAGACGCCTGAAAGCACTCCGAAACAATGGGCCCTTGCACTGGGCTATCTGCCCGAAGCCCTTGATAACGGTTATAATCCTGCTTTGTTTCACAACGTGGATTTAACGGCAAGCCTCGACATGAAGAAGTATAGGCTCAGCAGCAGTCTGGGAATGGCCTATATCTCGGAACGGTTAAATTATGATGTTACCGTAACGATGGTTGATAACCATTCTGCGAATACTTATGGCGATACTGCCAATACCGTATGTAAAACTATCTCCGGATTTGAAGGAACCGAAAGCCATGAATTTATATCATGGGACATTGGCGGGGGACGTAAACTTTTTACCGCCGGGAAATTAACCACCTGGCTGAATGCAGGCGCCGGGTTTGCTGTAAGGCTCGACAACACAAGCCTCAGGAATGAAACGGTTCAAATGCTTGAGACAAATTACACCTCTGATATAAAATCAATTGAAATGGAAGTTCCGGACTACAACAGGCTGAACATGAGCCTGGCCACCGGCATTCAATTTGATTACAGGTTATTGAAGCGCATTAGCATCACCCTTCAGCCGCAGGCAAAGTATTATTTCCGCCCGATTTTCAGCAATTCCGGTACCTCCCCCGATTCCTTCAGCCTGGGATTCCATACTGGCATGAAATTTGATTTTTAAGCCTGCAAAAACCGCCCTCAGTCTTTAACCGGCTTTCCCTGTTATTACCAATAAACAGCTTGTTATGAAAAAATATTACTCCCTGATATTTGTATTATTCATCGTTCTTCCTGCCTTTGCTCAGCAACAACACCGTGAAGTCGGCGTCAGGCCGGTCATTGTTGTTCCAACCCCCATCGAACGGGACCTTGAAGCGCAGTTCACTGCTGATGTCACGTCAGGTCCTGTGCCGCTTACGGTGCATTTTACCGATCAGTCGACCGGAGGCCCTACAAGCTGGAACTGGGATTTTGGAGACGGCGCTTCCGATACGCTGCAAAACCCGGTCCATGCTTACACCCAAAACGGAGTTTATACTGTGAAACTGACCATTTCGAACGGAAGCCAGTTTTATGCGCTTGAAAAAAAGAATTTTATCACCGTTACTATAAATTATACCGGTTGTGACACATTACACTGCCCGCTTCCCGAGCCGCTTACCTATTACCTGCTGACAAAAAATAATGTTCCTCTGGGATATGTCTCCGGAAATAACACTTTCGGGGATAAAGCCATAGCTGACTTCATCGATAATACCTCTGCAGATATGCTGATCAAGGGGGCAATGATCGAATTCAGCTATGCTAAACAGGCCGCGCTAAATGATGAGAACATTATTATCAAAGCATGGAAATATGACAACGTTCATAACCAACCGGGAAGTCTTCTCGGATCTGCTTCCGTTTCCTTGTCCTCGGTTATTTCTGATGTTGCAGCCCTGAGGCCGACACAGGTGCTGTTTGACCCCCCTTTGCAGGTTGACGGCCCGTTTTTCCTGGGCGTTTCCCTGCCTTCTCAAACAGGCGATACTTTGGTTTTATGGACAACCCAGTCCGGGGCAATAACACCCAATACAGGATGGGTGCTTCAGTCGGACAACAAATGGTCCGCGTATGACAGCCTGTATACAAATCCAACTATGCTGGTGCTTACCGATGCAATCTACCCGATCCTGTGTAACAACGGCAACGGATCGGAAGACCATATTTCATCCAGAAACATCAGCATAACGCCTAATCCGGCTACTGATTTCCTGAGGGTTGAATCCAAAACGACTTCTCTAAAAAATGCCGCGTATGACCTTATCGCTGTAACCGGTGAAAAAATCAAAACCGGCACCTTTACTTCCTGGCCGGGCGCCGAAGTCCTTGATATCAGCTCCTGTAAACCGGGATTATATTTCCTGCGCATTTCCGCCTCCTCCGGAATATTGGTGAAACGAGTGGTTATCAGGTAATTGCACTAATCCGGTAATAGATTTCGATACTGATAACAACGCCATCAAATAAACTTGTTTAACTTATTGATATTTAATCCGTTCACATTTCAACCTGTATATCAAATATTTGCTTGCCTTTTCCATATTTATTCATTATATTTGTATCATTAATCTGATTTGAGCCATGAAACAGATTCTGGTACCGGTTGATTATTCCGATCTCGCCGCTGCGGTGATTCAGTATACAGCCAGGATGGCGATACAATTTCAAAGCCGCGTGCATATTGTTCATATTGAAACGCCTGTTCCTGCTTTTGTTGGAAATGAGATTGGCCCTCAGGTGCTTTCTCAGGAACAAAGGGCTGAAGAAACCATACAACAACAAGCCGACCTGAAAGCTATGGCTACGCACCTTCAGGAAAAAGGCATCGAAACAACCTGGGAGTTACTCCAGGGCGCCATAACAGATACTATCATCGAAAAAGCCATTGAAATTAAAGCCGAACTGATCATTGTGGGAGCCCACAGCCACGGCATCATTTACAGGGCATTTATCGGAAGCGTCAGCAGTGGCGTGCTGAAACATGCGCCTTGCCCGGTTCTGGTAATCCCGGAAAAGCCTTCATCCGCTTTCGCTGAATAGGTATCATCGTTCATCGTCGGGAAATCAGGCGCCAGCGTTCTTAGTCCGGTTGGCAGTTTCGGGGACTCATGACATTTCTCAATCATGCCGGGGAATGTTGAGGCTTTTGCCAGAAAGATGTCAGCGTTTCTTATTCTTAACAGCGATTCTTACATTTCTTGGCCCGAGCAGGGAGTCGGCCAGTTTGTTCTCGCCAAGTTTAACAAGGGTTTTCCTGATTGAGTCCTTATTTTCCGGTTTATACCAGAAAAAGAACTGTCGCTGGGCCAGTTTTTCCTCCTTAGTACGGGGCGTATAGACCGGTTCGCCTGTAAACGGGTGTATTCCTGACCAATATATAACGCTCGACAGCGTCATGGGAGTAGGCGTGAAATCCTGGACCTGCTCCAACTGAAATCCCATTTCCCTGGTTTCAATGGCCAGTTGGGCCATGTCCTGCAGCCGGCTTCCCGGATGGCTCGAAATAAAATAAGGGATGAGCTGCTGATTTAATCCTTCATCCCGGTTAATATTCTCAAAAACCTTTTTAAAATCATGGAACATCTTGAACGGAGGCTTTCTCATGATTTTCAGCACGGCATCGCTGGTGTGTTCCGGCGCCACTTTCAGCCGGCCCGAAACATGATGCTTCACCAATTGCTGTGTATAGGCTGTCAGGCTGAAGCGCCTGTCATCCTCTTTCGATCTGCCAACCAGCATATCATATCTGATCCCGCTGCCGATGGTTACTTTCTTAACCCCTTTTACAGAATCAGCTCTCTGATACAACTGTATCAGCGGCTTATGATCGGTGTTCAGGTTATTGCAGATCTTCGGAAAGAGACATGACGGACGGCTGCATTTGGCACAGAGGTCCTGGTCGAAGCCCTGCATGCGGTACATATTGGCCGACGGCGCTCCCAGGTCGGTAATATATCCTTTAAAGTCAGGCATACCGGTGATTTTTTCCACTTCCGCCATGATAGAATGTTCGGAACGGCTGGCGATAAATTTCCCCTGATGCATGGCAAGGGTGCAAAAGGAACAACCTCCGAAACACCCCCGGTGAATGTTCACTGAGTGACGGATCATCTCATAGGCCGGAATCACCCCGCGCTTTTTGTACCTGGGATGCGGCAACCTTGTATAAGGCAGGTCGTAGGCTGCATCAATTTCGGCGGTGGTCATGACAGGATAAGGCGGATTTACCACTACTGCCTTTGTTCCTGAACATTGGATAAGCCGCTTTGCAATCTTCTTATTCGATTCGTTCTCTATTTCACGAAATGCCCGGGCAAAGGCTGCTTTATCCCTGAGGCATTGATCGAACGACGGCAACACAAGTGCAGGCATTTCCTTTGCCATCGCATCAACAGCAGCTTCATCCACTATAAAAGCCGTCTGTGGAATATCCGTCAGCCAGGCTGTATCCTTCTGTTTTTCGAAACGTTGCAGCACCTCCACAATTCCTTTTTCTGCCATTCCGTAAACCAGTATATCGGCCCCGCTATCGATGAGGATTGACGGTTTGAGCGTATCGCTCCAGTAGTCGTAGTGAGCCAGCCGGCGCATGGAGGCCTCTATCCCGCCAATCACGACAGGAACATCCGGAAAAAGTTGTTTGAGGACTTTTGTATAGACCGTTGTGGCATAATCGGGACGAAACCCGGCCACGCCGCCGGGAGTATAGGCATCGTCGCTGCGCAGCCGTTTATTGGCGGTGTAATGGTTTACCATCGAATCCATGTTGCCGGCCGATACGGCAAAACACAGCCTGGGTTTCCCGAATTTTTTGAAATCCCTGAGATCGTCGCGCCAGTTTGGCTGCGCAACTATGGCAACCCTGTACCCGGCAGCTTCGATTATTCTGGCGATCAGGGCACTGCCAAACGCCGGGTGATCCACGTAAGCGTCGCCTGAAATGATGACTACGTCAACCTCTTCCCAGCCGCGTTTCAACATTTCATCGCGGGTAACCGGAAGCCAGGCTGTGATGGGAAATTCTTTCAAGACGGCGGTTTTAATATCAGATGACTGCAAAGATAGGCCAAAAGACGGCTATGAGAGTGCAGCCGGAACAACGTATTCAATGCCTGATTTTGTTAATGAACTGATATCGGATGGATTGTCAGGTGAAGTGAACCGGAATAATTCAAATTTAGCGCCAGGCCGACAGGACGTCCGGAGAACCGGGCTGGGATATTTATGCATCTTAAATCCGGCCTTTCGGAAAAGGAAGATCTTCCTGTTTACAGAAATTTACAAGAATCTGTCCGCAAGACATTAACAGGCACGATACCTGAAACATACGGTGAGATGGTCGTTTACCATTCCGGCAGCCTGCATGAAAGCATAACAAATGGTAGAACCCACAAATTTGAATCCCCGCTTTTTCAGGTC